>JALNZC010000001.1 GCA_023229525.1 Bacteroidales bacterium
TGCCTGAGAATCCATTTGCCCAGGTCATCACACCCGTTGTGGCATTGATCGTTCCTGCCAGGGCGTTGCTGGCCGACCAGTTAAATCCGGTATTGTTTGTTGCAGTGGTGGCATACGTTGTCGTTGTTGTCCCAATAGTCAACTGGCATGTTGGTTCTGTGCCTGTGGAAACGGTTATGGCTGTCGGCGTTCCGACGGTCGGTGTAATATTAACGGTACGGATCACCTGTGTCGACGGGCCATTGCATCCGTTGGCCGTGACCTGGATATCAACACTTCCCAAAAATCCACTGTTCCAAGTCATAACACCCGTAGTCGCATTGATAGTTCCTGCCAAGGCATTGCTGACTGACCAATTAAAACCAGTACTGTTTGTAGCGGTTGTAGCATAAGTTGTGGCTGTGGTTCCATTAGTCAGCTGACAAGCTGGTTCTGTTCCGGCTGAAACTGTTATTATAGTTGGCATTCCAACGGTCGGGGTAATATTGACAGTACGGATAACCTGCGCCGACGGGCCATTGCAACCGTTGGCTGTTACCTGAATATCTACACTTCCCGAGAATCCATTTACCCAGGTCATCACGCCTGTTGAGGTGTTGATTGATCCTGCCAAAGCATTGCTTATTGTCCAATTGATACCAGTATTGTTGGTGGCAGTGCTGGTATACGTTGTTGTTGTTGTCCCATTAGTCAACTGGCATGTTGGTTCAGTACCGTTAGAGACCGTGATTGCTGTTGGTGTGCCAACGGTTGGTGTAATATTGACAATACGGATCACCTGTGTCGACGGGCCATTGCATCCGTTGGCTGTTACCTGGATATCCACACTGCCTGAGAATCCATTTGCCCAAGTCATCACACCGGTAGTTGCATTGATCGTTCCGGCCAAGGCATTGCTGACTGACCAGTTAAAGCCGGTATTGTTTGTTGCTGTTGTGGCATAGGTTGTCGTTGTGGTTCCATTAGTCAACTGACATGTTGGCTCTGTGCCTGCGGAAATGGTTATCGCCGTTGGCGTTCCGACAGTCGGAGTAATATTCACAGTACGGATAACCTGTGCCGACGGGCCATTGCATCCGTTGGCCGTGACCTGGATATCAACACTTCCCGAAAATCCACTGTTCCAAGTCATAACACCCGTAGTCGCATTGATCGTTCCTGCCAAAATATTGCTTATTGTCCAATTGAAACTAGTATTGTTGGTGGCAGTGGTGGCATAGGTTGTCATTGTTGTTCCATTAGTCAGCTGACAAGCTGGTTCTGTTCCGGCTGAAACTGTTATTATAGTTGGCGTTCCAACGGTCGGGGTAATATTGACAGTACGGATAACCTGTGCAGATGGGCCATTGCATCCGTTGGCCGTTACTTGAATATCTACACTACCCGAGAATCCATTTGCCCAGGTCATTACACCTGTGATCGCATTGATCGTTCCTGCCAAAGCATTGCTGACTGACCAATTGAAACCGGTATTGTTCGTTGCCGTTGTGGCATAGGTCGTAGTAGTTGTTCCATTGGTCAGCTGGCATGTTGGTTGAATTCCGGCAGATACTGTAATTGCTGTCGGGGTACCTACCGTCGGGCTAATAGTGACAGCCCTAGCTGTCTGCACCGATGGTCCATTACATCCGTTAGCAGTTACCTGTATATTCACATTCCCCGCAAATCCGTTCGTCCAGGTCATAACACCTGTGGTTGGATTAATTGTTCCTGCAAGGGCATTGCTCACCGACCAGTTAAATCCTGTATTGTTCGTTGCTGTTGTGGCATAGGTTGTGGTCGAAGTTCCATTGGTTAACTGACATGATGGTTGAATTCCGGCAGATACTGTAATTGCTGTCGGAGTGCCTACAGTTGGGGTAATATTCACAGTGCGGATCACCTGTGCAGATGGACCATTACATCCATTAGCCGTTACCTGGATATCCACACTTCCCGAGAATCCATTTGCCCAAGCCATTACACCGATAGTTGCATTGATCGTTCCTGCCAGGGCGTTGCTAACCGACCAGTTGAAACCGGTACTGTTAGTGGCAGTTGTGGCATAGGTTGTGGTCGTGGTTCCATTGGTCAACTGACAGGTGGGATCTGATCCTGCGGAAATGGTGATGGCTGTTGGTGTACCAACCGTTGGTGTGATGTTAACAGTACGGATTACCTGAGCTGAAGGTCCACTGCATCCATTAGCCGCTACCTGGATATCCACACTTCCCGAGAATCCATTTGCCCAAACCATCACACCGGTAGTTGCATTGATCGTTCCTGCCAGGGCGTTGCTAACCGACCAATTGAAACCGGTACTGTTAGTGGCAGTTGTGGCATAGGTTGTGGTCGAAGTTCCATTAGTCAACTGACAAGTTGGTTCTGTTCCTGCTGAAACTGTGATGGCTGTTGGCATTCCAACGGTCGGGGTAATATTGACAGTACGGATCACCTGTGCCGATGGACCATTGCATCCGTTAGTTGTGACTTGAATATCTACACTCCCTGTGAATCCATTTGCCCAGGTCATTACACCTGTGATCGCATTGATCGTTCCTGCCAAAGTATTGCTCACAGACCAATTGAAGCCAGTATTGTTTGTTGCCGTGGTGGCATAGGTTGTGGTCGTAGTTCCATTGGTCAGCTGACATGTTGGTTCAGCACCGGCAGAGATCGTGATTGCCGTTGGCATTCCAACTGTCTGGGTAATATTCACAGTGTGGATAACCATTGCCGATGGTCCATTACAACCGTTGGCAGTTACACGGATATCAACCGTACCGGAAAATCCATTTGCCCAGGTCATGACACCTGTGGTCGCGTTGACCGTTCCGGCAAGGGAATTGCTGATTGTCCAATTGAAACCAGTATTGTTGGTGGCAGTGGTGGCATAGGTTGTGGTTGTGGTTCCATTGGTCAACTGACATGTAGGATCCGATCCTGCTGAAATGGTTATAGCCGTTGGAGTACCAACCGTTGGAGTGATGTTAACAATACGGATTATCTGAGCTGAAGGCCCACTGCATCCGTTAGCTGTAACCTGGATATCAACACTTCCGGAGAATCCATTGGTCCACATCATAATCCCGGTTGAGGGGCTGATCGATCCGGCAAGGGCATTGCTCACCGACCAGTTGAAACCGGCATTGTCTGTTGCTGTCGTGGCATAAGTTGTCGTAGTAGTCCCATTGATAAGTTGGCACGTTGGCTCTGTTCCTGCTGAAACTGTAATGGCTGTCGGGGTTCCTACAATATTTTTAACAGATACCATATAAACTGTCGGTGTTGTTGGTGTACAAATTCCATTCGTGTAATTCACACTTATCGATTCCGGACCGGCACTATTCCAGGTTACCGTTACCGTATTGGATGTTGATGTACCTCCTGAAGTAATCGTTCCTCCGGCTGAAACTGTCCAGATATAATTTGTCATCCCGGCTTCAGTAGTATAAATAACTCCGGTTGATCCGACACATGGGGCATTATTCCCGCTGATGGTCGCCGAAAAGCTACTACCGACCGTAACCGCATAAATTGTCGGGTTCACCGCATTACACGAACCACTCGTATAGTTTATACTGACAGATTGGGCGCCCGGGGTATTCCATGTTACTGTAACTGTGTTATCATTGGCAGTGCCTCCGGCAGTCACTGTACCACCGGCCGAAACGTTCCAGACATAACCGGTCATCCCGGCTTCAGTGGTATACACAACACCCGCTGTTCCGGTGCAAACAGTATTGGTTCCTGAAATTGTCGGAACCGGTCTTACATTTACTACAACAGGATAAAATGTCGGAGTGGTTGCCAGGCATACACCATTTGAGTAATTAACACTCATTGATTGTGCACCTGTAGTATTCCAGGTTACTGTTGCTGTATTATCTATGGTTGTTCCACCAGAGGTAATGGTTCCTCCAGCAGAGACGGTCCAGACGTAATTGGTTTTTCCTGCCTCTGTCGTATAAACAATGCCGGTTGATCCCTGGCAAACCGAATTCAATCCTGAGATGATAGGATTGGGGACCGCGACCACTGTCACCGGATAATTCACAGGGTTGTTTGCAGAACACCCTGCCGCATTGTTATAATTAATGCTTACGGATTGAGGTCCGACGGTGTTCCATGTCACAGTAACAGTATTATCGGAGGTAGTGCCACCTGTAGTAATTAAGCCACCTGCAGAAACCGACCAAATATAGTTTGTTTGTCCTGATTCAGTGGTATAGATTACACCCGTAGTACCAGCACAAACATTATTGTTCCCGGCTATCGTCGGGACGGGTTTTGCATTCACGGTTATCGAATAACTTGTAGGAGTGGTCGCATTACATCCGGATGCATTTGTATAATCGACGGTTACCGTTTGGGGTCCAGCCGTATTCCAGGTTATTGTTGCTGTATTACTTGTGGAAGTACCGCCTGCAGTAATTGTACCGCCAGTCGAAACGGTCCAGACATAATTGGTCATGCCTGCCTCAGTAGTATATACAACACCTGCAGTTCCTTCACAAAGAGAATTGGCCCCGGCAAGTGTCGGAACGGGTCTTGAATTGACTGTAACCGGATAGGATGTCGGGCTGGCTGCGGTACATCCGCTGTTCGTGTAATTTACGTCTATCGATTGTGCACCTAACGTATTCCAGGTCACGGTAACTGTATTATCAAGTGATGTTCCGCCTGCAGTCATAGTGCCTCCCGCAGAAACAGTCCAGGAATAGTTGGTCATCCCGGTTTCAGTAGTATATACATTTCCGGCTGTGCCGATACAAGCGGCAGCCGGCCCCGCCAAAGTAGGATTAATAGTCGTCTGTACCGCTGTCACGCTCCCGTTCATTGCACTGGCCAGATAAGTGGCTTTACGATAGGCCGATGCCGTATAAGTGCCGGCAAGTTGATTCCCGAATGACAGAGCAGAACCGGTTCCCGGAATGTTTGATCCGACGGGAATAGTGTTCTGAACCAATTTATAATTCACTCCTGTTTCAGAACCACTCAAACTAACAACAACCCCGGTACTTCCCTGGCAATATCCTCCTCCCCCGGTCATAGCAAACGCCATTACCGGAGCATTCAGAATTGGGTTGGTCATCGTAGTGACTGTATGATTCGCAGCATTGGTGATATTTACTCCCAGGAATGGAGATGTCTGGTTATAGGCCGTTACAACCGTGTTATAAGGTGACGATGTAAAATTGAATGAAAAATTAGGTGAAAATTGACCAAAAGCTACGGTATTGGTTAGTCTGATCCTGGCTATCCTGGTACCCGGTGAAGTCGTGGAGATAATCGTCGCTGATCCATGTGGAAGAATCCCGCCGGGCCCGAGCTTTATACAGTTCTGGGCCGCTGCAAAGGTAATGGAAGCAGGTTGCTGTGACGCAACAAGCTGAGAAGAACTTGTAACAATACTTGCTGTGATGGCGCCTCCATTGACGATGGATGAATTCACCAGAATACCTGCCTGGAAAAGATCATATTCAAAAACATTTACCAGATCAGTATTCAATAAATAGATATCAAATTCATATACAGTTGAACTGGTCAATGAGTCATTCCGTATGGAGCACTGGTAACCGGATGGTACCTGGGCCCAGATGACTGAAGAAAAAAGAAACGACATTGCCACTGTATGCAACAACCGGGTAAATATTTTTGTTTTCATAGGATTGTTTGTATATGCTTTATTATTTAAATTTTCTTCACGAAATCATGGTTCTTACTATTTTTCCTAATAGCCTTTTAGCAATGTTTATGGGTTTATTGTAGAAACAAATAAAAGCGCATTATTCTGGGCGAGAATCAGATCAAGAACATCAACTGCGCCATCTCCATTGAGGTCTGTCAATAAATAACCTGACGCGAATACAACGGCATCATTCTGAACCGCCAGGAGATCCAGGACATCCACTGCCCCGTCGCCATTCGCATCTCCTCCATAAATTCCAAAAACTCCGGGTTCCAGGGTTTTCAGATTGCTTCCGAAAGCCTGGCCACTGCTTGTGGAGAAGTTATAATTTATCACAGGATTCGTTAAGGATATGGGTAATGATGTAACGGTTGCAATATGGTTACGGTTTTTAACCGTCACATAATATGATCCGGAAAAAGTAGAAGGGATTTGGATTGTAGCTAACCCTGTTGTGTTCAAATCAATATTTCCGATAGAATATGGCATGGTCGCATAGGTGACCGGATCATGAAGCTCAATGGTAAGCTGATCTGCCGTGATACCGGGAAATTCATTTCCGGCAATACCCTGGGCCTGGCGCATGGTACTGGCGCCATTGTATAATCCTTCAAGGAATAAGGTAAGGTTAAGATATTTAATCCCCAATGCTCCTGTAAACGTCCCGAAAGAAGTTAATCCTGATGCTGTAAGTTGATGTAAAACAGTGTTCGTCAGAGCATAAGGGTATACAGGCTGGGGACTGATCCTGACACAATAAATACTGCTTTCGGTTCCGGCTATGTCGACCGTATTATAATTGAATGCCGCATCGCAGGTAAAAGTGCTGATCCCGGTTTGAGTGACTGTCCAGTAACGGTTCAGATAGGATCCGGTGATATAAGGGTCAGGATAAGGTGCATTCACCAGGTTGACTCCTGCGTAGGCTCCTTGTGCAAAAGTGCCTGATGTGAAGTTCAGGGATACCGGACTGTATTTGGCTGTAACATTATTGTCTCCCACCGGAAAAGTAAAACTTCCAATTCCACCATATTGCTTTCTTAGCTGACCTGCTCCGGTGGCTACGACCATGGCCGCTGGAGAAGGTGTCCCCAGGATGGTTGTTGAAGGACCCAGGGTCAGATTAGCATTTCCGAGATTGATTAACCCAGAGGTTAAACCCAAGGTACCGTCCACCTGCGCATTGTTTGAAAGAGAAATACCCGTACTGTTGTTAACCGTGAGATTACTGAATGTAAATGGTGAAGTAGTTGTGCCTCCCAGGGTTTGAAGTGTTGTCCCGGTAAAGGCGACCGTACTCCCGGGCGCCGGACTGATAAGGATATCGGCTCCGCTTACATTGTTCGTGTAATTGCCATCGAGTTTTAATGTGCCGCTCAGGGCTATTGCGCCGCTGCTGACATTGGTCTCGTTGCGATAATTACCGCCTGTTCCGCTGATGTAAAGGGTCACTCCGGAACCCACAACAATTGCACATCCGTTGTTATATATGCCTTGTGCGGACATTCCGGTTGAAAAAAGAAACATGATCGGGATTATGAGATACTTTTTCATTGAATTATTGATTATTACATGAGAGTCTAATGGATATACCAAAAACCGGGTGTTAAAATGATCGTATCGGCCAAACATTGTACTGATCCGTTTTCAATCCTGTGTTAACCCAGGCAGGGGTAGCCAATGTTGCATCAAAGTACCATACCGTTGTCGAACTTACCTCCGATGAACACCAGAATGGCGCTAATCCGCCTGCTGTGGAAAGATTAACATCGATACCTGCAGCAACCTGGTTGGTCCATAGCAGGTTAAACTCGTCTTTAGAAGGCAGATACCAATCAGGACCATTGTATAAACTAATTTGAGCTGCAAATGCTGCCATTGGGGAGGCACTGGTACAGCCGTTAGCGGTGATATCGGTGAGAATTGCATTTGTATTTGCCTGACCAGTCCCAATGGCAGTTCCCGTGGCTCCTGTAACGGAATTTGTACATCCCCAGTCAGAGGTGCCATATCCCCAGGGATCGGCTATCAATCCATGCAGACCAGTTCCATCAATAGAATACACATTCCCAAACATTGCACCTCCGGTAATTGTCTGACCAATGAATGCAGCGGTCTCCGTAAAGACACTATCAGCGCCGTAAGCAGTGCCAATGCTGTTTGTAGCATATGCTCTGACATGGTATGTTGTTCCAATTGTCAGACCCGTCAGTGTATGAAAGTAAGAGTAAGGAGTTAACCCTGTTATATTTGTGAGATCTGTAGTCATCCCCAGATTTGATGTGATAGTCGGGTTGGCAGTAGTACTCCAGCATAATCCGAAGGCGCTCACAGTAGCTCCTCCATCAGCTGTGACAGTACCTCCTCCCTCTGCAATTGCTCCTATTTTATTATACATTGTAGAGGTCGTCACAGTGGGTGCTGTAGCTACACCAATTGAGAAGCTTTGCTCATTTCCATATGCAGTTCCGGCGCTATTTGTAGCATATGCACGAACATAGTAGGTAGGCCCACCTGTTAATCCTGTGATGTTACTAATAAAACTACCGGTTCCGGAACCATCAATAGTTTTTGAGTCGGCTATTGTAGGACCTGAAACTGTGCTCCAGCAAACGCCCCGGGCTGTCACGGCAGCTCCGCCATCGCTGGTCACATTTCCTCCAGAGGTTGCAGAGGTTGCAGTAATTCCGGTAATGGGATCTGTGGTTACAGTAGCAACAACTGAAGTAGTGAAATCACGGACAACCCGTAACTGGAAAATATAGTCATTGGGTCCCGGAACACGCTGGGCTCCATTTGCGTAAACCTGACTTCCTGTCGCAAAATAGGTAGCTGCATAATTATAGTTTGTACCATATTGTGACGAAGTATAAAAGTTATTGTAACCGTGACCAGCAAGTCCCAACAGATTATAAATGGGAGCCATCACTCCCCATTCTCCTGAAGAGGGTAAATACCAATCACTATAGGTGACACCACCATATGTAATCATATAATCGTTCGCTATACTGGCAGCAATAGGCCTGGTGGCACAAGCCGCAAGGATCAGGTTGGTATTGGCCTGCCCCGTACCCAGGGCAGTTCCAATCCCCGCAATATTGGTTCCCGGGCATCCCCACCCTGTGGTGGAAGATATATCATAACTTACGATAAAACCGCCTCCCTGAGGGTTTACATAGGCACAATAGCCATAGCCTAGGTTCTGTCCAATCGTATATGGAGCCTGTACCCAGGTTGTGAAACTTACATCAGCAGGTCCGTAGCCTGTACCGACGCTATTGGTAGCATAGGCCCTTACATAATAAGTAGTGCTCCCTGTTAAGCCAGTTATGTTACTGATAAAAGTGGCAGTCCCTGTCCCATCAGCGGTAAAATTACCTACACCTAAAGTTGGTGATGGACTTGTACTCCAACAAACGCCCTTAGTGGTAATAGCTGATCCACCATCTGAAGTGATGGTCCCGCCACTCTTGGCTGAATTCCCTGAGATACCGGTAATCGCTGTAGTGGAGGCAACGACAGGGGCCGTTGGGGCTGTTGTTGTAAAGCTCAACTCATTGCCGAAAACTGTAATCCAGCCAGCGGGACTGACCCGGTACAGGTTGAGGTACGAGCGGATATAATAAGTTGTTGTCGCTACCAGTCCGGTAATATTTGTTGTCCATGGGGCAATGGGAACGGCAGGGTTAACGGAACCATTAGCAGTATTGGTTGCAACATAAGTGGGCGTCGCAGAGCCAGGTGTTGTTGCATAGGCGACACCATAATTTTGATAATTCGAATATCCGCTCCCATTCCAGTTCATACTCCCTCCGGAAGCTGCTGAACCACCCGTAATAGTAGTTGCAGCTACAGTAACCAATGTCGGTGGAACTATCGCTGTTGTAAAAGTTATATCATTTCCGTAAGCAGTGCCTACACTATTTATTGCATAAGCTCTTACATGATAAAGAGTATATCCGGTTAAACCTGTAATATTGCTCGTAAATGTACCAACACCGGGGGAAGGATCAATAATTTTTGAATTGGCTGTTGTTGGATTCAGCGTTGTTGCATAGCAAATTCCCCTTTCAATTATCGAAGCTCCACCATTGTTGGTAACGTTACCACCACTGGTTGCAGTAGTTCCTGTGATCAGGGAAGCTGCGGTTGTGGTCAGAGTGGCTAACACTGGAAGTGTTGTAAAACTTACTTCGTTTCCATAAGTTGTAACCGCGTTATTGGTAGCATATGCTTTTACGTAATATGTTATAACGGGGCTTAATCCCGTAAGATTACAGGTAAAAGAGCCGATTCCTGTTGCAGGGGAAGCAACTACAATGGAGTTTGCAGTGGTTGGACCCGGAGTCGTACTATAACATACCCCACGTGAAAGTACCGCTGACCCGCCATCTGTAGTAATGTTTCCTCCGGTCGTCGCGGAAGTTCCGGTAACTGCGGAAGGGGCAGTCGTGCTGATGGTAGCAAATGCCCCTCCTCCCCAGGCTGGAATTCCCAGACCATTGAGTTGCAAAAACTGGCCCGGAAGACCTGCCGGGATCATCACCCATGCAGTACCATTCCAGTAAATCATACTCCCAACAGCAGTTCCTGCAGGAAAACCGGGAACCCACTTGGTACCGTCATTATAATAAAAACCGGGTGTAACATCCCCCGCGGTAGCGGTGTTATAAACAAGCATACCTGCCACGTTTGCGGCCAGGGGTGCAAAACTCGTCGTACCGGTCAGCGCAATCCTTGGAATAAGTACACCCTTATCCGGAAAATCGACATCCAACCCGGCAGAAGTATTAGGAGCTGCCCCTGTAGCGTTAATCCCGACGTTTTGCGAAAAACCGGAAATGCATGTAACCATCAGGATTAAAAGAGCATAAAAGCGGTTAGTAGATCCGTTTACTGATGTTTTTGTAATTTTTTTCATGACTTTATACATTATTAATATTTTCCTTATAACTATTTATACCCTTGACATCACACTACCTTTATGGCGTAATAAAACTAACTTCATTGCCATAAGCAGTACCGTTTGTATTGGTTGCATAAGCCCTGACATAATAGGTAGTAGCTGTTGCTAATCCGGTAAGGTTGCTGGAAAAATTTCCGACTCCTGAACCATCGGTTGTTTTACTGTTTGCAATGGTCGGACCTGCTGTAGCGCTCCAGCAAACACCACGGGCGGTGATGGCTGATCCGCCGTCGCTCGTAATGCTTCCTCCGCTACTGGCAGTGGTGGAAGTAATCAGCGTAACTGAAACTGTGGTAAGGGTTGGTAACCCTCCGTTACTCCAGGCAGGAATACCTGCGCTGGTTAATTGTAACATTTGTCCGGTCTGCCCGGCAGGTAAGGTAACCCAGGCCGTTCCGTTCCAGTATTGCATATCTCCGGTTGTGTTGCCATCCGGTGGAACGAAGGCTATCCATTTGTATCCGTCGTTGTAATATAATCCCGGTTTTACATCTCCGGCAGTGGCGGTGTTATAGACCATCATGCCTGCAATGTGACCAATTAAAGGAGCAAAACTGCTCGTGCCGCTCAATGCAACCCGCGATATCAGTAAACCTTTGGTCGCAAAATCAATATCCAGACCTGCCGATGGATTGGCAGGGTTAAGGGTAGTATTTATCGCTACATTCTGGGAAAATCCCGATAGTGAAATCACCATCACCGTGATAAAGCATTGAACACTTCTATGTAGCTGGTTCATTGCAGTTTTTGTAAATTTTTTCATGATTAGATTTCTATTTTTACGTCACTGATTTCTTACGCTAAATAAAAAATGGCCACATGCTTCCATGTGACCATTTACCAACCCCAATTGACAACCTTTCCAATCCCCATTGGAAAAAATAAATAGTACTATATATAGTTGCAAGGCAAGTGGATGTATATTTTTCTTCATTCGGAATATTTTGTGAAGAAATCAATTTTAGTTTGTGAACTCATGATTCTTCGAGAAAAAGAAAAAGCAAAAATAGAACGTCCACCCAAGGGGAAACAAGAGTCATTTTACCGGAAATTTATTGGTGGATTCTTGAAAAATAAAAGTTAACTACCTGATAATTATAAGTAGAAATACCTACATTTGTATAAAGTAAAAAGAATTTACGACTTGAAAATTCCGCATCAGAAAACAAATCTTAAGGATTTGAGTATTTACATGAACCATGAATAATCCAATCAAAGTTATTATCGTCGAGGATCACACAATTTTCAGGGAAGGACTAAAGAAGGTGCTAAGTGAAATACCGGATGTTGAATTGATCGGTGAAGCTGAAAACGGACAGGTATTTCTTGAATTGTTGAAGAAGGTCTCTCCCGATATTGTTCTCATGGATATAAAGATGCCGGTTATGGACGGTCTTGAAACAACCGATCAGGCATTGAAATTATATCCGGATTTGAAAATTATCATCTTATCCATGTTTGGGGAAGAAGAGTACCTCTATTCAATGGTATTAAAAGGGATCTCCGGCTTTCTGCTGAAAACCGTAAGTATGAAGAATCTCGAACGTGCGATTCAGATGATTTCCTCCGGCCAGCAATATTTTTCTCCCGAACTTAACGGAATTCTGGCTAAAAAGCTGCGTCAATTTTCTTCCAACGATCTCCCCAGGTTTACCATTAAGGAGGATGAAGTGTTGCATTTGCTCTGCAGGGGATATTCAACGGAAGAGATGGCCGACGAACTCAATATCAGTAAGCGTACAGTTGAAGGTTACCGGGCTAAACTTCTTCAAAAAACCAATTTGAACAACACCATCAACCTGGTTATCTATGCCATCAGGAATAAACTGGTGACCATGGAAGAAATTGAATCCCAAAAATAATTTTCCAAAGCTAAAAAATTCCAGCTTCCTGATAAAATCGTCAAGAAGGAACGAGTTGTATGAAGCCATTCTTAACTCTGGCACGGAAATCAATAATCCAATAAAAAAGAGCAATACGGTCCCACGGAATAAGGTTAGAGACTTTAAAGCTGAGAATAAAATAATGGAGTCCGGAGGAACCAATAAACGATCGCATGAACGCGATGTCGACCAGGTGAAGTCTGATCTGATAAATGAAAAGTTAATAAAATCCGGAGACAAGGCCGAAAAGCATATCATAGGTAGATTTATTGAGACGGAAGAAACAACCAGAAAGCAATTTGCCAGTGACCTTTACGATGACCTTGGACCTATTCTCTCGACCATAAATATGCAACTTGGTCTTTTGAATCTTCATATTACTCAACCCCAACATCTGGATATAATTAACCATTGTAAAGAACTGCTCAAAGAGTCAATCGAAAAAATGCGTGATATCGCTGATCGAATTTCTTACAAAACAGGGTAAGGTCCAGATTGCTATCCGTAAGAAAGTTATAGAGAATTAACCTGATCCCTTTGTAAATATTTCACAAATATTACCCACTCTTGTTTCATCTTCACCGGTCAGAAACATCTTCGTAAGTAATCACAATGCCATATCCGGATAACGGCACGGGTGCCGCAGTGACTTTAAGCCATGTGATTTTTTCTCCATCTCTCAGAATACCTATATTATTGTTTTCGACCATGCAATTCTCCTTTAACGCCTTAACACTTGCATACTCATCCGATGGCAGGATCGTTCCATCGGGCCGAAAAAGGGTCCACGGAGGACTTTCAATTTTCCGCACCGGATGCCGGTTTCGTGGTTTCCCCAGCAATTGCTTAGCCTTTCTGTTTGATTCGATAATATTTCCTTGTTCATCGGTCAGCGTAACAGCCAGTGGGAACGACTCAAACAACACTTCATATTTTGTAAGACTGAATCTTAATTTTTCATATTCCTCTCTTCGCTCCAATTCACCGGCTGCCCGCAACGATATCGTTTTCAACATGGATTCGGCAAATTGAGGATCAGTCAGCGGACGTCTTCCGATAACGGCAATCAAACCGATCGGGGCTCCATTCGAACTCCATAGGGTGGTACCAATATAACTTTCGGCAACCAATTCCTGCAGCAAACCATCGTTTGGAAATAAACGGCGTACACCGCTCGGGAAATAACAAACTGATTTACCCACTACATCTCCACAAGGGGTGTCCTTTAACTTATATGAGTAATTGTCCTCAAAATGATCTTTAAAAAAAACGGCCATGGTTTCTGCCGATAAATTGGAATCGAGAAGACGGTCAATACGAACATAATCCATTTCAAGATTTATGGCAAGGTACCGTGCAAGCGACAGAAAGAAATCTTCGCCGGTATCCGTCCACTCCGATTCGATCAAAAACAATTGTGCATCCTCAGTTAGTTTTTTCTCCGTGATATCCATTAACAACCCGTCTATGACTATCTCCATACCAATCCGGGAAGTTGATGCAATGCCATGAAACCATTTGATTTCACCCGAGGAACCGATAATACGACCTTTATAATCCCATGATTCTGTAAGGCTTGCTTTTGCCAATGAGAGACAAAAACCGGCCCGGTCGTTCCTGTGAATGTAAGTGCTGAAATCCCAAGCGGGATTTGTGAAATTGCCATTAATACCGAAAATTTCGTTAGCCCTCGGACTCACATATGTAAAATTATTGGAACCATCGGTATGAATGCGAAGCTGAAATACCATACCGGGAATGTTCTGGACGATCTCCCGGAATTTCCGGTCACTCTCTTTCAAGGCAGCATCGCACTGACGCCGGTCGACGATCTCCCTGGCCAGTTTGGTAGTATTGGACTCCAGTTCCTGCATTTGTTCCCTGACCAGTTCCTCCCTGAGAAGATCGGCTCCCGCTAACTCAGCAATCTTCTTTTTTAAAATTTCCTGGACTTTCTGACTATCTTCCAATTCTCTGCGGAGGCTCTTATTCTCCAGGATTAACCTGTCTTTTTGGTCATTCAACCCCATCGGTTTTCGTCTGATTTTTGTTTACCCTTGGTACCGGATATCATCTTATCAAATTGATTATCACCTATAAAATTAAAATCTTATAGAGCTATATAACCATGCAAAATTATTGGTAAACGCCTAAATGAAACAAGCGTGAAAGTACCCGATCTGTAAGAGTGTTTTTACGCTTAACAGGATGAAATTAAACTGGATATTATTTTGCTTCTTCCGGGTCAAGCCTGGTCTTCAATTCCTTCATTTCCAATTCCAGTTCTGCAATCTGGTTTTCCTTGCGTTTTATATTCGTTTGAGCAGAAAAAATCCGGCTTTCAAGTCCAAGGATAACCTCTTTGTCCTTACCGGCAGATGTTATTATATCCAACTGATCTTCAAGCTCTTTGATATATAGATATTCCTTATTAATATTTTCCCTGAGCAAGAATATCTCGGAGGAGGATTCCGATAATTTATATTGCATTTTTACTTCCCAGTTCTTTTTTTTGGTCCTGAAAAACTCATCAAGACGCTTATTCAGAATATCAAATGCGGTTTGAAGCCGGGCATAAAGCTCTTCCCTTTGTTCCCTGATCATTTTAACTCCTTTGAATTCCGATTGGATTTTCTTCAGGAATTCCCTGGTCTCTTTGTATTCATGGGTCTCTTCGGCCTGGCTCAAGGCTTTATCGACCAATGTCTTCAAATGATGATAATTTTTTTGTGCCTCTTTTTCAAACATTTCCTGCTCTTCTTCCTGCCGGATAGTCAACAAGGTATAAGCATCCTGGATTTGTGAATACAACACATCCCGGTGTTCTCTTAATAGTTTTGAATTCCTCCACGAAGTTTGTTCCTCCCGGAGTAATTCACGCGAACTGCGGTTATCACTTGAATTCAATGCCTTCTCAATAGTTCCCTCAAGATGTTCCTTCAGGATCTCGAAATTCCGGTTCGCCTCAAGTGTTAAAGCTTTCCGTTCCTGTTCAATTCTTTCATTGATGTCATCAAACGCATCCTGAAGCTTTTTGTAAAGCTCCTCACGATCTTCCCTATAAAGTTTCAAACCTTTAAAATGATTCTGGACTTCTATCAGGTAACCCTTTGCCTCACGAAGGTCAGCGGTTTTTTCGAGCAGCCCGATAGCATGGGTCAGCTTCTCTTTGAGATTGATATAATTTTTATGCAGTTCTTCCGGGGAAGGCCAGTCAATATTATCCATTGCTGTAAATTGAAATGCAAAGTTATTAAATGCCGGCAATGAAAGACCAAGTCACAGTCACCTTGAAATTTTCCCCTGTTTATCAAGTATGCTATTTTTGAAATAAGCAACAAACATGTATGTTAAAGTGTTTTATGCAACTTTCTGAATCTAATTTTGTCTTATATTTTAACTGCATTATAATATTGGTCCACCTGAAAATTTTTTGTTCTTTAATTATAAATATCATGCTAATAATGAACTAATTTAGTTCGTATATTTGAAAAAGAAATACACAGACCAACTTACAACTGTTGTAAAACCGTTAAATAAATAACATATGAAACCATCGATGAAATTTACCCTCGTGTTCGTGTTTTTGTTTATTGGCACGATGACCTTGACGGGTCAAAAATTAATCAATCTAAACCCCGATAAGAACGGGGAACCATGGATTGCCGGCGGTCTGCGTGTGCTTACCGCTGCCGATTATGCCTACCTCAACAGTTTACCTGCGTTTGTAGTACCGGAAGAATTCCGGATCCGGACACTTCCTTCAAGTGTGGATAATTCGACGAAACCTTATTTCCGCCCAATCTTTAACCAGGATGGCGGCAGCTGTGGCCAGGCCAGCGGAGTAGGATACACCTTCACCTACGAACAGGATTATATCCGTGGAATACAGGCCAATACCCCTGAAAATCAATATCCTACCCATTTTACCTGGAATTTCCTGAACGGAGGGAACGGGGGTGGCTCCTGGTATTTCGACGGCTGGCAGATCATCAGCGCTGACGGCTGTCCCAATGTCGCAGACTATGGCGGAAGCATGTGGTCTGGTGGTCAAACCCGCTGGATGAGTGGTTATCCGGAGTATTACAACGGGATGAATAACCGGGTTCTCGGCATCAATTATATCAATGTCTCCACCCCCGAAGGTTTGCAAACGTTAAAACAATGGCTTTACGACCATGGAAATGGTTCTGAAGCAGGCGGTGTTGCATGTTTTGCCGGTGGCGTTTACGGAAATTTTCAGACCAATTTTTTACCTTCAGGCACGCCTGAAGCCGGTAAGACTGTAGTGACATGTTGGGATGCCGACGTAAATCATGCTTTAACATTTATCGGGTATAACGATTCCATCCGTTTCGATTATAACAACGACGGACAGTTTACAAACAATCTCGATATTAACGGTGATGGTGTGGTAGATATGCGCGACTGGGAAATCGGTGGCCTGAAAATGGCCAATAGTTGGGGAACAGGTTGGGGCGACAACGGGAAAGCTTACGTAATGTATAAAACGCTTGCCGAACCCACCGCCACAGGCGGAATATGGAACAATATTGTGCATCTGATCACGGTCAAACCTGTATGCAGTCCGATATTGACCCTGAAAACCATAGTGAAACACAGCTCCCGGAATAAAATTAAGATATCGGCAGGTGTGGCAACAGATCTTTCCGCAACCGACCCCGAACATACATTGAGTTTCCCCCTTTACAGTTACCAGGGCGGAGGTCTTTACATGCAGGGAGGATATACCGAGGCCGATAAAAGCATTGAACTGGGGTTGGATATTACTCCTCTGTTAAGCTACGTCAACAATGGGGAAACAGCTAAGTTTTTTCTTCGCATCGACGGACAGGACCCATACAATGAAGGAACCGGTCAGGTGATCTCTTTTTCTGTGATCGATTACTCCGGCGCCACTCCGCAGGAGGTTGTATCCGCTCAGAATAATGTTCCCATCAACGAAAACGGAACAATCTATCTATCAGTAGAAAAAGCCGTCGCCTTTGATGCGCCACATATTCTTACCGATGCTTTACCCCTGGCAACAGCGAATCAGCCTTATAGTTTCCAGCTCAACGCGGGTGGTGGGCTTACTCCGTATACCTGGGATTTACAGGTAGATTATTCGGAAGAAACATTCCAGGGAACCTTCCCATCCATTACTGGTCAGCCATTGAACCCAACCAGCGTTGACGATGGATTCGCGCTCCAGGTCATTGATTTCCAATTTCCATTCTATGGAAAATCCTATGATACCCTCGCTATTTCTACCGATGGATCCATTCTTTTTAATAAAAATTTTGAATATGTCCGGAGTTCAGCCAACCTGACCGCAACCCGTTGTATCACTCCCTATGGGGCCGATCTTATGTTATATCCTGCTTCCGGTGATGCCATTTGGTATTCGGGAGATGCCACTCATGCTACATTCCGTTGGAAAACTTCGCTTTTCGAACAACCGGATGTAAATATCGATGTTGCTGTAACGCTTTATCCATCCGGAAAAATTGAGTTTTATTATGGGAATAACATAACCCCCGGTGGAAACTGGGTCGGAGGTATCTCCAACGGGAACAGCAACAGTTACACCTTGGCTGCCATAAGCGGAACCTACCAGATCCCGGATAATTATTCAACCTCGTTCACATCACCTTCTATATCTGCCGGAATGTCTGTTTCTCCCGGAGGTATTTTCAGTGGAACCCCAATCCAGCCAAACCAGTCATGGGATGTAAACTTTAAAGTTACCGATTACAATAACATCTCTTCACTGAAAACACTCATATTTTCAACAGTCACTTCCGGACAATGGAGTAATGACCCAGCTGTAAACAACCAGATTTCCAGTATGACCGGGGAACAAACCCTACCGAAAGTTGCTACCCATCCAAGCGGAATAACATACCTCAGCTGGTTTTCGAATGATAATGGCAACTATAATGTAAGGTTACAGAAGCTCGACGTAAATGGCAGTGAACTCTGGCCGGCAAATGGAATATTGATCAGCGGGCACACCTCCGATACCTGGATTACCGATTACGATATGACGGTGGATAATGACACCTGTGCTCTGATTACTTTCCAGGATATCCGTACAGGTCTGAACAATTCATACGCATACCGCATCTCCCCGTCAGGTGAATTCCTTTATGGTCCCGATGGCATCGCATTATTCCCGGGCTCAACGGTCCAGTACAGTCCGAAAGTTTTTGCCTCCGCCGACGGGAATGCAGTTTTTGCCATGCAATGCTTTCCCGATGAAGGTCAGCAATATATTAAAATGCAGAAAATATCCCCTACCGGTCAGCTTTTATGGGGACCCGGCGGAATAAATATCCAGGAAAGTTCAATCGGGAACAATGCTCCAAAAATGATCCAATCCGACGGTAATAATTTTATTATGGTGTGGTATAAAACTACCGGCAGCTTTCCTTCTGTCACAAATAAAATTTATGCCCAGAAATTCAATGCCGAGGGGAGTCCGGTATGGGCAACTCCGGTGGGTGTATTTACCAACTCGGGTATTCCTTTTTATTCCACTGATATTCACATAGCCAGCGATAATGCCGAAGGCGTTTTTGTAACCTGGCATGCCGAAGTCAGCGGTCAGGTTTTCAGCAGTTATGTTCAGCACGTTACATCGGCAGGAAATATGATGATGCCGTTGAATGGAGCATTGCTTTCCACACACTCATCCTACCACCAGATCGACCCGACTGTGGCCTGTTTTGATACCAGTGGGGAAGCCTATATTTTCTGGGATGAACGCGATTATAACCAGAACTACCGCGGACTTTACGGGCAGCGTGTTTCGGCCTCGGGCAGCCGGCTCTGGGGCAATACCGGGAAAGTTTTTATTCCCTTATCACTCGCAACATCCGAAAGTTTTATCACAGCCCGGAATACCGGTACCGACGTAATGGTATTCTACCAGTATTACGATTTCGGAAACACAGAAGACAGTAAAATGGTTGCCATGCGTGTGAACAGCGTGGGTGAATATGTGTGGCCATCCCAAAAAATACCTTTCTGCACCGTTCAAAGTGCAAAACTGCATCCGAGCTTTGGTTATCTTGACCACACTCAATATATTATCGGATGGAGCGACCAGCGTAATGACGGAGGCGATATCTATGCTCAAAATATCCATCTTGACGGCACACTTGGAGTTTCAACAGGCGGCCACAACATCAGTGGGGCTGTTACCTATGCCAACATTACAGCAACACCATTAAATAACCTGACGATCGATCTAAAGAATTCTAACGGTACCACAATTGCCACGACTACCACCGATGTTTCTGGTAATTATTTATTTACCAATGTTCCATCGGGCAACTATACACTGGGCGTTACTTCAACCAAAGCATGGGGAGGAGTTACCGCCACTGATGTTTTGCTGTATAAAAAACATATCGCAAACATCTCTCTCCTCACCGGTATTTATCTTGCGAGTGGCGATGTGAACGGGACCGGAGAACTCACCGCCAGCGATGTGCTACTTATTAAAAAGCGGATTATTTTCATCATCAATAGTTTTCCGGTTGGTGACTGGTTGTTCAATAATCAACCTATTACGGTGGAAAATAGTAATGTTACAGCCAGTTTCAACGGGTTGACATATGGCGATGCGAACGGATCATATCTGCCACCGGCAGTTAAACAGGAAATGATCAGTCAGGGATTGATTACACTTGAACCGGGTTCTGCAGAACATGGTACCATTGTGGTTCCGATACACATCTCCGGTATCCCGGACCTCGGATCTTTCCAATTTACAATTCGGTATGATCCGGAAAAACTGATGTTGACCGATGTCAGGAATTGGTTATCAGGCTTCGAGGATGTTACCTTTGGTGTACCGGAACCGGGAAAAATCACCTTTGCCTGGGCTGCAGGTTCGGAAGGAATCCAAGCGCTTGATGACGTTTTATGCCGGTTATTTTTCCAGGTTGTTTCGGTAGGAAATTCCGAAATTTCCTGGACCAACGACCCTACCCCTGCCGAATTCAGCGATTTTGACGGCCATTTGTTTCAACCGTTATCCATGAATGGCGCTATTGGAAATCACAATGGGAGCGCTGGACTGAATGATGTCTCCTTGTCAGTTTATCCCAACCCGATGACCGGCCAGACTACCGTGTCATTTTTTATACCGGCTGAAGGCGCTGTTGAAATCTTCTTATACGACCAGGCAGGAACCAGGTCAGCCAAGGTTTTTAATGGAAATTTGCCAGCCGGCCGTCATCAGACAACATGGAACATTACCAATAATGACGGAAAGAAATTGACACCAGGTGTTTATTTCTGCAGGCTTACTACCTGCGGACAAACTTCAATACAAAAGCTTGTCGTATTACCTTAAACCAGGAATAACAGGTATGAAAAAACCTTGCTTTTTATTTTTCAGCGAAAGCGTTATTTTCTGTTTCCTGGTGATGATTTTTTCTTCCCGCATCGCTGAAGCACAGTTCTCTAAAGGAGCGGATGTAGGATGGTTGTCACAGATGGAAGCTACCGGTTATAAATTCTATGACAGTACCGGAGTGGAAATAAATTGTCTGCAAATTCTGAAAGATCATGGCATCAACACAATCCGTCTGCGGGTGTTCGTTAATCCGTCTTCCGATCGGATAAATGGTCATTGCAGTAAAGATGAAGTGGTTGCCATGGCTTTACGGGCAAAAAACATGGGAATGCGGACCATGATTGACTTCCATTTCAGTGACTCCTGGGCAGATCCGGGTAAACAGACCAAGCCTGCAGCGTGGGCAAGCCACAGTTTCAGTCAATTATTTACCGATGTATACGATCATACAACAGACGTTTTGACTGCGCTGAAATCATCCGGAGTGATCCCCGAATGGGTTCAGATCGGAAATGAAATAATCGGTGGTATGTTATGGCCCGATGGAAGTACTTTAAATTGGGGGCAGTTGGCCCAGCTGCTCAATAAAGGATATGATGCTACCAAAGCCGTTGACAGTGCAATAAAAGTGGTGATCCATATTGATCAGGGAAATAATAACAGCAGGTGCAGATATTTCTATGATAATGCCCAGAACAATGGTGTAAGGTATGATGTGATCGGATTATCCTATTATCCTTATTGGCTGGGTAGCGATTATACGGTCACTATAAATAATCTGGGTTCCAATCTGATTGATATGGCATCCAGATATGGCAAGGAAGTGATGGTTGTGGAAGTCGGGGGAGATTATACCAAAGTAAAAAACACCTACGATATGCTTGTTGCTGTGATCAATAAAGTAAGGGCCGTTCCGGATAATAAGGGACTTGGAGTTATTTACTGGGAGCCTGAAGGAGAAAAGAGCTGGAGCGGATATCAGTTAAGTTGCTGGGGTTCCGACGGAAAGCCGACCGCAGCCTTGAATGCATTTTTATCGTGGCCCACAGGGATAAACACGATAAAAGATAAATCCGGATTTAAGATCTATCCAAATCCTGCTTCCGGCGGATTGTTGAACATCGAATTAAGTGACCTTACTGTTACATCTATCATTACTATCTTTGACGTAAACGGCAAATTGATGAGAGAACAAAAAATGAAAGATCAGCCAAGAGCATTCATCGATGTCAATTTTTTACCGGGAATTTATATGATCAATATTGACAGTGGCCAGCAAACCGCAACACGGAAATTATTGATAAATTAATCTGCTGTAACTGTTTATTCTTTAACGATTTTTCTTACTTCAACTTTATTCTGGTTCAGAAGCCTGATGGTATAAATACCTTTTGCAAAGCTGCTCAGGTCCAATTCAGTTTTTCCGGATACTATCTGTTGTGTCAATATTTTCCGCCCACTGATGTTATAAATAGACAAGGTACTTTGGTCGCCGGTCTGTGTAGTTTCAATAGTGAGGGTATTTCTTACCGGGTTGGGATAAATTCTCATCACACCCGGATCATTGTGATTTTCATCAATTCCAACCAGGATTGATTGTAAATTAACTTTTTCAGCATCAACAACTTCCTTGGTCGTCAAATCCTGAATCCAGGCAACCAGTTCATAATCATTGAGTAAATTGCCTCCCCAGGCCGGGTTGAAGGTAAATGTCAAAGGAACTGTCACTTGGTTTTCATTTTGTAAATTGATAGGGGTTCCGGTGGCGCCCGGCGCCATGGCACGGCTTACAAATTCCAAATGGTTCTGCCCCTGCCAGTTTACCATAATATGCGACTGGGTCAACGCCAAATGCAACACCAGATTACTGTTGGCAAAGGGTGTTTCCCCGTATTTATCAACTATTACTGAAAGGTTATAAACATTGCCCACCTTATATCCGTTGCCAATGGTAATACCAAAGGCAGTTTTTATACCATACCTTGATTCATAGATCGGCAAATAGGATGTATACAAACTGACAGAATGATCACCTCCTGCAAGTTTTTTGATCCCGTCAAAAACAGCAGTCGGGAAACTGTTTATACCATAATAGGAGTTACGTGAATTGGAAGCATTATAAGCATAGGGATCACCGTTATGATTCTCCACTACGGCAACATGGTTACCATTTTCAACAAGATCGTCTGCTCCCATGGCAGCTCCCGGACAGTACTGGCACCACGTTCCTGTTCCGACTTCAAGTAAAACATTTTGTTTATCATGGGTATAGGTATACACTGTTTTTTCAATGGTATCATTGGAATGATCCAGATCTGAAGGTAACGAGGTATATATCTTTATTTTATAAATCGCTTCGGATTCTGGCAGTGTGAATGAAGTAAAGTTTACAGCAACTGTATCCCATGAGGCTAACTCCGGAATCGTATATGTATCAGTATATATCTCTGTGTTCGTAAAATTATAAATCTTACAAATTACATCAAACCCGGTTTCACTATTTATCCCGATATTCTTTATTGTCGCATAAGGAATTATCGGAGAGGTATCCGATAAATATGTTTCATTATGGATCGACATTGTAGACAAGTCATCAGCAGGGGGAACTACCAGACTTACATCATCGACAAACATATTATTGCCATATTTGCTGTATCCTCTGAGAATCAGATATTTTGAACCAGTGAGGTTGGCCGGTAGAAGGTAGCTGTGTTTATACCATCCGTCCACTGGGTTGTATCTTGGAATAGTTGCCAGCCATGTGGCTCCGGTTAAACTGGCTGCAGAATTATAATATACGCCGATACTGTCATTATAGATAGGCCATCCCGAATCGCCATATTTCCAGAAACTGAAAACATGCACCGATGAACCGGTAAAAGTCAACGGGGGCGATACCAGAATCGCATTCACTCCGGCCTGAAAGTCATAACTATTATACTCCGCCATACCTGCTCCACTGTGTGGATTGCAAGCAGGATCCACACCAGTTGCCACACGTTTCCACTTTCCGGAACCTCCAACCTGGATGTTTTGCCATCCGGTAGGTGGAAAGGTCGTACCGTCAAAACTTTCAGTTAAGGTTTGTGTCTGTCCCGACACGATATAACCCAGTAAAAATAATATCCAGTAGATTTTTTTCATTTTTCCTGTTTGTTAAATTAATCGTAGAATTGATTTTTCCGAAATTATTATCATTCGATCACATTAGCCAGCTTAACAATCAATACATAACTACTTTTTGTTGTGGTTTCACTAATCCCGCTAATACTAAAATGATTAGCAAATAACTGTACCTAACAGGTACAAAAAAGCGGTGCAATTTACTCATTTTATTCGAATGTAGAGAAACCTGACCATAATAAGATTTATCCCGAAAATTCGTTACCTTAGCTTTAAATAACAAAATATGAACAACAAAGCAGACATTGGATTAGTCGGGCTGGCCGTGATGGGCGAAAACCTGGTTTTAAACATGGAAAGTAAAGGCTTTACAGTGGCGGTTTTTAACAGGACCACGAGCAAAGTAGATCAGTTTATCCGGAATCGGGGCAGCGGAAAAAACATCATCGGCACCTATTCCATCGGGGAGCTTGTCAATAACCTGAAACGACCGCGAAAAGTGATGTTGATGGTTAAAGCAGGACAAGCTGTCGACGATTTTATCGAACTTCTTATCCCTTTTCTTGAACCCGGAGACATCATTATTGATGGGGGAAATTCTCATTACGTTGACACCAACCGCCGGACAATGTATATGGAAAACAAAGGGTTATTATACATAGGGACCGGGGTTTCCGGTGGGGAGGAGGGGGCTTTACACGGCCCTTCCATTATGCCGGGCGGATCACCTGCGGCGTGGCCGCATGTGAAACAAATTTTCCAGGCTATTGCAGCCAGAGTTGACGGGGATACTCCTTGTTGCGACTGGGTAGGAGAAAATGGCGCAGGTCATTTTGTGAAAATGGTACACAACGGCATTGAATATGGTGATATGCAGCTTATCTGCGAAGCTTACCAGGTCATGCGTGACCTGCTGGGGATGAATGCTACAGAAATGCATGAAGTGTTCGGGGAATGGAACAACGGTGACCTTGATAGTTACCTTATCGAAATCACACGGGATATCCTGGGTTATACTGAAAATGACGGAACTCCGCTTGTCGACAGAATCCTTGATGCTGCCGGCCAGAAAGGTACAGGGAAATGGACCTGCTTTGCTGCCCTCGACTTTGGAGCGCCCCTGACACTGATCGGTGAAGCGGTGTTTTCCCGCTTCCTTTCTGCCCTTAAAGAGGAAAGGGTGTTTGCATCCGGGATACTGAAAGGCCCATCTCCAAAATATGAAGGTGACAGAACCGCATTTATTACGGATATTAAAAATGCCCTTTACGGCTCGAAAATCGTGTCCTATGCCCAGGGATATGCCTTGATGAACGCTGCTGCCAAAGAATTCGAATGGAAATTGAATTACGGCGGTATCGCCCTGATGTGGCGTGGTGGCTGTATTATCCGTTCAGCATTTCTTGGAAAAATAAAAGAAGCCTTTGATTTAAATGCTGACCTGAAAAACCTGATGCTCGATCCGTTTTTTACCGGAAAATTAATCGCAGCACAGGAAGGATGGAGAAGGGTAGTTTCCCAGGCTTCACTAAATGGAATTCCCATTCCGACACTTTCATCCGCCTTGTCATATTTCGACGGGTACAGGACAGCTAACCTTCCGGCTAATCTGCTCCAGGCACAACGGGACTACTTTGGGGCTCACACTTACGAACGCATCGATAAACCCCGCGGACAGTTCTTTCATACAAACTGGACAGGACATGGAGGCGACACTGCTTCAACAACATATTCCGTTTAAATCCACATTACTCCCCTTGGCCAATTTTCAATCTCCGGTCAGGCTCCCGCCCAAAACCCTTTATCAGGATACTGTCGGATGTGAGCGTGACCAGGGCATAGGCGCTTTCCGTTGTATTCACCATCCCGCTGAAATTAACAAAGTGAATTCCCTTATAGAATCCATAATTCCCAGGATGATAATGACCGTTGAAATAAGCTTTGATACAGGAATACCGTGTCAGTAAAGAAATCAGTTCCCGGTCGTTCCAGAGATTGTAACTGCTGAGAGGGTAAACCGGGAAATGGCATATTACAATAACGTTTCGACCGGCCTGTTGTGCTTCCCGGAGTTGCGCTTTAAACCAATTCATCTGGAATTGAGAAATGCCTCCATTCCAGGGCATAAAATTTTTTCTTAGTCCACTCATGAGCTCAGTCAAAAGAGAATTTATTTCCTGCTTTTGAATTTTATCCTGAGGCCCGAAAAAGCTCAGGTCATCTCCATTCAATACGATGAATTCCCAATTCCCGACGATCTTTTGATAGTACCCGCTGGACAATCCCAGCAACGGAAGTATTTTTTCTTTCTGGTTTTCCCTGACGGCATAATCATGGTTACCCAGAACGAAATTGACGGGGATTGCCGATTTCCGGTAACACGGGATTACACTGTCGTAGCTGGAGAAATTGTTATCGATCATATCACCGAGGTGAAAGATGGCATCTACTTTTGAATTATTGAAAAACCGGATCACACTGTCAAGTTTTGCCAGTGAAGCCGGATAATTGCGCACACCTGTCACCGCGCAATTACAATATTGGTTGTCGGTAAAAATGCCAATGGTTATAGTTTTTTGTCCGAAAACGGAGGATAAAATGGCAACTAAACAGAACATCAATATGAAAAGATTAAAAAGGATATTCTTCATGACTGTACTTCGATGATAATGGCAAAAATAACAACTAAATTAAAGCTTGCATTTCATTTAAATGGATTGTATTTTTAAAACGGGAAAATTCATGAAAAATAATGATGAGAAGAACACTGATAATCATTTTCATTGTCACCAACATAGCGGTGACCTGCAAGGCTTGGGTTTATCCTGAACACAGGGACATTACCTTACTTGCCATTCAGAAACTTGACCCTGCACATCGTGCAACCCTTGACCGGCTTTGGGCGCTGGCAAGAAAAGGTTATGAATCACGGCTTTCTGAATCCGTGGCAGATGTTACACAGGGTATAACACCGCAATATCTTGATTATGCAGCGTGGCCGGCTATTGGTGGCGATCATTCCACTTCGGCCGAAAACTTGCTTCATAACATATTGCAAACCGACTGGATCATGAATGTTGCAAGTATTGCTGCCCGTCTCAAGATCGGTCTTGACAATGCCTCCAATAGGAGCGACCGCATCAACAGGTTAAGGGATTCGGATATCCGTCTCCTGCGTGCCGATCCGGAGTACGTTTCAAGGGCGGGCGCAAACAACGGACACTTCATGCTTGCCCGTCCGGCTGTGAACACTTCCGCAAGTGATTATTTTGATACCTGTTTTAAACAAGGTTGCGAACTTAATCCCATCGGCACCTGGAAGTGGTTTCACGCAAGCGCTTTGTTGAAGGCATTGAGGTTATCTTCGGAAGTGTTAACCCCGGACCAACGTTCGGCGCTTACCCTGGCTGCCCTTGCCGACGAAGCATTTGCATTGCATTTCCTGGAGGATGGTTTTGCATCTGGCCATGTGGCCGGTGTTTGGGGAGACGCTTCCCAGCGAAAAGGAACCCACGATTATTATGATGAAATGGGACTTGAGGTAACCACCTGGAGAGGTGATCGTCTGGTTTTAATGGGAGATGCTTATATGCGTCATGAGGATGCCGAAAGAGCCGCCGAAACAATCCGTATGAGTCTTGAACAATTCCTGGATTTAACGGGGGGAAAGATTGAAACACCAGAGTTTAGTGACGAATCCGAAACATTCATCGCAGATACTTTTAATGTCAGTAAAGCCGCTCATATGCCTTCACGTAACCTGTATCCTGCATTCACACCATTATTTAACGTGGTATTAATCAACACTCCTGTACCCGGACTTGCAACCGGACTGGGAGAACTTCCCAGATTCCGGTCGGAGATTGGTCTCTTCATTGGAATTTCACCAGCCGCACGGGTTTCATTGTTATCGGGTGGATTTGGCATCCAGCAGAATATTCCCGGAATTGTACCGGCCCTCGAACTGGGTATACGCATCGGGTTGGGCATGGAAGGGGTTTTGAATGAATCGGGCGACGGACTCGTGTTCCTGGATCTGGGCTGGCGACAGGACGGGGCTTCCACCATGAAGTTCGACGATGAACCTGAGGCGAAATATTTTGGATCCATTTTATCAGCTATTCCAAGCAGAGACGCTTTTTACGCCCGCCTCAGGCTTCCATTCTACCTGATCCCCGGAGATTTGATAATCTTAGCCCCTATACTTTTCCTGGCTTCCCCTCCTACGGTGAATAAAATGATCGTTGCAGCCGGGAACGGGGGACTGATTCCATGGCAAACCGGAATGGTCACTCCTATCGGACGATTTCAATTCATTCTGGGGCGAGAGATCGGGGTTTGTGTATTTGGTTCAGGCCGGGGTGCAGATGCATTTTTGTTGCCTTACTCTACAGTAAGCTCAGATGAATCGACTTTGTTTTCAATGTATTCGACACAAATTGATTTTCCGATTTTGGAGTACCGGCCATTCCGGACCTTTTCATCCAGACAAAGCGCCAGCCTGGTCCTGCAGATAAACGCTGGTCTTGATATACCGGGAAAAGTTAAAGTAACTTACCCTGCCGATGCACCGGCGCCGGAAGTAAAAACGACCTTCTTCATTGGAGTGAGGCTTGCTTTTGATTGGAGGTATTATTTTTCAAAAAGAAAATCGTAGTACCCGTGAACGGATAATCATATAACTTTGTCATACTTCATTTGCTATAATTTCATGATCCACAGACTGGTACCTATACTCTTCCTGCTTTTTCTTTTCCAGGCAGGAACACTTTCTTCAATGAACTCCGATAGTCTAAAAGCACGTCTAAAATTCGCAGGTACCCGGGAACAGATTTACCTTCTGAATGACTTGAGCAGAAGTTTACGAAGCGATTCACCTGCCGCTTCATTGCGATATGCTTACCAGGCATGCGCTCTGGCAAAGGCCCGGAAGGATTTCAGTGGTGAAGCACAGGCGTACCAGAATATTGGAATGGCCTATGCTGCGCTGTCACAATTCATAGAAGCGGAAAATAATCTTCAGATCGCTTTTCAAAAAATGAAGATGTTCAGCGACAGCGTCTCCATGATTTCCCTATACCAATGTTTTGGGAACTTATATCTTCAGAAAGCAGATTACCGGAAAGCGCTTCCGTATTTCAAACGAGTTTCGACACTCTCCGAAACCCTCCGGTTGCCTGATGATCCGGTTGTTGCGGAGTGTATCGGAAGCTGCTACAAAGGGATAGGCGATAACCAGCGGGCAGTGGAATTTTTTCAAAAAACGCTGGAAATTTATAAGAATAAAGGCATTGAAAATGAAAGATACAACCCCGTTTTTTCACTGGGTATGATTTATGCCGAATGGGGCTGGGACGAACAAGCGCTTGAAAATTACAACAAAGCCCTTAAGATACAAATCGCCCATAACGATTCAATCGGCTCAGCGTTTACACTTGTGAATATGGCCGGGATATACGGCAAATCGCTGGGTAATGAAAAAGCCATGGAATATTTCGACATTGCATTAAATATTTTTAAAAAACTTAAAAACCCAAGAGGAATTGGTTATACGTTAAATGGTATTGGTCAATATTTTAAATCCGTTGAAAAATATGACAGTGCGTTGGCATCATTCAATGAGGCGATCAGCAATTATCAACAAATTCAGTATTGGGAGGGAATGGCCTTTGTATACGGCAATATGGGCGAAATATTTATGAAGGAAAAAAATTATCGGATAGCTCTTTCTTGTTTCACCCGTTCGCTCCAGCTTGCCGATTCATCCAAATCGGAAATCGCCAGAGGTACCGCATTGACAGCGTTAGGAAAGATCTGTCAGCAAACCGGCCAGTTAAACAAAGCGTTAACCCTATTTCATCAGAGTCTTGAAATTGCGGTTTCCCGTAATTTTAAAGAGGCGATGTCTGACAACTACCTTGAACTTTCGAAACTTTATAAGCAGTTGGGACAATTCAACATGGCATTCGATTACATACAACTTTATAATGAAACGAGAGATTCTTTATTCAAGGAGAACAGCCAGAAGGTGATTGCTGAGATGGAGGCGAGATATACCACTGAAAAAAAGGAGCGTCAGATCGATTTGCTGACAAAGGAAAATGAGCTCAATAAACTCGCCATCCGGTCCAAAGAGCGCTTTACCAGACTATCGGTAATTTCATCCGTTGTTTTACTGCTTTTATTGATGTTGCTGACCAGATTTTATTTTCTCAAACACCGGGCGTATACCAAGTACGTAAGATTGACGCTTGATCAGCTTAAAAAGGAACAGCAAACGGTAAAAAACACCGATACGAAGCCAGGCGTTCGTCAATCGGCGATCCAGGCATCGCCGGAATCAGAAACCATGAACCAGCGTTTGATTGAAGCATTAAAATTGATGATGGTCAATGAACGGTTGTTCCTTGATCCCGGCATAACCCTTGCCGATATGGCACAAAAGCTAAACACCAACACCACATATCTTTCACGCGCCATCAATGAGATGCTGAATAAAAATTTTTCCGTATACATCAATGAATTGAGGATTCACGAAGCACAAATCATGTTGGCGGGGAAAGAATATGCCAACTGGTCGATCGAAGGAATAGCTGTTTCCGTTGGGTTTAACTCCAAATCAGCTTTTAATTCCGCTTTTAAAAAATTTACAGGTGTTACCCCTTCCTTCTTTCAGAAGTCAGCTTTGAACCAGGAAATCTGAGTGAATATCCCAGAGTCAAGCCACAAGGAATCTTCAATCCTTGATTAACAGTAGTTAACCGGTTTTGTCAATCCATCACTTTCTGGGTTTATACGGCATCTCTCGTCTATGTCACTTGTACAGAATCAGGAACAGCGATAATTCAAGTGTAACGGAGCGTTGGTATTGAATTTTATATAGCTGTTCGGATTTATTGATCAGCACGGCAATTGTTTGTTATTGCTGTCCGGGCAACATACTTTTGATGTTCGGTAAACCGGGCGAAGCTGAAAACCCTGAATCAAGTAAGCGAAATGTAACGGAATCAACAATGAAAACAGTTAAAAGAATGTTTATGATTTATTTGCTGCCGGCTTGGATATTACAAGGATGTGGCAGCGGTTCAAATATCAATAGTTCCGGACCATTGGGGTCATTGCCGGGTATTGTTGAAAAATATGACGCCAAAATTGAAAAGATTGAAAACGAGTTAAAGGAAGTCCGGGATATTAATAAAGCGTTTGCATTGGGTAAAGAAAAAGAAGCGCTGAAAGAGGAACGGGTCAAAAAGTTTGATGAAGCCTTTAAAGCTATGCCGACACCCGTGAATATTGCGTTTGAACAAACCGGTGATAAATCGGGTTGTGAAGTGAAAAGCATGCGTGTTTCGGGTGTACACAGCGGTGGGAATGTGGTTTTTGAAATCGAATATCAGGTATTTGCAGAAATTCCTGCGATGGGCTGGGGCCCTGAATTTATCGGCATTTTTCTCGACAGTAAGAACCAGGTCATCGGTAAGGAATGGTACTTCTTCCCTCAAATCGACCGAAGCAAAGGGGTAAAGAAAGGCGACATCCTTAAAAGTACAACGGGAGGCCCGATTGATGGAAGATATGGTGACCTGAAAAAAGTTCAGATCAAGTTGAAAGAAAAGTAAGCCGATCTTATAGAATCGCTAAATTTGCTTCCGGAAAACAACCAATATGAAGAAGCATTTTGCGACTATAGGATACCCAACAGTTATTTTCGTTATACTTATTCTTGTTCTTGCCTTACCCTTTAAACTTTATGCTCAGCCCCATGATGTCACGGTGACCCTTCATCTGCGTGGCGTCTTTGACAGCAAAATAAGCCTTTTATCATTGTCGGGCTCCAAGACCTTTAAACCCATTATTGAGGTCCGGGGAATAAAAAATGGCGAAACAACAAGGCTTTCTGTCTCCAAAGAATTCCTGCCGGGTGAGTTTGTTCTGCGGTTCGATTACAAAGAAATGGAATCAAGTACACCTTATCCTTCAGAGAAAAATATCTTTATCAATGATCAGGATCTGGAACTGTGGGTAAACCCAAAATACTGTAATAATACCGATAGTACTTACTTTCAGACAGGAGAAAGAGAAAATTCAGCATTTACAATGTTTTCAAAAGACAATGGCAGACAAAAAGAAAAACTGGGTTTGTTACAGAACTTTTTGATGAATTATGATGATACGGAATCAAAGTTCTATCGTGAAGGCATCAAAGAATATGAACAGCGCCGGCAAACCTATAACAAGTGGCTGGTATCCCGGGCACAACAGGATAAAGCGCTTTTTGTCAGCAACCTCTATCTTTTTCAATATGTGCCGGAGATACCCTGGAAAGGTACCGAAACCGACCGGATCAGAAGCATGATTAACCACTATTTTGACGGCATGGATTTCAAGGACCCGTTATTGATTAAAACATCCGACCTGATCAAATGGATGGATAACTATGTCAACCTGTATGGCCGGCTTTCTACTACCGTTGCCTTGCGTGATTCCTTATTTCCACTGGCAGGCAAAACTGCGATTGAGAAAGCCAGGCAGGGTCATCCGATGGTTTATGGCTGGATGGTGGATTATTTTTTCAGGGGATACGAAACCAACGGTATAACAGCAGGAATGAAAATACTGGAACCATACATGAATGATTCAAACTGCCTAACCTCAAAAAGACAGGAGATTGCCCGGAGATTGAAAGGAATGGAAACCCTTGTGCCGGGAAGCAGCGCACCGGATATCGTAATGAAGGATGTTGAAGGCAGTCTGTTTGACCTTTACAAGCTCGAAACCCGATGTAAATATATCCTTGTCCTTTTCTGGTCGGCCGATTGCAGCCACTGTATGGAGACGATAGATAAAATATACCCATGGCAGCAACAAACAGATGTTGTTCAGAAAATGACTGTTGTTTCTATCAGCCTGGATGAAACGGAAACAGAGATTAAAGCCTGGGAAAAGAAGATCCCGGAACTGAAAGGATGGAAACACTTGCGTGCAGCAGAAGGTGTTCGCAGCAAAGAAGCCGGCGATTATTATGTATTAGCCACTCCTGTAATGGTTTTGCTCGATGCTAAAACCAAAGCAATTGTAGCAATGCCTAATAGCCTTAATGAATTAAAGACCGTCTTGAAGTGATATTTGGAAAATCAAATCGGTTAAAATCTTTTTTTGAATCCGCCACGTGATTTGTCTCCAAACCTGCCGCCGCCACCGCGTGAATCACTGAAACTGCCGGTTTTGTGCTCTGTTTTCGGACGGGCTATCGAAACGGTGATTACTTTTCCGTCGAATTCGGCATTGTTTAATTCCTCGATGGCTTTATCAGCCTCCTCATCATTGGGCATTTCAACGAAACCAAATCCCCTTGATCTTCCCGAAAAATTGTCTTTAATAACTTTAGCTGAAGTAACGGCTCCATAGTCAGCAAACGCCTGTTTCAAATCTTCATCGTTGATCCTGAAACTTAAATTTGATACAAAAATGTTTTTCATGTAATGTTTTTGTGAATGAATACTGATTTATCGGTGATTTTAAGCTTCAATCACGAAAAGGAACCGACGGCGATACAACTGCGAGGAGATGATAACGACTGAATGGCTTGCCTTGTGAATCTTTGAATACTCAAAAGCCGGTGCAAAGATAGGTATTTAACCCGTATGATTCACGTTTTCATTTTAATTCTATCCGTTTTCCTATCCATCTACTGCATTTTCTTTGGGATCACTATTTTTTGACGATCTAAACCCTGCGATTGAAGGATTGCTTTTCATCAATTCACATATCCGGTCAATGATGGTTTGCGGTTAAAAAAAATGCTTATTATCATAAAGGTTCATTCCAGGATATAATCGTAATTCTGAAGTTGAAGGGTGATGTTCTTTGAGGGGATATATGCTTCGGCATAAGCCATGTAATTCAGACCGTCCCTGAGTCTTGTGAACGTACCTGTAAAGTGAACAACATCTCCCAGGAATGTAGTATGGACTTCAATCCTGGAAGTACAGTAATTTATGTCTTCAACCATCCAGGTCATCTGATCTCCTTCTTCCTCTACATTTCTTCCGGTAAAAACAAATTCATGGGTCGAATCTACCACTTGCCAGGTAGCCGCTGAAATGAACCGTGTGATCTGAGCAGTTTCCTGAAGAAAATATTTTTTCAGAAAATCTCGTAATCCATAAAGAAATTTCTCGATATTTTCTTTTTCACTTTCGGCAATCTCCCGGATGAGAAAGGCTTTTGGCATTTTAGCGCCCTGTTCGTTGATAACCTTATGAACAAGCTGACCTTGCTGATCATATTGATTTTTCTCGATCATTATGTTAAGGATCTCTTTGGATTTCAAAATTTCTGTCCGTGATGTCCAGGAATATTTAGTGAGTAGCTCACTGCTGGTTTTTCTTGACATGAGGATCTGGTTCACCAGCTCCGATATTTCTGCGTCTTTGTTCTGAGCCTTCAGGTTCTGTGCGAATTGCACTCCAAAGATCATGACAAAAAATAAGATGATTCTTTTCATAATCCAATTTTTATCGCTTATCAAACTTACATAATAATCACGATTCATACACGCACCGCATAAAAATCCAGCAGATTTATAGAGAAAATTTAATAACAATTTACGATAAATACAGGAAGATTTTATCTGCCTTTTCATTTTCTATTTTATCCCCGACAGCTATGGATCAAAGACCAAACCGTATCCGGTAACGCTTTTTGATCAAAATTTCATATCTTTGAACGAATGTAGATTTAACTTTTCATTGTCATGTCACGTCTTTTCACCCCTTTGAAACTCAGGGGAACCTTGCTCCGGAACCGGTTGATGGTTTCTCCGATGTGTCAGTATTCCAGTATCGACGGCTTCGCCAATGAATGGCACATGGTCCATTTGGGCAGCAGGGCAATCGGTGGAGCCGGTGTGGTCATGAGCGAAGCAACTGCCGTTTCTCCTGAAGGCCGCATTTCGGATGTTGACCTCGGCATCTGGAAAGATGCACACATCGGATATTTAAAAATCATTACAAAATTTATTACAGACCATGGCGTGATTCCGGGGATCCAGCTTGCGCATGCAGGACGTAAAGCAAGCCATACCGCTCCCTGGCAGGGCGACCGATTGCTTTCATCTGAAGAAGGCGGTTGGGATGTGGTTGGTCCCAGTGCGATCCCTTTCTCCGTCGATATGGCCAACCCTCAGGCGCTTACGCCGGAGGGTATCGCAAAAGTGAAACAGGATTTCATCGCAGCGGCAAAGCGGGCATTGGTAGCCGGTTTCCAGATTATCGAGATCCATGCGGCCCACGGGTACCTCATTCATGAATTTCTTTCACCACTTAGCAATAAAAGAGAAGATGAATACGGCGGCCCATTTGAGAACCGGATCCTGTTATTGACGGATATTGTTTCCGGTATCAGGTCCGTCTGGCCGGAAGAAAATCCTTTGTTTGTCCGCATCTCTTCTACCGACTGGGTGGAAGGCGGTTGGACCATTGATGATTCGGTCGCACTGGTTCGCATCCTGAAAGGGATGGGTGTGGATCTGATCGACTGCTCGTCCGGCGGTCTCATCCCCGGTGTGAAAATCCCACTCATTCCCGGTTACCAGGTACCTTTTTCCGAAAAGATCCGTATTGAAACCGGGATCCCAACCGGAGCCGTGGGTTTGATCACTACGACAGAGCAGGCTGAATCCATCCTGGAAAAAGGGCAAGCCGATCTCGTGATACTTGCACGCGCATTTCTCCGCGATCCTTACTTCGCGTTACATGCTGCTTTGGAGCTTGGAGAAGAGATAAAATGGCCGGATCAGTACCTGCGGGGAAAACTATATCCAAAACTGATCCCGAAAAAATAGAAGAATTTTCTGTGCAGCAACAACCTTTCATAATTCGGCGAACCGAAGAACAATGTATTCGTAAGGATTCATTGCTCATGCAATTTTAAGTAAGAATCTTTCTTTTTTTAATCTCTCCGGGTAAATACCCCGCGCCTTCGGGGCGGAACCCGGGTCCAGGGTGCTGTCCTGGGGTAAATACCAATTTATTCCACGGGGAGCAGGAATCTCAACCGATATTGTGTAACCCTCACCGGCTGAATTTGTACGAAAACATGAACCTTGCCGTTCTTTTTATGCCCTACCTTCGCTACAACAGGTTGTTGGGAGGGTAAGCAAAAGTGTTGAGGCAGAAGATAAAATTCGCAGACAATGATGTGTTAATCAAGCAATTCGGTGCCATTGGTACATTTTATTTTTTTCATATTCCATAATTGTAGTACTTTTATGCCGGATTAATTTCAATAAAACGAATCAGAAATTTTCTGACCAGGATTTTCGAAATTGAAAACGATAAATGGATATTTATGTATTATTCCATGCGCATAGAACCGAAAGATTCCGGAAAAGAATAAAATGCCTTCTTTTAAAATCATTCAAATCCGCAGGAATCCGAATCATTTCCCATTTGACAACCTGAAATTATAACAGATAATATGAGTAATCCAGGGTAGTTCCTGATCAGTTAGAAACATTGTTATGAAAACAATTAGCAAAGTTTTGCTCTTAGCGCTGCTTTCATTGATGATCGTTCCGATTTTTGGACAAAGGTTGAAGGGTAAGGTATTATCATACAGAGATACATATTATTCAGTTTGTGAAAAATTTGGTAAAATAAAAAAAGGGCCCAAATTAGATGATGCTTTTTCCCATGATCAATATGTTCTTTACGATCAAAACGGAAACATTACCCAATCGATCGAATATAATTCTGACGGAACAATTTTCTGCAAATACAAGGGAGGAACCGGTTATGAGGATAATAATGTTGAATCTATATATCTAAGGTTTGACCCGGAAATAATTATTGACAGAAAACCATTTATTATGGAGTCCGCAATTTATGGTTGGGGGGAAATGTATGAAATGACATACAAAAATGATTCAGTGGGACGACCTATACAAGAAACCATCTTCGATCTCATGGGAAATTTATTATATAAAATAACCATCAAACGAGATGAAAAAGGAAATTCATTGGAAGATAAATATTCCGATGGAACTGTAGATCAATACAAATACGACGACAAAGGAAACAGAATAGAATGGGTTTCCCGTTCTTCGTGTGGAAGCACTACCAGAACTTCTGCTAAATATAATGCATCCGGGAACGTTATCGAAATGATCACTGACAATTTCTTTAAATCCAGATATAAATTTCATTATGAAACGTATACATATAAGTATTTATATGATACTCAGGGTAATTGGATAGAAAGGATAGATTACGAGAATAACAAACCACAAAAAATAGTAATACGAACGATTGAGTATTCATCATGAAATGTTCTATTCACATCTCAAGAATTTTTCTCGATCTGGCGCTGGAAGTATTTCTCAAATAAAATAACATCGCAGGTAATATATTTATTACCTTTATGAAATGAAATGCAAGGAATTGATCAGACTCTTAATGCAGGATGGTTGGTTTGTTTCCAGACAATCAGGGAGCCATATGATCATGCGACATCCAAAAAAGATGGTCAGATCGTTGTACCGGATCATGGGTCAAGTGAAGTTGGTATTGGGCTTCAAAACAAAATATTAAAAGACGCTGGATTAAAGCAATAACTGATTTTATGAAAAAAATTGAAATAATCATTGAGCGAACACATACAGGATATTCGGCATATGCGAATAGTTATCCTGTTGCAACCACAGGGAAAGACTTGATTGAGCTTAAGTCAAATATGGTTGAGGCAATCAATCTATTTTTTGAAGAAAAAAGGGAGCATGTTTGTGAAAATGATCTAAAAGTGACCTTAGATATTGCTCAGTTCTTCGAGTTTTACAAGGTAATCAATGCAAAAGCATTTTCAGAGCGCATTGGTATGAATCAAAGTTTACTGGCTCAATACATTAAAGGAATAAAAAAACCTTCCCCGTTACAAACGAAACGGATTCTTAAAGGAGTTCAACAAATTGGAAAGGAGTTAGCCGAGATCAGGTTTCTGCTTTAAGTTATTGCATCGGTATAAAAGATAGTAAATAGTTACTTTTACACGCAGTTACTAATAATTCTTACAATGCAAGATACAATAATTAAAGCCGTAGAATTTCTGAAAGAGAATGATCCTGTTTTGAGTGAGATAATATCAAAAGTAGGACCCTGTACTTTGAAACCATCAGAATCTTTTTTTAAAAACCTGATAAAGTCTGTTATATCTCAACAATTATCTTTATCTGCAGCCAGAACAATTTGGTCACGGGTTGAAGGTCTTACAGATCAAACTATCGATCCTTCATTTATACTTGATATAGATCAGGAATCATTAAGAAAGGCAGGGTTATCGAATCAAAAAGTAAAATATGTCAAAGAAATAGCAAGATTTTTTATTGAGGATCCTTTAATCAGTGAAAAGCTCAAAATCATGACCAATGAGGAGATAATCCAAATGTTAACAAAAATAAAAGGAGTTGGAATTTGGACAGCACAAATGTTCCTTATTTTTTCTCTTTGCAGAACAGATGTTCTCCCAGTGGATGACCTTGGGCTGAAGAAGTCTCTCAAGATTCATTACTTGAATCAAATTGAAAGTGAACCTTTACATTTGGTCGATATTGCTCAAAAATGGGGAGGATTCAGTACAATTGCCTGCTGGTATTTATGGAAAGCGTTGGATGTTTAAGAAGGAAATACCGGTTTGAACTTTCAGACAATGCATTACCTCCCGGCTTGGATGAAAGAAAGAACTGGAATGGTTGTGTGATGAAAATTCTACCATTCGGGTTTTAACTTTTTCAATACCCGATTGATGGATAGTTCGGGATAATCAATGAGGTCTTTGGAACATAATAGATGTCCTCTGAATATTTAAAAACAATGTAATATGAAAACAAAAAATTACAGATTTTCAATACATTTCATTGTATTAATGGTTTCGATGGTTAATCTATCCTTTTTCAATCAAGGACTGGTTATGTCACAAAACGCTCTATTTTATACCAATTATCTTTGTGATAGCAGTTTTGAACAATCTACAAATTATGGTGGATTCCCTGACTCCGGTTGTTACCAGGATGCATTATGGGGCGATGCAAACGCAGTATTAGATGGCGGTCCAGCCCATCCCAACCATGTCAGGACAGGAGCAAATAGCCTTCATATATACACGGGTGTGCCCGATGCAATTTATATAAGTCAGCCCAACCATGTTCCGGTGTCTGTGATTGCTGGTCAGTCATACAATGCCAGTGTCTATTATAAATTTCCCCCTGAGCCTAATTTCAATTGGGTTCCTGGGAGTAAAGTTTTTTTGAGGCTTATTTTTCTTAATCAAACTGGAATTGAGATTAATCATTTCGATAGTCCGTATTTGGATAAACCGACAGATTGGACAAAAGCCGAAGTTATTGCCACTGCTCCACCGAATTCCTTCACAGCTAAGGTTGTTATGCGATTGGAAAAACCTCAGGTTATGGGACGATCCGTTATTAATGCTGATGATTGTTCACTTACACAAACAGAGATTCCTCCAATAATTGATGTTGAACCTAAAAATGTTTCATGTGGTGCATTTAATGACACTGTTTTTCTGCGTATTGGAAATGAAGGTGGAGGTAATCTGAGTTTTAATATTTTAACTCCCCAGGTACCATGGTTAAACATTCTTCCTCTGAGTGGCAATATTTTGTCAGGAGGAAAACAATATATAACTGCAATTCTGAATAGAGCCAACCTGCCAACTTCCCCATGCAACCAGTTGTTTACATTAATTCAGATTTTATCTTCCGGGAATACTGATACTATTACAATTCCGGTAGTTGTTAACACCCCATGTGGTGTACCTGATTCTGGCTCGATTGTTAACGTTACCGGATCCCAATTGATGGTTCGGAAAAGATTACCCTGCAATAAACTAACCCCTTCTAAACCATATATTATCAAAGGTTTTTGTTGGTCTCCTGCAAGCATTGAAACAGATAGCAATTGTGCATCAAGGAGGCAAGCAATTGACAGATGGGCTGCCTACGACATGGGAATGATCAAAGGCGCTCAAAGTAATACGGTTTATACTTTTCTTGATTTCGGATTAAATATGAATTCTTATAAGAAAATTTTAGATGCCTTTTATGAAAATGGCATAATGGCTATTATTACCGTCGATCTGGATGGATCGTTTGATACAGCTAATTTGCGAAGTGTTGTCAGTGCATATAAGAATCATCCTGCCATATTGATGTGGGCTTTGGGAAATGAATGGAATATTAATTTCTATCATAAACATTTTTCAACGGTAGAACAAGCAGCCGCAGGAACTGAAATCGCAGCACAACTAATTAAATCAATTGATACACTGCATCCTGTTGCTTCGATCTATGGAGATATCAGCATTGCTTTTCAATCTCCTGATACCTATACAATTGTCAATTCAATCTGTCCATCCATTGATGTCTGGGGATTAAACATTTACCGGGGTTTTGAATTTTATGATTTGTTTACACAATGGGCCGGTATAACAGGTAAACCTATGTTTATGTCAGAATTTGGCATTGATTCCTTTCATACGATACAGTGGGATCCGGCTCCGCCGATTGGAAGTATTAATGAAACAGAACAAAAAGATTGGAATGAAAGCCTGTGGAATGATCTTCGTCCTGAACTTTCCGGGGTTAATCCTGCAAAACAATGTTTAGGTGGTACATACTTTGAATGGAATGACGAATATTGGAAAGCCAAGCCGGCAGGAATACAAAATACGGGAGGTTTTTATACAGATTGGAATCCATCCGCATTTCCAGACTCATATGCCAATGAAGATTTTTTCGGAATTGTAAGAATTGATTCCAACATCCGTATTCCTAAAAAAAGTTACGATCAAATTGCAATTGATTTCCATGATACCTTGGTTGCACAATTCATCGCCTGTGACACTGTATATGGTTTATGTAATACACAGGGAATCTGTTTCTATGACCTTTCATCCGGAACACCAACATCATGGTTGTGGGAATTTGGTGATGGTGAGTCAAGCATTCTTCCGAATCCATCTCATATTTATCAAAACCCCGGATTTTATACCGTAAGTTTAACAGTTTCTGAAGGTGTATTAACTTCCACTGCTGCCAAAAGTAACTTTATTCACTGTATCCCATGTCAAATACCACTATCCGGAATAAACATTGAAAACAATCAAACGAATTGTTATAATGCCACCCAGACTATTACCGTTGCCGGGAACAACACCACTTTTACAATTCAGGATGGTGGTAGTGCAACAATGATTGCCGGACAGAAAATCAATTATTTGCCTGGAACAAGGGTTTATTCAGGAGGATATATGAGTGGTTATATTACAACCACCGACCAGTATTGTGGTGTTAGTGGACTTTTACCCAAAGTTAACGAAACGAGTAATACTAATACGGAAAAACCTACAATTGGCTCGCATGTTTTTCAGTCTTTTAAAGTTTTTCCCAACCCCACAACCGGGAATTTTATTCTTGAATTACCAGGTGAAATTGAATCCATGCAATATCATGTTGAAGTTTATGGAATGCGGGGTGACAAGGTGTTGAGTGAGGTACTTAACGGAGAACGCAGACATGAGTTCTTGATATCAGACAGGCCAATGGGAGTCTATTTTATCCGTGTGATCTCTGAAAATACGACTGAAACTGCAAAGATCATCAAACAGTAAGAAAGTTCAATATTCTCAATCAGTGGAATTTAGGATTATTTAATCTCAGGTTCGGTGAATAAGTCAACCACGAATTGAATATCAATATCACGTATGGGATTCCGCTTATCAATCCGGATCATATTGATTTTAATGATTTTCCAAAGGGATCAATTTCCCTATGAATTATTACGCTTCACTTGAATCTGTTTACTTTTCATAAATGTTCGCGCATCCACGTGAACGAAAGAACAAAGTAAACTTGGAAAATTATAATTTATCGTTTACTCATCGTAATGAGTAATTTATCTCAATTGATTGAGTAATTTATTAAATTTACAAAAAATCAATTATTTTTCAGCGCCCTTATTATTCGAAGATCCAGCAACGCCTGGAGTTGCAAAGAAAATTCATCCAGGTTCTTGTGGGGCCCAGACAAGTTGGAAAAACAACGTTAGTCCGTCAGCTGTTGGAAAATTATCTCTTTCCGAAGTCATTTTCATACCAGTCAAAAATAAAAAGGGTTGATTTTTATTGTAAACGTGAATAATGATTGTAACTTTATCCTTTCATTTGTATAAACCATGTCCCCTCCCGACATCCAAAAAAACCAGATTGAGTCTGGTGACTTTTCGAAAACCTATGCTGTATTATGAAAAAGTTGAACATATTATTGATTTTGTTTGCTTTACTTCTTTCATATTGTACGAAAGAGGACAAACCTGAACCTGAAGCAGAACTATCAGTTTTGGGATTTTACAGCTATTGTAATACAGATAGTAATAAATGTGGAAAACCTTTAAACCATGAAGGAAGTTATGTAACGATAATCGGGTATGTTCAGGCCTTAAATAGATTCGAAAACGGTAATCGGTTCCATCTTTTTGATTCCGCATCTATAACGAGCCAAAGAGTGGAGATAAAGGTCGTCGATAATAATAGTTCGATATTTGAAAAATTAAATAAGAATCTTGATAATATTAATATTGAGAATTTCACCAAGTTTAGAGTGACCGGTAGAATTATTGGTCATGATTTGTATACCAATGGGGCCTGCTTGAGAAATGCATCCATGGAAATAAACAGTTCGGATGATATTTCGAAGAGTTTATAACAATAGACAGTTTTTTGATCACAGTGTTTTTTGATCACTTCACCTGCCTTTTCGTCCCCGTAATATTTGGTTTTGTATAAATCCAACAAACCACCATTGTTTTGATCTAATATCAATTTTACCACTCCCCGGTTGAAATAGGCACTTGCATGCTTTGGGTTTATCCTTATTGTTTCTGATAAATCATTAATCGCGTCCGGGTAGTCCTTTAGTCGACACTTTGTTAATGCACGATTGTAAAACGTTGCTGCGTTGTTGGGGTTAATCACAATGGCCTTTGTTGAATCGATTATGGACCCCAAATAATCTTGGATCATACCCTTTGCTGATCCCTTGTTATTATACGCTTCACCATACAAGGGGTTAATCTCAATAGCTTTTGTAAAGCCGGAAATTGCACCAATGAAATCTTTCTGGAGTATTTTTGCTAATCCACTTTTTTTACAGCAGTTTCGTCTTTCAATTTCATCGGACAAAAATTGAGATTCTGGCCGGTATAAAAAATCGGGACGAAAAATTTTGACTTTTTCCTCTATAAATCTGGTGGATTTTATGCGGTGCGAGTATGAATTAAGATTATTATGTAAGTTTGATCAATAAAGACGGATTTAAGATAAGACTGATGGCTCAATGGAACCTGTGGCACGGGTGTCATAAAATAAGTGCTGGCTGTAAAAACTGCTATGTTTACCGATTCGATGCTGCATTTGACCGTGATGCATCCATTATCTCAAAAACCGCAGACTTTGGCTTGCCATTGAAGAAAAAACGAAATGGTGATTATAAATTACCGGCGGGTGAAACGGTTTTTACTTGTTTTACATCCGACTTTTTTCTGGGGGAGGCAGATGATTGGCGTATTGACGCATGGAAAATGATCCGGTCAAGAAGCGATTTACAGTTCTATATTGTCACTAAACGAATCGACCGGTTTATGGTAAACCTCCCACAGGACTGGGATGATGGTTATGAAAACGTCTCAATTTGTTCAACCTGTGAAAATCAGGAAATGGCCGACTACCGATTACCCATCCTATTGAATCTACCTATAAAACATAAAGCCATCATTTGTGAACCCCTGTTGGAGCGCATTAATCTTTCCCAATGGTTGATTCCTTCCATTGAATCAGTAATTGTAGGTGGAGAATCTGGAAACAACGCCCGTGTTTGTGATTATGATTGGGTAGTTGACATTAGAAACCAATGCATCGAAAAACAGGTCGCATTTCATTTCAAACAAACAGGTGCAAGATTTGTTAAAAATGGTCACTCATATCATATAAAGAGACAAGATCAACATTCACAGGCAGCAAAGGCGGGAATAGACTTTGATATTTGATTTTATATCAGGTCTTACATACCTTAACTTCGTTTTCTTTTACTGAGATAATAGTGCCATAAGAAATAGGAGGCGAGCGAACGATAAGGTCTCCATTTTTCAGAGCGTTCGATAATTTCGTCTTTCGTTTCAGCGTTGGTTAATTCTTTGATTGTGTTGATCACCGCAACATCTCCGATTGGAAAAACATCCTTAGCCTGTAAACCAAACATCAGATAAATATCGGTTGTCCAATCACCTATTCCCTTAATGCTTTTAAGCTGGTCTCTGACAACAGCAGCGGGTAATTCTGGTAATTTATTCAGATCTATTTTCCCATCAAGTATTGCTGATGAGAGTTCACGAAGATATCTGGACTTTTGTCTACTGATCTGACACAGCCTCATTTCTTCATCTTTCAGTTTTAAAATTTCTTCTGGGGAAAATACTCGTAGGAAGCCGTTAAGTTTATTGAAATGTGCACTGGCAGATTGTAAACTTACCTGTTGTTCCAAAATTATTTTAGCCAATGTCGTGAACCCCTGTGGTCTGTTCCAATCAGGGGGAGTGCCATAAAGGGCGTGTATTTTCGGAAAAATATCATCTGTCCTGAAGAGGTCGTCTATGTCGTTTTGATTAACGATTGGATTCATAATTGACAGCAATTGTGATCAGTATTCTTCTTGTTAGTCTTTGACAGGTAAAAAACCCTTCTCACCAAGAGAATTAATGATGCCACGAAGCAGAAAATTATTATCAAATCGAATGATGTATTTCCGTGCACCATCTTTTTCAGGAACCAGCATTTTCTTATCGATCAGTTTTTTTATCTGCCGGGATATAATTGCATTATCTTGTCCAACGAAAAAATCCCTAATATCTGATGCCTGAATCACCGTCCGGTCTATGGCTCTCTTCAGTATTTTTGCCTCTACGTCTGTTATATATTTTCGCTCAAGAGATTGTGCAATTGCGGGTAACATGATTTCCGATTTGAGATACGGATAATCCATCAGTTTATCTATTTTCTCGATTTCCTCTTTCAATCCCATCAACACATATTCGCACCATTGTAAGATACCTTTGTCAATCCCCTTGTCCGCTTTGGATAACTGCTGATAATATTCATTCCGATTACTACAGAAAACAGCAGTGGGGTTTAAAATTCTGCCTGTGCCAACATTAAATCCAAGCCTGATCAACATAGCATAAGTAAACAGACGAACCGTTCTTCCATTACCATTACCAAAAGGGTGAATCCAAACAAAACGATGATGGGCAATTGCTACTTTAAGCAGATCATACTTAGGGCTATCTTCATTATTAATGAAATCTATTAATTCACTCATGTATTCTTCCACCTTGATCCAATCGGGAGGAATGTGGGCAGACTTTGCAATTTTTACATTGAGTTTCCGGTATTCACCCGCAGTTCTATCCCCTTCTTTGTCTGGTGACAATCCATCAACAATCATTTTGTGCATCTCGCTGATAAATGCACGGTTTATTGGATACTCTTTAACATTATCCTCTATGAACGCCATCGCCTTCTCAATGTTCTGAATCTCTTTAATGCCGGAAGAAACAGTTTGGTGCTCTTCCAGTTTGGTCTCAATGAACTCTGCGATAGTAGTGTTGTTACCTTCAATACGGGCAGAACCAATACTCTCAAGGGTATGGAAGATGTGTTTTAATTGAAAGAACACTTTTGGATGGGCAGAACCACCAAGTTGCTTTTTTCTTAAATGATCAAGTCCAATGATCAAATCGGTTAATGGAGAACTGAATGATGGTCCGACTAACTTAAGATCATAATGCGTGAATTTAGGTTCAGACATTTGACTGTGGTTTTGTAAACATTTGACAAATATAATAACATTATTTGACTAAATGAATTTTAAGGTGTTATTTTATAATGTTATACAAAATATTATTATGATTCATGATTTGACTACTTATCATTAAACATTTGACAAACTGAATAAATATATTTGAACTTTCAGGATTAATCCAATGCCAATTTCCGGGGGAGTAAGAAGGAATGATGATGAAAATAACTGAACCAAAACGAAACAACGTCAACCAAATGAATCAAAAGAAAATAAAAGGACCTATCATTTTGGTTTCAGAAGATATATACGTTTCCCCATCCCTGCGGTGTTGAGGAAACTGCATTAAAAATAAATTTCAGTATATTTTACAGATGATGATGATTATTTTGTATGCGTTAATGATGTATTTGAAACGCTCAGTATGTAAATAATGAAAGAAACAAATGAGCTATTCTGCCAGAGCTACAATATCAAGGTAATATTCTGTACCAGTTTGACCAAGAACATACGAGGAGATTTTATCATAATCGACATAATTCGTTCCATCAATTATAAGAAAATTGGGATCAAAGAAGATGGCTGGATATTCAAACTGAATTGAATAGAAACCAATTGTCGTAAGATATAATGTAGAGATAACCTTACCCGCTATTAAAGCTTGTATATCGGATGAAATCTTTTCTTTTTGACTTATTCGACCATTATCCTCCTTTGTACAGCCTAATACACAAAAGAGGACTACCATCAAGAGTAATTTGATAATTTTCTCCTCAACAACCCTTACCAGTATTTTTCTTCTGCCAAGTTTCATGTTTAGTCAAGTGTCTCTGTTTTTTTCGAAACTTTAGGGTTCATGATCTTTCCCATAAACAAGATGGTGCCAGTTGTATTATCTTTAATCAGGAATACGAATGGGTGATCAGCCTTGAAATCCTTCAAGTCGGATGGAGGTCGGGCTGAGGTCAATTTCATGATGACTGCTGTCGCAGCCGCAGCTTCAGTTCCCTTCTCATCAACATTTATAAACGCCTGATGTATAACGTCACTGATGCAAAGGTTTCGGTGGCCGGTCATCCCGGAAAAATCGGCACCACTAGGGGAAAACGCCAGTGGCATCCCCATCTGTGAAAGAGTCGTTCCCAAATAGATTTTAAAGGTTGTCTGAAATTTTGGAATAGATAAACGGACATCATTGGTCTGGAATGATCCAATAATCTTTTGATAATATTTGTAATCAAACACTTTCTCAAATTCCGAGATCCCGTTATTTGTATTTGGAAGAAAGATCACCATGGATGCTTTGTTCTCCTTATAAGGTATCTCAATTGCTTTGATGTTTGAATCTTCAAAGTAATTATATCTTCCAAGCTGATTCATGAACGGTACAAATATCTGGGTCTGGTCTGACAAGAAAAAATTTTGTTGCGTCGTTGATTCTTTTTTAAATGTATCCGACCATTCACCATAAAAGTAGATTGCGTTAACAAGTACCAGTCGTGTCAATGATGTAAGATCACCTTGACTAAGTAAATCTTGTATTTTGTCATTCGTTTCCTTTTCCACCCAACCGTTGATTTCCTTTCGGGTCTGTTCACATTCTGTTTCACTTGAGAAATCAACATTTTTTAATTCCGAATTATAATTTGATTTTACAATATTGAAATAAGAATCAAGAAACTTAAAGTTTTTCTGTGCCCACAATCCATTAGCGATATTCAATTTGATCTTACCATCTGTTCCTTCATTCAGCATGTGAAGTAACCGTTTGAAATCAGAGTAAAATTTTTCACTCTGTTGAAACTGCATTGTCTGACTCATCTGTTGCGCGGTTTCACTGCGAGCACCCGCATAAGTCATCGCAAGTGCGGTTGAAATACTAAAGGGAGAATAGAACAAATTGTTATTCTTGGTGCTTCTCACCCCATGGAAGAGTTTGAAAGCGAATATATTATTGCCGTCAGTTATCGCCTGAGGGTTATTTGCACTGATCATAAGGGGGAAAATACAGGTGATAAAAATTAAGATGCGAGATTTCATGGAAAAGAACTTATTGATATTTAATATTAACAGAGATCGTGCCAAAAAGTACTGGCACTAATCACCCAGCCTTCATCACAAAACCAATCTCCACATAAGAAAATTATCATTAAAAAAATCTCACTCAAGATCAAACTTTTTGTAAACCAATTGATATACTGATCCATAAATATCAGAATCCTTCTCGGATTCTTAAAAAACAATCAATATTTTTATGACAATAACAAGTATTTCCGGAACCTATGAATGGTCCTAAAGAACCTACAATTTCCTTACGGGATGTATGCATGACTGTAAAATATGTTATGCAAAAGAAAACAGCGTCCGTTTTAATCGATCGACAGCGGAAAGTTGGAAAAATGAAATCGTCAGACCCAAGGATTTGACAAAACGAATACCCAAACATGAAGGAATAGTGATGTTTCCATCCAGCCACGACATCACACCGACTCATCTTTCGGAAAGTATTACGATGATAGAAAATATCTTAAGATCAGGAAATTCGTTGCTCATTGTGTCAAAACCAAACATGGAATGTATATCCAAAATTTGTGAAACCTTCACGGATTATAAGGACAGGATTTTATTCAGGTTTACGATTGGCTCCATTGATTCAGACATTTTGAAATTTTGGGAGCCCTCTGCACCGGATTTTAATGAAAGATTTGAGTGTTTAAAATTATGTCACGGTCTCGGTTTTCAAACAAGTGTGTCGTGTGAGCCACTTTTACAAAAGAATGTCGAAGAATTGGTAAACACATTGAGCCCATTTGTTTCAGAATCAATTTGGATCGGGAAACCAAATCACCTGTTACACCGGGTATGGATGAATGGGCACGGTGACACAGAAACAATCCAAAAGTGTAATGAGTTGCTGGCATGGATAAACGATCCGGATTTTATCAGGGAATTGTATTTCAAATACAAAGACAACCCAATGATCAGGTTCAAGAAAAGTTTCAGACAGGATTTTTCGAAACTGTAAAAAAGCGGTTTGGGTTCCATTTTTCTTCAAAATGGGACCCTCTTTTTTTTATATATACTTCAATACAACAAATCAAAACCGATAGGTTTTTAAAAAATAATCATATACACAAATGGGAAAGAATATTAACAGCAGGGGATTGGATCACCAATTACTTGTCCGATTGGATGAAAATGTCATCGGAAAATTAAAAAACCATGCAACTAAGAATGACATGAGCATGTCTGCGATAGTACGCAGAAGCCTAAGAAAATTCTTTGAAAATGAAGAAATGAAAAACCGCGAAACCGGTTAAAAAACAATGGATGTGAAATGAAAATCAGTATTGATATCTTAAAAGAAAACCCACTAAACCAAGAGATTTACGGGGATGATGACGAAAAACAATTCAATGAATTGGTGGAAAAAATAAGGAGTTCGGGCTGGATAAAAGCTATCCTCATCAACAATGACTATTTGATAATCAGTGGGCACAGAAGAGTTAGGGCTGCAAGGATTTTAGGAATTGAAGCGGTTGATTGTGAGTTTGTGACTTCAGATCCGGATAAGCAGGTAGAAATATTTTTAAATGAAAACGCGTACCGAGTAAAAAGTAATACCCAAGTATTGAGAGAAGCGGAGATGTACTTTGAAATCGAGAAGAAGAAGGCACATCAAAGAAAAATAGCAGGTGTGACCCCTGAGGTAAATTTACCTCAGGGTCGAGCCACTGAAATTGCGACAGAAAAAATCGGAATGTCGGAATCATCGTATAAAAAGGGTCGACAAATACTGAAACGAATTGAGCAAGAAGATGACCCAATGATTGAATGGATATTGGAATGTACAACTGCCCAAAGTATTGATGCTGGATCAAAACTGGCCATAAAACCTACTGGGTTTATTAAAGATGTTATTGAAAGAACGGGTGGTGACAAAGACAAAATCCCAGTCGCCTTCCGTGAAGTAGAACAAGCGGAATTGAAATAGAAATCACATCTTCCACCCGGAAAATACCAAGTCCTCTATTGTGATCTATCAAATAATCCACCGGAAAACCTGATAAAATTACCTATTGGGGAAATTGGTGAAGCGGATTCAGTATTGTTTCTCTGGACTACCTCCCGCAGATTGGAATAAGCTTTAACACTGTTAAACCGCTGGGGATTTCATTACAAAACTTGCATGATCTGGTATCAGGATGTCTTTGAGGTGTCAGATAAAGCAGAAATACTTCTGGTATCAACAAAAAGTAACCCGCCGATGATTGAACAAACTTCGAAGGATGGTAGCAAAACTGAAAAGCCAGAATTGGTAAGACAGATAAGTGATAATAATTATTCGGGGTCCACAGTTGAATTGACATTCGGTGATTCAACCTTTAAAAAATGGGCCATGTCCAACGAAGTTTAGCGGTGGCGTTTCTTCAGAGGTGGTAAAAAGTTTCCACTTCTGACAAACCTTGGGTTACTGGCGAGAAAATATCCGGTTTTGAAAGAACTTTATATTTGGTTTTGGTGATTGATCAGAATTACAACCAAGAATGGTAATGGATAAAGTTAGTCTTCAATAGAAATATTTGCACCAAAAGCCGGAAGATTTGTCAAAAAGTTTGATCTTTACACTAAAATCCCCATGTGTACCAACTCAAAATAACCATCAACGGAATCACTCCTCCCATTTGGCGAAGACTGCTGGTGAGTGAAAATATCACACGTTACAAACTCCACCACATCATACAGGAAAGTTTTGGATGGACAAACTCCCATCTTTATTTTTTCGGTGAAATTGATTCCAAAATTGGGGATCCTTTACTTTGGGATGATAAAGAGACAACACCTGACGGGTTGATCAAAATCCGGAATGTTTTAGTTCCAGACAATTCCACACTTAATTATACCTATGACATGGGTGATAATTGGGTTCACACCATTGAATTGGAACAGGTGTATCAGGAAATGAAAACCAAACGAAAGTGTATTGGTGGTGAAAGAAGATGTCCGCCGGAAGATTGTGGTGGAATTCCCGGGTATTACCAAATATTGGAAACATTGAAACATCCCGGACCACGGAATACCGGGAGATGGTAACATGGTTAGATGGGAAGATTGACCCGGAATTCATTGGCATCCGGAAGATAAACGCTCATCTTGGATTGCTGAGTGAATATATCAGGGAGTATGAAGAAGGAGAATGATTGTAAACGAAAACTTTAATTAAATATGGAGAAACAAGAAAAATCAGCCATTGAAAGCAGAAAAAATCAAATTCTAAATTTGATAAAGGAATTTTGTACACAAAAACTTGATAATGATTATTTTGAATTATCAGAACGTCTTTTAAATAAACTTGGAAGAAAAAGAGATGTTCCATTCATGAGCGGAAAGATTGAAATATGGGCTGCCGCGGTTATCCACACTCTTGGTACTATTAACTTTCTGTTCGATAAATCATTTGAACCTTACACGACAGTTGATGAAATCAATGTATTTTTCGGTACAAATAAATCTTCAACTGGTCAAAAATCAAAGATCATTCGAGATTTGCTAAACCTTGGATATTTTGACAACGAGTTTTCCACAGACCACATGAAACAAAATAATCCATTTGCAAGGTTAACGATGGTCAATGGGTTTATTGTTTCAAAAGATTCTTTACCAGATCTGCTTCCCAAAAAAGATTCATTACCGAAAACACTTCCTAAAAAGGAAAAGAAAAAAACATCGCACGAGTCAGATGATTCTGTTCTGGATCTTTTTTCGTCAGAATAAATGAACATGCTTCCAATTGTAAAGGCAAAAAAACATGAAGAATTTACGGTAACCATCATGAACAAAACACTTCAAGAAAAAACAACCTTTATAAAAGTTGATTACTCCGATAAGAATTCGTCAGATCAAGAATTTGACTCTTGCACATTTATAAACTGCATCTTCTCAAAAAGTGACCTGTCCAACAGCGATTTTCTGGATTGTAATTTTAAAGAATGTAGTTTCAGCATGGTCAAACTGAACAATACTGGATTGAAAAATGTCAGTTTCATCGGTTGTAAACTCTTAGGCATTGATTTTACAAAATGTAAAGATTTTCTTCTTTCATTCAACTTTGAGAAGTGCTCATTGGATTACTCAGCATTTCACAAGAAAAAAATCAAGAACACCATATTTAAAGACTGTTCTATAAAAGAAGCTGATTTCACAGAAACCGACCTGACCGCTTCAAGTTTTCTTAATTGTGACTTGACCAGAACTATATTCATGCATACGGTTTTAGAGAAAGTAGATTTTCGAACAGCAAATAATTATTCCTTTGATCTTGAGCTGAATAGAGTAAAGAAGGCGAAATTCTCATCCGCTGGTATTATCGGGTTATTGGATAAATATCAAATTATCATTGAGTAACAAATCAAGTCTGTCACAATCAGGACATTCTAAATAGAAAGGAACGGCGATGATTAGCTGGATTAAGGATAATATCGGGATTAAGAACGTTCTCATACTGGCGTTGGTAGTCTTTGTAATTGTAGGATTTATATTTGCTCCCTCATGGTACAAACTGATTATTGGAAGTCAATATGAAGGTATTGCACAAGCAAGGATTACAAATATTACTGAACGGACAACCACATTTCAACATCATAATGGAACCAATACCAAGACAGTTGGGTATGACATATCTTATTACTACGAAGTGAAAAATGAGAAATTCACTAACACTGAATTTAATCAATTGGTATGAACCCCAGGGTATTTTAAGATAACCCCAAACGTTCTTTGAAATATTTTTTAACAGGTTGCAAATTTATAGGTGTTAACGTAAGGCGTATTTCTTTCGATTACTGCAAAAATCCTTGCTACCAGCTTGTTGCGTATTATATTCAATGTCGACATTTTATGTTTACCATTGTATATCCTTCGTTGATAATACAATCGCATTTCTGGATTATGTATAATCGCGGTGGCTGCGCAATTGCTGAGTAATGATTTAAGCTTCTTATTGGCCAGATGACTGACCTTTGTTCGTCCTCTGATACTTGTTCCGCTTTGATAGGGAAATGGTGCAATGCCTGAATAGCTTGCAAATTTTCTCCAATCTTTAAACAGGGTAAACGCATTGGTAAAGGCAATCATAAACATGGCTGTTTGAGGACCAACCCCTTTAATGCTGGTAATCAGATCATACATGTGCTTCATCTGCTGGTTGTGCTTGATTAAATCTTCAAGCTCCTTTTCGATGATGAGGATTTGCTTGTTCAGCTCACTGATGATTTTCTTGTGAACTTCGAAAAAAACAGGATTATCCGTTTTCTTAAGAAACCGTTCATGTTCCATTAACGAAGCTTCATACCCAGCCCTGTGTTTTACTAACCGTTCTCGTAATGAAAGCAGGCGCCGAAGTTCTGTTAATTCCTCGGATGGCATCACGTATGGAGTGATCTCTTCTTTGCGGCGAAATGTATATAAAGCTATCGCTTTCGCATCGATCTTATCATCCTTCCCTCTTGTGATCCCTAAGGAACGTCTAAGTTCTAACCCAAGTATCATAAGGAATGAATATCCATTTTCTGCTAGAAAAACAGATAGTGGATATGAGTATAATCCGGTGTGTTCAAATGCGAACAACAAGGATTCCCGGGCAGATGTGACATGCTTTTCTACCCATTTTGTGAGTTTTTTGTACCCTTGCAAAGAATTTTCAAATTGATCGGTCAACCCCACTGTGTGAATAATCACATCCAGCGTTTCTTTGCTAACATCAATACCGATTGTTTCCACATAGTTCATACTGATTACTGTTAAACATTATGGTCGCAAACTAACACCTTTAATAGGCCTTGAAACCTAAAATTTTAAATGGTCCTACGCAACCTGTTAAAGAATGGGGACTAATACCCATGGATAGGTCTTTAAGCCTAGCAAGCCCCAAAGTTCACCCCATTCAGTTTTATTAACAATATTATGAGTTTTCAACAAAGAAAAAGAACCAAAAAGAAATCAACAACAACAAAATATATTTATAAAATATGTTACAAACCTAAAGGCAAGCCCTGGACCCGAATTCCGCCCCAAGGGGCGGGGAATTTACCCTGAATACCTCAACCCCTTCACCCCTTCTCCTTAAGGAGAAGGGGTCTGGGGATGAGGTGATTAAAATTATTCCTCGTCCTTCTCCTGTTCTTCGTAAGCTTTGAGAAGTTTATCCTGGATATCCCCCGGTACCTGTGCATATTCGGCGAACTTCATTCCATAGGTGGCGCGACCGCTGGTGAGTGAACTAAGGGCCGTGGAATACCGGTTCAGTTCAGCAAGGGGAACCTTGGCCAATATTTTCTGGTAATTACCTTCGCTGTCCATCCCCATGATCACTGCACGACGACCCTGAAGGTCGGTCATCACTTCTCCCATCTTGTCTTCGGGAACAATTACTTCCACATCATAAATCGGTTCAAGGATTTTGGGTCCGGCGTTCTTAAAAGCTTCTTTAAAGGCATTGCGGCCGGCCAGTTTGAAAGAAATTTCGTTGGAGTCGACAGGGTGCATCTTTCCATCGTAAACATTAAAGACGATATCCCGTGCATACGAACCGGTGAGAGGCCCCTCTTCCATTTTTTCCATAACTCCTTTGAGAATGGCAGGCAAAAAGCGTGCATCGATAGCGCCTCCAACGATACAGTTATTCATCTGGAGTTTGCCGCCCCATTCCAGTTCGATCACATCCCGGCCACGGATGGGAAAATCGTTCTGATCGGCCATCCCTTCGCGATAGGGCTGGATCATCATGTGAACTTCTCCGAATTGACCAGAACCACCTGATTGCTTTTTATGACGATACATGGATTTCGCCGGCTTGGTAATGGTTTCACGATATGGAATCCGAGGTGCATAATATTCGATGGGAATTTTTTCCAATGTCTCCACATGCCATTTGGCCAGGTTGAGGTGAAGTTCTCCTTGACCCTGAAGGATCATCTGTTTTAACTCGCGTGAATAACCCATCATAAGGGTAGGATCCATTTTAGCCAATTCATTCAGAATACTGCTGATCTTTTCGTCATCGGCTGTGCTTCTTGCCTTCACGGCAGTACGGAATTTAGGATCGGGAAACACCGTAGGTTCGATGATATCATCCGCATTCTTCGGCGAATTCAGGGTATTGTTGGTATAGGAATTTTTCAGTTTGATCGTGGCGCCGATATCCCCGGCTACCAATTTTTCAACTTTTTCGCGGTTTTTACCATTGACGATGAAAATCTGGGAGACCCGTTCCTTGGACTGTCGGTTTGGGTTGATCATATCTAACGCTTCCGTGATTTCACCGGCATAAACTTTGAAATATGAAATCTCACCGAGGTGCTGTTCAACAGAGGTTTTAAAAATAAAAGCAGAGGCCGGATCGGTCACTTTACAATTCAGCGCTTTCCCGTCTTTGGTCTTGACTCCTGGAATTTCGTCCGGCGCCGGAACGTTTCCAGCAATAAATTCAAGCAGCCTGGCAACACCCATATCCTGTTTTGCACATGTACAGAGTACAGGGAATATTGTCCTGCTGATCAAACCGGTTTTAAGGGCTGTCTGCATCTGTTCTTCTGACAGGGTTCCTTTGTCAAAAAAGATTTCCATCAGGGATTCATCCTTGGATGCAAGCTCTTCTACCAAAGTAGTATACATTTCTTCTGCTTTCGATTTTTCGCTGGCAGGGATATCGGTTATTTCCGGCTTTCCTCCACCCTGGGGAAATTTGAACATCTTCATTTTCAGCAGGTCGATGATGGCATTAAACCCGGAACCGGCATTCACCGGGTATTGCATAAGGGCGACATTTTTCCCGAACTGCTGTTTCATCTGACGGAAAGTATCCTCGAAATTGGCATGTTCCTGATCGAGGTGATTGATCGCGAATATAACTGGCTTTTCTGCCCGGGTGGAATATCGCCAGGTAATTTCAGTGCCAACTTCCACACCGTTTTGGGAATTTATTACCATCACAGCAGTATCCGCAACCCTTAAGGCTGAAATCACTTCTCCGCAAAAATCATCAAACCCCGGAGTATCTATAATATTGATTTTTTTGTTGTCAAAGAGCGTATATAAAATGGATGCCGAAACGGAATTCTGGCGTTCCAGCTCAATAGGCCTGTAATCGGAAACTGTGTTTTTATCTTCAACCGATCCCCGGCGGCTGATCACTCCTCCCTCAAACAGCATGGCTTCAGCCAAGGTTGTTTTCCCAGATTTAGCGCCGCCTATCAGCGCGATGTTACGGATTTCATTGGTTTGGAATACCTTCATGACAGCTTAGAAATTAATGTAAGTACTTGAGAATTATTCGTTTCGTGAAAAGGTTGCAAAAATACAAAAAGACCGTGATATAACCAAGAGCAGGCTCTTGCGAGTTAACGAATTTGACTCTTAATATGTTCCCAGCGCTCTTCCGACATTTTTGAACCCATAAATTCGATTACATTACCTGCCAGCAAGGCTCCCAGTTCACCGCATTTCTGTAGAGGCATACCATGGGAATGGCCGTACAAAAACCCCGCCGCATATAGATCACCTGCTCCTGTTGTGTCAATAGGCCTCACCGGTATGACCCCAATTTCACAATATTCGGCGGCTGTCTTTACAAGGGATCCCTGGCTTCCGGTTTTGACTATGGCAATTTCAACAAACTTACCGATTTCCTGCAGGGCATTTTCCGGGTTAAGCCCTGTGAAAGCCTTTGCTTCTTCTTCATTGGCAAAGAGAATGTCAACATATTTGCTTACAATATCTTTGAGAAATTCCCTGTTTTCTTCCACCACATTATAACTGGCCAGATCGAGAGAAACGATCAGATCGTGATTTTTTGCCAATTCGACCGCCTTCCTGACAAGGGAATGGTTTTGCACCAGGTAACCTTCGATGTGAAAATAGGAATATCCTTTAAATGTGTCGGTTACGGTTTGCCGGTCATCAGGGAAAAGATGTTCTGCAGAAAGTTCAATAGCAGCTCCGAGAAAGGTGGCAAAAGTGCGCTCCGAATCGGGCGTTACAAGAGCAACAGCCCGACCTGTTTCTTGTTTGCTGTGAATCATAAGAGGATCAACGCCGGCATGAATCAGATCCCGGACAAAAAAACCTCCCAGCTCGTCTTCACCAATTACCCCGATATATCCGGAAGGCGCTCCCAGCTTGGCTAAACTATGTATGGTATTGGCAGCTGACCCTCCGGCCGACAGACTTTGTTTATATCCTTTTAAAGCCGAAAGCACGGCATTGCTCCGGTCTTTGTCAACCAGCTGCATGCTTCCCTTGGGAAGTCCAAGCATTTCAAGGATCGCGTCGCTTTCGATCATAATCATGATATCAACAAGGGCATTGCCCATTCCGAGAATTTTTCTCATAGGTGTATTCTAAAACCGGCCGCAAAGGTAGTAATTATCCCATTCGACTGCATTGCCGGGTACTCTTATCCATACCTGGCTTCTTACAATTAATCTTACCCTGGGATACAAATGAGAATAAAAATCGGTAACGGCAAAAGTCAAGACTTGAGAAAATCTTTGTTCATTGATCTGATTTTCGAAATTTATTCCGGAAAAAGGATCGGTCAGACTTGGATAACGATAGCTTTTTTTATATCACGGATACTTTTGAACAATTTCTTACGTCTTTCTTAAGACCATTTCTAAGACAATGTATATCCGGATATTATTTCTATTACCGGTTTTCTTTCTGGCTTCTTTAACCGGATGCACCCAGGGAAAGGTCAGCCCGGGAGAGACAAATACGAAGATTATGAAATACAAAGAATTAACGAAAGAAGAAGAACAGGTTATCGTTCATAAAGGGACGGAAAGACCTTTTTCCGGGAAATATGAAAATTTTAATGAAACCGGCACTTATGTCTGTAAAAGGTGTGGCGCTCCATTATACCGTTCTACGGATAAATTCGATGCCCATTGCGGATGGCCATCTTTTGACGATGAGATTCCCGGGGCTGTTAAACGAATTCCCGATGCAGATGGTGTCAGAACAGAAATACAGTGTGCCCGTTGCGGGGCCCATCTTGGACATGTTTTTACGGGTGAAGAATATACATCTAAAAATACCCGTCACTGTGTGAATTCCATTTCACTGGATTTTATCCCGGCCGGGAGTAAGGCATTAACCGATACCGCAATCTTTGCGGGAGGTTGTTTCTGGGGTGTTGAATACTACATGAAAAAGATGAAAGGGGTGATTTCAACTGAAGTCGGTTATATTGGTGGAAAAACCGATCATCCTACATACAAGGAGGTTTGTACCGGCACCACAGGGCATTATGAAGCAACCGAAGTGGTGTTTGATCCGGGCCAGACAACATTTGAAGAGGTCGCTAAACTCTTTTTCGAAATTCATGACCCTACACAATGGAATTACCAGGGACCCGATTGGGGGGAACAATACCGTTCCGCTATTTTTTATCGCAATGAGGAGCAGAAAAAAATCACGGAGAAACTTATCCGTGAATTAAAGGAAAAAGGTTTTCATGTAGTTACTGAAGTACGGCCGGCTACAACTTTCTGGAAAGCAGAAAATTACCATCAGGAATATTATGACCATAAAGGAACCACACCTTATTGCCATGGTTATGTGAAAAGATTCTGATCCGTCAAGACCTTTACCGTCCGATACAACGTTTTTACAATGTTTTAACAATAGATTTTCAGATCACCGTGACACACCGGTGTTTATTCTGTAAGTGTTTTATCCTTTTCAATCAATTTTTTTTGTACCTTTGCACCCCCAAAAATTTGAATAAAACATGCCTTTAAATAAACTTAGAAATATAGGAATTGCAGCGCATATTGATGCCGGTAAAACCACGGTAACCGAGCGAATACTATTTTTCACCGGAACGAATCGTAAAATGGGAGAAGTCCACGATGGACAAGCTACCATGGATTTCATGAAACAAGAACAAGAAAGGGGTATCACGATTGCTTCTGCTGCCATTACCTGTGCCTGGAAAGGTCACCAGATCAACCTGATCGACACCCCTGGTCACGTTGATTTTACCGTTGAAGTGGAACGTTCTCTCCGGGTCATTGATGGGATGGTAGCGGTTTTTTGTGCCGTAGGGGGTGTGGAACCACAAAGCGAAACAGTTTGGAACCAGGCTGACCGGTACAGGGTTCCTCGGTTCGCTTTCATCAATAAAATGGATCGTACCGGCGCCGATTTTCAGGCTGTGGTTATCCAGATGAATAAATACCTCGACGCCAATGCTGTGCCGTTTCAAATTCCGATGGGATCTGAAGAGAATTTCGAGGGGATCATCGACATCATTGAACGAAAAGCTTACATTTTCCATGAAATGGAACAATTGGAAGCAGAAATACCCTCCGGATATAAGCAAAAAACGGAAGACGCGCGTGCCTGGGCTGTTGAAAAACTGGCCGAATTCAACGATGAGATCATGTCGCTTTTCATGGAAGACAAAGAAGTCCCTGCCGGATTGATGAAACAGGCGCTTCGTGCAGCTACCCTTAAATTGCTCATCACACCCGTCTTTTGTGGCGCTGCATACAAGAACAAAGGCGTTCAGATGCTTCTCGATGCCGTTGTCGATTATCTTCCTTCACCGGTGGATGTCGGGGCTGTAACCGGCACTGATCTGATAGACCCGGAAAAAACGCACACCTGTTATCCTTCTCCGAAAGATCCCTTTTCAGCCCTTGCATTCAAGCTTATCCATGATCCTTTTGTAGGGCAACAGACCTTTACGCGGATTTTTTCAGGAACGTTAAAAAGTGGGATGCAGGTTTATAACTCAACCAAAGGAAAACATGAACGGGTTGGACGGCTTTTCAGAATCCATGCCAAGGACCGGGAGGAAATTTCCGAAGCCGGCCCCGGAGATATTGTCGCCCTCATCGGCATGAAAGTTACCAAAACCGGAGATACCCTTTGCGAAGACAGCCACCGTCTCATGCTCGAAAACATACACATTCCACCGAGCGTCATCGAGCTTAAGATAAATCCGGTAAAGCGGGCAGACCAATCGAAGCTGGGTGATGCCTTACACAAACTGGCTATGGAGGATCCCTCTTTCAATGTCCGGTTCGACGATGAGACGGAAGAAACCGTCATTGCCGGGATGGGTGAGTTACACCTTGAAATCATCGTCGACAGGCTGAAACATGAATTCAAGGTGGATGCTGAGGTCGGGGAACCCTCTGTCGCTTTCCGTGAAACCATTACCATTGAAGTGGAATCGAACTACAAACATTCAAAACAAACCGGCGGCAAAGGCCAGTTCGCTCAGACACTGATGCGCATCGAACCCAATGAGGGTAAAGGGTATGAATTCATTGAAAAGATTAAAGGAGGAAACATTCCAACCGAGTATATTCCATCGGTCAATAAAGGTATTTTAAAAACCCTCGATCGTGGAATCCTTGCCGGATATCCGATTGTGGACGTCAAAGTAGTATTGCTTGACGGCAGTTTCCACCCGGTTGACAGTTCCGATATGGCCTTCCAGACCTGCGCTTCCATCTGTTTCAAGCAGGGATTTAACAAAGCGGAACCCGTTCTGCTCGAACCCATGATGAAAGTTGAGGTGAACACCCCGGATGAATACATCGGGGATGTGGTGGGAAATCTTAACCGCCGTCGCGGAAAAATCGAAGCCATGCGCCGTTATCGAAAGGGATCTCAGAAAGTCAACGCTTTTGTCCCTCTGATGGAAATGTTCGGTTATGCTACTCAATTAAGGAATATTTCAAGCGGCAGGGCCAACTATTCCATGGAATTTTACAAATATACCCCGTTACCAAAAACACTTCAGGATGAGGTGATCAAAAAGGTCGAAGAGAAAAAACGCCTCGAAAAATAACACCATATCTTCGAACCATGATTGCCCTGGACACAACCCTTATCTCTGACGAAATAGCAACCACTTTTTTTTTCTGTGATCTTGAACAGTGTAAGGGGGCCTGTTGTGTGGAAGGCGATGCCGGGGCTCCGCTCGACGAAGAGGAGATATCCTTGCTGGAGGATCACATTGAAGACATCAAACCTTTCATGGTCCCCGCTGGTATACGTGAAATTGAGGAAATGGGTGTATTCGATTACGATGCCGAAGGGAAATTCGTGACTCCGCTGGTAAATGGGAAGGAGTGTGTTTTTGTGTTTTTTGAACAAGGGATAGCCCGTTGTGCCGTTGAACAAGCTTACCAGAATAAAAAAATTCCTTTTCCAAAACCCATTTCCTGTCACCTCTATCCGATAAGGATTAAACCGACTCCATTCAATGATCTGCTGAATTACCATAAATGGCCGATCTGCCGGAAGGCGCTGGAGAAAGGTTATAAAGAAAAAATCCCACTTTACCGGTTTCTTGAAGGGGCATTGATCCGTAAATACGGACGAAATTGGTTCAACCGGCTGAGAGGTTTACTGTAATAAAATCTGATGATTATTACCCTTTTAATGCTTCGGCCCCGGAAACGATCTCGATCAGGGCATTGGTAATGGCATTCTGACGGGCTTTATTGTACGAAATGTTGAGTTCACGTATCAGATCCTGGGCATTATCCGTGGCTTTTTGCATAGCTGTCATTCTGGCGCCCTGTTCAGATGCAAAAGAATCCAGCAATGCTTTAAATAATTGAATCCGTAATGTTTTGGGAATGAGCTCGCGGACGATGGTTTCTTTATCAGGCTCAAACAGGTAATTCGTCTCCGCTTTGACGGTATTGTCAGAGGTAGAAGCAGGTGTTTGTGTTACCGGGAGGTATTGTTCCACGATCAGGCGTTGCACGGCCGCATTTTTAAACTGGTTATAAACCAGGTCGATTCTATCGTACTCTTTGGTGGCAAATGATTTCATCAGTTTTTCAGCCAATGGCACGACATTGTTGAAGGTAAGCATATCGAAGAGTTCATCGTGCGATTCAATAACCGGGTATTTTCGTTTGCGAAAAAACTCGGTCGCTTTTTTCCCTATCGTTATGAAGCGGACTGATTCATTCTTAAACTGGACGGCATATTCAGTGCTGACCGCGTTGAGTGTCGCTTTAATGACATTGGAATTGAAAGCGCCACATAATCCGCGGTTGGATGTAATAATTACCAGGAGGATTTTTTCCTGCTTGCGAACCTGGGCAAATACATTTTCATCGGAACTCTCAATGCTGGCACTCAGGTTTTGCAGGATTTCACGCAACTTTGCAGCATATGGCCTCAACTTTATAATGGCGGTCTGGGCTCTTCTGAACTTAGATGCCGCCACCATTTTCATGGCATTTGTGATTTGCTGCGTCGATTTTACCGATGCAATCCGAATACGTACTTCCTTTAATCCGGCCATGTCCCTGAATTATTTCTTTTCCTCGTACTTACGGGAAATCTCCTTACATATCTGTTCCATGGTTTTAACATCTTCATCAAGAAGTTGGCCTGATTTCAGATTTTTAAGGATCCCGGGCTGGTTGTGTTCCATATACGAAAGGTATTCAACTTCAAAATTATGGATGTTTCGTACAGGTACATTTCTCAACAGACCACGGGTTCCGCAGAAGATGATGGCAATTTGCTTTTCGACCGGCATGGGCGAATATTGTGGTTGCTTGAGGATTTCCACATTGCGGGAACCTTTATCCAAAACGGCCTTGGTGGCAGCATCAAGATCGGATCCGAATTTGGAGAATGCTTCAAGCTCACGGAATTCTGCTTGATCGAGCTTCAGGGTTCCGGCGACTTTCTTCATCGATTTGATTTGTGCATTTCCGCCAACACGGGAAACAGAAATTCCGACGTTGATGGCCGGGCGAATACCGGCATTGAAAAGCGGGGTTTCCAGGAAGATCTGTCCGTCGGTGATGGAGATCACATTTGTAGGGATATAGGCCGATACGTCTCCGGCCTGGGTTTCGATAATGGGTAATGCCGTGAGCGAACCGCCGCCCTTTACCATATCGCGGATAGTGTCGGGCAGATCGTTCATTTGACGGGCAATTTCATCGGATGAAATAATTCTGGCTGCCCTTTCCAGGAGGCGGGAGTGAAGGTAAAATACATCGCCAGGATAAGCTTCACGTCCGGGGGGACGACGGAGCAGCAGGGACACTTCCCGGTAAGCAACAGCCTGTTTTGAAAGGTCATCGTAAATAATCAGCGCGGGTCGTCCGGTATCTCTGAAAAATTCCCCGATAGCAGCTCCTGCAAAAGGAGCATAAAATTGCATGGCGGCAGGGTCGGAAGCAGTAGCGGAGACAACCACGGTATATTCCATTGCGCCTTTTTCTTCCAGTGTTTTAACAATATTGGCAACGGTAGAACCTTTTTGACCGACTGCCACATAAATGCAAAACACGGTTTCACCTCTGGCGTGAAATTCTTTTTGGTTGATGATAGTATCAATGGCAATGGCTGTTTTCCCTGTTTGGCGGTCGCCGATGATCAGTTCGCGCTGACCCCGTCCGATAGGGATCATGGCATCGATGGGCTTGATACCGGTTTGCAATGGCTGATTCACCGGTTGACGGAAAATAACACCGGGGGCTTTCCGTTCCAATGGCATTTCATAGCGTTTTCCTTCAATCTTTCCTTTACCGTCAAGAGGTTCTCCCAGTGTATTGATGACACGTCCGAGTAACCCTTCACCTGCTTCTATGGAAGCGATCCGGCGTGTGCGCCTTACTATATCTCCTTCCTTGATTTCATAAGATTCACCAAGCAAAACGGCGCCGACATTGTCCGCTTCAAGATTGAGTACGATGGCTTTCAGTCCGTTTTTTTCAAACTCGATCAATTCTCCCGATTCAGCATTGTTCAAGCCATAAATCCGGGCGATACCATCACCCACCGTAAGCACGGTGCCAACCTCTTCAAGTTCTTTTTCACTTTGATAACCGGCCAGTTCTCTGCGAAGAATCGCAGTAACTTCCGCGGGTTTAATCTCAGCCATATGTTCTGTTTTAATTTATTCCGTTATATTTTTTTCTTATATAAATTGATCCTGGCAATTGCGTTTCGCAGGTTTTCAATTTCCCTCCGGATACTGGAATCATATTGCTTATCCTCCCAGGTAAGAACGAAACCACCAATCAGCGACTCATCAATCTCCGCTTTCAGGTCAATGTCTTTCCCGGAGTACTTTGCCATCAGATCCAATACATATTTCCGGATATCAGGGTCAGGTAATACGGGTGATTTAAACTGAACTGTAAGTATGTTTTTATAATTTTTGTAAAGTTCGACAAGCTTTGTTGCAATCAATGGGATAAATGACTCTCTCTTTTTACGAACCATGATAAGAAGGTAGGTCAGGGTGATTTGATGAATATTGTTTTTAAAAATCTCCCGGATTATGGTTCGTTTTTTTTCTGTGCTGATAATTGGACTGTTCAGTAATAAACAAAGTTCCCGGCTGTTTTCACAGGTCTGAGAGATCAGTACACTGTCCTGGTATACCTCTTCCAGTAAATTTTCCCCGATGGAAATTTCAAGCAACGCCCTGGCATATCGTTCTGCCACCAACGAAATATTCATCCGGTCAGTTGAATTTAATTTCTTTTAGTAACTCCCTGACGTATTCTTCCTGTCTCTTCGGATCGGATAGTTCACGTTGTAAAATGAATCTGGCCAAGGTCAGTGAACTTTCGGCAATCTGATTTTTAAGTTCCGTCATGGCCGCCATTTTTTCATTGTTGATGCTTTCTTTTGCAGACGCAACGATCCGCGCAGCCTCTTCTCCGGCTTTCAGGCGGGCTTCTTCAATGATCTTATCCTTGATTTTCCGGGCTTCATTCAGGATTGCGTCACGGTCATTTTTCGCTTCCTGTAACAACTCTTCATTACCTGCCCTCAACTGTTTCATCTCTTCCCGTGCCTGGTTAGCAGCATTCAGCGCTTCATGGATTGAGGTTTCCCTTTCTTTAAGCGACTGAAGGATCGGTTTCCAGGCAAACTTCCCCAGGATATATATCAGAAATAAAAAGGCAAGGGTCATCCAGAAGATTAGGCCCAGTCCCGGAGTGATTAATTCCATATCCGATAGTTTTAATTTTTTAACTCAAAATAAAGTCCTTAACGAATCAACCAAACGTTGATCCGTTAAGGACCTGCTGCCTTTAAATGAAAAGGATCAGCAAACAAACAACAATAGCGAAAAATGCTACCCCTTCGACCAGTGCGGCTGCAATAATCATGTTGGAACGGATATCGCCAATGGCCTCTGGTTGACGTGCAATGGATTCCAGCGCACTTTTACCGATATTTCCAATACCGATCCCCGCACCAATTACAGCAATCCCGGCGCCCAAACCGGCACCCATTTTTGCGATGGCGGCGAAATCACCGGCCAGCTGCAACAAAATAGCTAATAATGACATAATCTGGTGTATTTAGGTTACTACTAAAAAAATTCAAAACTTAAAACTCAAAATTCAAAACCAAAATAAAAAACCATTTCTTCATTCTCAAATCGTCCCTCGTCCTTCGTCCCTCGTCTTTCGTCCATCGTCCTTCGTCCCTCGTCCTAATGGTGTTGCGGTTCTAACAATGCCAATCCAAAATAAAGAGCCGACAATAAGGTAAAAACATAGGCTTGTATAAAAGCCACCAGCAATTCAAGAAGATTCATGAAGAGCATAAAGGCAACCGACACAACGGATACCCCAAGTCCCAGCGCTGTACTGATTGCTCCAAAAATAAAAATCAGACTGACGAATCCGAGCACGATGATGTGTCCCGCCGTGATATTGGCAAAGAGTCGGACCATCAATACAAAGGGTTTGGTAATAATTCCGATTATTTCAACCACTGGCATCAATGGAATGGGGAATTTCAACCACCATGGAACACCCGGTGTATTTACAATATCCACCCAGTAATGTTTATTTCCGTGCATGGTCGTGAGAATAAAAGTAAATACGGCCATTACCAGAGTCACTGTAATGTTACCGGTAACATTGGCACCTCCCGGGAAAAACGGAATGAGTCCGAACAGGTTATTGAAAAAGATAAAAAAGAATACGGTCAGGAGATAAGGCATGAATTTCTCATAATGTTTTTCTCCTATAGAACTCTTTGCAATATCATCGCGGATAAAAATGATCAAGGGTTCAACCAGCGATTGTAATCCTTTGGGAGCTTGGTTTTTGTTACGCTTATAAGCATTTGCGACGGAGATAAAAATGAGCATCAGCAAAAATGAGCTGATAAAAATCGCCAATACTGTCTTTGTGATCGAAAAATCGTAAACTTTGGGCTCTGATATATTGTTAATCCCTGATTCCATATGAACGATCTTGCCTTTCCCGGATCCTTCATTACCCAGTCTGAACCCTTGATAAGAATGGGTTTCGTTATGAAACCGGTTGGAAGAGAAACAATAAAGTTGCCCTTTATAAAGAAGAATAACCGGTAAGGGGATCGTTAATTCAAGGCTGCCGATTTCCGCCACATGCCATTCGTGATTATCCACTACATGCTCCATGATCATGTCGCCGGCATTGAACTTGCCTTCTCCTTTTTCCTTTGCCGGCGGATTGGAAATACTATCACGTGAAGGGATCAGCATGGAATGATCCTGTGACCATGCCTGTTTCCCACTTCCGGTATTTGCCAGGATAACCAGAAACACCATGGCGCTTATACAGAAATAAAAGGAAGATTTCTTCGTTATCATTAATAAACTTAATACCCGTTAAGGCATTGCGAAATTAGAAATAAATTATGAAAAGATGAAAAGTTACTTTTTAGGCGAAGCAGGCGTATTCACGTACAGATGGACATAAAAATCAAATCCTGCATATAGCTGGGTAGCACCATAATCTTCCCAGTGTTCGGTGTCATAATAATAAAATCCCGGAGGAAGATCACCAAAATAAACCAGTCCAAAATTGTTGGTCCATGCATTTTTTACATAAATTCCTTGTTTAAGGTTGGTGAGACTCGTAGCAAGATATACCTGTTCGTTAGGTATTACCGAACCATCAGATGGATTATAAACGGTTACGGTCAGTGTTCCAAAGGTGGGATCCGAGTCGGTACAGGAGGATAAGGTGAGAAATCCGGCAATCAACATCACTGTGCTTAAAAAAAGAATCTTCGTTTTCATGATAGATCAAGTTAAGGATTATCTGTGGCAAAAATAGACAATTTTCCTTTTGTAACCAAAAGACAATTTCTTCGTCTTAATGCTCTGTAAAAGGGTAAAATCATTACTTTTGAAGCCGTTTATATGGACAAATCAATCATTGAAATTAAAATCCGTACCATGTTTTTGCATCGATCTCATTCAGGTTTGTTGGCCTTGATTCTTTTTATGCTGCTGTTTATTGGGAAAACAGGCATGACACAAAAAATATGGACATTGGAAGATTGTATCAACTATGCCCTGGAAAACAACCTTGATATCCAGAAACAGGTTCTGATGGTGGAATCGAATAAAAAAACACTTTTACAAAGTGCCCTCAGCATGTTACCCGATTTGAACGCCAATGGTACCAATGTCTGGAATTTCGGACAAACCATCGACCAGTACACCAACACCTTTGCGACCAACACCGTTCGTTCGAACAACTTTTATCTTCAAAGCGGTGTCACGCTTTTCAACGGTCTCCAGAAACTCAACACGGTGAAACAAAACCAGATCAATGTATTGGCCAGCAAATACGATCTGGATGTCCTGAAAAACAATATTTCGTTGTCTGTTGCGGGTTATTATCTTGATATCCTTTTCAACCGGGAATTGCAGGATGTGGCCCGGGAACAACTAACAATTACTACTTCACAGGTCGACCGGATCCAAAAAATGGTGGATGCCGGCTCTACTGCCAAAGGCGATTTGCTTAATATTCAAGCCCAAAAAGCTGCGGAAGAACTCGCCCTGGTGGAAGCAGAAAACCAGCTTTATATTTCCAATCTTTCATTACAGCAATTAATTGATCTGCAGGTCTCGCGTGATTTCCAGGTGGAGAAGCCGGCATTGAAACCTGTGCAGGCTCCCAAAGATCTGATCACGCCGGAAATTATTTATGAACACGCCCTGAAAGCACGTCCGGAAATACAGGCTGCGGATTTGCGCGTTCAATCGGCCAGGAAATCGCTTGCAATTGCCCAGGGTGTGTTGTATCCCAGTCTGACTTTTGCCGGGTCGTGGGGTACCGGTTACTCAGGCGCAGCACAAGAAGTGGATCCCAATGTGAATCCCATAGTCAAGCTCGAAAAAATCGGTATAACCCAGATGTCACGGGATACGGTTTTGGGCTATTACAGAAATTATTCATACCGGACAACCTCCTTTAATGATCAGCTCCATCAGAATGAGAATCAATCCGTTGGTTTTTATTTGCGGGTTCCAATATTCAATGGCTGGTCAGGACGAAATTCCATCAACCAGGCAAAAATAAACCGCGCCCAGTCAGAACTCGATCTGGATATCAAAAAAAGGGATTTGCGTAAGCTTATCGAACAAGCTTATGCCGATGCCGTCGCTTCTCTCAAGAAATATAATTCCTCCGAAGAAAAAGTAAAAGCCCAGCAGGAATCCTTCAAGTATACACAACAAAAATTCGATGTTGGCATGATGACCTCCTTCGATTACAACAACAGCAAAAAAGATCTTACAAAGGCACAATCCGACCTGCTCCAGGCCAAATATGATTTCATTTTCAAAACAACTATTCTCGATTTTTACATGGGAAACCCTATCCGGATCGATCGCGAATAGCTGCATAAAAAACAATTATCCATGACCGTTAAAAAATCCAGAAAAAAATTGTGGATCATCATCGCCTCAGTAGTGGTGGTGGCCATCATCGTGATCGTTGCCGTCATTAAAGGAAAGAGCAACGAAGGCATTAAAATTGCCACAGAAAAAGTGGTGAAACGAACGATCATCCAAACTGTGTCATCCAATGGAAAGATTCAACCGGAAAAAGATATAAAGATCAGCCCATATATTTCCGGAGAAGTAGTGGAACTCTATGTGAAAGAAGGAGAACAAGTCAAGAAAGGTGACTTTCTGGCTAAAATTGATCCGGAGATTTATATTTCCCAGTTCGACCAGAGTGAAGCTTCTCTCAATACGCAAAAAGCCAACCTGGCCAATTCAAAAGCCCGGTTAGCCCAGATGACCGCCCAATTCGAAAATGCTAAGCTCATGTTCGCACGTCAGGAAAAACTGTTCCAGCAGAATGTTATTTCCAAAGCCGATTATGACCAGGCCAAAGCTTCATTCCAGGTTGCCCAGGCTCAGGTATCAGCCGCAGATGAAGATATAAACGCTTCTGAATTTATGGTGAAGAATTCCGAAGCCGCCCTGAAACGTTCGAAAGAGGATCTTACCCGTACAGCCATCTTTGCTCCCAACGATGGGACTGTTTCCAAACTCGGCGTTTTAAAAGGTGAGCGGGTTACCGGCGCTTCCCAGTTTTCAAGCGGGACAGAAATCATGCGGATTGCCAACCTCAATGAAATGGAAGCCCAGGTGCAGGTCAATGAAAATGATATCGTGCGAGTTACCATGGGCGATACTGCGCTGATTGAAGTTGATGCCTACCTCAACCGCAAATTCAAGGGAATTGTTACCGAAATTGCCACATCGGCCAATACCACTGGTGTGAGTGTCGACCAGGTTACCAATTTTAATGTTAAAATCCATATCCTGAAGGATTCCTATAAAGACCTGCTGATCGGGAAAGGCCCCGATTTTTCTCCTTTCCGCCCCGGTATGTCCTGTACCGTCGAAATCCAAACCGAAACAGCCGAAAACGTACTTACCGTTCCGATCCAAGCGGTGACCACACGGATTGCCCAGGACAGTCTCCAGAAGATGAATGAACAGAATAAAGCAAAAAAACAAGAAGGCGATCATGATGTGGATGTGATAACCAACCAAAAGAAAAATGAGAAGATCCAGGAATGTGTTTTTGTCCTCAGCGATGGAACCGCAAAAAAAGTGAATGTTAAAACCGGGATCCAGGATAACACCTATATCGAAATTCTTTCCGGGTTAAAAGACAATGTCGAGATCATCACATCGCCATATACCGTTATTTCAAAAACCCTTAAAGATGGCGACAAAGTAAAAAAAGTCGATAAAAAAGATTTATTCAGCAAGGAGAAATAATGCATGGGCTTGATCCTTTGTTTGGAGACTGCGACAGAGGTTTGTTCCGTTGCTCTGGCTTTGGATGGTAATTTGTTGAAAATCAAAGAATCGAGTTCACCCAATGTCCATTCATCCCAACTTACCCTTTTTATCGAAGAAATTGTTCATTCCAGTGAATTTACCCTTTCCGGTCTCGATGCGATAGCCGTAAGCATGGGTCCTGGCTCATATACCGGTATACGCATAGGAGTTTCCACCGCCAAAGGCCTTTGCTATGCCCTCGATAAACCACTGATCGCCATACCCACGCTCCAATCCATGGCCCAGGGCATGAAAAATCATTTATCCGGCATCCAGTATCCGGCATCCGGTATCTCTTTAATTTGTCCGATGATCGATGCCCGCCGGATGGAAGTCTACGCTGCGATTTACGATAGCGAATTAAACACTGTCAGGGAAACTTCAGCTCAGATTATCGACAGAACAACATTTACGGAATACCTGACCAATTCAGCTATTCTATTTGCCGGAAACGGAGCATCGAAATGCAAGCCATTTCTGGAACATCATAAAAATGCTGTTTTTATCGAAAACTTTGCTGCTTCTGCACGTTTTATGGTTTCATTTGCAGAGCAACGATTAACCCGGAAACAATTTGAGGATATCGCTTATTTTGAACCCTTTTACCTGAAAGATTTTATTCCCGGAAAATCAAAGGTAAAAGGACTAAATTAACATCCAATGATCAACAACCATTCATTCACAAGATTTCAAACCCGTGTTGTTCACATTGGGAATCTCCCCCTTGGCGGGAATTATCCGGTACGGGTGCAGTCGATGACAAATACAAATACACTGGATACATCGGGAACAGTCGCACAAATCGAACGGATGATCAATGCCGGTTGTGAATATGTCCGGATTTCCACGCCAGGACTGAAAGAAGCTGAACATCTCCGAACCATAAAGCACGAACTGGTTAAACGCGGTTATCACACACCTTTGATTGCCGATGTTCACTTCAATCCGAAAGTTGCTGAATTGGCAGCCACTTTGGTTGAAAAAGTCAGGATAAACCCGGGAAATTATGCAGATAAGAAAAAGATACAAGATGCAGGATACAGGATACAGGATAAAAATTATCAGCAGGAGTTGGAGTACATTGCTTCCCGTTTGAAACCACTGATTACGATTTGTAAGGAACATGGAACGGCTATCCGTATCGGCACCAATCATGGATCGCTTTCCCAAAGGATTCTGGATCGTTTTGGCGACACGCCCGAAGGGATGGTTGAGTCGGCGCTGGAATTTGTCCGTATTTTCGAAGGATATGATTTTCATGACCTGGTTCTTGCCCTGAAAGCCAGCAATCCGAAAGTAATGATCCGGGCCAACCGCCTCCTCGTGGAAACCATGAAACAAAACGGGATGAATTATCCGCTCCATCTGGGTGTAACCGAAGCAGGATCGGGTGAAGAGGGCCGTCTTAACGCTGCTGTCGGGATCGGTAGTTTACTGACCGATGGCATAGGGAACACCATCCGGGTTTCGCTTACCGAAGATCCGGAGTTTGAAATTCCTGTTGCCTATGGAATTCTTCAGGCATCCGGTGCACGGATCACCCGGACTGAGTTCATCTCCTGCCCATCTTGCGCCAGGACCAAGTTTAACATTCTGGATGCGGTTGAAACCATTAAAGCCCGTACCGGCCATTTGAAAGGATTGAAAATCGCCATTATGGGGTGCATCGTCAATGGGCCGGGTGAAATGGCCGATGCCCATTATGGTTACGTGGGTGCCGGCAAAGGAAAAGTGATACTGTACAAAGGACAGGATCCTGTAAAAAAGAATGTGGATGAATCTGAAGCCGTTGGAGAGCTTATCAACCTGATCAAGGAACATGGAGATTGGGTGGATCCGTAAAAACACACCGTGGCAGGGACGCACTGCAGTGCGTCCCTGCCACGGATGATCATGGACCAATGATGACTTTCAGGCAACGCGGGATAACTTCATAAACAAAAGGGGTATGCCCCAGGGATTCACCATCGGCTTCCAGATAAATCTTACCTGTTGACCGCATTCGTATGCTTTTACCACGATACGTATTTACGATCGGAAGATCCACCAGTGTGCCGTCAAAAAGTTTTCTGGCATACCGGAACACCTTCAGCTTCGACGTTTTCTTTATCAGGGTGACATCCATCAGACCATCGTCGGGAATGGCATTGGGCACCTGTTTCATCCCGCCACCATTGAATTTGCAAATACCGACATTCATGGAGAAAATTTCACCTTTGAACACCGTCCGGTCATCGATTTCGATCACTCCCTCCATGAACTTGTATTGAAACAGACTTGCAAAAACAAAATACAAATAGGCCAGCGGAGTCCCCTTACCTTGTTCTTTCAGAAGGTTGGTCTTTTTAGCAACAAGTGCATCGTATCCCATCCCCGCCACATTCATGAAGTAGCGGGTTTGCGGTTTGTCCTTCTTAAAATAACTGATTTTCCCGACATCCTGAACAAACGGTCGTTTATGTTTAAGAATATCCACGGCCTTTTTATAATCAAAAGGAATGTCGAACATACGGCACCAGTCATTCCCTGTTCCGACGGGTATCATTCCAAGAGAAATATCGATAGGGGTCACTTTTTGCTGAAGGAAAATACCATTCAGCACCTCGTTTAGTGTTCCGTCCCCACCCACTACGACAATATTTCTGTATCCGGCTTCAATGTTTTCAATAGTCAGTTGTGTTGCATGATCACGATGTGCGGTGAAAACGCAAGTGAAGTCAAAGCCCCGCTGCTGAATATACTTGTATATTTTCGGCCACTCTTTTTCCCCCTTTTTACTGCCGGCATTTGGATTGACGATGATCAGCCATTGGGCAGGAGAAATAGCCTGAATATCCGTCATGAAAAGTCAGTTTTGTTCATAATATCGCGTTGCAAGTTACTTTTTTTTGAACTAAAAGTGATATCTTTATCCGTGAATTAACCAAGTTGGCCTTTTTATTTATTTTAACAAAATCCGGGAATGGGGCAACGGAAATTTACAATCACTGTGCTGTTAATGTGCCTTTGTCTGCCGTTTTTAACCGCGCAAACCGCCGATACCGATAAATCGCTCACCTGGTTTAACAAGACCGAAGCGGGTGTTTCATTCGGGATCGGATCTTTTAAAACCGATATTGTCAATGGAATACAGAAAAAGATCCGGAACGATGAAATTGTGGTTACTTTTCAAACCATCAATGGCTTCAAATATATGAACAGGGTCTTTCTGGGTGTCAGTGTCGGCGTTGAGAAATGGCAAAATGGGTTGTTCTGGCCCATTTATGGCTATCTGGGCTATGCGTTAAAACCTGCCGGGAATACGTTTTTTGGAAATATTTACCTGGGAAGCGCTATCGGGACAAGGTACTCAACCACACATTATGAACAGGGAAAAGGAGGATTTGCGTTAAGTATCGGGTTGGGATACCGGATAAACATTTCGAAAAAACTGCAGTTCATTTACGAGATCTTCTATAAATACCAGGCGCTGGAATCGAACTATTTCAGGAAAAATGATGTTACAAAGGATTCGGTAACAATTCAAACAAAAACATCGGTTAACTATAAAGTTCCGCTTCATTTTGCCGGATTCAAAATCGGCATCTGCTTTCCCTGACCTTTCCCCTAAATGATGTTTTTTCCGTTTTCTCTTTTTTCATGAAATGGAGCGAGGGAGATAAGATCAAATCAATTGGTATGAACCCCAGGCAAGCCCTGACCCCGAATTCTTCCTCAAAGGGCGGGGATGAGGTGATTAAATCCTTAAAGCGGGTCGGTTACTTTGCGGGCAAACAGGAAAAAGGAGTAGAAAAAAGTAAAGAAAACCACTCCGGTTTGAGATTCTATGGTGTCTTCCGTCATCATTGAAAGAAATGAAATGATAAGGAATACGATGATAAAAAAATCGCCATATCTTCTTTGTAAAAAGGGAGGATATAAAATCGCGACTAAAAACCAAACCAATCCAAAAATACCAAAGCCGATAAAAATGGACAGAAACTGGTTATGCGACCGCCATCGTTGGTCGGGCGCCAGTTTTGAGTGCATTTTTTCATACTGTTCCTGAAATGCAATATTCATATCTCCGGTCCCTACTCCATAAAGCCAGTTTCCCCTGATTATCCCGAAAGAAGCTTTCCAGAATTCCAGTCGTTGCATAAGTGTCGACCCTGTGGGATTGCCAGTTTCCCTGTAATTTTCAAAACCGTGCAAAAACTCATACACCCTTCCCCGGATGCTGAATTCTTCCAGAAAAACAGCATTGGCAACTCCTTTTTCGATAGCCTCTACTTCGGCAGGTGTCAGTTTTTCAACCGCATCAGCATCTTTCCGCCACCCTTTTGAAGTGAGAAAACGAATCACCGTATAGGCAATCGGTTGCTTTTTTTTATCTACACTGTCAAACGGGATTTTACTGCGTGTGTTCCACGATTCCCGGAGTTCGTCCCACTGAATATAGATCCATAAATAATTTCCGTTTTCCGTCTGGGGAGCATAAATATTATTGATATACTTGTTACCACGGGAAGTATATTGCTCCAGTCTTGTAAAATCAATCGGGTTGGCTTTGTAATAGTCGTTTATTATCGCCCGGAAATAGAAAAAAAATCCGGTGGAGATAAGTAAAATTAAAATAACCATGCTGATTTTAAACCATCGCTTTCTGGTTTTGAAAATGAGAATTGGAATTAGGATCATCAGGGTCAGGATCGAAATGGCAAAACCGGTGAACGATTGTGACAGGATAAGGTAAAAAATAAACCATAATAAAACCGGGATAAAAAGAAGCCGGAGCCAAGATGGAAAAAGTCCTTTTTTTATGGAATAAAAGAGGAGGGAATAAATTCCCATGGTTAAAAGAAGTCCGAATATGATATGGGAAATATTCCGGGAAACATCACGGATATCTATATATTGATTCGTCTGAATGAGCCAGGCATTATAAACCGATCTCACCAGTATAGCCAGGATAAATAAAAGCATGAAACGATGAAATCCTTTTTTTTCAAATGCCTCAGAAGTTGAGAAAAAAAGTGGGAGCAATAAAATGGGTAGTTTTGTCCGGAGATCTTTGAAGGCATATCCGAAATCGCTGGTAAAGATCAATCCAGCCAAATGGAGAAACAAGATCGAACTGAATATAAGGGCCGGTTTGTTCCGGTAAAACTGTACAAATCCTTTTCCGATACCTTCAAATCCAAGATAAAAAGTATAGGGCAAAAAGAGTAATAATTTCCCGGAGAACGATTGCAAAGCAAGATAGGATCTTAATTTGCGATAGTCGAATCGTTCCACGATCCATCCTCCGGCCATCATAAATTGGCCAAAGCTCTGTCCGAATTTTGAAAATGGGAGCGAGGCGATGATGATGCACAGCGACGTAATGTACCAAAACCGTTCGAAATGTTTCCAGGTCATCTTCATGGGTAACTCAGGCAAACAACTTGGCCCGACCTTTTTTAACTTTAATCCGGAAAATCGTGAAACTATCAGTTCCCCGGATATCGATCCGTTTTACCTCAAACCTGTTGACAATAGGCCAGGGATTAAGCCGGTTTCCGATCCGCAGAGCGAAATCAAGACCAGCTTGCTCAAAAAGGTTAAACATCGATTTTTTCAGTTCAGGGTCTTTTTTAGGATAACCGCCATAAGGATAAGCCAATACCCGGGTAAAAGGTATTCCATAAAAATCAAGGGTTTCCTGACAATTTTTCAAGTCTTCCTCCATATCGGTAACCGCCATATTACGATAGTTTTTATGCAGAAAGGAATGTATTCCCAACTCTACCGGTTCGTTGTTTGACAACTGCTTCAGGTCGCCGGCCGTTAATATCAGATCGCTACCCTGGTCCCAGAGATTGGTTTTTCCGATAAATGCTACAGGAATAAAAAGCGTGGCTGAAAAACTATACTTTTTTAACAGGGGCAACGCATGATCCTTGAAGTTTAAATAGGCATCATCAAAAGTGAGAATAATGGATTTCTTTGGAAAAGGCGCCTTCTCAGTATTCAATCTTTTCAATTCTTTGAATGTAAGGGTCTGATATCCTTTCTCCTTAAGATACATGAGCTGCATGTCGAATTGTGCTGTCGTTACGGTTAACCCATCAGCCCTGTTTTCGAGGATTTTATGGTACATTAAAACAGGAAGACCTTTCCGGGCCGGGATCAGGAAGCTGTATTCAAAAATCAGGTAGCCAATAATGAGCAAAAGAATTGCTGCAAGAATAATTTCCAGGGTTATCATGGGCTTTACTCTATTTCAATGGTTTTGGCAACTTTCAGCGACGCATAAACCGCAGCCAGAAACGACCACATAAATCCGGGATAACCGTCGAGAAATCCCAGCTTGATAAAATAAAAGGAAATAAAACTCGCCGGAAATTTAATGGCTACCCAAAGCTTTGAAAAGGATTTCTTTTGGGCATGATATCCTTCGGCTGCCTGGGACGTATAGATGTTTATCTTTTCGAGATGGTGGCTGATATTCCGGTAAGAATAGTGAACTATTTTACCGCTCATAACCCCAATGGCGCCATCAACCTCGATGCCTTCATGTACCGGGACATCAGTAAACCGGCCCCGTGTACGATTGAAAATGCGCAAATGATATTCTTTCCCAACCCCGCTGTGATTCAGAATTTTTCCCATAAAGTATAATGAAAACGGTATCCTGAACCCTGCATCCTGTATCTTATTTCCCGGATCCTGCTTTAATTCCACGATCTCCTGCTGAAGTTCGGGAGAGACGATTTCGTCTGCATCCACCGAAAATACCCAGTCGTTTAAGGCCTGGTCAATGGCAAATTGCTTTTGCCTTCCATAGCCATCGAAAGGACGCTGAATGACCCGGCAGCCAAATTCTCGGCACAGATCTGCAGTCCGGTCAGTTGAAAAGGAATCGACGACGATGATTTCATCAGCAACCGGGTTTACCGATTTCAGACACCGGAGGATGACTTTTTCCTCGTTATGCGCGATAATGACCACCGATAATCGACGCATGAATTATTTTTTTATAATTATATCTTTATATCGATTGAAAACTTATCCCAGTCCATACCCATCGTGAAAGATTCCCTGAATAGTTCCAAATCCCGTCCGGATAAATTTTGGGTATGAACGTTTTCGGTTCCAGGTTCAGTGGCAAATAACACCGTTCCTTTTCCGTCAACCACCATGGAATCACCGGAATGCCGGATTTCATGACCATCAAGGCCGATCCGGTTAACACCGACAACACAGGCCTGGTTTTCCATAGCCCGTGCCATCAGCAATGTTTTCCATACATGTGCCCGGATGGTTGGCCAGTTGGCAAGAAATACCAAAAGGTCATATTCATATTTTCCATCCCGCCAGGTATTTTTGCTCCAAACCGGAAACCGGAGATCATAACAAATCAACGGTAAAATATTCCAGCCATTGATCTGAAGTATGCATTTTTTATCTCCTTCATTAAAAATCCGAAACTCTTCACTCAAACGAAACAGGTGACGTTTATCGTATGTTTCATAACGTCCATCTGGAAACATTGCGATAAGACGATTATAAAACACCGCTCTTTCCCGGATCAGGATTGTCGCCATAACGACAGCATTTTTTTCACTTGCTTTACGCCGTAAAAATTGTACCGACCTGCCTTCCATTGTTTCTGAACACAATCCAGGGTTGATGGAAAAACCGGTATTGAACATTTCGGGCAGAAGGATAAGATCAACAGGTTCGCGGATGGTGTCTATCAACCGGTCAAAATGGTCCAGGTTCTTATCTGCCTGCTCCCAGAACAACTCAGTTTGAATAAATGATATCTTGAGATCCTGCATGGCCTTCCGATTAAAAATCAAGGTAAAATTAGAAATATATGCGTTGTGGTCTGTAAATATTTTAATTTTGCCCTGAAACACGAAAACATAATTTCTTATGCGAACCATTGATAATTATCATTTTAAAGATAAAAAAGCGCTTATCCGGGTTGACTTCAATGTTCCTCTGGATAGTTCTTACAAAATAACCGATACTTCCCGGATTGATGCCACGATTCCAACCATAAACAAGATTTTGAAAGAAGGTGGCGCAGTTATTTTAATGTCGCATCTGGGACGTCCGAAAGGAGGCCCGGAAGAAAAATATTCGCTTCGTCATGTAGTCCCATATTTGACTCAGACATTAAATGTTCCGGTTAAATTTGCCGACGATTGTATCGGACAATCCGCCATAGACCTTGCAGCGTCATTAAAACCAGGGGAAGTACTGTTGCTCGAAAATCTCCGGTTTTATAAAGAAGAAGAAAAAGGAGATGATGTATTTGCCCGGAAACTGGCTAATCTGGGCGATGTTTATGTGAACGATGCGTTCGGCACTGCGCACAGAGCCCATGCTTCAACAGCAGTTATTGCGAAATTTTTCCCGGTTGATAAGATGTTTGGTTATGTCATGGCCAACGAAATCATCAATATTGATAAATGTCTGAAAGAAGCAAAACGTCCGTTTACCGCCATTCTGGGCGGTGCCAAGGTTTCCACCAAGATTGAGATCATCAATCACCTGATGGATAAAGTCGATAACCTCATTATCGGAGGTGGCATGATGTTTACATTTATCAAAGCATTGGGTGGTGAAATCGGCGCCTCCATGGTAGAAGAGGAGTACCTGGAACTTGCGAAAAACATCGTGGAAGGCGCCAAATCTATGGGAGTTAACCTCTACCTGCCCCCCGATGCCATTCTGGCCGACACGTTTTCGAATGATGCCAATATAAAAACCAGCAGCGCCTATGATATCCAGATTCCATGGATGGGCCTCGATATCGGCCCTTCTGCTTGTAAGAAATTTAATCTGGTGATTGAACAATCGGGTACGATCCTCTGGAATGGTCCAATGGGCGTGTTTGAAATGAACAATTTCGAAGAAGGCACCCGTGTTGTTGCAACCGCGCTGGCAAAAGCGACTGCCAACGGCACTTTTACCCTTGTCGGGGGTGGCGATTCCGTGGCCGCGATAAATAAGTACGGACTTGCCAGTAAGGTAAGTTACGTATCAACCGGTGGTGGCGCCATGCTTGAATACATCGAAGGTAAAGTCCTTCCCGGAATTCAGGCGATCCTTAATGATTGAATATAATTCTGAGTAGTATCCCGGAATAGGGGATATAAATACTTACCATTTCGGGATTTTGATCTCCCCTTTGAACCACTTCATCATTTTTGGGAAAACCCCGGAAATTTTTGTGTAGGAATAGGATTCACTTTTGTTTTTGGCAGTTATAAATTTACTTTGCGGATCTAAATAAGTTAAAAGAAATATCAGGATACTGGCAAGGATAATTCCTTTGGCCAGTCCCAGAATTGCCCCGCCTAGCCGGTTAAGGAATCCAAGCCCGATAACATCTGCGAATTTTTCAGTAAGCCTGGCCACAATAATGACTCCGATCACGACAAGTAAAAAGGTAATGGTAAAGGAAAGGATCGGGAGGGCGGTTGCAGATGGATGAAACCATTTTACAAGAATGTTATTGAAGAAATTCGAAAAATGTACCGCGGCATATATTCCCAGAATAAGGGCCGCAATAGTAGCCAGGCTGACAATGATCCCTTTCCGGTAGCCACCGATTACAAAAAGTGCGATAAAAACAATCAGGATAAAATCAATGAAATTCATGGGAGGCATGTGCTATCTTTTTAACCTGGAAGTCAATTCTGTTCCGAAAACAAATTCATTCAGCTCCGGGTTCTCGGTGTATAAGATGGTTTCCTTATCACCCTTCCACCACAATTCACCCTTGTAAATGAAAACTACACTGTCGCCAATGCTGAGCACTGAATTCATATCGTGGGTGTTCACAATTGTTGTGATGTTGTATTCCTGGGTGATCTCCCTGATCAGGTGATCAATCACCCCCGAAGTTTGAGGGTCAAGCCCGGAATTGGGTTCGTCACAGAAAAGATATTGCGGGTTCATTGCAATGGCGCGGGCAATGGCCACACGCTTACGCATTCCACCGCTTAATTCGGAAGGCATGAGGCGATTTACATCTTCAAGGTTCACCCGTTTCAAAACAAAATTGACCCTCCCCAATTTTTCTTCCAACGATTGATCGGTAAACATGTTTAACGGGAACATGACGTTTTGTTCAACATTCATTGAATCGAACAAGGCGCCTCCCTGGAACAGCATACCTATTTCGCGACGAAGGGTTTTACGCTGTTCGAAATTCATCTTGGTAAAATCGCGCTCATCATATATGACTTTGCCATTATCAACTTCAAATAATCCTACCAGGCATTTCATCAATACCGTTTTACCGGAACCACTTTGGCCGATGATCAGGTTGGTTTTCCCTTTTTCAAAAGTGCAGGAGACATTTATCAGCACATGATGTCCCGCAAAGGTCTTGTCGATGTTCCGGGCTTCAATCATGTGAGCAGAAGTTGGGTTAAGACCAAGTTGAACAAGATGATGATGACACTGCTGAAAACAACCGCGTTGGTGCTGGCCTGGCCGACTTCCAGCGCCCCGCCGCGGGTTTCATAACCAAAAAAACCCGAGATCGAAGAGATAATAAATGCAAAAAATACCGTTTTGGTAAGGGCGTAAAAAATCGTGTATCCTTCAAAATCAATCCGAATTCCCTGAACAAAATCGTTAGTGGATACCAGTCCGGTAGCAACCATGGCGATCCATCCGCCCAGGATTCCCATCCACATGCTGAAAACGATCAAAACCGGGTTGATCAGTATCGAAGCAACAACCTTCGGAAAAATAAGGTAATTGGCTGAGTTTACACCCATAATCTCGAGGGCGTCGATCTGTTCGGTAACCCGCATGGTGCCAATCTCCGAGGCAATCCGCGAACCGACTTTCCCCGCCAGGATCAGGCTGATAACCGTGGGTGAAAATTCCAGGATGACGCTTTGACGGACCGTAAATCCCACCATCGACATCGGAATGAGCGGACTGTCAATATTATAGGCGGTTTGAATGGCCACGACAGCTCCCATGAACATTGAGATAAAGGCAACGATGCCCAGGGATTCCAATCCAAGGTTGTTGATTTCAGTAAGCATCTGATTCCAGAAGATTCCCCGTTTCTGCGGAGGTGTGAACACTCTCTTCATGAGCATCACATAATTCCCGGTGGTTGAGAATACTTTGAACATAAAATGTTTTTGCTAAAATACCATTTTTATAAAATAGTTCGTTCATATTATGCTTAATTATTAAACAATGATTAAACAATGATTATTTCGTGAATATAAACTTCTACTTTCGGGATAAAACGTATCCGTATACATGTTTCCCGTTCATAACTTTCAGAATAGGACTTTCGCGGGTGCGTCTATTTTTTCTGATCTTTGCATCCATGATCCTGATCCTTGAAGGATCATGCAGTTCGCAGCATTATCCGGTAAATCACAAACACCGCCCTAAAAAGTGCAATTGTCCCTCTTTTGGTCAAAACCCCGTATTACCAAATCCATTCCGGAAACAGATTTCAGGGTGATCCGTTCAACTTTTGATCAAAGAATACCTGACGCGGCCTTGCCCATTATTCTTAGCCTGATACACGATGACAATCTGCAACTGAAAATAACACCCCACCGGTCCTCAAAATCAGGTGATTTCAGGGCTGCCCACGGTAAATATCCAGCCCGCATTTCGGTGAATGGGAATCTTAATCAATATGCATTCCTGATCACCCTCATACACGAGCTCGCCCATTATCATACCTGGCGGAACCATCGGCATCCCAAACATATCTTAACGTTGTGCAAGAGTCCACAGCCGCGACCCCATGGGAAAGAGTGGAAAAACCAGTTTCATTCACTGATGCAGCCTTTCCTGAATGAAGCGGTTTTTCCCAACGATATATTACCGTTGTTGCGCTGTTACCTTGAAAATCCAAAAGCGTCTACCGGAGCAGATCATCTTCTGTCCAGGGCGCTCCTAAAATATGATCCGTCCGATCAGACCCTTTGCCTGGATGAACTCCCTCCAAATGCTGTTTTCACTATTAACGGCAAACGCCGTTTCCGTAAAAAGGAGCTGGTGCGCAAACGTTACAAATGTATATGCCTCGGCACAAACCGTGTTTACCTGGTCAGTCCTCTTGCACCGGTAAGAATGATAGATGACGTTTGACTTTTCCCTTTAATTTTAATTTTACTTTTGTATGTTTGTATGAATTTAAAACCCGATTGCATGGACAACTCTAAACACAACTTTTGCGTAATCATGGCAGGGGGCATCGGCGCCCGTTTCTGGCCTATGAGCCGAACCTCCCATCCGAAACAATTCATCGATATCCTCGGTACCGGCGAAACGCTGATCCAGCAAACATATCGACGTTTTAAACGGATATGTCCGAAAGAAAACATATATGTCGTCACCAACGAACTTTATAAGACACTGGTACAGGAACAATTACCGGAACTGGCGCTCCGGCAGATCCTCCTGGAACCATTCCGCCGCAACACTGCGCCCTGTATAGCTTATGCCAATTATTGCATTCTTGCCAGGGATCCGGATGCACGCATCGTTGTTGCCCCATCCGATCACGTTATCCTCAAGGAAGATCTATTTCTGCAAAATGTTCAATCGGCGCTTGAAGCTGCTTCCGAACACGATTGGTTACTTACTCTCGGATTGCGTCCCAGCAGGCCTGATACCGGTTATGGATACATCCAGTACCTCGAAGGGAAAACCAATGTTTATCCAAAGGAAAAACACATAAAAAAAGTCAAGACGTTTACAGAAAAACCCAATCAGGAGCTGGCAGAAACATTTGTCAAATGCGGTGATTTTTTATGGAATTCCGGAATTTTTATCTGGTCGTTGAAAAGCATCATGAGAGCCTTTGAACAACATCTATCCGAAGTAAATGTGCTTTTTAAACAAGGCATCGGTAAATACGGAACTAAGAAAGAAAAAGAATTTATTATAAACACTTACACTATTTGTAAAAGCATATCCATTGACTATGGATTGATGGAATCCGCATCAAACGTTTATGTTTTGGCGGCAGATTTCGGCTGGTCCGACCTGGGAACCTGGGGCTCGCTTTATGAAAACCGTCTCAAGGACAGCAATGGCAATTCCGTGATAGGAAAAAATGTAATGATCTATGAATCCACGAACTGCATCGTCAATATGCCCAACGAAAAAGTGGTTGTTCTGGAAGGCCTGAACGATTTCATTGTGGTTGATTCCGATAACGTGCTGTTGATATGCCGGAAATCGGACGAACAACAAATCCGGCAATACGTCAACGACGTTATGCTCGAAAAAGGGGAAAAATTTGTGTAATCACAATTCTGATTGCACCAACCATCAAATCATTCAGCTCCTGAATGTAATTTCTTCCGAACCTTCTTTGTAAAGTAAAGAGACGCCCCAAGCGAAATAACTGCAAGAAATAGAAAAGCCAACACCCTGTAACCTGTTTCCAGATGCGATAAATCAACAAAGAACAGGTAGAACCCGGTAAACAGCACGGTTGCAATGGCCATCCAGCGATATTTGATAAGTTTCATGATAAGGCTCATCATAAAATAAAACACGGCCGCACAGGTCCAGGAGAGGGTGACATATTGTTTCGGTACCACATGGTACAGCGCAAACAGCATCGTAAAGAACAAGGCGATCAGGTAGATATTTCGGATCATCTCAGTTTTTAGTGTCAATCGCTCTTTTTTCCAGTTAATCACTCGCGCACTGATAAAAGCGGTGATGACAAATGCAAAATTTACCCTGTCAACCGGTGGATAAAATATCATATAGAAAACCAGGATCCCGACAAATAAAATAGTATTCATAACCACGATGATCTTTGAACGAAACCATAACGCCCATGAAACGACAAGGAGACTTTGGAGTGCCAGCAGCCATAACGCATTCGGAAGTTTTGAATAGCCATATACTGCGACACTCAAGGCAATGAAGCTATAAATTGCATAAAACGACGAGTCAAATACCCGGCTTGTTCTGTATTTAAGGAATATCGAATATAACAAGCATAACACAGAGATCATGGTAAATATCCAGACATAATTATCTGCATAGAATGAGGCAACCACAAATAACATAATGACAGAAAAACTAATGCCATTGATCAGTATTGTGGCCGGATAAATACTATCGGGAAATCTGTCATTCTGTTTTATCATCGGAACAATTGAAAAGATGGTTCCATAGATAAAAAGACATAATAAGTTGAAAGGGTGAGTCTTAAATGCACCGATGGGATTTCCCATGATCGGGTTATTCAATAACCATATGCCCTGGGCGACGTACACTAAGACCAGTGTCACAAGCATTAAATGCCACCATCCATAACGAAAAAAAAGGTAGGTTGAAAAAGTGGCCGAAATAATTAATACAGGGATGGTGAAGAATGTTGAATCTGCAATAATCGCAGTGGCGATGGAAAGCAGCAGGGCAATTCCTGCCAGCAACTCCGAATTACGCTGGATCGCTATGAAACATTGTACTCCGATAACAGTATACAAAAGGACCAGGACGATTCCTTTTACCGGAATTACAGGTTGATTTATAAAGAAAAACAAACGCAGTGTAATATAATAGACCAGTAAGTGGGCGCTGAGATTCAACATAAAAGAAAGGTGTGTGAATGAATTCCGCAGATACCAGGCCAAAAAGAATACACCGGCTACGGCTCCATATCCAACCATGCTGGCCAACAATCCACTAAGATAATTCCTTGCAAAATGGGAAAGGAATACAATCCCGAAAAGTAAAACAAGGCTTCCGAACCAAGCCAGTCCGTATTCGAAAATATTAGACTCAATCAAGCCTTTATCCATCAGAATTTCTTCCGCGGCTTCATCATCTGTTTGTTCAGGGTGGTATCGTGACGGCTGAGCCGATACCATTCCTTTCACCGTACTGTCGAGTTGCCCTTCAATCATGCCAATCCTCATTTCAAGGGAATTAACTTTATCGTTCAATTCCCGGAAGCCTGTCGATTGATCCTGATCTTCCTGTGACATAACTTACCTCCTTATTTTGCTGCCAAAGTCCTGATATAATTTACAATTGACCAGCGTCCGCTATCTTCCGGAACATTTTTTTTAAAAGAGGGCATTTTTTCTTTTCCTTCCGATATCTGAAAGAAAATTTCACCATCGGATTGGGCTTGAAATTTTTTGGCAGAAAAGTCGCTACAGGATACATCCAGGCTTGCTGCCTTAGGACCATCGCCTAACCCTGCACTTCCATGACACGACTTGCAATGTTTTGCAAAAAGGTCTTTCCCATCGGCTACACTTGCTTTACTCACTGCCACCGGATTTTTGGTGGTTTTGAATTTGACCGGGATGTTCCATTTACTTGCAGTTTGAGCCTGACTGTTGAAACTGATTGAAAACACAAGGAACATCCCCATTGAAAATGCAATAAACCTCAATTGTAATGATTTCATAGAATTTGAATTTTTAGTTGTTAATATATTTATTAGTGTTGATTATTTGATGATTTGATAATTTGATTATTTTAAAATCATGTTTTACCTAAATGCCGGATCCGGAATACCGTAAAAATGACATACATATAATGAAACCACACCAGTGACAGCAGCACAATGAGCGTGTACACCATCCACAGAGGGGCATCGGTATCGCCCAAACCGCGTTTGATTATCTTTGTCGGGGGTAATGGTTTTCCCCAGTTTATTGTACCGCTTACTTCTACATTTCCATAGTTATCATTTTCTTCCACTTTGGCTACAAGGGTGAGATAACCGAGTTGATTTCCAGGGATGGACGTCGGAAACTCCAGACTGGCTGAACCATTGGTTATGGCTGCCTGTCCGACTTTCAGCAAACTGAAGGTACGTGGAACGTAAAATTGAACATCGAGATTTTCAACCGGGATCCATTCATTATTTTTTCCCGGTTCAAAAGCCTTCAGGTTGACCATTTTTTCTCCTTCTTTTTGAAAAAATGACATTTCCATCCGCAAAGGTTTCATCGTTGTGCGCGCTAAAGCCTTGTCGTAATTGTCTTTTCCTGAAAATGACGCTTCAAATGAATAAAATCCTTTATCTCCTCCCGATGCGATAATTTCATCAGGAATAGCGAAAGTCGCAATCCCTTTGTCATTGGTCGTGTTTGTGCCAAGGGGTGTCTCCGTCTTACCCTGGAGAACTTTACAACCGATTTCCATTCCCGGAAGGGGCATGTATCTTCCATCTATTTTTGCACGCAGGGTCGCTTTGAGATTTTGGACCGAATCAATATGGAAATACTCTAGCTTCAGTACCGTCTGAACAGGTCCTTCTTCCTGTGCAATGACCCTGGGTGTTGAAGCGATCATGAGCAGGATGATAATTCCTGTTACTACGACATCACTTTTTTTACGCTGCCTTATCACCTTTTTCATCTGTTTTTCAAAAACGATTTTCCTCAACCTGGAATAGTCTTTTTCTTCCCCACTTCTGACTACCGGTATGATTGGAATAAATTTCGAAAAAAGATAGAAAAGCAGAATAAAAAGAGCGATCCCTGCGAAGGTCAATGCCCATTCAACCCATGTGGCGGAATAATGAACATATTCTGGCCGGAGGTCATGAATGGGTAGCATAGGGGTTTCGAGGGTGGGGATGATGATCAGGTATCGTTTAACCCATAGGGCAAGCACTGCAATGCAGGCAGCAAAAGCGATGGAGTTGATGTTGCGGAACTTCGGGACGGTCACAATGATGATGGGAACCAATACTCCGATGAAAACGGCAAAAACAAACAGGTGCCAGTACTCGCTGGGATTAAACAGCCTGAACAACACTTCCATGTCCCATTTGATAGAACCATACCAGCTGGTCAGGTACTCGCTGAAGGTAAAATAGCCATACATCGCGCCCAAAACGATCATGATGATGCCCAGATAATTAAAATGAATTTTAGTGATATGCGATTCAAGGTGGTATACCTTTCTGAATACCCACATCACCATGATCAATACACCAGTTCCGGAATAAACGGCTGCAATGACGAAATAGGGAGCGAAAATGGTGCTGTGCCATCCCGGCCGAAGCGTCATTCCGAAAATCCAGGCAAGAACAGAGTGAACCAGGATGGCCAGCGGGATGATTACGATCGACAATAAATCAGTCGATACATTCAACAGCTCTTTTTGCTTGGTGCTGTCCTTATAGCGAACTGCCATGAACCGGTAGATGGGGTTCCGCCATCTGGCAGTCTTTACAGGGTTATCTCTCAGGATGGCAAGATCGCGGATCATTGCAAGATAGAGAAAAATAATGCTGCCTGAAAGGTATGTGCTGATGGCGATGACATCCCATATTATAGGGGATTGTATCCTTCCGAACAGGATGAGATTCGGTAAACGGTCCAGGCGTCCGATACAAAGCAGGATATAAGCAGGTCCGATCATCGTGGAGATTACTGTGATCATCTCGGCCATCCGGATGATGGGTGTCCGCCAGGGGACCCTTAAAAGGTGCAGGATTCCAGAAATCAAAGCCCCGGCATAACTGATTCCGATGAAAAAGATAAAGTTAACGATGTATAATCCCCACACCACATTGTCGCGCATGCCGGTTACAATATGTCCATCCACAATCTGAATATATAACGCGTACATGCCGAATCCCATTACCAATAAGAGAAAGACAACCAGGGCAACGCCCTTTTTGCTCATTTTCTCCAACTGGGGTTTGAATGCATAAAGATTTTGCTGTGTTTTTTCGTCCTCGTACATAGTTCGTGTTTATTCAGTTATGTTAGCTTCAGTTTTATATAGCGCTATTTCCTCTTCACTCAACCCTTCGAATCCCACTTTGTAATCAAAAGCGCGGTCAACTGCCGGCAGATAATATACACTGGGCTCGGTGCCAAGTTCCTCCATAAACCGGTAAGCCGCCCTTGTGGCGATCAGATCGCTGAACCGCACGGTGTCAGTACCATTGGTAACTGCATCTTCGTTTTTATCACCATAATAAAATACACCGTTGGGGCAGGAAGTAACACATGCCGGTAATTCACCTTTTCTGACCATATCGGGACAGAAATCGCATTTACTGACAGTGCCGATTTTTGGTGGGGTACTGGTTTCAGGAGAATAGGCGGCAGCATTCATTTTTTTATCCATTTTTGGCTCTTCCCAGTTGAATACCCGTGAAGAATAGGGACAAGCAGCCATGCAAAATTTGCATCCGATGCAGCGGTCATTGTCAATCAGTACGATCCCGTCGGTACGTTTGAACGTGGCGCCTACGGGACAAACCTTGACACAGGGCGGATTATTGCAATGCAGGCAAGGTTTTGGGAACCAATAGGGTGACATGTCCGCGGAGTCACGCATCAGGTAAAATTTTATCCATTCCATATGTGGTGGGAGGAAGTGCATTTTCTGACATCCCTGCAAGCATTTCCTTGCATTTCTACACTTCGCCAGGTCGATCACCATCACCATTCTTTTATCAGGTAATCCTTGCCGGGCTTCAAGGTTTCCTGCCGGCTGACAGCACACGTGTCCTTTGTCAACCTCCACCAGCTTTCCATCTGGTGTAAGTAATTTTATCTTCTCCCCGGTCTCTTTGCCGTCTTTGCTGTCAGGTTCTGAAATGGCAGACAAAACGCTGTTACCTCCGGTTATGATGGCAGTGGTTCCTGCAGCAATTCCCAGTTTCAGAAAATTTCTGCGGTTGGTCAAACGTCTTTCCATGAAAGTTTAAGTTCATTTTTTAGCAACGCCAAATCTACCCAGATATGTATTCAATTTCTGGGATATGATCTGTCAGTTTTGACGATCTGTACCGGAAATTTTAAACCCGGTAAATCAAAATAAACTGTGTTTAATATTGATATATGTCAATTTACTGTACCTTTATTCCCTTGAAAGGATCAAAACATAATTCAACATGAGTGATTTTTTTGAAGGGACACCGAAACATTGTATAGGGTGTCAGTGTATGTCGCCATTATTTCACCTGTTGAGTAAGGAAGAACTGGAGATGGTTGATACAAATAAAATTCATGTCAATTTCAAGGCTGGTGAGACAATCAAAAAGCAAGGTACATTTATGTCGCATGTGCTCTCCGTGAACAGCGGGCTTGCCAAGTTATATCTTGAGGGGATCGAAGGCCGGTCAGCTATCATGCGCATAGTGAAACCGACCAGTTTTATCGGGGGTCCCGGCATTTATTATGACCAACGGCATCATTTTACGATTACAGCCTTGCTTGATTCATCGGTTTGTTTCATTGATATGAATGTTTTTAAAAAAATTCTCGCCGGAAATCAATTGTTTGCAGAAGAGTTTCTCAAAGATTTCAGCCGGGATGTTGTAACTGTTTACACCCGTTTAATCTTTCTCACTCAAAAGCAAATGCCCGGAAGAATGGCCGGTACGTTGTTATACCTGTATGATGAAATTTTTCAGAAAATGAAGTTTCCCATGATCCTTTCCCGCAATGATCTCGCCGACCTTTCAGCAATGTCGCATGACAGCGCACTAAAAGTGTTGCGTGATTTTCAGAAGGATGGTCTGATAAAGATATCAGCTCAGGAGATGGAACTCCTTGATGTGGATGGATTGCAGACAATTAGCCGTATTGGCTGATAGGGCCTTGGCCTTAACCCCTTTTGCTTTGTAATTTTTAAAACCGGATGTTTTATTTCAGGTGTTGACCCAGGAATTTTTCCATGGCCCTGTAAAAATCAAACCTGTTTTCTTCGTTGTGAAATCCATGACCTTCATTGTCCTTGATCATATATTCTACGGTTATCCCACGTTTCTTTAAGGCATTGACCATCTGGTCCGATTCATTAATGTTTACACGGGGATCGTTTTTCCCCTGAGCCACAAACAACGGTGTTTTTATCTTATCGGCATTCAATGCCGGAGATGTGGCAATGAACTGTATACTGTCAGCTTTCGGATCTCCCACCATTTCGTACATCATGTCTAGCATGGGTTTCCAATATGGGGGGATGGTCTTCAGAAAAGTAAACAAATTGGATACACCCACATAATCAACTGCTGCGGTATAAAGATCAGGTTCTCTTATAATGCCCTGAAGTGTGGCGTACCCACCGTAACTTCCACCGTAGATGGCGATCCGCTTCGGATCGGCAATGCCTTTGTCGATCAGCCATTTTGTTCCATCGGTAATGTCGTTCTGCATGGTAAGCCCCCATTGTTTGAACGACTTTTCCCAGAAATTACGGCCATAGCCGGTCGATCCGCGGAAATTCATTTGCAATACTGCATACCCGCGGTTAGCCAGGAACTGAACTTCCGGATTAAATCCCCAGCTATCCCTGGCCCATGGTCCTCCGTGAGGATTTACAACCACCGGGAGGTTCCTCGCAGTCTCCATGGTATAGCCGACCGGAAGGGTCAGATATCCATTAACCATTACGTTGTCCCTTGTTTTAAATTCAACGGGAAGCATTTCTGCCAGTTCGTCTTCCTTGAGCCAGGTAAAAAGATCAGCGACCTTTTGTAAGGTGTCTTTTACATTATCATACACATAATATCCTCCCAGCGACCGGTCACTGTATGCGCGGATCATAAATTTATCTTCTGCCCTGGTAAATGAAGTGATATTGAATGTATAATTACCCAACTGTTTTTGAATTTTCGCGTACAACTGTTTTGCTTCTTCATCGAAGTAATAACGCTCCGGCTTCCACGATTCGTAATTCGCGGCAATAAGGCGCTTTTTACCATGCGACCAGACCACATCGCTGACATCAAAGTCCTTGTTTTCATATAAAGTCTGTATTTCCTTCCCATTTGCAATGTCAAAAATTACCACGGCACTCTTATCCCTGCCCAGATTCGATGTGGCATATACGTTTTTATTGTCGAATGTGAAAAGCATCGGGTAAAGGGATTCCTTAAAATTAGTCGTCAATACCGGCTTGAACTTTTCCGTTTCCTTTTCACGATAGAGGACCTGTGTATTTATCCCGTCCACAATTGCGGTAGCTGCTCTCAGTTTGCCATCGTGGTCCACGATCCATCCCTGGATATTCCCCGGATTTTCGGCCAATTGCTTCATTTCACCGGTGATAATATTCAGTCTATAGGGATCAAACGCTTCGGGATTCCGCTTGTTAAGGCCAATGATCATTTCATTGGGAAAGTCATAGAGATCATCAAGAATTTCAGTCCTCACTTTAGGAAAATCAGTGAAACATTTCAAGTTGGAGCCGTCGATGTTCACACCGTAAAGTTTGAAGTTTTCATCACCTCCGGTATCCTTCAGGAATACGATCCGGGAAGGGCTTTTCCAGAAATAAACGGAGATGTCGCGGTCTTTTTCCGAAGTAAGCCGGATTGCGTTTTTCTTTCCAATCTCCTGTACAAAAATGTTCATGCGCTTTTCGTAAGGGCCCATAAACGAGAAGTATTTTCCGTCGGGGGAAATCTGAAACCGGGCTTTTTCCGGATTTTTAAAGAAATCTTCGAGGGGGATTTGTCTTACCTGCATTGTTTTTTTTGGTTTACAGCCACCCAGGAGGAGAGCAGCGCTGAGGAGACCTCCCAAAAGGAGGAAAAAGAAAAAACGTGTTTTCATGCGAAATTATTTTTTCTCAATATTATGAATTATTTCTCTGATGGCGGGCGGTTTTCGATGAAAACGTCGATTTACTCTGCAAATTCGACCGCTAACATGATGAAAAATCATATATCTTTGATATCCAGATCAAAAATATATTGGCCAATGGGTCGTTACTTATAAAACTCCGATCAGTGGATATTTACCTCCGGAAAAAGCGTTGGAAATTCATTTTATTTGCAACGGCAATGATCATCGTAGCCGCGTCGCTTTATTATACGAATATACTTGTCAATGAAATCCGTAAAGATGAACGAAAAAATGTTCAGATCTGGGCTGATGCTATCCATCAGAAAGCCGATCTGGTGAATTATACCAACAACCTTTTCGAACAACTTAAGAACGAAGAACGGAAGCGGGTTTCCATTGTAGCCGAAGCCCAACGCCGCATTCTTACGGCCACACCCAACGAAGATTTGAATTTCTTTCTCAGCATCATCGGCGAAAACACCACGATCCCGGTGATTGTTACCGACGACTCGGGGAACATTATGGCTTCCCGCAATACCAGTCTGAACGAATCGGTTAAAAAACTGGAAGGCCGTCTTCAGCAGGAATTTTCAGCCTACCCTCCGATCGTCGTAAACTACATTTACAATAAAAAAATATACCTCTATTACAAAGATTCCAACATCTTTGCCAAACTAAAATCGGTGCTCGACGACCTGATCCGCTCTTTTTTTTCGGAGGTTGTTCTCAATTCTGCATCTGTCCCCGTTATCATTACCGACAGTACCGGTAAAATTCCTTTTGCTTATGGGAATATTCCGGAAAATAAAATGCAGGATAAGTTGTGGGTGCAACAAACCCTGGAGAGTATGGCGTCGCAAAATACACCCATTAAAATTGACCTGGCGGATACCGGAATACATTACATCTATTACCAGGATTCATTCCTGCTCACCCAGTTGAAATACTATCCGGTTGTGCAGTTTGGGGTAATCGCGGTTTTTCTTTTAATCGCATATCTGCTTTTCAGTTATGCCCGGAAATCGGAGCAAAATCAGGTTTGGGTCGGAATGGCAAAAGAAACGGCACACCAGTTGGGAACTCCTTTATCTTCTATGATCGCCTGGATGGAATTACTGAAGCTGAAAGGATTGGATGAAGAAACGATACGGGAAATAGAAAAAGATGTGCAACGGCTGGAGACCATCACCGACCGGTTTTCGAAAATCGGCTCAGCTGCGCGGCTTGAGAAAACAAACATCGTCGGAATGATCCATGAAACGGTTAATTATATCCGCTCACGCACTTCGCCAAAAATTACCTTCACCATTAATCCTTCGCGTTCGACTGAACTCTTTGTTCCCTTAAACCTTCATCTTTTCGAGTGGGTCATCGAAAACCTGTGTAAAAATGCAGTTGATGCAATGGAAGGTAGCGGTACGGTAAATATCGAGATTTCTGAAGATGTCGATCACGTTCATATTGATGTCAGTGACACCGGAAAAGGTATTCCGAAATCACGGTTTAAAACCATTTTTCATCCGGGTTTTACCAGTAAGAAAAGAGGCTGGGGACTTGGGTTGACCCTCTCCAAACGGATTGTTGAAAATTACCACTCCGGAAAGATCTTTGTAAGATCATCCACCCTGAACAAGGGAACCACCTTCCGCATCATCCTGAAGAAATAATCCCTTTGGCCGGCATCTACATTCATATACCGTTCTGTAATCGCAAATGTCACTATTGCAATTTTTTTTCACTTGCTTCACAGAAAAACAGAACGGAATTTCTGACAGCGCTGAAAAGTGAGATAACCCAGACTCGTGATTACCTGGCCGGCGAACCGGTAAATACCATCTATTTTGGCGGAGGAACACCTTCCCTCTACCAACCGGAAGCATTGCAAGAAGTTTTGGAGATATTAGCTGAATCCCCGAGCCTCCCTGATCCCAAGTCTTCATCCAGCATCCAGCATCCAGTATCCAGCATCCAGCATCCAGTATCCAACATCCAGCATCCAGCATCCAGCATCCAACATCCAGCATCCAACATCCAGCATCCAGCATCCAACATCCAACATCCAACATCCAACATCCAGCATCCAGCATCCAGCATCCAGCATCCAGTATCAACGAGCGAAGCGAGCCTGCATCCTGCATCAACACTTAAGGAGATAACCCTGGAGATAAATCCGGATAACGTGACCAGCGTGTTTGTAACTGAATTGAAGCATACATGGTTCAACCGGTTCAGTGTTGGGGTGCAGTCGTTTTTTGATGAAGACCTTGACTGGCTGAACCGCGCACATTCAGCCAATCAGGCGATCGGGGCCGTCAGGTTATTACAGGAAGCGAGATATGAAAACATCAGTATTGATCTGATTTACGGTATTCCATCTTCCACCGATACCCGATGGCAGAAAAACCTCGAAACTGCCTTTTCACTTGGCGTTCCGCATATCTCAGCGTATGCCCTTACAGTTGAATCCGGGACCCCGCTTGCATGGATGATAAGTAAAAAAAGAATATCACCATTGGATGATGAACTACAGGTAGTCCAGTTTAAAATGTTAATGGAAATGGCCTTGGATCATGGTTTTCAGCAGTATGAGATTTCAAATTTCGCCAGATCCGGTTGGAACGCAATCCACAACACCAATTATTGGAAAGGAATTCCATTTCTGGGCTTGGGTCCTTCGGCACACAGTTACAATGATAACTCGCGGCGATGGAATGTTTCCAACCTGTCGGAATATATTGAACGTATTACCAACGGTGCATGCCTGTATGTGGAAGAACATTTGACCCCGGAACAGAAATACAACGAATATGTAATGACCTCACTCCGGACGATGTGGGGCTGTGATTCACAAAAACTTATTTACGATTTTGGATCTACGATTTACGATTTTTTTCGAAAAAACGCTTTACCAATGATCGACCGGGGGTTACTACGGGAGGTTTCCGGAGTTTATTTCCTTACGGATGAAGGGAAGTTGTTTGCTGATGGGGTGGCGGCAGGGTTGTTTTTGGTGACGTAATGTTGATGCCGGATAATGACTCACTTCATTCGCAGGAGTGAGATGCAGAAAGACAAGTAAGAGATGGGAGATAAATAAATCGTAAATCTAAAATCGTAAATCAAATCGTAGTTTTGTAGCCGATGGGCTTTCGTGGTGGAGGTAGCTCTTCTTTTGGCAATAAATCAATATCGCTTTTGGCCGAGGCACTGTCAGTCGCGTAACTCGCGTATAAAAAGCCTTATAAATCGGCAACCCCGATTCATTTAATAAATGAAGATATCTTCTGACCAATTCTATAGCTTCTCTTTGAGACATTGTAACGTGTTTTTTGTCCTGTTAAAGATATCAAGGGTGAGCTGCCGGCCAGGTAAATTGGGATTATAATCCGGATAACGCCCTTCAATTTGGTGAAAGTAATGAAAATAAATAAAGAATGATTAAATGTCAATATAATGGCAATACCATTTTTTATAAATTTGCTGAATGGAATTGATTGAAAAAAACAGAGAAAATATTTCAAATCTGTGTGAAAAACATAAGGTTAAAGAATTGTATCTGTTTGGTTCTATCCTATCTGACAGATTTAATGATTCCAGTGATATAGATATGCTTATACAATTTTCGAATGTTGATTTACTCGATTATTTTGATAACTATATGGACCTTAAAGAACAGTTCGCGCAATTGTTAAAAAGGCCTGTCGATCTGGTGGAGGACCAGGCAATAAAAAATCCTATTTTCAGAAAAGTCGTTGACCGCGATAAAGTCTTGCTATATGAACGAAAATATACTTAAATGCTTATACGACATAAAATTTGCTCTTGACGAGATTGATTCTTACTTTGACCACGAAAATAAATCGTTTGAAAATTATCAGTCGAATATCTTATTAAAAAGAGCCATTGAAAGAGATTTAGAAATTATTGGTGAAGCAACAAATAGAATTCTGAAGGAAGATCCGGAATTTGAAATTGGAAACGCACACCGTATTATCGGTTTGAGAAACCAAATAATTCATGGATATGATACAGTTTCAGATGAAAATATCTGGGGCATTTTAATAAAACACCTTCCAAAACTAAAGGAGGAAGTCAAAAAATTAACAGGTCTTTGACCCACCCGGTTTGATTTCGCCTGGCCGGGAATAATCGAGTCAACCACTGAAACCTGAAACCTCACTTAATATCGTTAATTGAATAGACGAATATTGATTTTCAGCGTGTAAATCTCAGCACCGTCCCAAGTGGAAGTTTCCGGTTTGCTCTATCGGCAAAATATAACTCACCGGTTTCAATCTCAGGTAATTCTCCGAAATGACTCCGGACAAGGCTTTCGGATATCAGTGAAGAAAATCCCATGGAATAGAGGCTCAATACAAAAAAAGAATGCTCCGGATTTAGCAATTGATGGCAAAGAGCGATCATTTCGTCAATGGAATCCTGCAATATCCATTTTTCACCTTCAGGGCCGCGGCCGTATGCCGGCGGGTCGAGGATGATCCCGTCATAGCGGTTTCCCCTTTTTACTTCACGCTGCACAAACTTCAATGCATCCTCAACAACCCAGCGGATATCATTAAGCCCTGAAGCTTCCATCATTTCACGGGCCCAGGTGACGACCGGCTTTACCGAATCCACATGCACAACATCAGCGCCGGCAGCCCGCGCGGCAAGCGATGCCCCACCCGTGTAAGCAAAGAGGTTAAGGACTTTAGCAGGTGAGCTGGTGAGATAGTGAGGTGGTGAGGTGGCGAGTGTGCGAGTGGAAGGATTATCAGATTTGAGATTTGAGTTATGGTTTTGAACTTTGAATTTTGAACTTTGACTTAAAAAATCGTAGATGTAATTCCAATTGACAGCCTGCTCCGGGAAAACGCCGATATGTCCGAATGAAGTGAGGCCAAGGCGGAATTGCAGTTGCATTTCACGATAGGAATAACCAATCTTCCACCGATCCGGCATTGTTTTTTTCCGGATCCATTCGCCCTTTTCGGAATTCTCCCTTTTAGCTGGATCAATGCCCCTGGTGCGTTTGTACCGGGCATGAAACATTTTTTCCCACTCCTCTCCCTGCAGCGATTTACTCCATACGGCCTGCGGTTCGGGCCGGGCCAGAATGAATTTCCCGAACCGTTCCAGCTTTTCGAGTCCTCCTGAATCAATCAGCTCGTAATCGGTCCAGCACTCGGGAGTAAAAAGTTTCATGTTTGTTTTATTTTTCTTCCTTTTCGTCTTCCTTCTGCACAGGCCATGTCTTTTCCCGTTCCCGGGCTTTTTTATCCCAATCCGGAAGGATGGTTTTGATCCAACCGGCTTTTTCCGACTGCAATTTGGCCATGTCGAGGCCAATGAAATTCTGTGCCAGCGCTTTGGTGGTAATATCAGGATAAGGTACCGGTTGGTTTTTCCCATGGTTGGCAAGTACCCGGGCAAGGAGAATCCGGGCTTCCATGGATTCGTCGATCGAATTCCCAATGATGCGCGACACTTCTATAGGTGAGTGGAACGATGCCCCATGACTTGCCGCGGTATAATCCCAGAACCATTGGGCATAACGGATGTGTTTAAGAACAGGCTCCATTTCCTTTTCGGTGGCGCCGGCATCCCAGGCAGCTTTTGCCTCCAGATGGGCTTTTACTAATTCTGTCTCGGCTTTATCGCGGATCTCCTTCACTTTTTCCTGGCGCTCATATACATTTTCGCGTAACGCCTCTTCGCTTTCACGGTGACAAACCTGGCAGGTCCCGGAGATGTTGCTCAGCGGACTGGTGATCTTATGGCTGGTAAACTTTTGTCCGCCTTCTTTTATATACGGCATATGGCAATCGGCACAAGCCACTCCGCGATCGGCATGAATACCGGTGAGAAAGAGTTCATAATCGGGATGCTGGGCTTTAAGGATCGGGGTTTTGCTGATTTGGTGGGTGAAGTCGGCGAATTTTTCTTCTTCATAATATCTTAATGCCTGATCGGCGCCGGTTCCGTATTTCCAGGGGAAGGTCAGATAAGTCACATCGGGTGCATCGGGACGGTGTTTGTTGAAGTAATATTCAACATGACATTGGGCGCATACCAGGCTACGCATCTCCTGGTGCGATGCTTTGGAGATGTCCTTCCCCATCGCTTGAAATGCCTCCACAAGCGCCGGCCGGGTTATGCGCAGATCCATGGTCTTCGGATCATGGCAATCGGCACAGCCAATGTAATTGACAATTTCGGACCCCCTGGCGGCCCATTTTCCTTTGTAAAAATCTTTGGCGCCCATTTTTTCCATAAGCCTGGGAACATCAGGACTTTTACATGTCCAACATGTGGCCGGTTGCGGTCCTTCGTCAGGACCTTTTGGGGTACCGGTACGCAATGTATGCCGGATATCGGTAATGGCATAATAGTGTCCCCTGCTTGAACTGTAATCCTGCGAAAAGGCGTAACCGGCCCAGAGGATCACCAGCCGCGGATCCTCTTTCAATTCATCAATCATGGCGCTGCCATTGAATTTGCTGCGGAAAGAGGTATCGGCAGTCTGAAGATACGATTGGTACTCACGCGGGAAGTTTTCCCCCCACAGCACATTACGGGGTTCATATTCCGATAAATCCACCTTGGGCTTAAAAACATATTCGTTTTCAGCCCGCCGCTCGGTAATGGAGGAGGCCAGCAACCCGAGCAAAAACACCACCACCATAGTGGCGAAAAAAAGCGCCCAGTTGATCCAGGGAGCACGCTTCTTATTGGTTGTCATTTTTTATGTTTTTATCTACGGAAATTCAAAAGTCAAAAGTCAAAACTTCAATTTAAAACAGACATTGGAAATTATATATTTGATTTTGGTTACTTGTCATTTGCAATCTCCTATCTCCTATCCTCATATTCATCTTCCTCGTTTCTCTCCGTTCTGCTCTCAATTTTAGTCTTCAAAAGCGCATTGGGTGTGGAGGAAAGCCCGTTTACCCTGTCGTGCGGCGTTTCGCGGTGGCAATCCAGGCAGGTTCGACCCTGAAGGTAATTGTGATAGTTGGGTTGTACCGACATCATGAATTCCATGCCTGTCGTCCGCTCATGACAACGAATACAGTTTTTCTGCACCGCTTCTTTACCCGCGTTCCGAATAAAGATGACTTGTGGTTCTGTGCGCAGGGTAAATATAGTGGCATGCCGAAGCCCGTCCTGTGCCTTGAACAAGTATTTTTTGAAAATGTTGTCATGCGGCACATGACAATCGTTGCAGTTGGTGATGCGGCGGTGTGCGCTGTGCGCCCAGTTGGCATATTGCGGATTCATCACATGACAGTTGATGCAGGCTTCGGGATTATCAGAAAGGTACGAAAGCGCCCTGGAAATATATAAAGCATAGGTTGCCAACCCGAAAAAAATCCCGAGTAACACGGCTACAGTGGGTTTCCATTGATCTGGAGGGATCAGCCACCGTAAGAGTTTTTTCATCTGTTAATATTTGTACAAAACGCTCTATCAAATGTAAAGGTTTTTTCAACGGAATTGGGGGGCTGTCATAGATTTTTAATCTTTAAAAATTTTGTAACTTTGAATTTCCTCATTTAGCTGTTAAAATTATGGACAACGATATCCGGTGGGTCCAACGGTTTCAGAATTTCGAGAAGTCGTTCCTGCTTTTATCAAATGCCATTCAAAATGAACATCAGGATGTTGTTTATCGTGCCGGGATTATTCAATTTTTCGAGATGTGTTTTAAATTGGCATGGAAAACAATGAAAGACTACTTGGAAGGCCAAGGTTTTGATCAGATCAGTTCTCCTAGGGATACTATTAAAATTGCCTTCCAAAATAATCTTATTATCGACGGCCATTTATGGTTACAAGCCTTGGACGATCGAAACCTTACAGTTCATACTTACGACGAATCGACGGCACAAAAATTGGAAGAGCTCATCAGGAATCTATATTTCCCCATGATTTCTAAGTTGATTACATACCTGAAATTAAGATTACCATGAACGAATTCGGAATTCGGGACACCGATTTACAGATGATCCTCCAGGTGATTGACCGGTTTCCGGTAATTGAATCAGCAGTAATCTTTGGAAGTCGCGCCAAGGGAACTTTTAAAAAAGGAAGTGATGTTGACATTGCCCTTTTCGGGAAGGGGATCGATTTCCGTACTACGGTTTCTGTGGGTAGTATCCTGAACGAAGAAATGCCAATGCCCTATTTTTTTGATATTGTGAATTATTCTTCTATTTGCAACGAAAACTTTCGGAACCATATTGACCACATTGGGAAAAAAATCCATTAATTGATCCCAATCACTTGAAAAATGTTATTGCTTGCTTCCTTGGATGAAAAGGAATAATTCGCATGTCAGAAAACATTCAGGATAAAACGGTATTTACCCTGCTGGGGGTAGCACAAAGTATCCAGCGTACCCTGAATGACCGGTACCAAACTTCCTTCTGGGTCAAAGCCGAGATGAACAAGCTGAACTATTACGTTCATTCGGGTCATTGTTATCCTGAATTGCTTGAGAAAAGAGAAGGAAAAATTGTGGCTCAGCTCAGGTCTACGCTATGGAAAGACGATTACATCAGGATAAATGAAAATTTTCTGCGTGTGCTCAAAGAACCATTGAAAAACGGTTCCAATATATTGTTCAACGCTAAAGTTGTCTTTGATCCGGTTTATGGATTAAGTTTGCACATCCTCGACATCGATCCTTCCTGGTCACTGGGTGAACTGGAACGTGAAAAACAGGAATCCATTGAAAAACTCAGGAAGGAAGGCATTTTCTCTCAAAATAAATCGTTAAAGTTGCCTTTGTTGCCTCAGCGAATTGCGGTGATATCGGTGGAAACCAGTAAAGGATATGCCGATTTCATGAAGGTGATCGATCTAAATCCTTGGGGATACCGTTTCTTTCACATGTTGTTCCCCTCCGTTTTGCAGGGAGATAAAGTGGTGGAGGCCATCATTCATCAGCTTGGTCGTATTGAAAAGGTTAGAAACCATTTCGATTTGGTGGCGATTATCCGGGGAGGTGGCGGTGATGTTGGATTATCAGGTTACAACCGGTACGAATTGGCGAAAAATATAGCGTGTTTCCCCCTTCCGGTATTAACGGGTATCGGCCATGTGACCAACGAAACGGTAACCGAAATGGTGGCTTTTAAAAACTGTATCACACCTACCGAACTGGCCGACTTCCTGATCCAGCAATTTCATAACTTTTCTGTTCCTGTCAAAGATTCACAACGCATTATTATAGCTGGTGTGAATGATCAGATCGACAGGACAAAAAAAGAGATGGATCAATCTGTTGCCGGTTTTCTAAAACACACGAAAACACTAATTTTCAACACAAAGCGTGAACTTTTTTCCGGGGCCGGAAGGGTGAAAAGCCATGCCGGGTTTTATCTTCGGAACGCCCGCGAAAATGTGGTCCGGTTATCCGGATTGTTGGGAAAGAATTCAAAAACCTGGCTTGGTATTTTTTCGTCGGAAATATTCAATTTGCAATCCAAGGTGACACGGCAGGTGGCTCTGCTTATCCAGCGCCAGGGAAAAGAAATAGAGACCCTGGCAAGACAGGTTTCGCTGCTTGATCCCCGAAACGTTCTGTCCCGGGGATTTTCCATTACCCTCCACAACGGGAAAGCAGTGCGTCGTCATGTTGAAGTTCAGCCAGGAGATCCGCTGCAAACGCTCATATTTGACGGAACTATTTATAGTACTGTGACCGGTGTTGAACCTGAACAAAAGAAAAAATTGTAACTATGAGCGAAAAGATCACTTACATCGAAGCGTTTGAAGAGCTTCAATCTCTCGTCAATGAAATTGAAGCCGGTGAAATATCCGTCGATCAGTTATCCGAAAAAGTCAGGCGGGCTGCATATCTCATCAAACTTTGTAAGCAGAAACTGACCTCCACGGAAGAAGATGTCAATAAGATCCTGAAGGAGTTGGAAGGGGAAAACGAATAATCCATCAAAATGGTATCCCATAAAGTTCGGGTAATTCAAGTCTGTTGATTCTTGCCCGGATGGCGCCTGGTGAGCGACCAAACTTGCGCGCCATGGCCGAAACCGTTTTCCCTTCACAAAACATCACCGTTAGTTCGTCATCCTCCCTGGGTTTCCACGGCAAGCCTTTATTTCGTTGATTCTCCGGTGATTTTGAGAGCGGCTTCAATCGATATTGCTCCACAAATTTTTCATCAGGATTAATGGTTTCAGGTTTTCGGATAACATTAATTTTAGATTTTGGCAACAACTCTTCAGGGATGTTCAACACATTCCGGGTACGGGTCACTGCCACATAAAGCAGGTTGATCTCCTCGGCCAGCTTGTCTTTACTGAGTTTATTAAAACCGATCTCTTTACCAAGTTTGATAATCTTATCCTCGGTTATAAAATCATTGACCAGCGTAACCTCATCATACTCCAAACCCTTGCACCGGTGAACTGTTGAAAAGATCATCCCCGCTTTATCCTTTTCATGATTTTCAACATGTGCATCCTTGATTTGTTTGATATAGTCCGGCAGATTCCGTTGATACTTTTTCACAATCTCCACTATCAGTCCCAGCGCTGCATCTTCAGTTTTATCAATGTACTCTTCCAGCTCGCTGAAATATTTCATGGACGCGATCAGCTTGTCTTTGATGAGATGGCGCCGGCCAAGATACAGGTTAAGGATATCGTAAACGGAAGCCCCTTCGTCTGCATAAGTATAACTCTCTATTCGCCCCTCAAAATAGATCTTCTTGACCACTTTTTTGTCAATAAGCAATTCTACGGCTTTCGACAGCAACCCCACGTTAGTCCTTGCCAGGATTGCACGCTGCCGGACCGAAGTTGTTGTCCCCAAACCATAAATTTGTGACCCGGCATAAAGTCCAAGATGTGATTTCCATTGCAGAATACGGCACGCAAGCGCTGCAATTTCATGATCGAACCGGAAACTGCGAGTCAGGTTATAAACCGGATAATCGACTTTTTCGAGCGAATTTACGGCAAAACGCCAGCCATAGATTTGCTGATGGGTATCCCCCACGATCACCTTTGTGGCTTGCTGTCGAATGACTACATCAAGCATGGCATCGGAAGCATCCTGGGCCTCATCAAAAAGGATGAATTCATACGGAAGTTGAGGCAACGATTGTTGAAATTTTTTCAGATAGAAATCATGGATGATTTCTATCTCTCCCTTATTCATTTTATCAAGGAACAACCGGGTCTGCTGAAGAATTACTTCCCGGAATTTCCGTACAAAATTCAGTGCCCTTTCATCTGTCAAAATCTCTTCATAATTCAAATCCTGTACCTTTGGTTTGTCGCTGTTGCAGAACAACACAACATACCTGTTGATATGATTTGCGATGACGAATTCCGTATGCGGTTGTTTATATTTCTTCAGCCCGAGAACCTCCACAATTTCATGGGTCTTGTACCCTCCGTTACGTTTTACCTTGTAGGGACTCCCTTTCACAATAAAGGAATAGGCAAGGGAATGGGCTGTTTCAACCTTGACATTGGATAATTCAAGCAGTGCGAATTTTCGTTCGGCTTCCAGCTTAACTGACTTGTTGAAAGCAATATAAAGGATGGGACCGGCATTCCGGCGTTCCTTTGCATATCCCAGTAATGTAGATGTCTTTCCCGAACCGGCCACAGCATTGATTTTGATGTTGCCTGAACTGTGGATGATGGCGTGTTGCTCTGAAGTGAAGTTCATGATTTAAACACGATGACTTTGTCCTTTGAGCGTTGTTATGACACAGATCCTGATCAGATGAACTGCGAAAACAAATGTACAGAAAAAGGATGATTCACAAAAAGTTGCAGGAAAAATGTGTATTCACGAGATCAGTTCGCCGCCCCATAGCTTCTCCAAAAAGGTTTTCCATGGTAATATGATGATATCCTGTACATGCCGGGGATAAGGATCATTGGTCACCAGAATCAATTTTTTGACTTTATACTCTTCCGCAAAGCTATTTAATCCTTTATAGTGACGGGATGTTGCCATATCTGTTGCTTTTACCTCTATAGCAACTTCGTGGTCGCCCATGATAAAATCAACCTCTAATTGTGAAACCGTACGCCAGTAACACACCGGATAATTGAGGTCAGTGTATTTACTGTGCGCGTATATCTCCTGGTAGATAAAATGTTCAAACGCTTTTCCGAATGCCTCACTACCCGTTTCGATACGTCCCCTTTTTAGAAGAAAATTGGCAACCCCCACATCGAAAAAGTAGAACTTCGGGGCCAGGATTACCCTTCTTTTGGGTTTCTTCTGAAAGGATGGTAAAAACCGGCCTGTTAGCGTATCTTCGAGGATCTGAAAGTATTCCTTCACAGTGGGGCCACTCACACCACAATCGGTTGCAATGTTCGAGTAATTCACCATCTCCCCGTTCGAAAATGCAGCCATTTCCAGAAATCGGGAAAAGGAGGCAATATTCCTGATTTTCGCTTCGGTCATTATTTCATCTTGCAGGTAACTGCCGATGTAAGCTGATAACAATTTAGACCCTTTTTGTGAAATGTAGTGGCGGGGTAACAATCCATTGTTAAGGGCTCTGAGTAAATCAAACCCAGGAATTTCAGGGAAGACCAGCGGGTAAAGCTCATACCGGAGGGCCCGTCCGCCAAGCAGGTTCCCTTTATTCCTTAAAATGTTACGGGGGCTCGATCCGCTCATTATAAACCGCTGGTTGCAGTTGACGATCAACCAGTGAATCTCATTCAACAGCGCCGGGACACGTTGAATTTCATCCAGGATAACCGGTTCAGGGGAAACAGCCCCTTCAAACATTTCCCTGAGTATGGAGGGGTTTCGCGTGAATCGTTCATACACATCGCCTTTAAGCATATCGAAATAGGGAGCATCTGGAAAAAGCGCTTTTAATAAAGTGCTCTTTCCGGTTTGACGGGCGCCCCATAAAAACAGGCTCTCCGACTCCGATCCCTGAAATTTTTGTTTGCGATTATACATGATAATTTAAAGTGTAACTGCAAATATACATGATAAAATAAAGTTAACTCCAATTATATTCTGCCTTTTTTGTTTTTTCGATTCCCTTTATGTTTAAGAAAAAAGTTAAATTGGATCCCTTACCGAATAGTTTTAAAACCGCATCAATTCATCTGTGACGCCTCCCCTTTCCATTCCTGTTCCACTTTCGGGATTTTTAACCAGACAGTAACCCTCCTCAGGTGGAAATGTAACCGGTTCAACGGAATAACCCCGCAATCTCCTCCCGCGTCAAATCCTTCAATGGGTTCCCGGAAGGAATGAACGTATCGGAAAGCGTTTGCTTCCGTTGCTGCAACACCAACATCTTTTCTTCGACGGTGCAGGTAGTTATGAACTTATAGGCGATCACCTTTTTATCTTGCCCGATGCGGTGGGTGCGGTTAATAGCCTGTAACTCCACTGCAGGGTTCCACCAGGGATCGAGCAGCATGACATATCCGGCTTCGGTCAGGTTGAGCCCGGTTCCACCGGCTTTCAACGAGATGAGAAAAAATTGATGGGTGGGGTCCTCCTGAAACCTCCTCACTACCTTTTCCCGATTCGTGGTAGCGCCAATCAGCAACGAATAGGGTATTTCCTCCATGTCGAAATAGTTGGCAATTAAATTTAAATGCTTCACAAAAGAGGAAAAGATCAGGGTTTTGTGCCCCTTGGCACGAAACGATTCGGCGGTTCGGATAATCTCCTCGAATTTCCCGCTTTCGCCCTCGTACTCCAGATCAACCAGGCGCGGATGATTCGCAATCTGCCTTAAACGGATCAGCGCTGTTAACACCTGCATGAATGTTTCGGAAGTTCCGCCTGATTCGATCTTTTGCAACATCTCATTTCTCACGGCCGATTTTTCTTCCTCGTAACATGATCGCTGATCATCGGTCATCTCACAGTACCATTCTTCAATTGTTAGTGGGGGTAACTCGGGTTCTACTTCCCGCTTGGTCCGTCGCAGGATAAATGGCGCGATCAAACGCTTTAACCGTTCCGGAGCCTTGATGATGATATTTCCGGGTTCATTCTTTTCTGTTTGAGGAATTGTTTCATCAGGGTCATTCACTGGAAAAACAGCGCTTTGCAAAGTACTACTATTTGAATGATCCGGGGGTTGTATCTTTATCGATCCAAACCGCTTTTGAAATTTAGTCAATGGCCCCAGAAGTCCCGGGTTCAGAAACTCCATCTGTGACCAAAGATCGGTGAGTGAATTTTCAACCGGGGTTCCCGTCAGCACGAACCGGTGATCTGATTTCAATTGGCACACGGCCTGACTGATTTGCGCTGCAGGATTCTTAATTACCTGGCTCTCATCAAGGATAATATTATAAAAGCGATAAGTCCTGAATAGTTCCAGGTCGTTTCGAAGGGTTCCATAAGTGGTAAGGATCACATCGATGGAAGGGAAAAATCTCGTTGAGGTCATCCGCTGGTTGCCGGTATGCTCTAAAACACGCAGTGCAGGCGCAAACCGTCTGATTTCGTTGCGTCAGTTATGGATCAACGATGCCGGCATCACGATCAATGAAGCGGCATGGGCCTCTGTATTGAACGAGAGCAACAGAGCCAGCGTCTGGATGGTTTTTCCCAGGCCCATATCATCGGCAAGACATCCGCCAAATTTGTTGTTATGTAAAAAAACAACCACTGTAATCCTTCAATCTGGTATGGGCGCAAAATGGCCTTTAATGTTTCCGGAATACTTACCGGGAATGTAAGTTCAGGATTTAACCGGTTTAACCTTTCGGAGAGTGCCGGATTTCCCGGTAGGTTTAGATCCTTCACCAACTGAACATAGTGATATGGAAGTTTTAATTGACCATCAATTACCTCAGAAAAATAAAAGAGATCGCCGTACCTGTTGAACCACTCCCAGGGCAGGATTACAACCTCACCTCCAGGGAGCGGAAATTCACGGATCCCTTCCAGAATGTAATGCCGGAGTTGAATGAAAGGAACCTCAATGGTTCCAAAAAATACCACGGCCTTTACATCGAACCAGTCCTCGCCCGGTTCCACCCGGATATCAGCCGAAATTTTTCCGGTGAAAATGTTATAAGGCGCCCGGTCGGTCGTGATCAGAATGCCCTGTTCCTGCAATTCCTCTGAATGGGTGTTCATCCACTCCACCAGATAGTATAAATCAAGGTTCCCGACTTTGGTAACACCGGGAAGACCGAGGGTGTTTTCATTGAGCTTTACCAGCCCCAGGGCAAGGCAGTTCAGGATCATCTTGGTCTCCCATGGGAACTGTCGTTCAATCTTATAAAATGTTATCTCCGCACCCTCCATCTTTAAATCAATAAATGTTTTTTGATGTTTCCCGGCCATAATCCGTTTTTCGCCATAGCGGAAATACACCACCATTACTGCCCTCCCCTGCCAGTCAAATTCCGCCGAAAGTTCCATCCGGCGCTCCGGAACAAGAGTTTGTACGGTGAAACCATCTGCTCTGACCTGACCGGTTTTTAAGGTTTTGAGAATGAACGTCCCGAAGTACTTCTTTTCAGCCGAAGCGGGAATGAGGATGACCGCTTTTTCAGAAAAGGTTCTATTTTCTTCCCATCAAACCCTTCAGGAAAATGAAGCAACCGGTTTCCGGTCTTGACCCAGCAGGGATTGTAGCAAATTATTCTGTTGCCCGGCGCCTTCAGGTTAATTTTCTGATCCTCCTGATAAATTTCCAGTACGTAATTGGATCCTTCATGTGTCTTTGTAAAGCAAAACCAGGGTTCCGCGGGATTTGCATCAGGCAACAACCGGGTTTCAGGATAAATTCTGGGTGAACCATCATGAACAAATACCGGTATATCATGTTGGATTGCCAGTCTGAACATTTTATCCATCTGCCGGTCGATGAAAGGGCGGATTTGTAGTAAAAGTAACTCTTCGGGGAAGCCCTTGAGGAAGTCCTTCACCGATACGCCTTTCCGGGCAAACCGGCGGTGGATTTCGATATCGTTGAAGGTTTGCGAAAGAGAGATGATTTCGCTAAGGACATCAGCGTTTTCTGTTGTCGTATCCGGTGAAATTTCCCGGGAGAGACGGTTCTGAAGTGTCAGCCACCCGGACGTATCCCGGCCAACCTCCCAAGGAACGATCATTGGACCGAATTGACGGTGTGAGGTAATGAAAAGGATTGGGCGTTCGTTGTATGAAATGCTGTTCATGAGATGGTAAGGTGTTCTGCTGCCGGGTTTCGTTTGATACCGCAAGATTTATTTGTCGTACAAAAACAGGTATAACGATCCTTTGGACCTTAATTCGGCACTGATAAAAATGGTTCACTTGGTTTTAATGTAATTGGAGAGATCTCTCAGGCTCAAAGGGCGGGGAATTTACCCTAAGTCCCTCAACCCCTGCACCCCTTCTCCTTGAGGAGCGGGATGAGGTGATCAAAACGGCAAATCATCCGGAGGCGCATCTTCGGGTGGCATTCCGGAACTATAATCCTGAATTTGGCTTTCGCTGTCAGCAGCATTACCTGCAGGTTGTTTTTTGGTCACTTTCCATGCTTTTACATCGGTATACCAACGGCCATTGTATTCGCGGCTTTCGAGGTCGAAAGAAATTCCGGCTTCAGCGCCTTCGGTCAGCCTGAACTGGTCTACTTTATCACCCCATAATGAAAAACAAACTTTTCGGGGAATTTTATCCGAAGTTTCAATAACATATTCCTGTTTTTTCCAGGGACCATTTTTTCCTTCACCCTGTTGAAGCGCTAATACCCTGATAATCTTTCCTGTGATTTCCATAGAATTATTTCATTAACAAACAGATGTTGATAAAAGGTTTAAAGGATACAAAAGTAAAAAATAGAACCAACAGAAAAAAATCATCAGGTATGAACCCCTGGCAAGTTCTGGTTCCGAATTCCGTCTCAAGACTGGGAACTGACCTGAAACTTCAATCCCTGCACCCCTTCTCCCTGAGGAAAAGGGGCCAGGGGCCGAGGCGCATATAACATTGAAAATAACCAAATGATCAGGAATAGGTTGATCTCTCAATTACAGTATTGGTTTTCTTCCTGCGTCTCGCCAGCCACCAGGAAAAGAAACTGTCGGTTTCGATTGCTCTATTATTCCATTATTTTCAGCCTATTTACAACTTGTGGAAATAGGTATGAAACATCCCATCCGCGCTGCTTTCCGAATGAGTTTCAAACCCGGCGGCAGTCATTTTTTCGATCATGGGTGCAGGAGGAAAAGGAGTAATGATCTCATAAATTTCACCCTGCTTCAAGGTTGTACATTCATTTTGTACTCTTTCGAGCGGATGGATTCCCTGTGCCAGTAAAGGCCGGGCATCGAGCGATATTTTAATGAGTACCGGATCAAGCCATTCTGGTTTATTCATGATCATTTCTGCTTTGTCTTGTTTCTCTTCTTTTTTTCGATAGCTGACCAGTCGTTGATCACCTGTAAGGGTACGGCGATCGGTAAGGTCCTGCGAGATTTCAAGAGTGCCTAAATATTCACCTCTTTCATTTCGTAGTGCAAAATATTCAATATGAATAAATTTCCCATGCATCTGAATCCAGAATGGAGCGCTATCGGCTTTACCTTCCTTGAAATCGCTGATGATCTGATCCACGATGTGTACACTGGAAGGAGGATGGCACATGCGTACGTCCCGTCCGAGAATAGCCCGGTTGCGGTCGAAAATGCGTTCTTTCCCCTGTGAAAAATACTTAACCTTGTCATCCCGGTCAACAAAAGTGATATCTACCGGCAGTGTATTCAGAATGGTCAATAACTCTTCAGAGGTGAATTTTCCGCTGGGCAGGTTAATAGTTCCCTCCTCTGCAGAGGTCTTTTCTGCAATTTTCACTCCCTGAGGATTCCAGTTGGTTTTCGGATCGTAAAGGCAGTATCCGATTTCGCTGGTCTGCCTGTAAATATCATACCATTCGGCTTCAGTCAACTTATCAAGGGCCATTGGAAAAAGGATCTCTTTCTCCTTCATGATCATATCGGTGATGGCTTTGACCGCCGGATGCAGATAAAGTTCAATCTTCACCTTCATCACTTCAGATGTAAAGTTTCCCGGCATATTCAGGGCATTGATCGCGTTTTTCAATAAATCGCGGGTTTCGTCATGTTTCCCCCACATCACCTTGGGAGGACCGGTAATTCCATACTTTTCAAGGAACGGGAATAGCAGGTTTTCTTTGCGCCGGTAATGTTTGTCAACATCCATCAAGCTGTTAAACAAGGCTTTTAGTGCATTGTGATATTTCTCGCTGAATTGGCCGGTTATTTCAGTTTCGACTTTTGAAAACAGTTCATGGAGTTCATCCGACACTTTCATGAGTTCCCGGTTTTCCTGTTTGAAAGTATCCACCGGATGCCCCGGGGGAACTATTTTCATTCCTGAAAGATCGATATGACCTTCCAGAGCCTGGGTATGTATATCGCAAAGGCGCAATATTTCCGTCTCGGGAAGCCCTTCATCGATCAGTTCCTGTTCTACCTCAACCACTTCACCGTAAGGGATTTTCGACATCAGATCGATCATGCGTGCACGTATTGCTTCAGGAGCAACTCCTTCGTGTAACTGAAGGATCATGTGTTTCAACAGATCTTTCCTGCGCTGGGAATTATTGATAAGTTCGCTCATCATTCAATAATTTTTAAATTTTTTGGGGGTGAAATAAATTCAAAATGTAAAACTCAAAACCACAGGGCAAAACTTAAAACTTATAAGGGAATTCTTTCAAAAGTTTTGAGCTTTAATTTGCAGTTTTGAGTTTTGAGTTTTGCTTTAACCTTTGATCATGGTCAACACCATCTTAAACTTCTCTATGGCATTTACAGCATGGGGAATCCCTGCCGGCATGATGATGGTCTCTCCGCTACTAAGCAGGAAAGGTTTCTCATCGATGACAATTTCAGCCTTACCTTCAACCACCTGTAACATGGCATCATAGGGCGCCGAATGAGTACTTAACCGCTGACCTTTGTCAAAAGAGAACAGGGTTACTGTTCCTGCCGGGCGGTCAATAACCCGCTTGCTGATAATCCCGTTTGCAGAATAATCTACACTTTCAGGGAAACTGAACACATTGGAGTGTTCTAAAATATTCTTTTCCATTAATATAAAATTTAATGTATCGTTTTGAGATTTGAATTTTGATTTTTAATTTAACTTTTAACAATTGACCAACCTCCCTTAAGTCCGAAAATAAACCAGGCCAGAGCCAGCGTTCCGAGTGCAAATACAGTGTCACCGATCACCCTGAGCCAACGGAAGAAAATGATCGTAGGGTCTTGCATGAATTCTGCCGAACGGGCAAACCACATTCCGGTTTTTACACTGACCCATGTCTGGGCCAGCCCCACCGGGAGAACACTGATCAAAACCATCAGGGCAAGACCAATATTAATGGACCAAAAGGCAAACTTTATCCACTTGGTATTCCATTCCTTTTCCGGATCCATACTCTTCATGACGAACAACATAAGCCCGATGCCGAGCATCCCGTAAACACCAAATAATGCGGTGTGCCCATGAACCGGTGTAGTATTCAATCCCTGCATATAATAAAGCGCAATGGGTGGATTGATAAGGAACCCGAATATGCCGGCGCCAACCAGATTCCAGAAAGAAACCGAAAGGAAAAACCAGATCGGCCAACGATAACCTTTTATCCATTCCTTGCTTTTCGATATTTTAAAATTCCCGTATCCTTCAAAACCCATAAGCACCAGCGGTACTACCTCAAGAGCGCTGAATGTTGCACCAAGAGCAAGGACGGCTGTAGGTGTTCCCGAGAAATAAAGATGGTGGAAAGTCCCCAGTATTCCACCCGATAAAAAAACGATGGTGGAAAACATAACACTGGTAGTTGCCATAGTAACTTTTACCAACCCCATCCTGACAAATAAAAAAGCGATGGCCACTGTGGCAAAAACTTCAAAGAAACCCTCTACCCAGAGATGTACAACCCACCAGCGCCAGTATTCTGCGACTGCAAGGTTGGTTTGCCTGCCCCACAAAAGACCTGCACCATAAAAAACGGCAATGGCAATAGAGGCAATCAGAAACATGGTGAGTAATGAACGGTTCTCCGATCGGTTTTTAAAAGCGGGGGCCAACCCGCGTCCCATCAGTACAAGCCAGATGATAAGACCGGTAAAAAGAAACAATTGCCAGAAACGGCCAAGGTCGACATATTCATAACCTTGGTGACCCAGCCAAAAATTCTGGACCAATCCAAGCTTCTGCATTACACCATACCATTGTCCGATCAGCGAGCCGACCACGATAATCAATAAGGCAATGAAGAGGAAATTTACCCCAATAGCTTGAAATTTGGGTTCTTTCCCAGATACGGCAGGCGCCAGATATAATCCTGTAGCAAGCCAGGATGTGGCGATCCAGAAAATAGCCAGCTGGACATGCCAAGTCCGGGAAATAGAATAGGGCAAAATACCGGATAAAGGAAGTCCGTAAAAAGCTTGTCCTTCAACACCGTAATGAGCCGTCACCACTCCCATCAGGATCTGTACAAGAATGAGCGCGGTGACAACCCAGAAATATTTCAGGGTTGCTTTCATCGAAGCTGTTTGGAAGCCACCAAGTAACGGATCTTTTGCCGGTAACTCGTGTATGGGAATCCCTTCTTGCTTACGCGTCGCATAATACCAACCCATCATTCCGATGCCCGCGAGGAGCATTATAACGCTGAATCCGGTCCATAAAATGAGCGAACTGGTAGGCTTATTGTCGACCAGTTCCTCCGGTGGCCAGTTATTGGTGTACGAAATTTCACTACCCGGCCGGTCGGTGACACATGCCCATGATGTCCAGAAGAAAAAGGCATTCATTCGGTACATGCGTTCCGGGTCTTTGATTGTATTGGCAGGGATGGCATAATTATCTCGTAATGTTTCCAATTTGGGATCATTCATAAATAATCCGGAGTAATGGCCCCCTACCGCTTTTATGGCCGCAGCACGAACAGCACTGACAGTCGTCTTCCCAGTCAATGGATTATAAGTGTTCGTGCGCAACTCCTTTATAAGTCTGACTTTTAATACGGCTTGCGCCTCTGCGGTAAGATCTTTAAATGGTTTGTGATACGTTGTGTCGGCCCAGTATGTCAGAATGAATTCCGATTCACGGTGCAACCAGTCGGCTGACCAGTCAGGGGCCACATACGATCCATGTCCCCAGATTGTTCCGACCTCCTGCCCGCCAATAGATTGCCAGATGTTCTGACCATCCTTGATATCCTGGCCGGTAAAAAGAACCTTCCCCGCTGTTGTAACTACCTCACCTGGGATGGGAGGCGCTTTCCGGTATATTTCCCGTCCGAAAAATAACAGTACCGAGAAAGAAATAACAATTACAGCACTAAAGCCAAACCAAAGTGTTTTTGTCTTCATAAATTTCGGTGTTAATTTATAACGCTGTGATTATACCTGTTCCTCTTTAAGCACTTCCCCATGTATGCTGATGATCGAGCTTTTAATGGGAATATCCCTGGCGGCATTGGCCCTGGCAGCCTGGGCCATATACAATAACCCACCACAACAAGGAACCTCCATCATAACTACATTTAATGAGTTAATTCTTGTATCGGTGATCATTGCGGTGAGTTTCTGAACGTACGATTCTTTGTTGGAATCCAGTTTCGGACACGCTATGGCCAGAGATTTTCCCTTCAGATACCGGGAGTGAAAATTACCCATGGTAAAAGCAGTACAATCAGCAGCAAGAACTACGTCAGCATTCTTAAAACAGGGTGCCTGCGGATTCAGCAGGTGAAGCTGAACCGGCCATTGACCAAATTCCGATGGGACATTCATTGGGATGACAAAAGATTCAGCTTCGCGTTCGATAATTTCAATAGCCCCTTCCGGACAATGCCCAAGACAGGCGCCAAGACCATCACAGAACAAATCACTGATAAGGCGGGCTTTGCCATCAATGATTTTCAGGGCTCCTTCCTCACAATTGGGAATGCATAATCCGCATCCATTACATTTTTCTTCATCGATGTTGATAATTTTCCGCTTCATAAATTTATACTCGTTATAATGATTATATTGTGTAATTAAGTATTAAATTACCCATTTAGAAATAAAAAAATTACAGATATGATTGAAGAGTCTGTTCCTGAAGAAATTTTTTAAACTCGGCGGTCAATTTGTTCACTACATTTCCTATCAAACACAGGTCGAAGCCACAAAGTTCATACGACAACGGGCAATCTCCAATGTCCAGGTTGCCTTCAATCGTCTGGTAGATATCAAGAAGACTGATGGATTTCGGATCTTTTTTTAATGAAAATCCCCCGGCCGGACCGCGAACCGAATTAAGCATGTCATTTTTGACGAGTCGCTGTAATACTTTTGCAATATGGTTCTTGGAAAAACCGGTAACATTTGCAACCTTTCCGGCATTTAAAACGCTCTCCGAACGGGCAATTAAAACCATACTGTGGATCGCTATGGAAGAAGCTTCAGAAAGGGCAAAAATCTTTGACATTGGATATTTAGGTAATTGAATACGCAAATGTATGTATAATTTTTATTTCTGCAACGAAGTATTAAAAATAAATTAATTTTGACGAAAATCATTGTAAATCAATTCAAACACTTTAGTTAATCTCGCAATTCTACTTTAATAATCAATTGGTAAGAACCCAAGGGCAAGCCCTGATCCCGAATTCCCCTCCAAGGGACGGGGAATTTATCCTAAGGACCCCAGCCCTTGCACCCCTTCTCCTCGAGGAGAAGGGGTCCGGGGGATGAGGTGATTAAATAATTTACTCTAAAGACATGACACAGATTATTACCAGCCACCATAATCAGCACATTAAAAACGTTGTACTTCTTGAAGAAAAGCCACGTGCCCGGAATGAACAAAACCGGATAGTTATCGAGGGTGTACGCGAAATCAGCCTTGCACTCCAATCTGGATTTGTCATTCAATCGATTTTTTATTGTCCTGAAATACTGGCCCCCGGTTTTTTCGATGAATTTGTTTCGGCCGCCCCATCCGGGATTGAACTGTTTGAAGTAACCCTTGATGTATTCAACCGCCTGGCGTACCGGAAAGATCATGGGGGTTTGATTGCTGTCGCACAACCAAAACGACTGACTTTTGCAGATCTCAACCTGCGTCCGGAACCGCTCCTTCTTGTTCTTGAGACAGTCGAGAAACCGGGAAATCTGGGCGCTCTCCTGCGTACCGCTGATGCGGCAGCATTGGATGCAGTTATTATCTGCGATCCGCAAACTGACATCTATAACCCCAACGCCATCCGGTCTGGTATTGGTTGCGTTTTTTCCATACCGGTTATTACAACTTCCTCAGAAGAAACCCTTAGCTGGCTGAAGATGAAAAAGATAAAACCATATGGAACGGCACTGACCGCGACTCAGTTATATCACAGGACCGACTTCCGTCAGGCAAGCGCGATCATTATGGGATCCGAAGCGACAGGACTTTCCAAAATCTGGCTGGAAGGAGCCAACCAACTCATTAAAATTCCTATGATGGGCAAAATTGATTCAATGAATGTTTCGGTCTCGGCAGCCATTGTGATTTATGAGGCGATGCGCCAACGCAACTTTAATCAACCCGAGATGTCTTCTGGATAAGTAACTTGTCCTTAACAGGTTATATCTCTATTTGTACTTTTCGTCTCCGGGTTTTAACACTAAAAAACTTTTTGGCATTTTACTTTTAAATTCCAATACCTGGTCCGTGACCGGGTGGCGAAGAGAAAGATAAAACGCATGCAACCTGATCCGGCGTTCATACCGTGCATCAGCTCCATACCGCCGGTCACCCACGACCGGACAACCCATTTCCGAAAGATGAACCCGGATCTGATTTTTACGCCCGGTCTCAAGGTCAACTTCAAGCAATGCGTACTCCGGAGTCCGGTCCATCACACGGTAATGGGTAATGGCCAGTTTAGCGTCTTCGGATTCCTTCACCGAACGTACTTTCTGGTCACTGCCTTCGACCAGCCAACTGCGGACAGTTCCTTTGTCATTCTCAGGTTGACCTTCAACCAGGGCATAATAGCGTTTTTTCACCTCGGCCCAATGATCTTTAATCTTTGCCTGGAGAGTTTCACTTTTAGCAAAAAGTAAAAGTCCGGATACTTCCCGGTCTAGCCGGTGCACAACAAAAATTCGTTCCTTCCCTCTGGAATTTCCTTTCACATAACCCGCCAACTGCTGGTAAAACGAAGTGCCTCCCAGCCCCCGGTCACCAATGGTAAGTAATCCGGCTGGTTTTTCTGCTACCAGAATATAATCATCCTCAAAAACTACCGGATATGGCGGTTTAATTTTGCCTGGCCGGAAAGTCTGCCTGGTATATTCAACGTCATCCCCGGGATTTATTAAAACAGCAGGATTTGTCTCCAGGGTGCCGTTCACTTTTATATTCCCATGTGCAACCCATTTTTTTACTGTCGTTTTTGAAGCAGCGTCAAATTGGGTTAGAAGAAACTCAATCAGGGAAATTCGTTCCTTTGAAATAATTTTCATTGTCATTTATCTATAACACAATTCCACTCGCTAATTTTCTATCTCACCACCTCACCATCTTTTATTCTTATCTTCATCACAACCGGTTGATGATCCGAATATTCAAAGTCGCTCAGGATAGTTTTCACCGACTTAACTTCGATATTTGGAGATACCACAAAAAAATCAATGAGGGTGGTCCTTGTTTTCCCTTTTTCATAAGGCATATCGGTGAACCTATTGCTGGGATGTAACGAATCAAAAACAAATTGCCATCCGGGGAAAAATGATGCGGCAACCGGATAATCCACAACAGTCACATTGTCGCCCGGAATAATGTTCTTTGGATGGAATCCGTAAGGATTACTATTCCAATCTCCGCCGGTTACAACAAAATTACCTTTTGCATATTCCTGAAGCATATATGAGCTAAGCAGTTGAAATTCATTTTTGCGTAGTTCTCCGGTGGAATCATAAGCTGAATTATGTGTATTGATAACAATCAGTTCCTTACCTCTTCCCAACGGATATTTCATGACCAGATAACAACGCTTCAAAAGAAAAAGTCGTTTCGGCCAGGGATAATATGTGCCAAATGGAACCATTTTCACCGAATCAGGGACAAAACGGGAAAATGTTGCGATTCCTGATTTTACATAACCCATCGGTTGGTAATAAGGCAACGGAACAAACCAACAGTCGTAATTCTTTCCAAAAGCATAGGAAAACCCAGGAAGTTTCAAAGCAATTTCATTAAGTTCGTTGGTATAATAAGCCCGTCGTGATTTGAGATCAACCTCCTGAATAAATAAAAAATCGATCGTATCATTCCGGTTAACCTCTTTCTTTATTCCTTGCAAATAGCGCAGGAACATGGATTTTTCCGGAATGACTTTTTTCCCGCCATCATAGAAAAAATCCATTTCCTTGCCCAACCCGGCATATCCGATGTTCCAAGTTAAAAAGGTGAACTCCTTTTGAGCGGGACCGAGAACTTGCCCCGTTCCATGAATTTCGGAATCCAACGTACCTTGTGATTTATACTCGGTAACGGTCAGAAAGAGACAAAAAACAATAACGATCAGTACGGCCAATAATATAAACACACCAGTGCCCCAAAGCATTATCCGGATTGACATCATAAAGGAAGGATAAAAATCCGAAATTACACTTTTTTATTAACTTTACCTCCTCATTTTTCATTACTTCCTTATCAGATGCCCATTCTTGGATCCCTTATAAAAAAAGCATATGAGCTTCGTCAGTTTCCGATTGATATTACCGTTATAAATCCGGTTATTGAACAGAAAAGAGTCCTGAAAAAACTTTTGATACGCTCCCAAAATACTGCTTTTGGCGAATTTTATGATTTTAATAATATTGTTTCCGATCCTGATTTTTTGGCTCTTTTTCGAAAAACAGTACCCATTCACGATTATGGAACCATGTTTAAAAACTGGTGGTACCGCAGTCTGAATGGGGAAGCTTATGTTACCTGGCCCGGGAAAGTGAAGTATTTTGCATTGACTTCAGGAACCTCTGATGCTTCCTCAAAACACATCCCGGTAACGTCGGAAATGTTGAGGGCAATGACAAAGGCAAGTATCCGGCAATTGGTTTCAACAACCAAATATGATTTCCCGGATACCTTTTATGAAAAAGGCATTTTAATGATCGGTGGGAGTACCCACCTTCAATATAACGGAACCTATTATCAGGGTGACCTTTCCGGGATCACTGCCAGCAACATTCCTTTCTGGTTTCAACATTTTTATAAACCCGGTCGACGTATTTCCAGAGAACTGGAATGGTCGGTGAAACTTAATGAGATTATCCGGAACGCGAAAAACTGGGATATCGGGATCATCGTCGGCGTCCCGGCATGGATTCAGATCATTATGGAAAAAATCATTTCATATTATGGTGTGAATTCCATTCACGATATATGGCCAAACCTCTCTGCCTATGTTCACAGCGGAGTGTCACTTGATCCTTACCGGAAAAGTTTTGCCCATCTGTTTAACCGGCCAATATTATACAACGAATCCTATCTCGCCTCTGAAGGGTATATTGCCTATCAACGACCAGGAAATCTCAAAGGGATGGAACTGATCCTCGATAATGGGATTTTTTACGAATTTATTCCGTTCAATACTTCAAATTTCGATAGTGATGGGGATCTTCGGACAAACCCCGAAACCCATATCATTGATGAAGTGGAGGAAGATAAAGAATATGCCCTGTTGCTCTCCACCTGTGCCGGTGCATGGCGTTATCTGATCGGGGATACTGTAAAATTCGTTTCCAAGGAACGGAATGAAATTGTTCTTACGGGCAGAACCAAACAATTTATCAGCCTTTGCGGGGAACACTTATCGCAGGATAATATGAACCGGGCTATTCGTATGTTGCAGGATGATATGAACGTTAAAATCAATGAGTTTACCCTTGCCGGCCTCAGCTATGGAAACCTGTTTGCCCATAAATGGTACCTGGGCACCAACGACCGTATAGATCCAATCATTGCCGCCGGCAAACTGGATGCATACCTGAAAATGCTGAATGATGATTACCGTGTGGAACGGATCGAAGCAATTAAAAACGTTTCAGTGGATGTATTACCTTTGCAGGCTTTCCACGATTGGATGAAACTCAGAGGCAAGGAGGGCGGTGCGCATAAGTTCCCGAGGGTTCTTAAAAACAACCAGTTGGAGCAATGGATAGTGCACATCAAATCTTACGAACAACTTTAACACTGATTTATCCGTGGGCTCCATTTTACATCCGTTATTTGAAGGTATAATACTCGGTCTGACAGTTGCCATAACCCTTGGACCTGCGCTGTTTGCCTTGCTTCAGACAAGTATTAAACATGGAGTAAAAACAGGAATCTTTCTTGCGCTGGGAATTTTTTTAAGTGACCTGACCCTGGTCGTCGGATGCTTTTTCGGAGCCAGCCAGATCATTACCGATCCGGGATATCATCTGGTACTGGGAATTATCGGTGGGGTGGTCATGTGTGTTTTTGGCATATATACTCTTTTCAAAAAAGTTCCTCAGACTGAACAGGTTGAACCAATCGATGAAATTAAAGTCAGGAAGAAAGGGGTCCTTCCCTATTTTTTCAAAGGTTTTTTACTGAATATTGCAAACCCTTCCCTTTGGTTTTTCTGGATCACTTCGGTGGTTGCCATCAGTGGTACTTACGGCGGGGATCAGAAAAATGTTGCCCTCTTCTTTTCGGGAACATTAGGGGTAATTTTGACAACAGATATCTTAAAAGTTGTCCTTGCCAACAAGATCAAACTCGCCGGAAATCCGCAAATTAAACTTTTGGGCAACCGGATCGTGGGATTGCTTTTTGTCATCATTGGCGTTTTTATAATTACCGGCTCCTTACTTGAATATTTCCGGGGCATATCCTTAAAAGTTCCTTAGTGATTTTCCAAACGTTTATTATACATTTAGTGACTGTTGAAAATTCATTTAGCAATTCGATTAACCATCAACCGAATCATGAACAACCGAATAAAAACGATAGCAAATTCAAATAACTTTATTGAATCTTCATTCATTCCTTCAATCCTTCATTCCTTCAATCCTTCAGACCTTCAGACCTTCAATTGCTCATTCACGCATTCACTCATTCACTATAATGATCAGGTTATCTTAAATTTTTAAACAAACTCTAAAAGTTATGGCAACAAAACGTTTTAAAAACTGGTGGTTCCTGGCGCTGAACGGAATTATTTTCGTTCTTTTCGGGATCCTTATCTTGTTAAATACGCCTGATTTTATCAAGACCATGATCACCTATTTTGGCATTGTCCTTCTTGTATTTGGAGCTATTCTTCTGATCATCGGTGTCAATAATTTCCGGAAAGAAAAACAGGCGGGCATGATCCTTTATGAATCGATTGCCGCTATTGCAATCGGACTGATATTGACCTTTTTTCCGGAAGGGTCGGTAAACCTGTTTATGATCCTCGTCGGAGTCTGGATTATCATCATCGGAATTATCCAACTCGTTATTCTCGCAAACCTTAAAGAATCTTCTTCTTCTTTGAAAAACGGATTATTGATCAACGGCCTTCTGACGATCGCATTAGGTATTGCGCTTTTTTTCAATCCATTCAGCTGGGCCGTTTTCCTTGTTAAGTTGATAGGGGTTCTGGCAGCGATCTTCGGATTACTGCTAATCTGTTTTTCTTTCGTCCTCCGCTCTGTTTCAACATCGGATACGACAGCGCCGCAGGCGATTAAATAAATTTGATCAGTCGCTCAAAATCCGTTTTGAAATTCGTCCCGATCGGAATCAAACGGTCCTTGATTTTAACTTGGTTCCCCTCTATCATATCAATACGCGACAGCGCAATGATAAAGGATTTGTGAATGCGGGGAAATGATTTGGATGGCAATAAACTTTCTATGTTTTTCAATGATTGATAACTGACGATCATTTTATCGTTTGTGAAAATCTTTACATAGTCTCCCAATGCTTCTATGTAAAGGATATCGGATAAATTGACCTTAAAGGTTTTCTTACTCGATTTGACAAAAATAAATGTCTCCTCAATTCTCTCTGATTCTTTATTTTCAAAATGGGCGGTTTCTTTCTTTTTAAGCAATTCTTCTGCCTTCTGTATGGCTTTTAAAAACCGGTCAAAGGCAAAAGGTTTCATAAGGTAATCAACAACATCGAGTTCATATCCCTGAATGGCATATTCGGCATAGGCCGTGGTAATTATAACTAAGGGAGGATTTTTTAAAGTTTTAAGAAAATCCATCCCGCTTAACCTGGGCATGTTGATATCCAGAAATAACAAATGGATTTCCTGTTGATGTAAAACATCGATCGCTTCGATTGCATTACTGCATTTTTTTACAATATCAAGATAGGGGATGTTTTCCGCGTACCGTTCAATGACACGTTGGGCTAATGGTTCATCATCAATGATTAAACACCGGATGTTCATAGTACGAATACGGTTAATTCCACACTGAAAATTGTATCTGTTTCATGAATTACAAGCTCATGTTTGCCGGGATAAAGCAACTCGAGTCGTTTTGTCACATTGGTTAATCCGATACCACCATTGAGACTTTTCTCGGGATTGGCCTCTTTGTTGTTTTTTATCATAAATCCCACGCGGTCGGATTTTTCAAGGTCAAAGATAATATGAATGAAGGGATGTTCCTGCCTGGATTTTGCCCCATGTTTGAATGCGTTTTCAATAAATGCAATATAAAGGAGTGGGGCTGTTTTGATTTGCAAATTTTCACCCCTGATCTCGAAATCAAGTACAAGGCTTTCATCCGTACGAAGACGCTCAAGATAAATATAACTCTGAAGAAAATCCAGTTGTTTGCCCATCGGTACCAGATCATCTTTGGATTCATAAATAACGAACCGCATCAGGTCGGAAAGCTTTAAAATCAACTCCGGCGCCTTTTCCGATTTATCCAACGTCAGGGAATATAGACTGTTCAGGGTATTGAAAAAGAAATGCGGGTCAATCTGGGCTTTTAACGCTTTTAATTCAGCTTCGATCTTTTGTTTTTCAACCTCTTTCATCCTGAGTTCCACATCCTGCAGATTTACCGAATCGCGCATCACCTTGAGCAATGTTGAAACAATCAAGAACAACAAAACAAGAATAAGTTCTGCAATAATCTCTGAGAAAAAATTAGGATGCTTTCCTCCCTCAAAAAAATAGGAAACAACAAAATTGAGCAAGATAAAGAGAAGGATATTGGCTATCTCCAGTATAAAAAATAGCCAGTACCGTCGCTGGTTAAAAAAAACGGGAATTAGCCACAAAAGATTGATATACACGGAAACGGCTAGAAAGCCTATGGTAATAAGGATATTGACAGCCAGGGCAATATTAATGTCGTAAATATTGAAATCACCACGCGTATAAACCAGCGCTACAGTAAATAACACAATACTGATCAACCAGAAAAAGAGGTGGGGAATTAAATAATATTTTTTGCTTTTCCTGAGTATTGCTTTAAAAATCATCCGGTATTTTTTTGGCAAAAATGAGAATTGATTGGTGGAATATCAAACTTTTTTGATGTATCCGCGGAAAAACTTGTTGAAAGAATGAATTAATCAGACTTTCTGCGCCGGTTTATCAGCAAAAGATCAGGCGTCATCGAGTATATCATATGTTCGTCTAAAAAATGGCTGGCTTTTCGAAATAGTCACTATTTTTGTCGCCTTTTATTGACCAGCCTTGTTTCCGGTTAATCCGGTTTATTATCAGTCAATTTATTTAACAAAATCAGTTTTATGAAAAAAATATTATTTAAAGGGAAAATGATTTTCCTGACGCTCCTTGTCTTCTTTGCTGCAGGATCATTTACTTATTCTGAAAATCCCCCCGATGAAGGTATGTGGCTTCCCCTTCTTCTCGACCGTCTTAATTATGTCGACATGCAGAAGATGGGGCTTCACCTCACTGCAGATGAGCTTTATAACATAAACCATAACAGCCTCAAGGACGCCATTGTTGGATTGTCAAACGGAGGCGTTACAGGATTTTTCTGTACCGCCGAAATGGTTTCTGCTCAGGGAATGTTGTTTACCAATCATCATTGCGGATTTGGAGCAGTGCAGGAACAAAGTTCTACCGAACACGACTACCTCACAACCGGCTTCTGGGCAAAATCAAACAAAGAAGAATTGCCCAATGAAGGGATGTGTGCCTCTTTTCTCCAACGCATTGAAAATGTCACCGATTCCCTTATTCCATTTCTGCCTGATACCCTGAAGGAATCAGATCGTGCCAGTAAAGTAAAAGAAATATCTGCCCGGATTAAAAAAAGGGCTGAAGAGGGTGGAAAATATGAAGCTACGGTTAAACCGTTTTATAGTGGAAATGAATATTACCTCTTTGTTTTTAAAACATATAAAGATGTTCGCCTGGTTGGGGCTCCTCCTTCTTCTATCGGAAAATTCGGTGGAGATACCGATAATTGGATGTGGCCACGCCACACCGGTGATTTTACCATCCTGCGCGTTTATTCTGATTCAACGGGCAACCCGGCTAAATATTCTGAAAAGAACATCCCTTTAAAGGCTCCGTATCACCTGCCAATCAGCTTGAAAGGTATTAAGAAAAACGATTTTGCCATGATCTGGGGATATCCCGGTAATACATCCCGGTATCTTACCTCTTATGGTATTGAGTATAATCTGAGTGCCTTTTATCCAACCATTATACAGATATTCGGAAAAGAACTGGAAGTCATGAAAGAACGGATGGATGTGGATAAAGTCGTTAAAATTGCTTATGCTTCCGATTATGCCAGTATTGCCAACACCTGGAAAAATTTTATCGGCCAGTCGCGAATGCTTGTCCGCAATAAAGTCGAAGATAAAAAGAAGGCCATTGAGAACGATTTTATAACCTGGTACGGCAAAGATCCTACCCTTCTGAAAAAGTATGGAAAAGTTCTGGATGACCTGAAAAACAATTATGCCAATATGAAAAAAGTGGCAGTCCCGTTTTTCTATGCCAATCTTGCCGGAATGGGGCTTGATGTGGTTCAAATGGCCAATAAATTTGATGGACTCAAAAGCGCCCTCGAAAAGAAAAACAAAGGTGCGTTAAAAGAGACCCAGGATGCTTTAAAATCCGATGTCAAAGAACACTTTAAAGAATATGACCAGGCTATTGCAAAAAAGACACTTGCCGAACTGCTTCAACTTTATTACACCAACGTGCCCAAAACTGAACTCCCGGTTATTTTTACCAGAATAGAAAAAGACTATAATAATGATTTCAAGGCATTTGCTGAAGCTGTTTACACCGGGTCAGTCTTTGCAACACCCGAAAAAGTCAATGCATTTATCGATAACCCCAGTAAGAAAGCCTTTAAAAAAGACCTGGGATGGGAACTTGCCCGATCAATGTCGGAAGCCATGGGAAAATATGCCGGGAGTTTTGGTGCAGCAAGAACAAGTTTGGGCGTTTCGAGTCGTTTGTTTATCGCTGGTCTCCGCCAGATGAATCCCGATCAGGTAAAATATCCCGATGCCAATTCAACAATGCGCATGAGCTATGGAAGTGTTCTTGATTACTACCCTGCTGATGCCGTTCATTATGATTATTTCACCACCCTTAAAGGTGTAATGCAAAAAGAAGATCCGACGAACGAGGAGTTTATCGTCGATAAAAAGCTGAAGGACCTTTATACAGCTAAAGATTATGGCCCTTACGGTGAAAATGGTGAAATGATCGTCTGCTTTCTTACTACCAACGACATTACCGGTGGCAATTCGGGAAGCCCTGTTATCAATGGAGATGGACAACTCATCGGTCTGGCATTTGATGGCAACTGGGAAGCGATGAGTGGCGATATTATGTTTGAACCGGATATGCAACGTACCATCAACGTTGATATACGTTATGTGCTTTTCATCATTGATAAGTTTGCCGGGGCAACAAACCTGATTAACGAACTTACCCTGGTAAAGTAAACCTCCATCTGATTCGAAAAAAGCCGCCCCGAAAGGACGGCTTTTTTTATACCGTTACAGATACTTTTGTTAATCCAGGTGCATAACTTTGAGATGCTTTTTTATTCCCCCGGCAAGAACTTCAATGAAATAAAGTCCGGGTCGAAGGCTTGTTTCTGGAGTGTGATCCGGGTAGAGTGTAAATTTATGCTGCCCTCGTGAAACGTATGTTTCGGTTAATGTTGTGACAGTATTTCCCAATTCATCGTACATGATGATCTGAATCTTTGAATCTTTTGATATATCAACTGAAACCGTCAGTTGGTCGATAAATGGATTTGGAAAAGCGTAGACATTCATTCCTGATGGTTTAGGTCTTTGAGTTCCGATTCCGACAGGTGGATTGTATCCTCCAGAAAGACACATCACTGTGCCATCCCTCCCGCCATACACCATTTCCATACTACTGTCGCCAACGATGTCGGGAATGGCATTGATGGCATCAATCGGTTCATCCGAAACAGCCGATTGAAGGATTGTCCCGGAAACCCCATCCATAAAATAGGCCCGGTTAGCGGTGTACAGAGTCCCCACAATTGCATCATTGATCCCGTCATGGTTAATATCGCCGATGTTTCCTACTGTCCATGATTTATCGGCAAGTGGTTTTGACCATATTTGAGCACAGGTGAATCCGTTGACCATTACCGCATGCGTTCCGCTGTTGGCAACCAATATATCGGGGTGGCCATCCATGTTTACATCATTCATGTGTTCAAATCTGAGAATCAGGACATTTCCGATATTGAGATGACTGATTTGACTACCCGTCACCGAATTAAGGATCATGACATTTCCGGAAAAATCACCCGCGGCTACATCCTTTTTTCCGTCTCCGTTCACGTCATCAACCTGCATCAGGCCCCAGACAGAAGATCCGGTAGTATTGTGCGTCCATTCTGTTGACCCGTCAAACCCGTTAATCCCATAAACCTTACCAACGGTTTCGCTGGAATTTGATGCTCCTGCAACAACGTCAGGGATCCCGTCATCGGTAAAATCTTCAACACCGATAACAGAAAAAACAGGGCCTCCTGTGTTGTCTTCCCAAATACTGAGTCCGGTTTTGCCATTCAGACAATAAACTCTCTTCGGTCCTGTTCCATTGGCATCATTTCCCGTTGCTGCAAGAACATCCGGGAAGCCGTCATCATTGTAATCATATCGGACATCTACCTGGTAAACCCAACCTCCGTCACCATATTCATGTGTATCGTGCTTCCAAAGTATTTGTCCCGTTTTTCCTGAAAAAGCTGTGATGGACCGATCACCCCAGGCAAGTCCTGCTATGACGTCCTGGTAACCATCGAGATCAATATCCTGTATAGTCGCAAGACCACTCTGGGAGTAAACCGCACCGGCATATATTTCCGTTTCCCAAAGCACATCACCCTGCCCGGATGCATTTCCGTTAAAACAACGAACATAGTCATCTTCCGACGCTATTATAACTTCGCTTACACCATCCCCTGTTATATCCTGGATGTGTTCAATGGCTTTCGAACTGTTATCCGAACCCCCTGAAATCTGATAACTCCATAATGGCGTCCCAACTGGATAAATGGTATCGATACCGGTTCCATGCAAGTCGACAATAAAGGGATTTTGAGATGTATCATTCGAAACTATTTCCATTGTTCCGGAATAAGATATTCCTTCTGTTGGATGAAACCAAATCCCGATTGAAACCGTTTGCAGGGTTCCTATCGTCAAAGGAAGCATCACCGATCCATCGACAAGAAAATGATCATCCGTTGTATTGAACCCTGAAATGACCAAAGGTTGATCACCATCATTGGATACGGAAAGAATCCGGCGTGAGTAAGCTCCTGCCCGACGTTCACCCCAGTCATGAGATGGTTCAGCAATATCAATATGGGGACCGGGGTATACTGCATTTCCTGTCATCATTAAAGATACCTGAGGGTTGATAGGATCATTCGATATAATGTGGACTTCCGTCTGCAAAGGACCCACTGTAAAAGGAGAATAGGTGAAATCGATGTTCGTTGATGCTCCCGGCACAAGCGTGAATGGTGTAGTGAAAGTGGTCGAAATGGGCTGATCCGGAGGTATGTCAATTCCGTTTATTACGAGATTGGCCGTCCCGGTGTTTTCTACCAGGCAGTTCCAGGTTACAGAATCTTCAAGTGTCACAATACCGTAATCATGATTGTTTACCGGAATAGTAATGACAGGAGTTCCAGAACCACCTAAATCAACTTTATAAAGTGTACTGTTTCCCCCGGAAGGTCCATCACAGTACCAGAGGTAGGTCCCATCGAAGACAATCCCTGAAGGATCTTGGGATTGAGAGGGGTGGCTTTCTAAAAGTGTTCCCATATTGGACACTTTATAAAGCATATCACCCCAATAGTCAGCAATCCAAATGTCAGACCCTTGAAGACAAATATCCCATGGTTGGTTATTGGGTGGAGTAAACTGTGAAAGGACAGTCCCCAAACCATCGATATGATAAACCTTTCCAGGATCAGGGGAATAGGTACATACCCAGTAAGTTCCATTGTCCGAAGCAATTCCAGACATGTAATGATCGGGCAGGTTGATGGCAGAAACCTGGGTGCCGGATAAAGTAAATTCAAGTGCCTGCGCTGGCTGGGAGGAATTGGAAGGCTGCTTTACAGTAACCAGGTTGGGACTTTTATATGTCAATCCAAAAGCATCTTCAAAGGGTCCGGAACATTGAAGAACAGAAGTTCCATCAACTGGATTGAATTTATAAACCTGATCCCCGTTTAATCCATAGATCCCAAAATAGATGTATGTCCCATCCCAAGCCAAACCCGAAGCTTTCCCTGGAATGGTATACGAAGCCAAAATGGACCAGGAATCAGGTTCAGGGTTCTGAGCTGAAACATACCCCGGGTTGATGGTCTGAGATAAAATGACCAAACAAACAAATACCCATATCATGGAAAAAGTTTTCATGTTGAAACAATTAAATTATACCTGGATTTAATATCTAAAAGTACTAATTATTTTAGTCAATTATCTACTCCTGTAAGAATTTATAATCCTTGCTTAAACATCATTTTATTATCAGGGCTGCCCGGTATGTCATAAAGATAAAAGACATCAGAGTTATAAATACGTAATTTTTGCGGAAAGGGGTGAATAATCTCAAGAATTCTCTTCAATAATCCCGTATTAATATCAATCCGGTATATAACACAGATTCCGCTTCTAAGAAATGCAGTATATGCCAGACTTGTTGCTTCGTCAATCAAAATATCATTGGACCATCTTCCATTATGAATGGTATCCACTTTAAGCCCGATCTTATAGGAGTAATTTCCTTCCATATCATAAAACTCAATTTGGCGATCTGGGGAATTAAAAATACAAATGTAATTTCCCATCCTGTAAAGCGAGGTATGTATCGGGCGATATAATATCTTGTTAATATAATTCCATGTTACAAAATCCTCCCGGGAATCAGGGTGTCTTGTTTGCCATAATAAGCCTATATCCTCGCTGTTACGACGTAACATTTTTAATTTTTTTTCATCATTGACGCTCGCAAGAGAATTTCGGACAAGTGTTTTTCTGTTGATCCCGTAATACTCAACGCTAAGACCCTTATTGGTCACTTTCTGAAAATAAAATGTTTCTGATGTGGATGCAATGCAATCTTTGAGAACATCATCAAATTTTTTCAACCCGACCGGGTGAATCAGGTGCAGGCTGTCTCTCTGCTGGTAAATTTGAAAACCCGAATCATTGCCAAGAACATGAACATATCCCATACAGTCTTTGAATAAGCGGTTAGGTAAAAACCGGATTGCACTTGTTCTTGCCAGGGTGGCTCCGGATGGATCTTTGCAAATAATTTCAGCATTTGACAACCGGGTACGATAAATGAGCAGATATATTTTCCCACTATCAATTTCATAGTCCTTTACTGCAAAAAAATTATCCTTGAAAAATGCTGTTGTTTTCCGGGCTGTAATTTCAACCTCCTCCAGCTCTTCAATACGGGGCTCAAGATAAATGGTCAGCGAAAAGGATGTTTTGTCGAGTATAATTATTTTTGGTTGATACCCTACATGGCTCACGATGAGGGTAGCCGAGAGACTATCAATGAAAAAGGAGAATTCACCTTTTATACCCGAAACAGTACCAATATTGGATCCTTTTATCGAAAGATTGACATCTGCGATCGGTTTTTTGCTAGTCTGATCAACTATTTTCCCATAGTAAAAGTTATAATTATGCTGAGCCTCTCCTGAATAAGCATGGGTGAGGAACAAAATGAGAAGTATAAAGAAACAGAGGACTCGTTGACCTTCACGAAACCCAATCGTAGTCCATTTGTTTCCGGGCAAGATCAATTCGCTTGACACGGATCTTTAATTTATCTCCCAGTTTAAAACGATGACCATGACGTTGTCCTATGATCTGATAATTTTCTTCATCCAAAAAGTAGTAATCATCCTCCAAATCCCTTAACCTGATCATTCCTTCGCATTTAGTACCGGTAATCTCGGCAAAAATTCCCCATTTACTAACACCGGAGATCAATGCATCAAACTCTTGTCCCACCTTATCCAACATATATTCTGCCTGTTTGTATTTAACCGACATGCGTTCTGCATCGACCGCCCTTCGTTCCATTTCAGAGGCGTGTTCACACTTTAATTCAAATTCCTCCTTTTGAACACCGGGGGTGTCGTGCAGGTAGTTAAAAAGGAGCCGATGAACCATCAGGTCCGGATATCGTCGAATGGGTGAGGTAAAATGGGTATAAAAGGGGAAGGCCAGCCCGTAATGACCAATGTTATTTGTTGTATAGTAAGCTTTTGACATCGTGCGGATGGCAATTGTTTCAATCATGTTTTCAGTCCCGGTACCCCTTATATCATGGAAAAGTTTATTGAAAGACTCCGCGAGGGATTTTTTGGTGGTTATTTTTAATTTAAATCCAAGCCGCTCAACGAATTGCGTGAATGTTTCAAGTTTTTCGGGATTGGGCGTGTCGTGAACACGGTAAACAAAGGTTTTTGCAGGTTGATTCTCCTTTTTCCTTCCAATGCGCTCTGCAACCATGCGATTGGCCAATAACATAAAATCTTCTATCAGTTTATTGGCTTCCTTCATCTCCCTGATGAAAATACTCAATGGTCGCCCTTTTTCATCCAGTTTGAACCGTACTTCCTGTGTCTCAAAATTAAAGGAACCCTTTTGAAACCGGATTTCACGTAGTTTTGTAGCAAGGGAATTAAAAACGGAAATTTCTTTTACAAATTCACCGCGACCCGATTCAATAATCGATTGTACTTCTTCGTATGAAAACCTCCGGTTTGAATTAATCACTGTTTTTCCATACCATTCGGTATAGATTCTGGCGTTTTCATCCATCTCAAATACGGCTGAAAAACAAAGCCGGTCTTCACACTGCTTTAAAGAGCATAATCCGTTCGAAAGTCGCTCCGGAAGCATGGGAATAGTTCGACCCACCATATAAACCGAGGTGCCTCTTTCATTAGCCTCCTTCTCGATCGCCGAACCGGGTTTTACATAGTATGAAACATCGGCAATATGAACGCCAATTTCCCAATGCCCGTTTGCTAATAATTTCAAGGAAATTGCATCATCAAAATCCTTCGCATCTTCCGGGTCAATTGTGATGGTAATTATATCGCGAAAATCCCTGCGTTTTTTTATTTCGTCATCAGGTATCTTTTCCGGAAACAGAGACGCTTCTTTTTCTGCTGCATGAGAAAAGCATAGTGGAAAATCAATTTCAGCTAATATAGATTGCATTTCCACTTCATTTTCCCCAGGTTTACCCAGCACCTGTATTACTTCACCAAAAGGATTGGCAGACTGTGCAGGCCATTCCGTGATGATCGCAACTACCTTTTGTCCGTTTTTCGCCCCTTTTAATTTCGAAACAGGGATGAATAGATCAACCGGCATTGTTGTGCTGTCTGGTGAAAGAAAAGCAAAATTTTTGGAGGTCTCTATAATTCCGACAAATTGTTTTTTATTCCGTTGTATAATCTCAGTGATCTCTCCTTCTCTTTTATGTCCTTTCCGGGTGGGAAAAAGAAAGACTTTTACCGTGTCTCCATGAAGGGCATGATTTGTATTGGTGGCAGCCACAAAAACATCTTCTGTTTTGTCTTCCGGAATCACATATGCTTTTCCGGTCTGCTTCATGTCAACCTTACCGGCAACCAATGTCTTAACCGTCTTTACCTCATTTGTCCCTTCATAATTGATCTTGTATTTACCACGTTTATCCTGTACCAGTTCTTTGTTCATGAACAATTGTTCAATGATAAGCCGGATCAGGTCTTTGGTGGCCCGATCATTAATCCCAAGACGTGCGGCTATCTGTTTGTAATTAAAACTGCTGGCGGGATTCTTTTTAAAAATCTCCAATACTGTTTGAACGAATGTGTTTTTTCCGTTTCCAATTAGACTTTTTTTCTTCTTTCCCATTTTGCTTTTTTTAAACTTTTTGATTTTTAACCACTACCGGCGCCGGAATTGCTTCCAATAAATCACGTGTATACTCCGACTGTGGTTGTGCATAAATCTGGTCGGCTTCTCCGATTTCGACGATTTTACCGTTTTTCATCACAATCAGTCGGTCTGCCATATATTTAACTACCGAAAGATCATGAGAAATAAAAATGTAGGTCAGTCCGAAATCCCTTTTCAAATCATTTAATAAATTTAACACCTGTGCCTGAATCGAAACATCGAGAGCCGAAACAGATTCATCACAAATGATCAATCGGGGTTCTACAGCAAGAGCCCTGGCAATACAAATTCGCTGACGCTGTCCGCCCGAAAATTCGTGTGGATATCTGAAGTAATGTTCCGGTTTCAACCCTACATTTGATAGAAGCTCCATCACCTTTTCCTTTCTTGCCGAATTATTATGATGCAGTTTGTGAACCTTCATCGGCTCCTGAATAGCCTCACCAATAGTCAACCTTGGATTCAAGGAAGAATATGGATCCTGAAAAATAATCTGTACCTCTTTGCGGAATTTTTTCAATTTGCCCCCGGTTAACCTTGTAATGTCTGTATCCCGGTAAATGATTCTGCCTTCGGAAGCAGGGATTAATTCAAGGGCAACTCTTGCAAGCGTCGTTTTTCCGCTGCCGGATTCTCCGACAACGCCCAATGTTTCCCCGGGATAAACATTAAATTTCGCATCTTTAAGTGCATAGCTGGTATTTCCTTTTCGCTTAAATATCGAACCCGTTGAAGAGTATTGTTTCGAAATGCTTTCAAATACCAGAACGGGTTTCTGATCATATAACTTTTTATGGGCATCTGCGCGCTGCCGAGGGGTAATAATTTCATCATGTCCTGCTGGTTGCGGATGGAAAAAGTTTTCAAGGGTGGGCAATCGGTTTAACCGTTTATCAAGCGGTGGCCGGCAAGCCAATAAACCACGCGTATAGGGATGCCGTGGTGTGTTAAAAATTTCGCTAACCGTCCCCTCCTCAATGATCTTCCCTTTGTTCATCACCAAAACCCGGTCAGCAAAACCTGAAACAAGGCCCAGATCATGGGTGATAAACAAAATACTCATCTTCCGGTCGGCCTGTAACCTTTTCAACAGTTCAAGTATGGTCTTCTGAACCGTGACGTCAAGCGCCGTGGTCGGCTCGTCTGCAATCAATATTTTTGGATTGCACGCAATAGCCATGGCGATCATTACCCGCTGTTTTTGTCCTCCGGATAATTGATGGGGATAAGTCTTTAACAATTCTGTTGGCCGGGGAAGCAATACTTCGTTAAACAAATCGAGCGTTTTCTTTTGGGCTTCCTGCCTGGAGAACCCCAAATGAACCTGTAAACTTTCCATTACCTGGTCCCCACAGGTAAATACCGGATTGAGCGATGTCATCGGTTCCTGAAAAATCATGGAGATTTCTTTTCCCCTTAACTTTTGCATTTCCTTTTCTTTGATCTGCAAAAGGTTTTGCCTGAGCTGATCCGAATTCCGGAAAAAAACAGAACCATGAAGTATCCTGCCCGGAGGACAAGGGATCAAACCTAATATGGCAAGAGCTGTAATTGTTTTCCCTGAACCGGATTCACCAACAACAGCAAGGGTCTGGGATGTGTTCAGAATAAAAGAGACATGATCAACTGCGGTTGTTGTCTGTTGACCCGAAGAAAAATTGACGGATAAACCACTAACTTCAAGCAATGGTGCGAAATTCATTAACGGAATAAAATTTTAACCAAACCTACTGGATTTTTTCCAATATTGAGATAATCCAGATAAAATATATCAATCATACTATTACCTTTTAACAGGTGAACCGATTAAGCAATAAAAAAAGATGAACTGGTTTGGTGATTTTGTTTCGCTTATTTTTCCTAAAATATGTGTCTGTTGTGGTAATAGCCTGTGGAAAAATGAAGAGATCATTTGTCGTCTATGTGATTACCATCTGCCAAGAACAAATTTCCATCTTGATCCTGGCAATCCTGTAAGTTATTCGTTTTTGGGAAGGGCTTCAATTGAAAATGCAACTGCATTTCTGTACTTCAACAAAGGAAATAAAGTACAACAATTGATCCATCATTTGAAATATAAAGAGAGACGTGATGTCGGTATTTATATGGGAGTACAATATGGGCGTCAATTGTTACAGTCGCCGCTTTATAAATCAATGCAAACCATCATTCCTGTTCCCCTGCATAAGAAAAAGCAGAAACAACGTGGGTATAATCAAAGTGAACAATTCGCAATCGGACTTGCTGAATCCATGAATCTTTCGGTTAGTAATAATAATCTGATCCGTGTAAAAGCTACTGCAACCCAAACCAAAAAGTCACGTTTCAACCGTTACATGAATGTCAGTGAGATTTTCACCGTTTCCAATCCACAATCTCTTCAGGGAAAACACATTCTCCTTGTCGATGATGTGATTACCACGGGAGCAACACTGGAATCGTGCATTCATGCCATGAGTGTAATTCCCGGTTGCAAAATCAGCGTTGCCTGCATCGCTGCCGCTATGCTTTAGAGCTTCCCGCAAAGGAAAGCTGTTGCTTTTTTACGGACGACTGTTCCGTTTGGTTTTGTCAGTTCAATAAAAATGATGTAACTCCCCATTGGAGCTCTATCATGATTACTGGTCAATCCGTTCCACGAAAAAATTTCCTGAGACGACAGTAAAATATTATTTGCCAACACAACGACCAATCGCCCCCTTGAATCATAAATTGTAATGCTGGCAGCAGCATCCGGTTCTTTAATATTAATTTCGATGTTTAAAAAATCATCCAGTCCGTCATTGTCAGGAGAAAACATTTCCGGACTTACTTTTATCTCATCCTCTGTTACATTTGATTCTGAACCGTGAGAATTCCGGTAAGCAGGCGTTGCAAATCCGACAGTCTCAGCGGCCGAATGCCAATTGGTTTCATCAAAAGAGGGCCTGTCGGGACTTAATCGCTCCAATGAGACCCCTTCTCTAGTGGCCAATAAAGGATAATGCATTTCGGGGCGGTAATGAATTTTATCGATGACCTCCTGATTGTCTTTTCGGGCGAGGATAATCGTCCCGGAATCTTCTTCAAACGCAGGAAAGTCCGGCATCAGGATAATGGCATCAGGTGCTGGTGAATAATATTTTCCAAGGATGTCTTCGGGGGAAGCGGTCAACGCAACATGATCGCCCGGGAAAAGCAAATGGCCCTCAGATGAAAGCGGAATTGCACCCGGAAGGAAGCCCCCTAAAGTATCCTCTTTGCTAATGACCAGCATTTTTAAATCAATTACTTTTTCCGAGCGATTATAAAGCTCCACGAACCGGGATCCTCCTGTAACCGGATTTGATAATATTTCATTGATTACAATATCGTGTTTCTTGACCAGTTCGGGAACGGCAAATCTTACAGTTTGATTGGTGTCGGATTGATTACCCGCGCAATCTTTTATCGGGCAATGCGCTTTTAGTATATAAACCCGTTGTGTTTCAAATTTTTCTGAAAAGTGGAGCTGTGCTGATTTGTATGCCGGATCCTGAAACATTATACTGTCTGCCTGGACAAGATCAGGCAGGATTTCCCAGCAATTAGCAATTTGCGCGGTGGAACTGTCAATCGGCTCCGAAAAGAAAACCTGAATAAGACTGGAATCCTGAAGTACAACCTTTTTTATATGGGGAATAATCTGGTCGGGATTTGGTTTTTGAACAGAATTTGCACATCCGGGAGTTCCTCCGGAAATATGCTTCGATGCTTCCCAGTTCTCCCCACACCCGCATGGGTTTGAAGAATCGATCATTTCCAATGACCAACCGCCTTCTGATTTAAAAGAACCCCGAAACCAGTCTGAATTATATGTCACCGTATGAATTACTTGTTGCTTTATATTTTTTAATACCAAGCTTGTTCCTTCGTTTGACAACGATGAAGAAGAGGTGAAAAGAAAAACACATTCACCATATCTTGAATAAAGTGAATCCTTTGCGATTAATAAATAGTTGAGCGGTTGTATTAGGACTGACGGGAAAATTTTTGTATAACTCCCGAATTTTAAACTCCACCCATTTAAGTTGATGGGAAAGCGGGTCCGGTTAAATAGTTCGATAAATTCTCCTTCCGGTAAGCTGACTCTTGGTTCCGCATCGGCAAGAATTTCACTTATCACTACATCATATTCCTTGGCGTGATATAAAGAAACCGGGATAAGCGTGTCCGGCAGAAAATTTCCGGATAGATCTGTTATATTTTGAATTTGCAATGAATCTAATGAATTGTCATGAAATGCTTCAGGGAAAACAAGGTCGACGATCGAAGGCTGCTGGCTGCTCTGCGTTGCCGAATCCGGAATTTGTCCGCTCAAGATCAATCTGTAATGGGCTCTGTTCTCTGCGCTTTCTTTGGTGATTATCTCTGAAAATGTGATTCTTATTTTATTTTCGCCCAATATGTTCAAACCGGTTACTGTCGGTGCTATTGTATCATGTATAATGGATCCGACATAAAAATCATCGAAATAAAATTTTGTTGCATTGCTTGACGTGTATCGGCAATAGACTCCGAACCACCGAGAAGTGTTGAAGGTGTTGTCGAAAAAACATCCTTCAGTAAAGTAATTTGTTCCACCGGTCGTGTCGACCGACACTTCCCAATTTCCGGGAACATCCCGAATGATCTTGATCCGTAATGTGTTGGTATTATGGATCATCTTAAAGGATTTAAAACGATAGATTTTTACCAGGGTATCTCCGTGTTGTCTGATAATAAACAGACTGTCGTCAGCGCCTCCGGCTTGAACAAAATATCCTTTTGCGGTTGCCAGATCAAAAGTATCGACAGCTAAATATATGCGGGCATAATTATTGGTAGAGGTATTGAAAGATAGCTTTAACCAGAAATTCCATTCTGTATCCTGATTGCGTACGTTCCGGGTAAAAAGAACAGAGGTATCACTGCTTGCCGCCCGAAGATGAAGCTGCAGCGCAGTATTTACTTCAAAATTGACTGCATCGCCCAACCATGAAGGGTTTTCGGTAAAATTACCATCAGCAAAATCATCGTTTATCTGGGAGAATCCAATAACAGGAATAAAGCAAAACAAAAAACAAACTTTTTTCATTGCACATCTTTTCTGCTTTATAGGTTAAAAGTGCAAAAGGTGATATGGTTGTTAAAAACTTTTAGCTTTATATCTTCTCTTCTCGCTTTTTTCAGGTTTATTAACTTTTTCCGCGACATTTCAAATCGATTGATTGAACTGAGTATATGTTTTGTATAGTTTTTAAAGAATCAATGTATAGGCTTCATATAGTTGTTGCCCGGTTGAGATATAGTCAATGAATAGGGAGGCTTTGAAAAGTTCTGAAATAGGTTTTATCTTTGCAAAAAATAGAGTCCTGAAATGCCCAATCTGATTGCGTTAACATTAACCGTGTATGATAATAAGGGTATTCTGTATAATCAAAAGGGTATTCTGTATAATCAATTTGTAAAAAGTAAAAAATAACAATGAACCTGGCAATTGTTGGCGTTACGGGTTTGGTTGGTCGGGAAATATTAAAAGTCCTGGATGATCATCATTTCTACTTTGATCAATTAACCCCGGTGGCTTCAGTTAAATCAGTAGGATATCCATTTGATTTTCGCGGAAAGCATTATTTAGTACTTGATCATCATCAGGCCATTTCCCGGAAACCCGATATTGCAATTTTTTCAGCGGGGGCAAAAGCTTCCAGGGAATGGGCTCCCCTCTATGCAGCAGCCGGAACGACGGTTATCGATAATTCATCAGCCTGGCGGATGGAAAAGGATGTTCCGCTGATTGTTCCTGAAATAAATGCCTCGGAACTGACCCGTGAGCATAAAATCATTTCAAACCCGAATTGTTCTACGATCCAGTTAGTCCTTGCGATTGCTCCCTTGCATCAAAAGTACCGGATCCGGCGGATTGTCATTTCAACTTACCAATCCGTAACCGGAACCGGGGCCAAAGCTGTCCGGCAACTTGAAAACGAACGGCACGGAATCCACGGTGAAATGGCCTATCCTTATCCGATTGACCTTAATCTTTTTCCCCATGGAGGCGATTTTCTGGAAAACGGGTATACCGGTGAAGAGATGAAATTGGTTTACGAAACCCGGAAAATTCTGGGCGATGATTCCATTCGGATTACAGCTACCATTGTGAGGGTTCCTGTTGTCGGTGGTCATTCAGAAGCCGTCAACCTCGAATTTGAAACGGAATTTGAAATTCAGGATGTTTACCGTCTCTTGGGAAACATGCCCGGTATTACTATCCGCGATAATGTTAAAGAAAATATTTACCCGATGCCTCTGGATGCAAAAGGGAAAGATGATGTTTTTGTTGGACGTGTCCGTCGGGATGAATCACAGCCCAGATCCCTTAACCTCTTTATTGTGGCCGACAACCTCCGGAAAGGAGCAGCTACTAATGCAGTTCAGATTGCCACATACCTCATTGCAAAATCCCTCATTTAGGAAGAGCTTGCCTCCCGAAGATATTCTTTCTAAACACTTGTATCTCATTTCTTAATTGATATATCTCAACTGGTGTATTGACAAAAAGTGATGAAAAACTTGTTTTATATCAAGTAATATTTAAATTTGTATATTATTTCTCTTACGCAGTCGAAGAATCCATTACTGATGGTAAATAAATTACAACACTCCACCAATTGTGTGGATTGTAAGTGCAAATATTCCATTTTTAAAAACCTCCATCCTTTTGAATTGGATTTAATAAACAATGCAAGGTTTCAGGTGAGCTACAAGGCGGGTGAAATTATTTTTAAACAGGGCACCCCTTCCCCATATTTTGTTTGTGTTACCTCAGGATTGGCAAAGATATACATTGAAGGTTATGGGAAAAATCTAATTCTCGCATTGGTAAAACCGGTCGATTATATCTTTGGCCCGGGAATTTACGTTGATAACCGCCATTACTATTCTGCCTCTGCAGTTGAAGACTCTACTGCCTGCCTCGTTGATGTCAACCTTTTCAAGAAGCTTATCCGTGAAAACCCTGATTTTGCCGATGAGTTTATAAAACGGGTCTCTCTTCAGGCCATTTTCAATTTTGATCAGGTTATCAGCCTGACACAAAAACAAATGCACGGGCGAATCGCCGATGTTATTTTTTATCTCTCCGATAAAATATATTGTCAGAACCCTTTTAATATGACAATATCGCGCCAGGATTTAGCGGACCTTTCAGGGATGTCAAAAGAGAGTGCAATCCGAATTCTGAAGGAGTTTAAAGAAGAGGGAATCCTCACAGTTCATGGAAACACGCTTGAAATCCTTAATACCAAACAACTGCGTCAAATAAGTGAAACAGGTTGAAAATGATTTACATTCATTTTTTATTTGGTACCGTTTTATGTTTCTGTGAAAATTTTCACTAAACAATAAGCATCTACACCTATATTGATATATATCAATGAGGATTTGAGATATATCAGTTAAATAATTAACAAATCTCACCCGGTTATTAACACCGCCGGTATTATTCTTTCTATTTTTGCTATCGAAATTATTTGCACATAGTTGTCTGCTGCGATAAACGTATTTATTAACAAAAACTGTAAGAATATGAAAAGACTACTCAGGTTTATTTTTGCGGCCGGAATGATGGTATCCGTTGCGGCTTTAATGTTTACTTCTTGTACCAAGGAGGGCCCTCAGGGTCCGGCCGGTCCGAACGGCAAAGATGGCACGAACGGCACAAATGGCAAGGATGCCAACGCCACCTGTACACAATGTCACAACTGGAGCGACACAATTGTGGCAAAAATTTTCCAGTATGATGCATCGCAACATGCAACCGGAAGTACCACTTTTGAAAGCGCCAAGGGATGCGCAGCATGTCATACAAGCCAGGGTTTTGTCGAAACCGTTGAAACTGGAGCAGATACAACGAAATTTGATGTTAAAGATCCTGCACCGATCAATTGCCGCACTTGCCACAATATTCATGAAACTTATACCAGTATTGATTGGGCAATGAAAACAACTGCCCCATTCAACCTGCGTATTGATAATACCATTGCAATAGATTTACAGGGTGGCGATGGTACATCAAATCTTTGCGGTCGTTGCCACCAAGCCAGGAAAACCACTCCATGGGTGACCAACCCCTTGGGAACCGATTCATTAAAAGCCACCAATGGCCGCTGGGGACCACACAATGGCCCACAGGTTCTTCTTTTTGCAGGCAAGGGCATGTTCGAATTTGGTACTCCTTACGGAAACACAAGTCACAGCACTAAAGCCTCCTGTAGCAGTTGTCATATGGCAAAAGCCGTTGGCGATGTAACCGGAGGACATACCTGGAAGATCGTCAGTGAAGAAGAAGGAGACAACTTTAATGGTTGCAATGTTTCGGATTGCCACTCGTTAGCTCCCGTAACTAAGGCATGGTTTGACGAGAAACAGGCAGCGATGGATGCTAAATGGAATGCGTTACGCGTCAAATTATTGGCGAAGGGGTTGATTGACACTACAAACGCGATCACCTATAAGAAAAAGCACACCCAGAAAGAATTTGCGGTGGTTTGGAATTTCAAAAGTTATTTAACTGACCGGAGTAAAGGTATTCACAACCCTCGCTACATTAGTGATATGTTGGATGCAAGCTCAGCGGTCCTTGATCAATAGGCTTTACACAATGTGACAAAAAAAAGGCTTCAGGGATTGGATCCTTGAAGCCTTTTTTAAATTGATTAACAAAGAATAAGAAAATTTGATGACCCTTTACGGTTACGATTCTATTCACTATTTTAGCTTTCAGTTTTAGCAGAAATAATTTAAAATATACCAGTGGCGTCACATCCGTATATACAAAAAGCGTAGCATTCTTTAAGAAAAAATATTAATTGTTAATTTGTAAACACTTTAAATATGCAAAAGAATAAATTGATCCATTTACTCTCCTTTTTGTTTGGAGTTTTTCTGTTGTCGGCTTGCGAATATGCCACAACTAAGCCGGACGTACCGCCTCCGCCGCCACCCGGTGATTCAACCAGTTTCTCATTAAAAGTTCAACCCATTTTCAATGCCACTTGTACTCGATCAGGATGTCATGATGGAAGAGTTACCCCTGATCTCAGATCGGGTAAATCCTATGAGGCCCTTATGTCAATGGAACCGGAAACAGTCATTCCATTCCATGGCGCAGACAGTGAATTATACAAGATACTTCAGCCCGGAGGCAGTATGGCATCCTATGGTAATCCTACCGATAATGCCACTATCAAATTCTGGATCGACGAAGGTGCTAAGAACAATTAATCCTTCATTAATAATGTATTCATTAAACAACCAATAAAAATGCAAACAGTTATTACCTATATAAAGAAAATCGTCCTTAGCTTGATAATCCTTTTCTCAAGCGCGGTAATTTCGATGGCCCAGGATTCTGTAGCTGCCCCTGAAGTCACTCAGAAACCCCTTGCCAAGGCACCTTTCGAAAGTGGAATCTGCATGGATAACCAAACGGTGTCAATTCCCCCTTCCAAAACACTTGAATTTGTCCTTCAACACCGGTTTGGTACCATTCAGAATGGATGGTCAGACCTCGCCGGCCTTTGGGGTGCCTCCAATATCAGGATTGGCTTGAATTTCAGCATTACAAAAAATCTGCTCGTCGGATTAGGAACAACAAAAACCAATCGCTTGCAAGACCTCCAGGTAAAATACACTTTTCTCCATCAGCGGAAAGGTGGATTTCCGTTGACCATTGCCTATTTTGGAAATCTCTCCCTGAATGCAATGGATAAAGTAAATTTTGGAACTGGTTACAAGTTCGTCGACCGGTTTGCTTTTTATCATGAATTCCTATTTGCCCGTAGGTTTTGTAATATGTTTTCTCTTCAGCTTGGCGTAAGTTATACACATTTCAACAAAGTTGATAAAACCGTCGACTCAACTGCAAAAAATGATGCTATCGCCTTGGCATTACTCGCCAGGATAAAGGTAAGCCCACAATCCTCAATTGTTTTATCATATCAGCAGCCAATAATCCTTAACTATGATCCGGCATTTGTGGTCAGATACCCGAATAAATGGATGGAAATTCCCAAAAAAGCACCCTACCCGAACATTTCACTTGGATGGGAAATTTCAACCAGTACCCATACCTTTCATATTTACCTTTCTGCCGCACAAGGTATTCTGCCATCTGAAATCGTAATGCACAACACAAATAACTTTTTTAATGGTTTTATCCTCGTCGGATTCAATCTGACCCGACTGTGGAGTCTCTAAATATTTAATTATTAACCTTAATCATCAACAACTATGAAAACAACACAAAAAATTGCAACATTCGTTGTAACTGCATTCATTGCCGTGGTTTTCCTTCTTGGAAATGCTGCTAATGCGCAGGCAAAAGCAAAACCCTGGCCGGTTCCCGACAAAGACAAAGCGTTAAAACCCTCGGTGAAACTGACAGATGCCAGTGTGATTGCTACTGGCAAAGAACTGTGGGCGAAACATTGTAAATCATGCCATGGTAGCAAAGGCCTTGGTGATGGACCAAAATCCGCTTCGTTAAAAACCCACCCGGGCGATTTTTCTTCAGCCGCTTTTCAGGCCTTTACCGATGGTGAACTTTTCTATCGGACAAACAAAGGACGCGATGAAATGCCCGCCTATGAAAAGAAAATTCCCGAAGCCAACGACCGTTGGGCTTTGGTTGCTTTCATGCGTACAATGAAAAAATAATGACGGTCATGAAATAACAATGTGATGGAAATGGGTGTTTATACGTTTTACCGTAAACACCCATTTTCTTTTGCCTCATGCATTATAACAACCCGATGATTTCACTACACCATAAACCATGATCCCTAAACCAAATATACGGCCCGCCTGGTTTGTTTTATTGCTCCTGATGGCCTTTATCCTTGTTTTTTCTCTTGCAAAAACCAGCGAATCCAATCTCGATGTCAGATTCAAACCCGATCAGGACAACCCTCCAAAAATAGCTTACACGAAAGTTAAAAATGCAAAGGAAAACGAAAATTGTTTTAAATGCCACGGCCAGTCAAAGTATCATTATGAAAATGCGGAATCAAAAAAAATCGTCACTAAACGAATGTATTCCGAGGTGATTATTAAGCGGGAGGATTTTTATATCTCAAACCACCGTGAATTCAAATGCACCGACTGTCATTCCGAAGATTATAACACTTTCCCCCACCCCGGAAACCTCCGGATGGAAGCCAAGGCAAATTGTATAGATTGCCATGGCGGGGATGAAAAATATGCAAAATTTGAATTCGAAAAAATCGACACGGCTTTCATGGAAAGTGTTCATTCGCAAAAACACAGCGAAGACTTTACGTGCTGGATGTGTCATAATCCGCATACCTATAAAATCAATGCCCGGACAACTGAAAATCTTAAGGAGACCATAACCTACGATAATCTGATCTGCCTGAATTGTCACGGGGATATTACGCGGTATCAGTTACTCACCGATAAGCAACGGCCCAATCTTATTAATAAACACGATTGGTTGCCTAACCAGGCTTCGCATTTTACCAATGTCCGGTGTATTGAATGTCATGCCCGCAATGAAGATACTCTGATTGTTGCCCACCACATTGTACCGAAAAACCTGGCAGTGAGAAAATGTGAATCCTGCCATGCAAAAAATTCGATTTTGTACGCCTCCCTTTATAAATATCAGGTGCAGGAAAACATTCAGAAAAAAGGACTTCTAAAAGGGTTAATTTTAAGTGAGACCGCTACCATCGGGCCCGATCAGAATAACAATCTTAACCTGATCAGCTTTATTATTATTGGCTTAACCCTTTTTGTCATTACAATTCACGCTTTTTTACGATTACAAAAAAACAGTTAACTCATGGATAATAATACGGAACGACTATACCTCTACCCTGCCTGGATTAGAATTTGGCATATGACCAATGCGCTGTTTTGTCTGATTTTAATAATTACCGGATTAAGTATTCAGTTTTCCAACCCCACCCTAGTCGTCAAATTTAAGACTGCCGTGGCCCTTCACAACATTGCTGGAATCTTATTGACCTGTAGTTATATTGTTTTTTTTGTAGGAAACCTTTTTACTAAAAACGGGGCCTATTATGTGATCGAATTAAAAGGATTTGTTTTAAGACTTATGACACAATTTCGTTATTATACATTCGGAATTTTCCGCAACGAGCATCCGCCATTCCCGGTTACGAGTGAAGTTAAATTTAATCCACTTCAACAATTTTCCTATGTGGTTCTCATGTATTTGCTTGTTCCTTTGTCGATCTTGTCTGGATTTGGACTTTTATATCCGAATATTACCGTTAACAGTGTAATGGGGGCGAGTGGTCTTGATCTGACTGATCTGCTTCATCTTTGCGCAGGATTTCTGATCACTGTTTTTATGTGTATACATGTTTATTTTTGTACCATCGGCAAAACACCTACGAGCAATTTTAAAAGTATGATAGATGGTTATCATGATTCACATTAATTAATTTAACGTGGAAGAAGAATCGAAAAAAAACCAGAAAAGTTCACGTCGGACGTTCCTTAAAAAAGGATTGATTGCCAGCGCCGGTGTGGCAATGGGATCTGGCCTGGTGTCTGCCTGTATAGATGCATCGTCGGCCGGAACAGGAGAAAAGGTCAAGGTAATGACAACGGAAGGTGAAATCATGGAGGTAGATAAAGGTCTTTTGAAATTACCTCGCGTCTCCCGCCAGGAATCGCATAAAGGAATTCCAGGTAAAAAATTTGTGATGGTCATTGACCTTGGAAAATGCAAAAATGCACGAAAATGTGTTGAAGCATGCCAAAAAGGACATCACCTGCCCAAAAGCCAGGAGTTTATGAAAGTCTATCTTCTTCAGGATTCCGAAAAGACATCCCCTTATTGGTTCCCCAAACCGTGTTTTCATTGCGATAATCCTCTCTGCGTCAGTGTCTGCCCGGTCGGGGCCACCTATAAACGAACCGACGGTATTGTCTTGATCGATAATCAGCGCTGTATCGGATGCAAATTTTGTATGACCGGATGTCCTTATTCAACACGTGTTTTCGCATGGAAACATTATCCTGAATTTGACGAAGATAAAGAACCCTATTCTCCTGAGGCAAGCAGCCCGGGAAAAGAAGGAACCGTTTCAAAATGCGATTTCTGCCCTGACCTGATCAGGGTGGGAAAAGTACCCTATTGCGTCTCAGCTTGTCCCATGGGAGTAATTTATTTTGGCGATGTGGATGAAGATACGGTGACCAACGGTACAGAAACCTTCCAGTTCAGCCAATTGATCCGCGACCGTGCCGGATATCGTTATCTTGAAATGCTGGGAACCCGTCCCTGCGTCTATTACTTACCCCCTGTTGATCGGCAATTCCCGGTTGATCGTGGATTCGGTGATCTGAATGAGAATGTTAAAAACAGATATAAGAATACTTCATACAGTAAAAAATTTAAACCATAACCATGGAAAACGAGCCAAATAAATTGTTAAAAGAGTTTGCTCCACAACTGGAACAAACCAGCATTCAGGGATATGCGTGGATCATTTTTCTACTGGCCGTAATTGGATTGGGACTCTTTGCTTTCATAACCCAGGTTACCCATGGTCATGAAGTTACCGGCATGCGCGACAACGTGGTTTGGGGTGTATATATCGTTAATTTCATTTTTTTCATGGGGATTAGTTATGCAGGAGCATTAATTTCAGGTACTTTACACCTTTTCAAAACAGCCTGGAGAAAACCCATTATCCGTATGGCAGAGTTTATCACTATAATTTCACTTTTAATCGGACCTTGTTTTATCTTGCTTTGTATTGGCCGACTTGACAGATTATACTACTTGGTTATTTTTGGAAGAATTCAATCGCCAATTACCTGGGACGTCATTGCTATATCTACCGATATTTTCGGATGTTTGATTTTTTTATATCTTGCCCTTTTACGGGATTTAGCCACCCTCAGGGATTATGAAATTCTTCAACTCCCCAAATGGAGAAAAAAATTATATAAAATTATGGCTCTTGGTTACACCGGAACAGAAGAACAACAAAAACGTCTGAACCGCGCTACCAATATCATGGCAGCAATGGTCATTTCCATTGCTATCATCGTTTATTCTGTTTTGGCCTGGATTTTTAGTGTGACCTTGCAACCCGGATGGCACAGTACCATATTTGGTCCCTATTTCGTTATCGCTGCTGTGTTCTCCGGTAGCGCAGTACTTATTGTTTGTATGTGGGTATTCAGAAAAATATACCATCTCGAAGAATATATTACAAAAAAACATTTCGTCTCCGTTGGCTTGATCATGCTTGTTCTGGCAGCTTTTTTCGGATATTTTACCTTTAGTGATTATCTGACCAAGTGGTACGGTTCTGAAAAAAATGACGAACTATTGATCCAGTTACTTTTTAAGGAATTCTATTGGCCCTTTATAATTTCTAATTATGTAGGTGTACTGCTGCCATTGCTTGTTGTCGGAATTGCCAAATTCAGAACAATTACAAATATTACCCTTACGGCTGTAGTCGTTATTGTTGCGTTATGGCTTAACCGTTACCTGATTGTTGTTCCGACCCTGGAATCACCCTATTTGCCCATTCAGGACTCCCGACCTGAATGGCTTAACTACACTGCCACATGGGTCGAATGGAGCCTGACCGCTGCCGGGGTGGCCGTGTTCTGCCTTTTGTTTACGCTGGCTTCTAAATTTATCACAGTGGTCCCTGTTGCCGGGTTGACAGGTGAAACAAAACCCGAAGAAGCTCTAGTTTAGTTTATTCATCTTGTTCAACTTGCACCCATGAAACAAGTTTTAATCGCATATCTGTATTTTCTTGGGGGAATATTCACCGTTCTTCATCCGGATGTTTCCATGGCCCAGGATAAAAACGATTCCTCTACCGGTACAGAAACAATGTTGACATTAAAATACCTCTGCATGTCCAACGATTCGGTTACTCTCACGGCTAACCTTAGTGTCAGAAGAGGGGACAATATTTTGTCACTTCGGAAAGCTGCAATTGAGTTTTTTACCTCCATTGGAACCATGCTTAAACCTGCTGGAAAAGTATTTTCTGACCAGGAGGGAAATGCTTCCGTGAAAATCGGTCTAGCCGGATTGACAGGGAATGAAGAGGGAATAATTACTTACTCCGCAAAATTCACTGGGACCGATAAGTATAGTCCGGCGAATGCTGATTTTTCAGCAAAACCTGCCAGACTTCAATTATCGTTTAAAATCCAGGATTCCATACGGGTGCTTAACGTTACAGCTACACAAAAAGATGCCGGTGGAAATACAGTCGCTATCTCTAAAGAAACAGTACTTGTATATATCCCGAGGTTATTCAGTTTGTTGAAAATAGGCGAAATTACCCTGGCAGAAGATGGAACCGGATCCTTTGATTTTCCAAACGATATTGTAGGCGATACTGTGGGGAATATTACAGTCATCACCCGGATTGAAGAACACGATAAGTTTGGTAATGTTCAGGGAAATAATATAATCAACTGGGGTGTGCAAAAACAATATTATAAAGCAGAAGTTCCCTCCCGTGAATTATGGACACCGATTGCACCATTGTGGATGATCATTACCCTGATCATTATGTTGGCTGGCGTTTGGGCCCATTATATGTATGCCGTTTATGAGCTTATTATGATCAAACGCCTTGGGAAAAAGGATAAACCCTTGCTGTAAATCACAATGCTTTTATAGTTAGTTTTGCTGCACCATGAAATTACGTGATGTATCAAAACCGGTTCGAATCGCCCTTGCAGCAGGAAATGTAAGGCAAGCCAACGAAATTTTAGGATTTCCTTTTTACTTGTGGGGAACAGTAGTACATGGAAACCACCTGGGAAAATCACTCGGGTTTCCAACTGCAAATATCGAACTCGAAGCCGGCCATCCCCTGTTAATTGCTTCCGGAGTTTATGCTGTATTTGTAGATCATTCCGGGATTGTTTATCCGGGTATGGCGAATATCGGAATCCGTCCCACCGTTGATGGGAAAGAGTTAAAAATCGAAGTCAATTTATTCGATTTTGATGGCGATCTATATGGACAAACCTTGCAGGTGTTTTTTATGGAATGGCTTCGTGAGGAAAAAAAATTCTCCGGAATTGATGGATTGGTGGAGCAGATCCGTCGGGATAAAGATCAGGCAAAAGAGTTACTTTCCCGATTCAACGACCCGGATTCCAATACCTGATATTCCTTCAACCTGCATCCTCGGGATCAGGTTTTCTAACTCTATGATTAGTTTTCCGGGCCTTTTTATTGAAAGTTCCTTTTTAAGTAAAAGCGTACCTTCACACACACCTTCATTACATCCGATAACAAAATTGCCGGTTTTCGATTTGACTTTCATATCATAGGCATTGATTCGTTCTTCGCCCGACGGTGTATTCATAACCATGTTAAAACTGAGTGATTCATAAGGAAACTGGGGTGACAACCGGGCAAACAATAAAACGTCATACGACTTATCGGCTTCGTTTATTGGTATTTCAAACTTTAATATATCGAACCGCGGCCACAAATTTTTTTCGAATTTATGATAAACCTCATAGGATTTTCCAGGGTTACATACGGTAAAAACCAGCATTGCCCCTGTTAACAGGAACAAATTCAGGAATCTGGCCGTTGCTGTTTTTATATCAAACTTCATCGACATCACCTGGAAATTTAATAGTAAATGTAGTGCCTTTATTTTCCTCTGTGGTAAAGAAAATTTCTCCGTTCATGTTTTCTACAATGCCCTTTACAATAGCAAGTCCCAATCCCATCCCACTTGATTTTGTAGTAAAGTTTGGCTGAAAGATATAATCTTTCTTTTTCACTGGAATTCCGGATCCGTTGTCGGAGAATTGTAAAATCAATCGCTCCGTTTTATTTTCCATTTGTATCTGTATCCAACCCTTGACGGGATCATCAATAGACTGAATAGCATTATTGATGAGATTGGTGAAAACCCTTATCAGTTGCTTTTTATCTCCAAAAACAAATGGATTGGTTGCATTGGAAGCGAACCCGAATTGTATCGGAGAACTGTCTTTATAAAGTGAAATAACAAACGGTATTAATGTTTCAAGATTTAAACGTTCCCGATTCTCCGGAGGCATCTGGGCAAAATCAGAAAATCCGGATGCTATTGCCGATAAAGTGTCAATTTGTTCAATCAAGGTCTTGGAAAAACGTTCAAGCCGCTGATCCCAATCCGGAGCTTTTTCATCCCAGGCTTTTTGAAGATATTGAATATTCAGCTTCATTGGTGTCAACGGATTTTTTATTTCATGGGCGACCTGTTTTGCCATTTCACGCCATGCGCTTTCGCGTTCCGACCGGGCCAGCATTTCAGCGCTTTGTTTTAAATCGTCTACCATCCTGTTGTATTCGCCGACAAGCTGACCAATTTCATCGGATTGTTTCCAGTTAATTTTTTCGTTAACCCTGTCCAGCCGCAACCGGGACATCGTATTTGCGAGTAATGTCAATGGAGCGGTAATATAATTTGAAATCAATAGAGTAACAAATACTCCAAATAAAATAAGCAAAATATAAATATTCGTGAAGGTCACCAATACAATTGATATTTCTTTTGTTAATTCATCCTGTCTCGAAAAATATGGAAGATTGACAAATCCAAGTAACTGGTTTTGGGTATTAAAAAATGGAATGTAGGCAGAGCTGTATTGTAAACTGCCTATTTCTTCCTTATGGATTAAAAAGGATCCTTTTTCCTTTATCAACTTCCAGAATGCATATGCGTTCATTTTTGTGGAAAGCAACCCCTCAGCAAAAATTTGTGGCCTGCTGGTAGCAATCAAATCACCGTAATTATTATAAAAATTGATGTCGGTAAAGAAAACATTTGACAATTTGACCAGAAAATCATTCAGTTCCTCCTTTGAATTAGTTTGCCATTCATGCGTTCCTGCATATTTATGCTGGATTTCAGTAAGAACGGAAAATGCTTTTTCCTGAAGATTATCGTCGTTCTTCTTTTGATTGATTTTTATAATATTAAGAATTAATACAACACCAATAATTATGGAGGTTAATATAAGAATTCCGGTTATAGAAACCTGCAGCCGGTCGCGTAAACTTTTTGGAGAAAATTTACCAATTTTGCGAATGTTAACAATACTGAAAACCAAGAAAGCGATAAAGGAAAATAAAATAAAAAGGTAAGAAAAAGGGGTGATCCATAAAAACAGCGTTGTTTTACTTTTACTAACCAACAGGGTCGTAGAATTGTTAACACGATAATAATAATGTTCCATATCGTCTTTGGAGAAAAATGGCCAGGAGTTTGCAGATTTAAGGTATTGTTTTAAATCTATCCTGTAATTGTAAGCGCCGACGCCATGAACCAGACGATCGTATTGATACAAACCATAAGCATATTCAGAAAAATCCGTTCTGGCGAATCGAGTTTTATCCAGAAGTAATTCAGGATATCCCAGATCCTTGTAAGCCGTTTTAATGCTTAATTCAAGATAAAGACACGGGCCAGCGTTGTCCCGGGAATTAAACTCGTATTCTGGTAGCGCTATTAAATAACGTTCATCTCCATATCCGTAATCAAGAAAAAATAAATTCCTGAACGTCGTGGATTCACCATAGTTACGGATTATTTCCTGGAAGTAATCATTGCACTTGATAAGGTAACCTTGAGGTTGGATTTGAAGGTTTTTATTTGCATAACAGAACGTAACCTGAACATTGAATTTAGTCCAATAATCTGTAAAAAAATTCGAAATGATATATTGCGAAATCTTTTCCTGGTCTATTTCCTGTACCCCAGACGAAGAATGGAGCGCTTCCTGAATTATTGAATCAGCGACCATTTTCCGTTCCAATTGCTCATATAGAGTCTCAGTAACAGGATTTCTTCGGGTAGCCATTTTTACGGCAAATACTTTTCGCTTTTCCTTTTCCTTTTCCCGGTTGGCCTGATTAAGAATGCAGGTACCATAGGCAGAAAAGAAACAAAAGAAAAATAAAAGGTATTGAAAGGTGAAAAGCGGTCGGCGTTTTTTACTGATATATAATAGAAAAAGCAGATATCCGGTAAAAAATAAAACAGTTAACATCTGCCAGGGCCATTTCGTCCACAAGCAAATGATTCCGTAAAGAACTAAAGCAATTCCACCTGCAACAAATATTTTGCCCAGCCCTACTTGTAAAGAAAAAATGATATGGGAAACCCCGGTAGAGAGACACCAAAAGGCAAAAAACAAACAACATATAATAAAAAGTCCATAGCAACTATTGAAGTTCAATGCTGCAATATTCTGTAAATTTAATGCAAGAGAGGAGTTTACTACAGCATCCTCTATAAAATGGGTCAATGCCTGAAACGCAAATGCCAACAGCAAAATGCAGATAATAACCGGGTAGATGGTTTTACCGAATTTCTTGACGTATGTTTCATGAAAAGATTGCCGGTTATGGAAAAAAACCAATGCCAGTAATAAAAGAAGGAATGCATTGACAACAAAGTCGCCAAGTGAATTCATGATTGCAGAAGAAGCATACCAGGAAGGACCAAAGATATCTGATTGGTATAATTCCTGCGGAAAGCGAAAATAGAATTGAACAATTCGGAGCAATACAATATCAAACGATAAAAATAATACAAGTAATCCCTTTCTGTTTTTCAACCAGGTCAGATTGAGGAAAGCCCTATAAAGAAAAAAGAATAAGTACCATGACCCGCAGAGAAACAGGAATAAGAGCATTGCCGAAATTGCATTGGAATGCTTGTGATTCTTACCAATTACGATTGAAAAAAGATAGTTCCCTTCCGCGGAGAAAACGGGGTGATCATTTCTTACCTGTGTAATGTTGATGTATTCGGGAACATTAAATCGCGGAGAAAATTGATTTTTTATATAATCGTTCTGTATCGGAAATTCACTTCGGATGAGAAACCCACAATAACAAAGAAATGAACCATGCTTTTTAAATTGAAATGCGTACCAACCGTTTTTCAATTTTGTGACAAAGAACGGGCCTCTTGAACTTTGAATTAAATTTTCATTAATTGGAATTTTATTATCGTTCCAAAAAATAAGCGAGTTGTGTTTATAAACAAAAATTAAAAAATCTCCAGGGTCAATATTTGATTTTATCCAATTATCAGGATGATTGGTAGTGTAACCGGTGATAGTATCGAAATTAGTACAAAAATGATCAAGCACTTTTTTTGAACTGTTTTCAGCATCAATGATTTTCTCCTGGATTATTTTCGCTGAAGAATTTGGATTGGGTTCGCCATTTGTATATTGCTGAACAACATATGTTAATCCATAAAAAAAGAAAGAAAGTATCAAATATAAAAAAACATTGTTTTTCCCCAATTTATGAATTAACCTCATTATATTGTTGATTTATAATTAATTAAAAACAACCCCACGGGAGCCCCTATAATCGAGTTTCGGATGTGGATTGACCAAGTTCTGCTAAAACAGGTAAATCGTTCAATAGCAGGCCTAAAATTACGTAATTTTTGGTGTCAGAATGAAAATAAGGCTGGAGGTTCCCGTTTTAGTTTTATGTGCTAAAAAATTTGACCGGAATCCGGTCAAAACGGCTTTGAAATAATTGAATTCTCCGCTGCGATATTTTTCACTTAAAAGTGAAATATAATAGGCATCCAGTTTTTGGGGCAGAATTGCTTTTACGTCGAAGCCATGTTTTCCTACCAACCCAATAAATGAAGATGGGGCAAAATGATATAAATGTCGGGGAACATCATATGCCGCCCAGAATTGTTTAAAATGCCGTGCATCCCAGGAATTACAATTGGGAACAGCCACAATTAAAATACCTTGTGGCTGCAACATTTTTTTTACTATTGTCAAGGTCTCATTCAGGGCGTGAATGTGCTCGAGGACATGCCACATGGTTATACAATCAAATAAAATTGTAGCCCCATCGAAATCGCTGAGTTTTTCGCTGACGGAAAGATGATTGCTTTCTCTGGCAAAATTCCGGGCTTTGCTGTTTGGTTCCAAACCATAAACCTTAATATTTTTCCCTTTGCAATAATGCAAGAATTCTCCGGTACCACATCCAATATCTAAAAGACTGTCTGCATTTGTATGTGTTTTTATGATACGGTATTTCCTTCTGATTGAAACCACCCTTGCAATCCTGTAAATCCTAGACGTTAAATTATTTTTTTGAGCATTATGAGATATATAATCGTCTGTCTGGTAATAAAGATCCATTTCATTTTCCTGTGGACGCGGGTTGACAAATTTTAAACCGCATACACCACATTGCTGGATGGAAAAAACCTTCTGTGTTAGAAAATGATCAGCCACAGATAAAAAGGAAGTAAGTTCAGAATTTCCGCAAACCGGACATGAATTTAATTTTTCCATGATAAAAATGTTTCCCGTGGAACATCACCGACCGAAATGCACCAATAAGACAGAAATATCTGCGGGTGAAACCCCACTAATCCTGCCTGCCTGCCCTAACGTCTTGGGCTTTATCTTATCAAGTTTTTCACGGGCTTCGTAAGACAAAGATTTGATTTTCATATAATCGAATTCCGCTTTTAAGGGAATATTTTCAAGGGCTACCAGTTTATTTGCCAGTTCTTGTTCTTTTTCAATATAATTTTCATATTTAATTTGGATTTCTATCTCGTCGATTATTTCTTCACTTATATCTCCGGAAATTTGAGCATACTGTTTAATTGAACTTATTTCATTAATCATTTCTTTTAACGAAATCTGAGGTCTGAGTAAAATGGTAGCAGCCTTCTGTTTTTGACTGATCTTATTTGTGCCTTTTTGCTCAAGTATTACATTTACATCTTCCGGAGACAAGTTGGTTGCTTTCAATAAAGTAATAAAATCAGACACTTTTTTATATTTTTCAATCATCCTGTCGTATCTCGACTTTGTTGCTAAGCCCAGTGAATATGATTTCTGGGTAAGGCGTAAATCGGCATTATCCTGCCTCAATAGAATCCTATACTCTGCCCTCGATGTAAACATCCTATATGGCTCTTCTGTTCCCTTTGTCACAAGGTCATCAATCAACACTCCAATATAGGCCTCAGATCTTTTTAAAATAAATTCCGGCTTGTTATTAATCTTCAGATGTGCATTGATCCCTGCAATAATGCCTTGAGCCGCAGCTTCTTCATAGCCAGTAGTTCCATTAATTTGGCCCGCAAAAAAGAGGCCTTCAATAATTTTTGTTTCCAGGTTCAAGTTCAATTGATGCGGCGGGAAGTAATCATATTCAATAGCATATCCGGGTCTGAAGAATTTTGCTTTCTCAAAACCGACAACCTTTCTTAAGGCTTTAAACTGGATTTCTTCCGGCAAGGAAGAAGAGAATCCATTAACATAATACTCGATGGTATTCCATCCTTCGGGTTCGATAAATAACTGGTGACGCTCTTTGGCTGAAAAGCGGTCTATTTTATCTTCTATAGAAGGACAGTATCTGGGCCCCCTCCCTTTAATTCGCCCAGTGTACATAGGTGATTTATCAAATCCCGTTTTTAGTATTTCATGAACAATACTATTTGTATATGTAAGAAAACAGCTTTTTTGGTTGGATAATTTTGGCGTCTCGGTATAAGAAAATCTTCCCGGATTTACATCTCCGGTTTGCTCCTCCATTCTATCAAAGTTGAGTGTCCTTCCATCAGCTCTCACCGGGGTTCCCGTTTTCATTCGCTGATATATAAACCCATGCTTGATTAGACTATTTGTTAAATCTTTTTCTGCCCTCTCTCCTATCCGGCCACCGGAAAAACTTTTTTCTCCAATGTGTATTATGCCATTTAAAAAAGTACCGTTTGCAAGAATTGCACTTTTACATCTGAAGGTTTTTCCTAATCCGGTTTTTAATCCATATATTTTTTTTCCCTTCACTATAATACCTGAGACAGTGTCTTGCCAAAAGTCAATGTTTCTATTGGACTCAAGCATTTTCCTCCATTCCATTGAAAAAAGAACCCTGTCGTTCTGGGCTCGTGGACTCCACATAGCAGGACCTTTAGAGTGATTTAACATTCTGAATTGGATCATAGTCCTGTCGGTAATAATACCGGAATAACCGCCAAGTGCATCAATTTCACGAATAATCTGACCTTTTGCAATACCACCAATAGACGGATTACATGACATTTGAGCCATGTTTAACATGTTCATAGTAATTAATAACACCCTTGATCCTAAATTTGCAGCAGCATTTGCGGCTTCACATCCGGCATGACCCGCTCCAACAACGATAATATCGTATTCTTTCATTATTTTTAATGTCGTTCCACGTGAAACCAAATTCCGAAACGGAATTCATTATTTCTCAATCAATTCAGAAAGATAAAACTCTTCCTTATCGCGCATCAGCTCGCTTTCCTTCTTGGATTTATCCTTATATCCAATCAGATGAAGAATGCCATGAATAATTACTCTTCGAATTTCCTGCTGTGTCCTTTGGTTATATTTTTTTGCGTTATCCTTAACTCTATCAATACTTATAAAAATATCTCCACAGATGCTGCCCTGATCTTCCCCAAGTGGAAAAGTGATAATATCTGTCAGTGTGTCGTGCTTCAGGTATTTTTTATTCAATCGTTGAAGATATCGATCATCACAGAAAATGAAATTCAACTCTCCCGGCATACCGCCTTCTCCTCTAATTACTGCCTTTATCCAACCACGGATCTTGTTCTTTTGTGCTAAATCAAATTTGGTTTTTTCACTAAAAAAATTAATCCGCTCCTTCATTATTCTTAGACGTTATAGTCACTTTTTTACCCCAATATTCTTTTAGTTTATTTATCCTCTGCAAAGATTTTTCGTAATTCATACTTGTTACATAGAAAACCAGAATAATACTTTTTGCATTAATTGAGATGGTAATTTCATCAGCCAACGCTTTTACAATAAATATTTCCTTTGACAATTTATGCTTTCTGATTTCCCTATCCAGATCATCTTCCATATCCTCTATATTATATTCTTTTTCTCCGAGTCTAATTTTAAAAATTAGTCCTTTAGGGGTTCGTTCGAAAGAAATTAGAATTTCATCTGTTCCCTTTTCATTGTTAAGCGAAAAAAGTATACAAGTGGCTTCGGTGGTCGCAAGTAAAATATTCCCAAAGTACTCCTTATTTATATTATAATAATCGCATATTTCTTCAACAAATCGTTCAAGTTTTGGGATTTCCTTTTTATTGCAAACGACTAATTCTCTGTAATCCTTTTTCATTTTAATTTTCGATTTTAATTATATAATTATTTACTTTATCTTTATAAAATCCATTTAAGGCCGGAGGGGTAAATTGTAATAGCTCCTGATCTGACCTTAGTTTTATTTTATACTTAAAATCTGATAAAGGGTTACTAAATTTCTGGTTTTTTGATTCTGTGGACTCTCGCTTTTCTTCTTTATCTCGCATTTGTTCAGCTTTCTCTGATTCAAGCATGCGTGAAACTATTTGTTTCTGTCTTTGCAACGTTTCTTGCGTAATTTGTTTATTTATTATATCTGTTTCATTTTGTTCCATTTCTTTCAATGCTTGTTTAATGGACCCACCATCCTTTAGCCCTTGCTCTAAAAGATCGTCTCTGTATTTTTGCATTTCATTTCGCAGCGCTTCCTGCTCCGCTGCCATTTTTGCAATTTGTTTATTCATCTCCGATTGACCGCTTTTATTTCCTTTGCCTTCATTTTTCATTTTTTCAATTCCGTCTTTTATTTGTTGTAACTGTTCTCCTAATTTTTGCTGCATGCTCTTTAAGTTTTTCATAGAACCTTTTCCACTTGAATTAGATGGTTTTTGGCAAGATTTCTTCTTCCCTTTACCCATCATGCTCATACTCATCTGCTGGTTCATTTTTTCTAAAGATTCATTTAAGAGGAGGGCAAGATTATTAATCGATGTCATTGCAAACTGCTGTTGCGATACGGCATTTGATGGTGTCCTGTTATTCATTGATTCTAACGCTGAGAGAATATTTTGGTTGATGGATGCAACCTCTCTAGTAATTATCGGTTGAATAATAATCTGTCTTTTTGCTATAGCATTCAAAGAATCCTCCACACCCCTTAATTTGTCACTCATTTCTTTTTGACTCTCAACTATTTCCGTATACTTTGGGTCGTTTCGAGCGATCAGGCGTGTATTTTTTATCAGATCCTCCTGCTCATAGGACAGTCTTATTAAGTTTTCCAGTATCATCCTAATTTTCGAGGCGTCTTCCTCTAACTGCTCTTCTTCAGTTTCCTGCATGCTTTCTTCCATCTGCATTGCCAACTCTTTCATTTCATTTGCAGCTTCTTTCTGCTCTTTTGAAATCTTGCCCGCACTCTTTCCTTCCAGTTGTTTTTCTATTCGTTCAAGCTTTTTTGTAATCGAGTCTTGTTTCTGTCTTGCCTTGGACATATCGGGTTTGCTTTCAAGATTCTGACTATCCTTAGAGAGTTGTTTCAAACTTTTTGATACCGAATCGGATGAGTTTTTTATTTCCTTCTGTTCAGCCTTCATCTGTGTGTCAGTATCCTGCTTTTTTTCAGTTTGATCGGCTAGTTTTTCCTGTTCCTCTGCATTTCTTTTTAATGTGTTAATGAGATTTTCAACTTTTCGATCAAATTCAATCTGTTTAAACAATTCGAGATTTCTATCGAGTTGACTTTCTAAATCCTTATTGTTCGTTTTCATTTTCTCCATCAGATCCCCAAGCTTGTTTTTATCAATCTGGTCCAGTAGCTTTTTCATTTCCTGCATAATTTTTCTCATCTCGTCCGTCAGCAGTTGATCCATTAATTTGTTCAATTGCTTTTGCTTCTCAAGAATCCTTTCACTTGTATTCAAATATTCTTCTTCATTCTGAATGTTTTCAAGATTTCGGTTCTTTATTTCTTCAATGTTTTTTAAGATGTTTTCATTGGATTTTATTAATTCCTCAACCTTTTTTTTCTCCTGCCATGACAAGACGTTCTTTTCAGTCATTTTCCGGTTAAGATCCTCCATAGTTTGTTTAATGGATTCTGATTCGTGCACGCTCGTTTCAAGGGCATCTTCTATTTTTTCTCCGTTATTATCCGTGTGACTTTCAATCTCATTCAAAGTGGGAGTGGAGAGCGTACGGAGTTCAGAGCGTGTTGATTTTGGTCCATTGATTCCATCATTATCCCAGACTTCAAAATAGTATGTAATTTTGTCACCATTGTCTTTTATTAATTGGGACAAGTTGGTTGCATAATAGAAATTCTGGGTATTTATGCTTGTCACGATCGGGATAATAATAGAGTTAAATGAATGCTTTATTGTGTCTTTTTCTGTATTGGTTGAATAATTAAAGGTCAGTTTCGAAAATCCGTAATCATCTTTTATCGTTCCTTTAAAAAACAGCGACGTCTTTATTATCGTGTCAACGGTTTCCGAAACACTGATAGAGGGAAATCCGTCATTAATTACTGAAATTTTGAATAATAGTGAATCAACATTGAATGTGTATTTGTTCCGAGGTATAATGGAGTAGGGGGTGGTTGTGAAAAATTTTCGGAAGTAAGTAAATTTGTTGGTCTCCTGCTTTTGTAAGCTGATTCGTTCATTTAAAAAATGTAAACTGATCTCATTAACGTCTTTAGTGTAAAACGTCCAGCTTAATTTTGAGCCTTCGGGGACAATCATATCGCCGGTATTTTCATAAGTTTCCGGAGGTTTATTTATGTAACCGGGAAAATCAACTTTGATGCCAAAATTCAGTATAATGGGTTTAGGATATACTTTTAATTCAAATTCCTCCGATAAAAATGCTCCGGCGAGAAATTTAAAGACAACGTCCGATTGTAAAGATTTAAATAGATAGGAATAGATAAAACCTTTGTTTTTTCGCATTTTATAAGTAACCCCACCGGTCTGAATGAAAATTTCTGTTGGGATTTCCTCCCCTGTAAGTTTAATTTTCAACTCAAAATCCTCCTGTTGCATCACGCTGAGTTGTTTATTGATAATTTCAATCCTGAAAGGAACAGATCGTTCAAATGTCTGATTAAAGCGTATTATCCGTCGTGTAGGATCCGAAATTGTCTGTGGAGAAAGTATCGCAAGCAGCAGCAGTACTAGCAGTGGAATACTGACATATTTTAAATACTTCAGGTTTTTGCGAAGATTGATGGCGGTAGTAAAATGAAATATTTTTAATCTATTGATTTTTTGATCGATACTGGCTTCAAGTAAGGAAGAGTGTTCAGAATCGGTTTTTTGCTGTCGGATTAATTGTAAGGTATTTATAAGTTTATCCTGGATATCAATAAAATGATCACCAATAATTTCAGCAGCTTGATCATAGCTTATAAACCTGCCGATTTTTAATAATTGAAAGAGGGGAATCAATACATAGCGGAATAGAAAAAAAAGAGATGCCGAAATATAACCAAAGAGTATAAGTGCTCTGATTGTTTGGTTGAAATGAAATAGAAATTCAAGTATTATGAAGACCAAATAAGTTCCACCCAGGAAGGCCGAAAGGAAAAGGCTTCCCCGGATAAGCCGGTTGCGGTAATACTTTTTTATAAACCGGTCAAGTTTGTGAAGTAAAATTTGGTCGTTCATCTTTCTTTTACATGTTCCTTGTAAAGTACAGATTAAAAATGCATTTGGTTGTGATTAACACTATAGAAAATCTAAATTTATTTAACGATACAAAAGTACGAATATCCCGCCCTGGTTTTCATTGGGAAGGGAAGAATAGCTTATTTTTGCTTTCCATTAATAAACGTGTGAAATGAATCCAGAGAAAGTTCGTGTTCGGTTTGCCCCCAGTCCTACAGGTCCGTTACATCTCGGAGGAGTGAGAACGGCTTTGTACAATTACCTGTTTGCCCGTAAACATGGGGGAGATTTTATTTTGCGTATTGAGGACACTGACCGGCAGCGATTTGTTAATGGGGCGGAACAATACATCATTGAATCGCTGAATTGGTGCGGAATTCATTTTGATGAAGACGTGGTTAAGGGTGGTCCATATTCTCCTTACCGTCAATCCGACCGTTCTTCTCTTTATAAACATCATATCGGATTGCTTTTAAACAGCGGACATGCTTACTATGCCTTCGATTCAGCAGCAGAACTGGAAGAAAAACGCAAGCAAGGACATACGTCGGGGATGGATCAATTTCAATACAATTTCAAGACCCGGATGCTGATGAAAAACAGTCTCAGCTTACCTGAACAAGAGGTGAGAAACCGCATTGCCAGGGGTGAAGCCTATGTGGTCCGTATCCGGATTCCTGAAGAGGAGGTTGTCGTTTTTAACGATATAATCCGGGGAGAAATAACGGTCCATACCGGAACTCTCGATGATAAAGTACTCTTTAAATCCGATGGATTACCGACTTATCATCTTGCCAATGTTGTTGATGACTACCTGATGAAAATAAGTCATGTAATCCGCGGTGAAGAATGGCTTCCGTCTGCACCAATGCATTTGTTGCTTTACCGTTTTTTTGGCTGGGAAGAGAATATGCCAAAATTTGCCCATTTACCTCTTATTTTAAAACCCGAGGGTAATGGGAAGCTAAGCAAGCGCGATGGGGATCGCCTGGGTTTTCCTGTTTTTCCACTGGCCTGGACCGATCCTGTTACAGGCGATATTTCCCATGGTTATCGGGAAGATGGATACCTGCCTGAAGCTTTCATTAACATACTGGCTTTACTTGGTTGGAATCCGGGAACTGAAAAGGAATTATTTTCGATGGAAGAACTAATCCAATCTTTTTCTATTGAAAGAGTCGGTAAACATGGTTCAAAATTTGATCCAGAAAAAGCAAAATGGTTTAATCATCAGTATCTTATTCATCAACCGGATAATGAATTACTAAGAATCATGAAAAATTACTTAACCCAACGCGATATTTCGGCCCTTGATGATTATGTGCTTCGGGTTGTTCATTTGACCAAGGAACGAGCAAATCTGACAGGAGACCTTTGGAGTAATTCCTGGTTTTTCTTTCAAGCCCCTCTTTCCTTTGACGAGAAGGCCAAGAATAAAATATGGCAGCCAACCACCGGAGAAATTGTCAGGGAATTTGCTACGGAAATTAAATTATCGGTTGATTTTAACAAAGATGTCTTGCACGTGATTGCAACAAATTTTACCGAGCGCAAACAGATAAAGTTGGGGCAATTACTGACACCCCTCCGTTTATTGATCGTTGGTTCAAATCAGGGCCCCGGAATAATGGATGTTGCGGAAATTTTGGGCAAGCAGGAATTCTTATCGAGGATAGAAACAGGACTATCCAAAATGGGTGAATGTTAAATAAACATAGTTCCTGTATTCAGGGCTATTGTGAAGAAAAAACCCCATAAGATTTGATTTTACGGGGTTGTGTTGTCCGACTAGGGGTCGAACCTAGACTCTACTGATCCAGAATCAGTTGTGTTGCCAGTTACACCATCGGACAATGCGGGTGCAAAATTAAGTAAAATATTGCTTATAAATCATGTTTCTTTGATTTTTTCAATTTTTGCCCAAGAATCCTTCAACGAAACCACCCGGTTAAAAACCAGGTTTTTCGCGGAAGAATCTTTATCAACAGAAAAGTATCCGATTCTTTCAAACTGATATTTATCCGATACCTTAGCCGAAAGGGCAGAAGGCTCAACCAGTCCGGTAACCAATTTAAGTGAGTTCGGGTTCAAACAATCCTTATAGGTTTGCCCTTCGGGCATATCGTCCGGATTTTCTTTTGTAAACAAACGCTCGTAAAGTCTTACCTCGGCTTTAAGGGCATGCATCGCAGACACCCAATGCAATGTTCCTTTGACCTTCCTTCCGCTTTCTGGCATCCCACTTTTTGTCAATGGATCATACGTGCAATGAATCTCGGTGATTTTCTCCGTCTCAGGGTCCTTAACGAAATTTTCACAGCGAATGATATAGGCTGATCTTAACCGTACTTCCCGTCCGGGGGCAAGTCTGAAAAATTTTCCGGGAGGATTTTCCATAAAATCTTCCTGTTCTATAAAAAGTACTTTGGAAAACGGAACTTTTCGTTTCCCCTGGCTTTCATTTTCCGGATTATTCATTGATTCCATTTCTTCTACAAGACCCTCCGGGTAATTATCAATTATTACTTTCAGGGGGTTAAGCACAGCCATAATCCTATTTGCACGTTTATTCAGATCTTCACGAATACAAAATTCAAGCAGGCTGACATCGATTACATTGTCGCGTTTTGCAACGCCGATTATATCGGCAAAATTACGGATCGATTCTGGGGTATAACCTCTGCGACGAAGTCCACAAACAGTGGGCATACGGGGATCGTCCCAACCGTTGACATAGCCATCTCTGACCAGTTCGAGCAGTTTTCGTTTGCTCATCACGGTATAGCTTAAATTAAGTCGGGCAAACTCAATTTGCCGCGGTGCATAAATACCGATTTCCCTGATAAACCAATCATACAGCGGGCGATGTACTTCAAATTCAAGGGTGCAAATGGAATGGGTTATTCTTTCAATTGAATCGGATTGTCCATGGGCAAAGTCATACATCGGATAAATGCACCATTTATCACCGGTACGATGGTGAGTCGCATGTAGAATCCGGTATAAAACCGGATCCCGCATATGCATATTGGGTGAGTTCATGCCGATTTTTGCCCGTAATACCCTTGTTCCATCGGGAAAAAAGCCAGCACGCATTTGGCTAAAAAGTTCAAAATTTTCTTCAATTGTCCGGTTGCGGTATGGGCTTTCAATTCCAGGACGAGTCGGGGTACCCCTGGTTTCGGCAATCTCCTCCGCATTCATATCACAAACGAAAGCCTTACCTTTACGGATCAGGATAAGGGCATATTCGTATAGCTGTTCAAAGTAATCCGATGCATAAAAAAGCCGATCTTCCCAATCAAAGCCGAGCCATTTAACATCTTCCATAATGGAATCCACATACTCTATGTCTTCCTTCACCGGATTTGTATCATCGAAACGGAGGTTGGTTTTTCCATTATATTTTTTTCCAAGCCCAAAATTCAAACAAATCGATTTAGCATGACCGATATGAAGGTATCCATTGGGTTCCGGGGGGAAGCGTGTATGAACCCGGCTCTCATTTTTCCCAGTCCTGATATCTTCTTCGATGATTTCCTCGATGAAGTTGAGCGACCGCTTCTCCTCGTTCCTTATTTGATTTTCTCCCATAAAAATTTTGAAATAAAGGGTCGTAAATAATGGCGCAAACTTACTGAATTTTAAAGAAACGGCTGTGGAATTCAGGGGAATTTGATAATTTCGGCCGTTAAAAATGATACCAAATGGGAACGATACAACTTGAAGGCATGGAATTTTTTGCTTTTCACGGATGTTTTAAGGAAGAGCAAATTATCGGTACAAAATTTATACTTGATCTCGAAGTAGAATCGGATACAAATGTAGCTGAAGTGTCGGACCGGCTTCAGGATACTGTCGATTATGCAGGCATCTATCGAAAGGTAAAACACGAGATGGGAATGAAGTCACATTTATTGGAACATGTTGCACGGCGAATAGTTGAATCGATTCGTTCTGCTTATCCTTCCATTGTATACATCAGTTTAAAAATTGCAAAGAACAATCCCCCCCTGGGTGGTAAAATCCATCAGGTATGTTATAAGACCCGGTGGAAGAAATGATTTGTGGATTCTGCAAATTTTTTTGTACTTTTGCTGGCCCTTTTTAAAAAGGTTTCGTGGCCGAGTGGCTAGGCAGCGGTCTGCAAAACCGTATACAGCGGTTCGACTCCGCTCGAAACCTCAGGCTTTAATCAAAAACCCGGTACTTAATAAGAACCGGGTTTTTATTTTGTTTTCGGATACATCAGGTATTCACTGATTAAAATGAGTAGAATCGTAAAAGTGCTACTCAGTAATAAACGGACGAAGGTTTGAAAAAATTCTTCGAATCGAAAAATTTCCAAATAAAATAGCGCAAAATGATGTATCAACACCAGCGAAATGGTATAATAAAGAAACCATTTGAGGCCCTGGTTTTTCAAGGAAGGAGTATTACCAATGAGTGATTCCGTGCCTGAAGAGATGATCGAGATTACGAATGGCCGTGCAAATGCTGTAAGAACGCTGGCGGAAGCATTGAGACCTAAGGTATTTGTGAAAAGATCAATCCCGAGGCCAAGAAAAAAAGAGGATAGCAGCAATAACCAGCGAGGGGTTTCAAATGGCAATAAAAGAATGAAAAAAACATAAAAATAAGGATTTATATATCCTCCTAAATTTAAATGATTCAAAATCAATACCTGGAAAAAGATAAGAAAGAAAAACCTGACAATGTTCAAAAAAACGGTTCTTGATGTTATATCCATAGAGTATGGGGTATACAAATAAATCTATGTCATTGTGATTTAAAAGAAGCCTTCAATTCTTCTTTTTCGGCTCGCATAATATCAATTACGACCTCAACATATCCCAGGCTGTTAAAGTCGGTTGAAAAGAAAATTTCGCCATTGTTAAAATTTTCATCCTGTGCAATTGTAAAATTAGAAATTGTACCAATTAAGAGTCCTTCAGGAAAAATATCGGAATTTCCGCTTGTAATAATGGTATCGCCCACCATAATTACAATGTGTTTTGGAATTTCTTTTACCTGGCCTTTCCGGTAATTACCTCCAATCCATTCAACATTTACCAGTTGGTTGTTTTTTTTGAATTTACCCGATACACGACTATCCTTATTCAGAATGGACATAATCCAGCTGAAATGGGGCGAAACGCTGATGACTTGTCCAACGATTTTATTGCCAATTATCACACCCATATTGTTTTGAATCCCATGAATTTTTCCTTTGTTTATCATCAGAAAATTATTCCGCTTATTGGTTGAATTACTGATGACTTTTGCGCTTATATATTTATATTCCAAGGAAATGATTGAATCCTTCCTATAATGGCTAACGGTATCTGTTTGGTAATATGCTTCGGGCAGCCGTGAATGGAGCTTGGCTAATTCTTCAACGAGTACCTTGTTTGTTTTCCGCAAGGAAAAATATTCGGAAATACTGCTGAAAACATTATTTACAGAGCCTGAAATAGCATGAGAGGTAGAATAGAGCGAACTTCTCTGGAATTCGTTATAGTCAGCCAATAGGAATAATGAAAGGCTCTCTAGAAGCAGGAAAAGGAAATAAAAATAGTGCTTCCTCAGAAATTCAAAAAGATTTTGCATTTGGCCCTCTACTTAATGAGGAAGGTAAATTTATCGAAGTTTTTTAGCGCTATGCCTGTTCCGCGGGCAACAGCCCTAAGTGGATCCTCGGCTACATGAACTTTGAGTTTCGTTTTCAGATGCAACCGCTTATCCAGTCCCCGTAGCAAAGCTCCTCCTCCTGTAAGATAAATTCCGGTTTCATAAATATCAGAGGCCAGTTCAGGCGGCGTCATTTCAAGGGCATTGAGTACGGCAGCTTCAATTTTTGCTACAGATTTATCAAGACAATGGGCAATTTCAGCATGGTTTACAATGACTTCTTTGGGTATACCAGTAAGCAAATCGCGTCCATGTACTGCATAATCGGGAGGAGGATTGTCAATGTCGGCCAATGCGGCACCAACTTCAATTTTAATGCGCTCTGCGGTGCGTTCTCCGATATTTATATTATGTTGTTTCCGCATGTATTCTTCTATGTCGGTATTGAATTCATCCCCGGCGATCCTGATTGATTTGTTGTTTACGATACCGCCAAGTGCGATCACAGCAATTTCACTGGTCCCGCCGCCAATGTCGATCACCATATTGCCCACAGGTTCCAGTACATCGATTCCAATTCCGATGGCCGCCGCCATGGGTTCATGAATCAACCGGACCTCTTTTGCGCCTGCTTGTTCCGCAGAGTCCTTAACGGCACGTTCTTCAACTTCAGTAATTCCGGATGGGATGCAAATAACCATTTTTAGCGCCGGTGGAAACCAGGATTTTCGCAGATCGATCATTTTTATCATCTCCCGGATCATATGTTCTGCTGCCTGGAAATCAGCAATGACTCCACCCCGTAATGGTCGTATGGTTTTTATATTTTCATGGGTTTTCCCATGCATCATCTGTGCCTTTTTACCGACTGCGATAATTTTTCCTGAACTTCTTTCGATAGCAACAATGGAGGGTTCGTCAACAACTACTTTATCATTATAAATGATGATGGTATTGGCGGTTCCAAGGTCGATTGCAATTTCTTTGGTGAACAATCCCATGGATTATATGTTTTAGTGTTTAAAGTGTCGTATTCCTGTGAATACCATTGACATTTGATGTTCGTTGCAAAATTTCACGGAATCGGAATCCCGTATAGAGCCTCCCGGCTGTAGTACAACTGAAATTCCGGCTTCGTGGGCGATTTCCACGCAATCGGCAAAAGGGAAGAAGGCGTCTGATGCCATTATAGCTCCTTCAGTGTCGAATCCGAAAGCTCTGGCTTTGACAATTGCTTGTCTGAGTGCATCTACCCTGGATGTCTGTCCCATTCCACATCCAATTAATTGACGGTTCTTTACCAGGGTTATTGTGTTTGATTTCAAATGTTTCACAATTTTATTTGCAAAAATCAATTCCTCGATTTCCGACGGTATCGGTTTATTTGTGGTTACATGCTGAAAATCAATCGCCTGCTCAGAATGAAGGTCTTTTTCCTGGGCAAGAACTCCATTCAGAATTGTTTTAAACTGCCATTCCGGGAACCTCATCGAATTTCTGCGCAAAATTATTCTATTTTTCTTTGATTTTAAGAGTTCAAGGGCATCGTTTTCATATTCTTCAGCAATTACTATTTCAAAAAAAAGTTTATTCAGTTCATTGGCTGCTTCTTTTAAAACAGGGCGATTGGCAATGATAATACCGCCAAAAGCCGAAACCGGATCACAAGCCAAGGCATCAACGTATGCCTCTTTCAGTGTTGACCGGCTTGCCACTCCGCAAGGATTGGTGTGTTTTATAATAGCAACCGTTGGATCTGGGAATTCATTCATCAGATTAATGGCAGCATCTACATCGACCAGATTATTATAGGATAATTCTTTGCCATTAAGTTGTTGAAAAACCTGTTTCAAATCACCATAAAACATCCCGCTTTGATGCGGATTTTCACCATATCGTAAAGGATACCATTCAAGTATACTTTGTTTGAATGCGTGGATCTTTTCATTCCTGTTAAAATAGTTAAAGATTGCAGTGTCGTAATGAGAAGAAATATTAAAGGCGCATGTAGCAAGGTGACGTCTGAGGCTGATGTTTGTGATGCCGTTGTTATCCCCCAGGATCTGTTTTAATTCGAAATAAAAATCAGCAGAAGGAATTACGACCACATGAGTAAAGTTTTTTGCGGCTGCACGTATCAATGAAATGCCGCCAATATCGATCTTTTCAAGAATTTCCTGTTCAATATCCGTGGAGGACGCTGTTTTTTCAAAAGGATAAAGGTCTGCAATGATCAGGTCTATAGAAGGAATTTCATATTTTTCAACATCATTTATATCTGTCAGCAATTCCCTTCGCCACAAAATACCTCCAAAAATTTTGGGGTGCAACGTTTTTACTCGTCCACCTAATATTGCGGGATATGCAGTGACGGATTCAACGGAAGTTGCCGGGATTCCGTTTTTAATTAAAAAATCATAGGTTCCACCGGTAGAAAAAATCTGAATACCGGAAGAGATCAGTTTATGTGCTATTTCTGCTATTCCTTCCTTGGCATAAACAGAAATCAGCGCGGATTTGATTTTCACCTGGTCTGTCATTTTTATTGTTTTGTAACGATTAATATTTGTCGGCGTCTTATTTTCCAGAGTTGGAGAGCCTTGCAATGATACCAAAAAAAAACGTAGCTGCAATGACCCACAAAAGGATGGCAATTATATATTATCTTTACCGTTCTTTAATCGAAAATTATTTTTTCTATGATTTTGATTTTAAGGTTGATTAGAGAAAGTTATTTATTTGCTTTTCAAGCAATTATTGTTAATAAAGTACGAACAATCCTTTCTTTGCTTGGGATTACAATTGGTATTTTTTGTGTCATTTCGGTTTTTACTGTTTTCGATTCGATGGAAAATGCTATCCGCAAGAGCATTGCATCATTGGGTAGCAATGTTTTATATGTTCAAAAATGGCCTTGGGCTATGGGTGGTGATTATCCATGGTGGAAGTATTGGCAAAGGCCAGAAACCTCTCTCGATGATTTGCGTGAAATAGAGAAACGGAGTAATCTGGCCGAGGCCGTTGCATTCATGGTACAGGTAAATAAGACGGTAAAGTATGGGGATAATTATATTGAAAATATTGGGGTTTTGGGTGTAACACAAGATTTTGACAAGGTGTGGAAATTTGAATTGATCGACGGCCGTTATTTTTCCACATCAGAATCGGCCAGTGGGAAAAACATTGTTGTGATCGGTGATGAGATTGCTAAAAGTCTTTTCCCGGAAGGTGATCCTATCGGCAAGAAGATCAAGATTTTCGGCCGGAACATTGAGGTAATCGGGGTTCTCAAGAAAGAGGGGGAGGATTTTTTTGGGAACTCAAACGACAAGGTGGTTTTTTTACCCATCAACTATTTTAAAACAATTATCGACATTAAGGACATGGATGCCACTATTGTTGTTAAGGCAAAACCTCTTGTTTCAAACGATGAACTTCGGGATGAGTTGACCGGTATCATGCGTTCGATCAGAAAATTGAAGCCTTCTGCTGAAGATAATTTTGCAATCAACGAAACCGATATTATTTCAAAGGGATTTGACAGTTTATTCGGAATCATCGCCACTGTTGGCTGGATCATCGGGGGGTTTTCCTTATTGGTGGGTGGATTTGGCATTGCCAATATTATGTTTGTATCGGTCAAAGAACGGACCAATATTATTGGCATTCAAAAAGCATTGGGTGCAAAAAATTATTTTATCCTTTTCCAGTTCCTGTTCGAGGCTGTTTTTCTTTCACTCATTGGAGGAATAATTGGATTGTTGATTATTCTCATTTTGACCGTAGTTATATCAAATACCACCTCTTTTACACTAATTCTTACCCAGGGAAACATCATTCTTGGCATTGGAGTATCCGCGATTATCGGATTGATTTCGGGAATTTTACCAGCCTATTCAGCTTCAAAGCTTGATCCTGTCGAGGCGATGCGGACCGGAGTATAAACCAAACAAGCGATTTGTAACAGGAAAATGCAGGAGAATTTTTAAACAGGTGGATTATTTTTTGCTCAAGCCGGTTCCGGATGGTTTTATGTCGAATGCATCAAGATTAATATGTGTTTTAATACGGGACGATAAAAGGTCGATAGCAACTTTATTTTGCCCACCTTGTGGTACGATGATATCGGCATAGCGCTTGGTGGGTTCAATAAATTGCAGGTGCATTGGTTTGACAAAAGTTCCGTAGTGTTCAAGAACCTGCTGGAATGAACGTCCGCGTTCTTCAATATCCCGCCAGATAATCCGCATTAACCGGTCATCACCATCGGCGTCGACAAAAACCTTGATATCCATTTTATTCCGAAGACGTGGATTGGTCAAGATGAGAATTCCTTCCACTATGATTACTTTTGAGGGCCTGACCGGGATGGTTTCTTTTGACCTGGCACAGGTAACGTAAGAATAAATTGGCATTTCAATAGGAACTCCTGTTTTCAGGATTTCCAATTGCCGGATGAGAAGACTCCATTCTATAGAAGTGGGGTGGTCAAAATTGATCCTTGCCCGTTCTTCAAAAGATTTATGTCCGTTGTCTTTATAATAAGCATCCTGTGGTATAACAGTAACTGTTTCCTTTGGCAAGTGTTTTATAACCTGTTTTACGACAGTTGATTTTCCCGAGCCAGATCCTCCGGCAATTCCAATGATCAGCATTTTCCTATAGTAAAAATCAGATATAAACCTGATAATAATGGCACTTCCAGCAAGAGTAACAATACTTTTGTAAAATTAACGCTGCATTATGTAACCACCAAAAGGGCACACGTTCCACGCGCAAAGATAAGGATAGATTACCAATTTCCAGAGTTATTTACTACAAAGCTCAACAAGGACACCATGCGTGGATTTTGGGTGCAAAAAACCTATATTCATTCCATCAGCTCCCTTGCGGGAAGTCGTATCAATTAAAATTATTCCTTCCTGTCCTGCTTCGTATAATGCATCTGTTGTATTTTCAACTGCCAGGGCGAGATGATGGATTCCCTCTCCCTTTTTCTCCAGGTATTTCCCTATCGGACCTTCCGGGTCAGTGGATTCCAGTAATTCAATTTTCGTTTGGCCAATCAAAAAAAATGCAGTCTTAACGCGTTGATCTTTAACCTCTTCAATTTTATAACAACGGGTGCCAAGCAGGGATTCGTAATGGGGAATACTTTCTTTTAAACTTTTAACTGCAATCCCAATATGGTCAATGTATGTTGGCTTCATGAAATTATTGTTAATTAATTAACAAAACAAAGTTACGTATTTTTCCAATATCTCAAATATCAATTTCTCGGAACTTAAGCGGTTGTAATACGCAAATGGTTAGTCGTGCAGTGTGTTTTTTTTCTTGGTTTTCCGGAAAAGTTGTATTTTACACCAGGCAATTCTGATTCCCATGAAAAATCTTGAGATTGAACGGAAGTTTCTGGTAGACAAAGAAAAGTGGTCGCTGACGGTTAAACCTCAGGGCGTTTTATACATTCAGGGTTATTTAAGTATAGACGATGATAAGGTTGTCAGAGTTAGAATGACCGGTAAAAACGGGTTTATTACAATAAAGGGAAATTCCAAAACCATTACCCACCCCGAATACGAATATGCGATTCCAGTGGAAGATGCACATGAACTGCTTGAGTTATATACAAGGGAGCGGATTGAAAAAACCAGGTACCGGATTCCCGTAGGAAATTATATTTTTGAAGTAGATAAATTTGTGGGACTGAATGAAGGGCTGCTTTTAGCGGAAATAGAACTTAACAGACCTGAGGATGTTTTTGAAAAACCTGAATGGCTCGGGAAAGAGGTTACCGGAGATGAGCGATACTATAATGCTTATCTTTCTAAAAAGCCATATATGAGCTGGGAAAATTAAAGCTTTCCCCATACAACAAAGCCCCCTGACATCTATGATAAAAGGGGGCTTTGAAAGTTTTTGTGGAGAATAGGGGAGTCGAACCCCTGGCCTTTAGACTGCCAGTCTAACGCTCTAGCCAACTGAGCTAATCCCCCGCTGTGGGTACAAAATTAACAACTTTTTTGAAATGAAACGTCTTTTTGCAGCGATAAAAATTCATCCGGATTCCGGATTCCTGAAAAATTACCAGGAAATGAAAACAGCATTATGCCATGAACAGATTAAATGGGTTGAAGAACGAAATATTCATATAACGCTTCACTTTTTCGGAGAAACAGAGGATACGAAGGCCGTTTTGATCAATTCAGTTTTGAGAAAACTTGCTGAAAAAACGAATCCTTTCTCAATCCGGCTTTCAGGTTTTGGACTCTTTGGTAGTTCTTATTCTCCCCGGGTTATCTGGGCAGGAATTGAACCCGGACAGACTTTGCAAGCGATTATGAAAGAACTGAAAATAGATTTGGGTTCAGCCGGTTTCGATTTCGATCGTCAAAACCTTGTACCTCATCTGACACTGGGGCGGATCAAAGCACTCCGGGACAAAAAATATTTTCAACGAATATTTGCACAATTCAAAGATACCCCCTCTATTTATGAACAAATAAATGAAATTATCCTTTTTGAAAGCAAGTTACAAAACTCCGGTCCTGTCTATTCCGTTCAGCAGTCTTTTATTCTAGGAAAAAAGAACTCCCCCGGAAGCTTTCCGGCTGATCCGGGAGAGTTACAATGAGCAGGTTGTGTATAATTTTTATTTCTTGAGTGGGGGTCCTTCATACTTTTTAGCCAATAAGTGGTAAATAATGAGGCCAAAACCACCAAACAGGCAGATCATGGAGAAGAAAGCCGGTTCTTCGTCCAATGTTGTGTATACCGCCAATACCTTACCAAGCAGGATGCCAATACCTATTCCTACCAGAAGCAGCCCCCATTTTAATGAAGAGGGTTCATTTTTGTTTGATTCGAAGATGCTGGCATCGGCGCTTTGTTGTATCAGCGCCAGGCGTTCCTTTTTCCGTACAAACAGGTATACGATTCCGTAGACCATGGCAAAGAACGCAATCGGAATTAAAAATTCATTATTCATTTCCGTAAAATTTTGGTTTGTTTTTCCGTTAACGATTATTTTGACGCAGCGGTAGCGTATAGGTTACAGATCTACGGATGTCATTCAGATTCTTTTCAATACGATTGCAAAATCAAATATCAAACTTTTCTGATTTTACTGTAACTTTGTGTAGGCGGTTGTAACTTCAATTAAAACTGGCCGTCTAATTTTTCGGATGAAATACCAGGACGACAATTTTTATATCGATCGTGTGTTGGCCGGGGATGTTTCGGCATATGCAGGGCTGGTTTCCAAACACAAAAATCTTGTTTTTTCTATTGCACTTAAGATATTAAATAGTCGGGAGGATGCAGAGGAGGTGGCACAGGATAGTTTTTTAAAAGCATATCAATCGTTGAAAACATTTGAAAAGAAATCAAAATTTTCTACATGGCTCTACCGAATTGTATATAATGCTGCTATATCCAAAACCCGAAAAAAGAAACTTGAATTTATTCCTATGGATAATTATTTAATCCATAATTATTCTGAAGACGGTTTTTTCCCTGGCGCTGACGAGATAGAACCCGAAGAACAAAAAATTATGATTGAGCGGGCAATGAGAAGTCTTTCGGATGATGAAAATCTTTTAATCACTTTATTTTATCATGGTGAAAATTCAATTGAGGAGATAAGTAACATTACCGGTCTTTCGATGTCTAATGTCAAAGTAAGATTACATCGGATCCGGAAAAAATTGTATGGTGAACTTTCCATCATGATGACGCAACGGTTAAATTAGTGAAATACTAATATTTAATGGACCATGGAAAAGGATGATTTATTGAATGACGAATTTATCGGGAAACTGATCCAAAACAGCCCCCTCGAACAACCATCCGATGATTTTGTTGATCGTGTAATGGAAAAAATCAGGTTAGCTCCAGAAAATGCTCCGGTAGAAAAACCATATTTTCTTATGGCCAGGTCCGTGATTCCATATTTGGTTGTAACCCTTATTGTTGCTTTTATTTTCTTTACTTCAGATTTGCCTATTCTTAGTTGGTTGCCAGGTAAAGAATATTGGACCACTTATTTAATTCCATACTTTGAAACATTATTTACCAGCCTTAAAAACTTCTTCATTTCTAAATATATCTCTTTGGGGGTTCTGATCGGGGTTTCTGTTGTCTTTCTATTTTTCATCGATCGCATATTGAGTCGCAAGGGCTCTTTTCACCACCATACCTTGGTGTAAATGCTTCCTACTGAAATAGAAAAAGCCTTATCCTTTCAGATTTATGCTGTACGGCCGCTCAGTGGAGGCTCTATAAACCGGGTGTATTTTTTATCAACCGACCAGGGATCATTTTGTCTGAAATTCAATCTTGCCAAGGCATTTCCGGGCATGTTTGAAACAGAAGCAAAGGGGCTTTCTTTGCTTGAGCATACTGGAAAAATACGAGTACCGGCGGTAGTCGGGGCGGTGACATTGACGCAATACAGTTATTTATTACTGGAATATATCGAAGCTTCCCGCAGGATTCCGGATTTTATGGCTGATTTTGGTCGTTCGCTTGCTATGTTACACAAGAATTCCAATAGTCGTTTCGGCCTTGATCACGCCAATTACATTGGGTCTTTACCCCAACAAAACAAATGGCATGATGACTGGAACTCTTTTTTTGTGGAAGAACGGTTGGAATATCAGATTATGTTAGCGCGGAATTCCGGCGTACTGTCTGAAAATACAAGAAAACAATTTGACCTGCTTTTTCCCCGTTTAAAAGATCTCTTTCCAAAAGAAAATCCCGCATTAATACACGGGGATCTGTGGAGTGGGAATTTCATCACCTCGGAAACAGGTAGGCCTTGTTTGATTGATCCGGCAGTATATTATGGACATCGGGAAATTGACCTTGCCATGTCTACCCTTTTCGGAGGCTTCAGTTCCGATTTTTATACGTCATATGATGAAGTTTTTCCTTTGGAAAAAGGGTGGCGGGCCCGATTGGATTTATATAACCTTTATCCCTTATTGGTACATCTGAACCTTTTCGGATCGGGATATCTGGGATCGATCCTTTCGATATTAAAAAAATTTTCCTAAGGATTTCTTTCTTTCCATTGCTGTTTAAAGCTTTTCTGGGCGAACCTGGGTAAGGTTCTTCTGGGACCCCACATTTTTTTCCCGAACCGGTGTATCAGCTTATTTTTAAGACCGGCTTTAGGTCGGTCGATCATCCAGCGATGAAGCATCATTATTTTCCATGCGGTAACAACGGTTCGCCATGGGTAAGAGGTGTATTTTTTTAAGACTGCTTCATGTCTGTTGTGTAAAAGAAGCTCATGAAGCGGAATTTTTACAGGACATACTTCGGTACATTTTCCACACAAAGAAGAGGCAAAACTAAGATGATTGAATTCCTTTAGTCCAAGGAAATGTGGGGAAATCACCGACCCTACCGGACCAGAATAAGTGGTTTTATAAGTATATCCTCCAATGCTCCGGTAAACAGGACAACCATTCAGACAGGCGCCACAGCGAATGCATGAAAGTGCGCGTCGTTGTTCTTTGAATTTAAGCAATTCGGTACGCCGATTGTCAAGTAAAATCACATACATTTCTTCAGGACCATCAGGTTCAAACTCGTTCCGCGGGCCAAAGACGATATTATTGTAAACGGTTATACTCTGACCTGTTCCATGTTGGGCAAGCAAGGGAAGAAAGAGATCCAGATCTTCAAGTGAAGGAATAAGTTTTTCAATTCCAACTATGGCAATATGAATTTTAGGAAAAGCCATGCAGAGCAAGCCATTTCCTTCGTTTTCAGTAAGTGCGACAGCGCCAACATCAGCAATCAGGAAGTTACCTCCGGTAATACAAACATCAGCACGAATGAATTCACCACGAAGTTTTTCCCTGACAAATTGGGTTATTTGTTCTGGCTTGCTGTCGGCCGGCATATTGAATTTTTCATGGAAAAGCTTAGCCACATCTTCTTTGGATTTGTGCATAGCCGGTGTCAGTATATGGTACGGTTTTTCCCCTGCCAGCTGCACGATAAATTCACCGAGGTCTGTTTCAAATACTTCCCGTTTGTTCTTTTCAAAAAGTTCATTGAGTTCGAGCTCTTCGGAGACCATTGTTTTTTGTTTGACAATAACTTGTGCTCTCGCTTTTTTCAAAATATGCATGATTTCGCGCTGGGCATCCTTTTCATTCGGAGCCCATAGAACTTTACCGCCACGCTTGCTGAAATTATTCTCAAATTCCACCAGATATTTATCCAGGTTGTTTATGACTTTATGCTTTAAATTAGCCGCACGCCGTTTTGCCAGTTCCATATTCTGATACTGGTCTTTACCGCGGTTAACCTGTTCATCATACCGGCCAATATTATAGTTTAATCTTTTCCGGTGTTCCGGATCAAACGATATTTTTTCAGCATCTTCCAGAAATCTCTGGTATATATAGTTCATTTTTTACCAGTTAAAGTAAGTGAGAAATTTTTTCAATCCTTTTCTGATGGCGACCGCCTTCGAATTCTGTTTTTAAAAAAATTTCTGAGAAACAGACAGCCTGTTCCTGACTAATAAACCGGGCAGGAAGAACCAGGATATTGGCATCATTATGCGTGCGGGCAAGCTTTGCTATTTCTTCACTCCAACAAATTGCGGCCCTGATTGTTCTATATTTATTAGCCACTATGGCCATGCCGTTACCACTTCCGCAAATAAGAATGCCAAATTTGAATTTATCTGCATGAACGGCCTCAGAAAGTGGATGGGCAATATCGGGATAGTCTGCACTTTCCTCAGAAAATGTTCCGTAGTCTTCAAATTTAAAATTCGAAAGCTCAAGGACTTGTTTTATATATTCTTTCATTCGAAATCCGGCATGATCTCCGCCAATAGCAATTTTCCAGATTTTTTCGTCCATTGTTAATATTTTTCAAGACAAATGTAAACATAAAGAAATATCCTGCTCTGAATCAATTTTTTAAATTTTTAACCTTGATTTGTTCACAAGTGAGTAATTTTGTTCCTAAATATTTATAAAATCCGGTTAATTATATAAGAAGGTCGTTAAATGAATGAAGATTGATGAGAAACGTTTTCTTTTTAATTTCTTTCAACAAAAAAGAAAGGCTAAACATCCATGATTTTTTCAACAACGAACATTATTAACATTTTTAATAAATTAGGTTAAAAAATTTATATATAAACAATTAAAAAAAAATTGATGTTCATAATTTGTTTATGAATTAATCATTTTATCAAAACAAAACTTTTTTTAAAAAACAAATCAACACTATTCACTGCTATTATAATAAACATAAATAAAATAGACTTATTTAATATTACTGAAGAATGAAAAGAAAGCTGACGGGCAACCTCGTAGATTCCATTCTTAAATTAAAACGAGAAAAAAAAGCAGTTATTTTAGCGCATTATTATCAGATTCCTGAAATTCAGGAAATTGCTGATTTTGTTGGTGATAGTTTGGGACTATCGCAAAATGCACGAACAACAAATGCAGATATGATTGTGTTCTGCGGTGTTCATTTTATGGCTGAAACTGCTAAAATACTAAATCCCACTAAAAAAGTGATTCTTCCTGATTTATATGCGGGCTGTTCACTTGCTGATTCATGTCCACCTGACCTTTTCAGAGAATTTTTGAGAAAATATCCGGAGCATGTGATCATTTCATATATCAATTGTTCGGCCCAGATTAAGGCCATGTCTGATATTATTTGTACATCGAGCAATGCTGTTAAAATAGTGGAATCCTTACCCAGGGAACAAAAAATAGTATTTGCCCCGGATAAGAATTTGGGAGGATACATTAATTCGATAACAGACAGAAACATGGTTTTATGGAATGGAACATGTGAAGTTCATGATATTATAAAAATTGAACAGGTCATAAAATTAAAGGAGATGAATCCCGATGCCCAATTAATTGCTCATCCTGAATGTCAGGCAGTCATTCTTGAATTGGCAGATTATGTTGGTTCTACTACCGGATTACTTCAGTATACAATAAAAAGCAATTTTAAAAAATTCATAGTAGCGACTGAAACAGGAATTCTTTACCAGATGAAAAAGGCGTCACCTGAAAAGGAATTTTTAATTGTTCCTACTGATCAAACTTGTTCTTGCAACGATTGCCCTTATATGAAATTAAATACGATGGAAAAATTATTTTTATGTCTTAAAAATGAATCTCCGGAAATAAAATTATCAACAAACCTGATAGAAAGGGCAAAGAAACCTATCTTGCGAATGTTGGAGTTGTCGAAGTAGAAGATAACAATATTCAATGAAAATATTTTATAGATATTTATCCCTCAATTTTTTACTTTTCTTTCTTATTGCTTTGACATCTGTTTATGGGCAAGACACACTTAATCAATTTCATAAGCAGCAATACTTTTATCCTAACGGAAAAATTTCCAGCGAGGGAATGATAAAAAAGGGAAGACCGGAAGGTTATTGGATATCCTATTATGAGAGCGGAAAAATAAAATCGGAAGGAAACAGAATAAATTTTGAGTTGGATAGTCTTTGGAAATTTTACAATGAAGAAGGTAAATTGATTCTTGAAATAACGTATCAAAATGGAAAGAAAAACGGAATCAAGACCAGTTATCTGGATAAGGAGATCATCCGGGAAAATTTCAAAAATGATATTAAGGAAGGATATACCCGGTATTATTATCCGGATGGAAAAATCAAACAGGATATTCCTTTTTTAAAGGGCCAGGAACAGGGTTTTGGGAAGGAATACGGATCAGATGGCACCATCATCACACTCACTGAATATAAGAGGGGCTTTATTGTTGATCGCTTAAGAATTAACCGTAAGGACGGAAACGGGCGCAAACAAGGCCGCTGGTATCTTTTTTATCCCGACGGTATTGTTCAGACAGAAGGTGTGTACAAAGATGATAAGAAAAACGGGTATTTTAAGGAATATGCCGAAAATGGCGACCTGATAAAAATTTCTAAATATATTGATGATATTATCCAGCCTGAAGCTCAGGAAATCCAAAAACTGGATATCAGGAATGAATATTATCCAAACGGAAAGGTTAAGATAAACGCCATGTTCCGGAATGGGATACCGGAGGGAGTAAAACGTATTTATGATTCAACAGGAAAAGTAGAAAAATCGTTTTTATTTCAGAATGGCAATGTGATTGGTGAAGGAATAGTCAAAGATGATGGTAACCGGGATGGTCCCTGGAAAGATTTTTATCCTGATGGAAATCTGAAGGCTGAAGGGAATTATGATAACGGAAAGCAAATTGGGGAATGGAAGTATTATCATTCCAATGGCAAAATAGAACAGACCGGCAGATTTAATAAACAAGGAAAGCTTGAAGGATCATGGAAATGGTATTTTGACACCGGCCAATTGTTAAGGGAGGAATCGTATCATGCCGGGCTACGGGATGGTTTATCTACAACATACGATGAAACCGGAAAGGTCATAGAGGAAGGGGAATTTATAAATGGGAATGAAGATGGACCCTGGTTCGAACAAATCGGAGACACCTATATCAGGGGAACATACCGGGACGGGCTGCGGAACGGAATGTGGACCTATTATTATGTTGAATTTGACGGTGTAAAATGGGATAGTTTGTGTTATTTCAAGGGCAGTTTTGTTGAAGATAATCCCGACGGGAAGCACATTTATTATTGGGATAACGGCAAGGTAAGAGATGAGGGATTATATATTATGGGAAAGAAAGAAGGGGATTGGCTGAAATATAATTACGACGGGACTTTATTTATAATCATCACATATAAAGAAGGTGTCGAAGTTCGCTATGATGGCATTAGAATTAAACCGCCATTTGAAAAAGAGGAGGAATAAATGAAACTTGAAAAATTAAATAAACCTGTAAAAGTGATCCGACGTGGGGAAAAAAATATTGGTCCCGAACTGATAAGACTCAATAAATATATCTCAAATTCAGGGATCTGTTCCCGTCGTGATGCAGATAAGCTTATTCAGGCGGGGGCAATTTCAGTAAACGGAAAAGTAGTTACTGAACTTGGATCCAAAATAGGGCCAATGGATAAGGTTCAATATGGGGGCCAAACCATAAGCCGCGAAACCCCAAGGTATATCCTGCTGAATAAACCGAAGGGATATATAACAACTGTGGATGATCCGGAAAAAAGAAAAACGGTAATGACCCTGATCTCCGGCGCTTGTAAAGAACGGGTTTACCCGGTAGGGCGTCTCGACCGTAACACCACAGGTTTATTGTTGTTTACAAACGATGGTACCATCGCCAAAAAGCTGACCCATCCGCGTTACGGGATCAAAAAAATATATCATGTTGAAATAGAAAAACCATTGACCAAAGCCGATTTCATGAAGATTGAAGCTGGATTTTCACTGGAAGAAGGGCTTATTAAAGTAGATCGTATCGAATATATTGGTGACGGAAAAGATAAAAAACAAATTGGTATTGAATTGCATTCGGGACAAAACCGCATTGTCAGGCGTATTTTCGAACATTTTGAATATCATATAGTAAAACTTGACCGTGTATATTATGCCGGGCTTACAAAAAAGAATCTGACACGTGGGCATTGGCGTTTTCTTGAAGAACAGGAAATAAACATGCTTAAAATGATCAGCTCCAACCCTTGAAAAATTAATGAAGAAATGAAACCGATAAGCATTTACATTGTTGAGGATGAACTTCTCATTTCGGCAAGTTTAAAATCACAACTAAAAAGTTTTGGGTATGAAGTTCTCGGTTCTTCTCCCCAGGGTGAAGCTTGCCTTGATGAGCTAACGGAACTTTTACAAATAGGGAGGGAGCCTGAAATTATTTTGATGGACATTCATCTTCGCGGGAACCAGGATGGCATAGAGGTAGCTAAAAAAATCAACGAAAAATTCAATTCCGCGATTATTTTTCTGACGGGACAGAGTTCAAAAGAAGTTTATGAACGTTCTTTCAAAATAAAGCCGTTTGGTTATCTTCTCAAGCCCATCGATATGGAGCAAACCAAAATGACTATTGAAATTGCCGCTTATCAAAGAAATCTGGAAATCGAGAACAGGATATATCAAAAGGAACTGGAAATACTTCTTGAAAAACGTTCACAGGAAAATCTGGAATTGATGTCGATGTACCAGGTCATTGTTGACAATTCGCTTATCGGGTTGACCATAATGCAGGATGAAAAATTTGTATTTGCGAATCATCGTGCTGCTGAAATCTTCGGATGTCAACTAGACGAATTTTTAACTTTTTCCAAGCAGGATATCATTCATTTTATTTACCCGGAAGATCAAAACAAGGCCTTATCGGCATATTCTCTATTACTTAATTGTGCCAGCCAAAAATTTCTTGTTCGTGTTATCACACGAAATGAAACATTAAAATGTATGGAGGCCTATATCAAAACCGTCGAATTCAAAGGGAAACCGGCCATTCATCAAACCTTCATGGAAGTTGCGGATTCCCCGAAATAATTTGCACTTCCGGAATCGATCATAAATGAACCTTAACATGATTAAACGAAACATTATTATTCTGTTTTTTATTGGAATTTCCTTTCCCTGTTGGGCTCAGGAAACGATAAGAGACCTTTTGAGAAAAGAAGAAAACTCCACTGCATTTCCCCACGATAATGCCTTGATCATTTTTGACAGTACACAAGTTGATATGCAGGAATCCGGACTCACCTATGTTTGGAGTCATACCCTAACCAAAGCGCTTAGTACAAAGGGAGCGCTCGATCTGAGTGTTGTTAAATCCGGATATGATCCTCAATCCGCTTTTGTTGAAATCAAAAAAACGATTATTTATAAAAAGGATGGCCGCACTTTTGAACTTGATATGCGGAATGTACTGGATTATCCTGCCCCGGCCCGGGCCATATTCTGGGGCGCACGGGAAAAAATGATGGAAGTAGGTCGTCTCGAACCTGGCGATGCCGTAGAAGTTGTCATATTCAGGAAAGGATTTACATATGCATTGCTGGGTGCAGATGAAGACAACAAATATATACCACCAATGCGTGGACATTTTTACGATATTGTAGAATTTTTCGGCCCCAATCCAATTAAAAATAAAGTTTATCAGGTAAAAGTTCCAAAAGATAAACAGTTGCAATATGAGTTTTACAATGGCGAGGCGATGGTTTCATGTTGGCAGAAAGAAGATAAAATCGTTTATACCTTTAGTAAACAAGAGATCGTTCCGGTCAACAGTGAAGCACGTATGGTGGCCTTATCAGATGTAGCGCCTAAACTTTTGTTGTCGACAAGTCCCGATTGGTTTTCTAAATCTACGTGGTTTTTTAAAGTCAATGAAGATTTTGGTAGTTTTTCTTCAACTCCTGAAATCAAAACCAAGGTGGACGAAATTTTACAAGGATCAACCAATGAAATGGATTCGATTTCAAGACTAACCCACTGGTGTGCCGATGAAATCCGCTACTCTGGGATATCGATGGGTTGTGGCGAAGGATTTACGCTTCACAAAGGAGCGATGACCTTTACCGATCGTTGTGGGGTATGCAAAGATAAGGCCGGTATGTTAATCACAATGCTTCGTGCGGCGGGGTTTAAATCTTATCCGGCAATGACTATGGCCGGATCACGCATTGACTATATCCCGGCGGACCAATTCAACCATTGCGTCACTGTGGTTAAATTACATGACGGAAAATATCATTTACTTGATCCTACCTGGGTCCCGTTTATACGCGAATTATGGTCGAGTGCTGAACAACAGCAGCAGTATCTTATGGGAGTTCCCGAAGGAGCCGATCTGGCAACGACTCTCGTTTCTGATCCCGAAAACCATTTTGTAAAAATAAATGGAACCGCAGAGTTGCAAAATAACGGAACCCTGACCGGTCAAATTTCCATAACGGCGGAGGGTCAATCGGATGCGGCTGTACGCGGATTATTCAAATACAGCAACAAAACAAGCTGGTTCCAAAATGTTGAAAGGGAGTTTTTGCGGATATGGCCTCAAGCCCGGGTTTTGAAGATTGATTACCCCGACCCGAACGACTACCTGAATACCAATATCCATGTAACCATTGATTATGTCATTCCGGAATTCGCTCTAATTACGGGAAATTCAATGATGTTTATTCCTATCTCTGCTGCTGAAATTTTCAAATCCTATCAAGGGCAATTATCTTTTGACACCGGTCTTAAGGAACGGAAATTTTCATTTCGGGACCGGTGTTCAAGAAAGGTTGAAATTACCGAAACAATTAAACTTCCTGCGTATAAAAATATTATTAGAATCCCAGCGCCTATTGAAAGACCTGGAGTTTCCGCTTCCTTTCAGGGTGGTTATAAAATGAAAGAAAATTTGTTGCATTTTTCTGAGACCGCAATTCTATACAAACGGATTTATGAAGCCAAAGATTGGCCGGAATTCAAAGCCGTGGTGGAATCACAAAACAAATTTTCCGAACAACCGATAATTATTGAGCTATAAAGCCATGAAAATGAATCTATTTAATATTTTTCTTTTTGGATGTTTATTTTGTTGTTCATCTTCATTGTTGGCGCAGGATGATAAATACGACGCTGTTTACCTCTCGTTGATCAAGGAATATACACTGAATCCCGACGGGAGTATGGATTACCGGTTCGTAAAAAAGCAAAAGCTCCTTACTTACCGGGCATTTCAAAACCTTTATGGAGAAACATTTATCACATACAATCCCGGATTTCAAAAGCTTAAGATCAATGAAGCATATACCCAGATGGCAGATGGAAAAAAAATCATAGTTCCGGAAAATGCATTAAATGAAGTGCTTCCCGGTTTTGCCGCCAACACTCCTGCTTACAATGCCTTGAGAGAAATGGTTATCACCCATACAGGACTTGAGCGAAATGCCACAATTTATCTTGACTACCAGATCCATAGTGAAAAAGGAACTTTCCCGGTACTAATGGGGAACGAGCTTTTGTCGGAAAATGAACCCGTGAAAAACCTGGAGATCATAGTTCGCATTCCTGCGAACCAGAACCTTTATTATGAGACATTCAACACTTCTGTCACTCCTGAAAAAAGCATATCGGGGCCCTTTCAGGTATTTACATGGAAAGTGGTTGATATCCCGGCTATTTCAGGAGAAGAAAACCAACCCGGAGGATTTGAAAATTATCCCCGTTTACAGTTCAGTACTTCTCAAAAACGCGAAGAAGTTTGTTCTTTTCTTGCGTCCCAACCGGCTTTTAAGTACATGATCCCTGAATCACTTAAAGATGAGGTAAACAAACTGGCGGCTGAGTTAACCGATAAAACAGAACTTATCCTGAAACTCCAGGAAAAAGTTGTCAGTGAACTACGTTTATATCCAATCCCAGTGCGGTTTACAGGATACCAATGCCGCACACCGGAGCAAGTCTGGAACAGCAACGGAGGTACCACGATTGAAAAAGCTGTTTTGCTCACGGCTTTACTTAAAAGCGCCGGGATTGAAGCATCCCCTGTCGGTATTTTAAGAACAGGCAGCACAGATGAAAAATCAGGGACGCTTTCCGATATCGAAGATTTTGCCGTACGAACCGGTTTCGGAAAACAGGGTGACGAGATTTTATCTGTCACCAATCTTAATCCGGCAAACCTAAATATAAGCTTGCCAGGGCGGTCCTTTATAGATATTAATTCTGACGGAGAAAACGGTCTTACCCGTTCCGAAACCTCAAAAAGCCGCGTGGAATATTCCGGAACTTTTATTGTTTCTTCTGATCCCAAACTCACGGGGGAGATAACAATCCATCTTGAAGGAAGCGCTTATCCGTTTAATAGCCTGAAGAGGGATAAAAACAAAATCAAGAATTCCATTTCCGGAAGTTTGAAAAGCAGTGATCTTACGGAAATGAAGGTTAATGAGGTGATGACAAAGTCAGTATGGCAAACGTTCACTGTTCAAAGCGATAGTCCATTCAGGAAAGACAGCAATTATTATTATTTCACCCTTCCGCTGGTAAAGACAGGCATTGATGGCTGGGGTATAAAGACATTATCAACCCAACGGGAGACACCCTATGAAATTCCCACTATAACTGATGAAAGTTATGTGCTCACCTTCACTCTTCCAACGGCATTGTCCCTTTTCACACCACAGGAAAAAGTAAACATCACCAATAAAGCCGGTTCTTTTTTATGGGAAATTACCGTAGAAAAAGGAAAATTAATCCTGAAACGGCAGATAAAATTTACAGAACGGATTTTCCCGACATCGATTTACCCGGATTTCAAATATTTGATGGATTTTTGGAACAATCCGCACTACCGGGAATTGATTTTTATCATGGGAAAATGACCCCAATTTTACCGGATAATGATTCTCCCCAACCCCCGTGTGTTGATCCTGATACTTTGTTTTTTTAATTCCAGCAAGGAGGTCATTAGCGATTTCTGTTCCTGTGTCGAAATTGCATTTGATAGTTTTTGCTGAATTTCGGCAATCATTTTTTCGATTTTCTTCGACTTGAAAGCCAGGATCGTATGTTCAATATGCATTTTAAGCCGGGATTCCTCTGTTTCAACCTGAATGTTATTTTTAAGCCAGTTCTGGCTTAATTCGTAGGGAGAAAAGACAAGATTTACTGCGGTTTTAGAAACTTCAGCATCAGAATGGTCAAGGAACCATGCCCGGTCCGGAATAACATCGTTTTCACGGCCTGCTATATAATCCTGAAAGATCCGTTTAAATAAAGAATTTTCGAATTCCAATTCATCTGAAAGGATTTCATGAACAATGAAATCGGCAACTATCACGGAAATTTCTTCAAGATCGTCAGCCGATTTTTTAATGTGCAAGATTTCCTGGCCGTATAGTAAAAGTAGCCGTATCACTTCTTTTTCCTGGTATTCGGCTGAATCGAGATCAAAAGGAGACTGGGATTCGGCAGAAATCTGAGTCTCTACAATAGGTTCCGGTTCTATTTCCTTTTGAGAAGAATCCTTATTGAAACGGGTACGAAGTTTTTTATTCAGTTCGTTCAATAGAACCTGTTCAGAAATCGTCATGATCGAAGAACATTCCCTGACATAAAGCGAACGCGTAATTCCGTCGGGGATAAGGGAAATGGTAAGAACGATTTCTTTGATCAGGGCAGCTTTTTTTATTGGATCATTTTGTGTTTCGTCTAGCAGCAATTTTGTTTTAAATAAAATAAAATTTGCCGCATTTTTCGAAATAAATGCTTCCACTTCGGAAGGATGGTGTTTCCGGGCAAAGGAATCCGGATCTTCACCATCAGGAAACAGTACGATTTTCACGTTCATTCCCTGTTCAACGATCATATCGATACCACGGAATGAAGCCTTGATTCCGGCAGGATCCCCGTCATAAAGTATTGTTATGTTGGAGGTATACCGTTGGATGATGCGTACCTGGTCATGGGTCAGTGAAGTGCCCGAAGAAGCAACTACGTTTTCGACCCCAGCCTGGTGCATGGAGATCACGTCGGTATATCCTTCTACCAGGTAACAATTATCTTTTGAAATGAGTGCATTTTTTGAAAAGAAGATCCCGTAAAGGGTTTTGCTCTTGTTGTAGATTTCAGATTCAGGGGAATTGACATATTTTGGACGATTTTTTTCCCCGGTTAAAATCCGTCCACCGAAACCAAGTACCCGGCCGGAAGCGCTGTGGATGGGAAATATCACCCTTTCATGAAACCGGTCGTAAAGACGGTTTTCCGTTTCAACTGCTAGTCCTGTTTTAATCAGATATTCTCTTTTATATCCATTGTTAGTTGCGTATTCCGAAAATGCATCCCTTTTCCTGGGATTATAACCAAGCTGAAATTTATGCATCAAATCTTCACGGATTCCACGTTCTTTGAAGTAAGAAAGACCAATAGCCTTTCCTTCCTCGGTCTCAAATAAAGTTTTTGTGAAATATTGTTGTGCAAAAAGATTCAAATTGAAGAGGCTCTCTTTTTCATTGAGTTCCTGGAGTTGTTCAGGGGTTTGTTCCTCTTCCTCAATTTCGATATTATATTTACGGGCAAGATATTTAAGGGCCTCGGGATAGGAAAAATGCTCGTGTTCCATGAGGAAGTTGACCGAATTACCGGCTTTTCCGCAACCAAAACACTTGTAGATCCCTTTTGCCGGTGACACGGTAAATGAGGGGGTTTTTTCATTATGGAAGGGACATAGTCCAAGTAAATTTACACCCCGTCGGCGCAGCGAAATAAAATCACCGATGACCTCTTCGATACGGGCAGTGGTGATAATATTATCGATGGTATCACGGTTGATCACGGAAGGAAAATCACTTTAGGCGAAGATACGAATTTTCTCTGATAATAGCTCATACCGGTCATTCAAGTATTGAGCGGAGAACCAACCCAACCTTTTGAGGTTATTTTCATTATTTCACTGAAACCGATCTCCGATAACATGCTTTTTGTTTCAGAAAATTGCCGGGTAAGCTCCTCGGGGGAGTGGGCGTCAGAACTTAAAATGACGGGGATATCAAGGCGATGTATCCTTTTAAGAATGACCGGGCCGGGGAACGTAGTATTGGAGCGTTGTTTATAAATTCCGCGGGTATTAACCTCAATGATAACGCCGGATTTTTTTACCAGGTCAAGGGTTTCATCCACCAGGGCAAGATACCAAGGTTCTTCTTCCGAGAACAACCTGCCACGGTTATGCATCTTGATTTTGTCGAGATGGCCGAGAATATCCATTTTACCTGTCGTCAGCATCTCGTTTATCTGTCTGTAATAAGCAGTAACTCCTTTACGAATATCCCCGCCAAACAGCTTATTGAGACCTTCATCATAAGTAGCCGGATTGGGACCGTCGATGAACCAAAGATCAAGTGGGTCGCCATTCCTTACAAGGTGAACAGAGCCGATAAGAAAATCTAACGGATAGGTTTCTCTGAGATATGAAAATGAGAGACTTGCACCTGGAATAAAATCGGCTTCGAGACCTAAAAAAATATTGATACAGAAAGCAGGATGCTGGATGCTAGATAAATCGTAATTCGGGGAGTGTAAGTCACAAATTAATTCACTATGGGGTGAAAATTGATTTTTCAGAGAAAGGATTGTATTGCAATAGTTGTTGACCTGATTCTCACGCAGGGCGAATTTGTTTTCGAACGGTAAGGGGGAGTGGTCTGAAAATCCCAGCGATGTCATACCCTGATCCAGGGCAGCCTGAACATATTTTAATGGCTCGTCGGAGCCGTCGCTGAAACAGGTATGGGTGTGAAGGTTTGTTAACAATTGATTTTTAAATAAACTATTTTACCGGTATTATTTTATAGATCTTGTCAGCCCGTCGTAGAAACTGTTCCACAGGAAGAGAACAGAATTCTCCTTTCCGGGTTTTGACAACGGATTTCAAATCGACCCGTATTTCAGGGATGGTCATTTCAAACACACCCGTAGTGGGACCCTGGATATAGATCCGATCGTTGCAATTTAATTCGCCGGATTCCATCTTAATTTCTGCCACTTTAAGTTTAGTAAAATAGTTAGTCACCTTACCAACGTACTCTTTGGTTTCAGTAGCTACTGACCCATGTTGTCCGGCCCATTCTCCCATCTTACTGCCAAGATAGTATCCGTTCCAGAACCCGCGGTTATATACGGTTTTCAAGCGTTCTGTCCAATCGGCGACCAATTCCCGGTTATAAGTTCCGCAAATCACAGCATCAGTGGCTTCGCGATAACACGATACAACGGTTTTCACATATTCGGGACTACGTCCGCGACCTTCGATTTTCAATACTGAAATACCGGCTTCTAAAATTTTATCGAGAAATCCGATAGTACAAAGATCTTTGGGCGACATGATATATTCGTTATCTACCGTTAATTCATTTTCACCATCTGCATCTGTCACCGTATAAGGACGGCGGCATAACTGATAACAAGTACCCCGATTGGCGGATGCATTGTAATGGTCAAGGCTGAGGTAACATTTCCCTGAAATGGCCATACAGAGCGCTCCATGGGCAAACACTTCTATTTGAACAAGATTTCCGGAAGGGCCTGTGATATGTTTCCTTTTTATCGCACGCGTAATAGCAGCGATCTGTTCAAGGCTTAATTCACGCGCCATAACCATGACATCGGCATATTGTGACCAATATTTAACCGCTCCGAGGTTCGAAATATTCGCCTGGGTGCTTATGTGGACCGGTATTCCTATCGAATGGGCATAGCAAATTACGGCAGGGTCGGTAGCAATAATAGCATCAATTCCGTTTTTCCTGGCGGAATTCACTACTTTTTTCATTTGCTGTATTTCCTGATCATATATGACGATGTTCAGGGTGAGATAAGTCCGGACATTATTTTTCCTGCAAATCCTGCTGATTTTTACCAGATCCCGCAATGTGAAATTCAGCGAAGAACGAGCCCGCATATTGAGTATGCCAACGCCAAAATAAACGGAATCAGCCCCCGCCTGAATGGCGGCAATCAATGCTTCCCACGTGCCTACGGGAGCGGTAATTTCAACTTTTTGCAACCGAATAACTTTGTGCAAAGATAGCGGTTTTCAGGGGTTGAGCCTCTTTGGAAATTGAAGAAAACAGATGATCCATAGCTTGTATGTTGCGGTCATTAACTATTTTTGCAAAAAATCGAGTAATGAAGATAAAATCAATTCTTTCAGTCCTGGTAATTTCCGGGACGCTTATTGTTTCAGGTTGCGGAAGCGGCAATAAAGAACTGAAGCAGGATGCCGCCAATATTGCCGATGCCATGTGCAAGAGTATCGAAACCATGAATAAACTCAAGGCAGCAGCCCCCGGTGATTCAATCCTTGTCCAGAAACTTCAAAATGAAGTCCACAAGGGACAAGTGGAAATGACCATTCTTTATGATGAATTCAAAAAGAAATATAAGGAACAGGCAAAATCGGAAAAATTCAACAAAGAATTTGCCCGGGATTTGCGTGAATCAATGTTAAATTGTAAAGCGTTATCAAAAGAAGACAGGGCTGCATTTGAGAAAGAACTCTCGAAATAAATGAGGAACTAGTGAGTTGGCGAGTTTAAACTCCTGATTGCCAGTTCATCAACTCACCAGTTTTATTCCCAGTTCCTTCAACTGTTCATCCTTGATCCTGGCCGGCGAATCGATCATGACATCACGTCCGGAATTATTTTTCGGGAAGGCAATAAAATCGCGGATCGAATCAGCGCCTGCGAAAATAGCTGTCCAACGATCGAACCCAAAAGCGATACCTCCATGCGGTGGTGCACCATATTCGAAGGCATTCATAAGGAATCCGAACTGATTTGCAGCGTCTTCCTCAGAAAAGCCAAGAACGGTCAGCATTTTCTTCTGTAATTCTTTATTGTGAATTCGGATGGATCCGCCCCCGATTTCCACACCGTTGATAACAAGGTCGTAAGCGTTGGCATGCACATTTTCCAGATCAACTGGTACCTGGATTTGTCCACTATTCTGTTCTGAAAGGGATGTAGAAACAGGTTTGTTATCCGAAATGTGGGACAAATATTGATCTATCATGCGAATATCTTCTGGTACGGGTGCAGTAAAAGGATGATGTTTGGCATAGTAGCGATTTGTTTCTTCGTCCCATTCAAGCAAGGGGAAATCTATCACCCAAAGTGGTTTATAGTGACCGGGTTTTCTCAGTCCCAGACGATTTCCCATTTCCAGCCGCAATTCGCTTAGGGCCGATCGTGTTTTATTGCACTTTCCAGCAAGGATCAATATCAGATCACCTGGTTTTGCATTGAATTTTAAAGCAATAACAGCGAGATCTTCCGAACTGTAAAACTTATCTACCGATGATTTCAGGCTTCCATCAGGAGCTACACGGATATAAATCAATGCGGAAGCCCCTACCTGTGGTTTTTTTACAAAATCGGTAAGTTCATCCAGTTGTTTCCGGGAATATTCTCCGCATCCTTGTGTGTTTATCCCGGCCACCAATTCAGCATCGTCAAACATACGAAACCCTTTTCCTTTCGCCACCTCATTCAATTCCATAAATTCCATTCCGAATCGAAGATCAGGCTTGTCGGAACCATAAAGACGTATGGCTGTTTCATAAGGAATGCGAGGAAAAACTTCAGTGTCAAAATTCAGTATTGATTTAAAAAGATGCTTGGCCAATCCTTCGAAAGTGTTTAATATATCTTCCTGGGTTACAAAAGCCATTTCGCAGTCGATCTGGGTAAATTCCGGCTGGCGGTCGGCCCTGAGGTCTTCATCACGGAAACAACGAACGATCTGATAATAGCGGTCGAAACCGGCTACCATCAGCAGTTGTTTAAAGGTCTGGGGCGATTGTGGCAACGCATAGAACTGACCGGCATTCATACGTGAGGGAACAACAAAGTCACGTGCCCCTTCGGGCGTGGATTTTATCAGATAGGGTGTTTCAATTTCAAGAAAACGTTGGAGATTCAAGTAGTTTCTTGTTTCAATGGCCATTTTATGACGCAGCTCCAGGTTTTTCTTGTTCACTTTACGCCGCAAATCAAGATAACGGTATTTCATCCGGAGTTCTTCACCGCCGTCGGTGTTGTCTTCGATAGTAAAGGGAGGCGTTTTAGAAACATTCAACACAGTAAGACTGTCGACCATGATTTCGATATCACCTGTCGTCATTCTTGGATTCTTATTACTCCTTTCGGTGACTTTACCGGAAGCGGAAAGTACGAATTCACGTCCCAGCTTACGTGCTTCTTCACAGAGGACCGGATTTATTTCCATATTGAAAACAAGCTGGGTAATTCCATAACGGTCGCGCAGGTCGATAAAGGTAAGGCCTCCCATGTCGCGAGAGCGTTGTAGCCAGCCTGATAATGTTACATCCCGGCCAACATAGTTCATGTTCAGTTCGCCGCAGGTATGAGTTCGGAGCATTGTCTGTTTATTTAATGGAGGTCAAAGGTAGAAAGAAAGTACCAATTGCAGTAATGTTAACAGACACTGACAAATACTCCGGGTAAAGAGTAAGGCAGTTGAGGGATTATTAAAGTAATCTACTCCACGTGGATCCGGAAGCCCTCTGAATGCGCCGAAAATTCCGGTGTATACAAACACTGAATGGAGGTTATTCCGTTCGAATAATCACCAGCCGCGTTCACCTTAAGCCTGTATTCGAAAACGTGGGTTCCTTTCGGCAGATAATCAAAGAAAAAGTTGGTTGCTATATCGGTGGTACTTTGATAATAACCCAGTCCGCCCTGGTAATGGTAGCCCGATTCCGAATTCGGATTCCCGGATCCTGGATCCTGAATGGTGGATGAAGAAATAAAATAGGGTTCAAAAGCGCTGGCGCGAAGATCTTTCATATGGACAAATTCAAGGTCACGATCAACAGTAAGGATAATGCGTACAACAATCTTATCTCCGAGGGCTAGTGAGCTGGTGAGTTGGTGAGTTGGTGAATTGGTGAGTTGGCGTATTGGTTCAAGGATCGGACCGGCTGCAGTGTTTTTCTCAACATAAAGCTGCTTTTCAAGTTTCAGGGGAAGCGAGGCTGTTGTTATTTTGTCGAGATTTTCAAAGTATTGCCAATATAAGGCTCCCCAGCTGACACCTTTACCCGATTTGGAAATGCGGATATTTCCCATTTCGGGTGTAATTTCCTTTCCCGACCAGGTCACCTGGAAATACCCGGTACCGGCTTCTTTTTTAGTATCTATCAAATTATCAGAATTGATTTTTTCTTTTCCCAGAGTGATTTTCACCCCAGGTTCTTCTGAAAGTAGGTTTGTCCCGCGAAGCAAAAGGGCGTAACAAGCTTCAACGGTGGCACGTGGATTCTGCCATTCCTGTGTTTGTTTTTGTTTGAGCAACCAGATTTTCAGGTCTTCAACCACTTTCTCATTTTGCATTATCTCATCATAAGCTTCAATCATGAGCGCCTGACTTTCTATTGGAGCCTGATACCAGTAAAAGCCTCTTTCCTGTTTCCAGTACATGCCCATTTCATCAGAATACAATGCTTTTTCGGAAAGGGACTTTAAGATAAGCCCGGGAACTTCCTTATTCCCCAACCTGTTTAATGCCAATGCAACCATTCCCTGGAGGTACCGGTCGTTCTGCAACCAGTATTTTTCTGCTTGTTTTAAATAGTATTCGAAGGCCTTTTCAATTCCGGGTTTCAAATGGCCGATATCGGATACCGGATCAGTCAGGAAATAACTCCGGGCATACAGATATTGAATCTGTGCCGCACCAAGATGATTCTCATCCAAAGATCCTTTATTATATTTCTTCAGCGTTTCATAATCCTTTTGGAGTTCTCCATCAAGGTATCTGAGCCCTTTTACGATCATATTCCAAACCTCCGGATCTTTCCGTATCGAAGTGACACCAAGGTGATCCAGATGTCCCAACCCGGTAATGATATTTTGTGTGATCCAACGGTTTTCGGGCATACCTTCGAACCACACCCAACCACCGGAAGGCTTTTGCATCTTCTCTAATTTCTTCAAATTCTCCCTGAGATTTGACGTAATATTATTGAGATCGAAAAACATACCCAATTTTTGTTTTCGTTCCGTTTCACTTTTTGCCTCCAGCACCCAAGGGGTTTCCTGAAGCAAAGCTGATTTTAGTTGTTGATTTTTTTCAAGGTTGGAAAGCAATGCATCCGGCGTTAGTGTCTTCCAGCTTTCAAAGATGGTTTTGATTTTCGGATTTGAATTGACTATAAATGAAGCCAGGCTGTTTGAATAAAAAGAGGCAAAAACAGCATCGGCATTTTCAACGGTTTTATTGTCCAGGGACGGAAGCGCCTCAACCGCGTACCAGGCCGGATTTGTCGCAAATTCAAGGGTGAGCTTAAAATTGTTGAGACTGTTATTTTTATCATTATTTGAGGTTGAATTTAACAGCTTTTCAAACCGGAACTCAGTGGTGCCACTACCCCTTACCGGAAGGGGCAAGGATTCGGTAACAAGCCAGCGATTACTTAGCACAGGTATGGCATTTTCTTCTCCATCGCTGAAATTGGTAGATGAAGCTGTTATCCGGTACTGAAGTACGGATAAACCGGGATTGACCGGAATGACGACCTTCCATGATACGGAGGTGCTTTGCCCCCGGTTCGCGGTCCATTGTCGGCGGCCTGCCGTCAAGAGACTATCCATGGGTTTCAGGGAAATTGCATCCGACAGTTCAAGTTTAATTTCACCCGATAAATCACGGTCGGAAAGATTCGTGACTTTGGCAGAAAAAATCAATGTATCGCCCTGGCGTACAAAACGGGGAGCATTTGGAATAACCATTAATTCCTTCTGTGTAACAAGTTCTTTTTCAATGAGGCCATATTCCAGGTCTTTGGTATGCGCCAGCCCAAGTAATTTCCATCTGGTCAGTGATTCAGGCGCTTTGAATTTCAGAATAAGGTTACCGGTCGAATCGGTGTTGAGTGAAGGATAAAAAAATGCTGTTTCACGAAAATCCTTCCGGATCTTTATCCCGGGCAGATGTACCGGGTTTTGTTTGAACCCTGCTTGTTCATTCCCAGATGAATTATCGGTATTTAATGTCGATTCAGGAACGGGAGGTTGAGGCGTTTCCGGGGTATTTGAGTCTAATGCTTTGGCCGAGGAATTGATCATCATCAAGTCGGTTTTTGCGCCACCAATGCGATACGGACCAGGATGATTATTATAACCAAAATTTGCTAAACCAAACCAGTTAAGTTTATAATACGAAGGAGGAAAATACTCAATAGGTCCCGACGAAGAATTAAAATACTGACCCGAGGAAATCCGAAACGCGTCGCTGATACTCCATGGATTGAGCCCGAAATACCGGGAGTATATGTCAAATGCCCATGTGTTCGAATGAAAAACATCCAAAGAGGCATCATACATACTGGTCAGAAATTCCGCCAATACTCCCTTTTTTCCCGGCCCCGATATTCTTAAATTCCACTCTTCTGTTGCTCCCGGATCAAGCTTGTCACGGAAGGTTTCGAAGACAATATCGAGTTTTTTATTGGCATAGGGTACATTGATGACCTGACTATTCTGGAATACCCGGTTATGTTTGACAAAAAAGAAATTTACATTAAAATTTCCCCGGTCGGCTTCCCGGATAGGAATTTCAAGAAGTACAGCCCGGTTGTTCAGGGTGATCCATTCTCTGGATATGAGACTATCGCGCCGTCTGATTTCGTATATCAGGTTTACATTATCTTCTTTTGAACCCACCAGGAACCGTGCATTTTCACCGGGTTCACCTGCAGTTTTCAATGGAACAAACCAGTTCATTGTCTGGACCGGAATCTCTTTCGAATCGGGTTCAAAAGCTGTAAACCACATTGAATTTTTTACTGTTACTCCGAAAGGATCTATGGCAGAGAGAGTCAAAAGATATGATCCCGGTAGGAAACCGATAGGAGATAGGTGGTGGAAGATAAATGAAAAATTGAGCAATGAATCAACTTGGGTATTCATGGCTTGCGCAAGTAATTGGGTTTCTTCGGACCATTTTGCCGGGTTGTTTTCGTCGCCATAAATATCATTGGGAAATTGGCTATAAAATGCTTCCCTGGAAATGGTCAGGAGGTCGGGCCGTTCCCAGAGTCTTGGTTTAAAAACCCGATCAGGCTGAGTAAGTCTCTTCAGACTGATATTGACTACAACCGGGGTGCGAACACCATTGAGATTTGTCGTAGTAATTTTAAAAATACTATCACCGGAAATGTTTAACAGTTCGGGCATATTGATCCCGATTAACAGCGATTGGTAACCCACAGATACGGTTTGCCGTATGGATTGTGTTTCCCCGGTGATATCGGTTACGTCTGCAAATACCTGGTAATCAAAAACCGGTTTTAAATCCCGTGCCAGTTTAAAATCCGGGACCGCTTTGAAATCTATTGAGAATTTTCCATTCTTTTCTGTTTTTGTCACGCCGTTTTTAATCTCGACTTCAGGTGAAACCGGGCTTGGCCAGTACCAACCCCAGTCACGATAAGGAAAACGCGCAGTCCGTACAACCCGGTATCTGACCGTTGCCCCGTCAATGGAATTTCCGGCATATGCAACCGCTTTCCCGGTGATGGTGATCGATTCACCCAGTTTGTAATTTCCTTCCAGGGGCTGGAAAACAACATCGAAAGTCGGCCTTTTATAATCTTCAACAGAAACAGAGATTGACCCCGATTCGTTTGAAATCGTCATCAGGCCAATCAAAACACCCTCCGGTGCAGTAAAAGATCCATTAAACGAACCGAAATCATTGGTGGTCAATGTTGTTTTGGCAATGAGCTGACCGTTCACATCAAGAAAATTCACGGTTGTCGTCTGTCCGGGACGTATTTTTGACCGATCGCCGGTCTTTTCAAGAATAATTCCCTTGAAATATATAGGCTGCCCGGGACGAAAAATGGCACGGTCAGTATAGAACATGGTTTGCTGATAAGTTCTTTCAGGTGACCGGCTAACCGGATATTGGTAAAAATTATTGGTGATCAGAAGATCATCTTTATCCAGGATTTTCAAGAAAAGGTTTGATTCACGGACATTGTTTTCAGGTGAGGGAACAGAAAAAAAACCATGCGCGTCTGAAATCAATTCGTTGACCTTGGATGTTCTGTATTTCCGTGTGTTATAATCATATTTTTTTGTCCAGACTTCCACCTTTATATTTTTCAAGGGCAGTCCTGTTTCTCGTTCGAGCAAAAAATAATCAAGACCCCCGGTTTCATTGCGTTTGCTGACATAACTTATGCGTGTGGACCAAAAAGGAGTAAAGGCATAGGCTTGATCTGCTTCACTGAACCTCTTATCCGGTGAACAAATCAAAACATAGAATCCGGGAAAAACTTCCGGGATATAGATTTCCGTTTTGTGTTGCTGATAATCGTTTTCCTCAGGCAGGCTTAGCGACCAGGATTTTACCTGATCCAATTCCAGCAGATACCTGTAAAAATCTTTCCGGTCCATGTTTGCAGATTTTTCACTAAACGTTTCAGGATCTGCTTTGACAATACGGAAATACAATTCCTTCATGTTCTTAAAACCCAGCAGGGCCAGCGAAGGTTTTTCTGCCGTTACGTCCGATTCACCGGTGATTTGAAGAAAGGGTTCATTTATCGATTTGAGAAGCAGCCTGCATTTTTTTGCTCCCTCGGTCGTCGGATAACGTTTTATAGCAGTTTCACAGGTTTCAGCTGCAGTCCGAATATCTCCCCGGTGGTTTTCCGATTCAAGAGGGCGGTAAAGTTGTCCCTGGGCATTAAGCCAATTGGCTAACTGGTAAGAAACTTCAGTAGAATAAGGGGAATTGGAATAATCTTGCGCGAGTTGAATCAGAGCGAACCGGTAAAGGCTGTCAACATTCAAATTGACTGCATTGTCTTTCATGAATTCAAAACGACGCTGTTCAGCATCGATCAGGGCTGCCGGGTTTTTATCCTGAAAATGAAAAGCGACCAGTTGCTGGTAAATGCGAAAAGCAAAATAATCTGTTGATATTGAATCACTATGATAAAAATGATCACCCAATAAAACAGGACCTGATAAGAAACCAGAGAATTGGGCTGAAGAAGCGAAAAACTCCGGTTTATCCAGAAGGAAGAAAGTTAGCGGTTGATTTTTTGGCTGCTGGTCCGATGTAAAAAAATCAAGTGCACGCCGGGCAAGAAAATCAAAAAGTGTCGGATTTAAAAGGAAACCAGTACGATTATCCTGAGGACCCTTGCGGTCAACTGGAATACCGGGATTCCGATCCGCTCCGTCAGGTATTTCGAGGATTGGCTTATAAGATTCAATTGGAACTGCCTGGATTATAGCCGAATTACTCAATGATAACAGATATTCATTGGTTATCGCTTCGAAAAGCGTATTCAGATCCCAGGTAGCGAGACTGTCGGATTTCATCTGGATTGACCTGGAACGATCGCGCAGACGCCAGGAGTTATTTTGATAATATTTCCAATAGATCTCAGCCAGAATGGAATGTAAAACAGATACAGCAGGTTCCTTGGCTTGCAAAAATTCGGATTGTAAATCGCGGATCGATTGATTAAAAAAATCCTCCTGGAAATCTGAATTCAGTCGAATACGATACAGGATGGCTTTTAATAACTGAGGTGCATTATTCTCGTTTTTAGACCGAACATAGATCTTATTCACAATTTCCAGGGCAGATTTCGGTTGGCCAAGATCTACAAGTGAATCAACGGATTTCCACAAGCTGTTGAATTGTTGCAAGGGCGGACGAACGTTCTTTTGCTTTACCTGCTTAACGTTTTGCAATGAGGATTTTTGAACCGGCTTGATATTGGATGATAGGGAGCCCGGACAGGATAGAGCGCCCGGATTGTTCGTTATCATTGAAATCAAGGCAATGAAAAACGGAAGAATGACGTTGGTTTTCATGGGAATAAGAATTTATCCGGAATGGATTAAACTACGATATTAACAAAACTGCCGGGTTGGTGCAAATATTATACCGGAAGTTTATTTCTCCGGCACTACCAGGGATGTTAATGGATTAACTAATCCTTTGTAATGGATCAACTCCAGTTTTACAGCGCCGACAATGACTGCAGATCTGGCAAGGACCGGCAGATGGTTCTTATCATCGGTGACCCAAATGTCCATCGGATAAGGTTGGCTGAAAACGTTCCCTTTAGCAACCATGGGTTTAAAACGAAGGCATTTGAAATGTCCCAGATCAATGATTACCTCTTCACGGCCGGCAAACTGGATTTGTGAAAGATACAACGAATCGTCGAGATAAAATGAAATGGGAAAAATGTCACCCGGTAAAGCCTTTGAAAAATCCAATGTCCTTGCATAATAAAATGCCGAAAGAATGTCAAAGGTTCCAATCGGAATTTTTTTATTTGCACGGGTGCTAAGCGCTGCCCCCGTAAATTGGTTAAATCTGACATCGTCGTTATACATGTAATCTCCTTCATGGGTGCGGCGTATGAAAAGCCACGGAACCAGGAATTCCTCGTCGATATAGCTTTCGAACCGGTCTTCCACTTTAAAAAACCAATTAAATGCTCCCCTGGAAAAACCTTCCCCGATAATTTTGTAGACAGGCCTTCCATCCAGAAATTTATCCTCTATTTCCACTTCCAGGGTTGCTATTCCGGCAGTTACTTTTCCTGTAAGAAAAGAATCGTAATAGGCACGGAATTTAAGTTTTTCCCCATGTGTATAGGCTTCATTCTTAATGGATTTCAACGACTGGGCCGGAAGAGGTAATTGAAGGAATAAGAAATAAATCAAGAAAATCACTATTGGGAAAAAGTGATTAATCCCTTGAAAGAATAACTTAGTTTTCATCGTTATAACACGATATTGATAATCTTTTTAGGGACCACAATAACTTTTCTCGGTGGTTTCCCTTCAAGCCATTTTTCCGATTCTCTGGCTTCGAGGGCAGCTTTCTCGATTTCGGCCGGAGATAAATCAACCGGAAGTTCCAGCTTAAACCGTGTTTTCCCGTTAAAGGAAACCGGATATTCGAAAGTGGATTCCGTAAGATATTCCGGTTTGAATACTGGGAAAGAGGACCCGGAAACACTTTCGGTGTGCCCCAATTGATTCCAGAGTTCCTCGGCAATATGAGGCGCGTAAGGAGTAATCAGTACAACCAGATCGCTAAGGATTGCCCGTTTATTGCATTTTAACACTGCAAGTTCGTTAACGCAGATCATAAAGGTACTGACCGCAGTATTAAATGAAAGACGCTCGATGTCATCCTGAATCTTCTTAATGGTTTTATGCAGTATTCGCAATTCAGGAAGATCGGGCTTTTCATCAGAAACTATGAATTGATTATGCTCGTCGTGGAACAGTCTCCAGAATTTTCGCATAAAACGGAATACTCCTTCTATGCCATTGGTGTCCCAGGGTTTTGATTGTTCAAGAGGACCAAGGAACATCTCATAAAGGCGAAATGTATCGGCGCCATATTTTTCGATCAACTGGTCCGGGTTAATGGTATTATACAAAGATTTTGACATCTTTTCCACAGCAAAACCGCAAAGATATCTGCCTTCTTCAAGAACAAATTCAGCGTCTGCAAGATCAGAACGCCAGGCGCGGAAAGCATCCAGATCCAGAATATCGTTATTGACAATATTTACATCCACATGCATCGGCAAGGTATCGTGAAGCTCTTTCAGCCCTCGTGAAACAAATTTATTGGTTCCCCGGATGCGGTAAACAATGCTCGATCGTCCCTGAATTTTTCCCTGGTTGACCAATCTTTTATAAGGCTCCTCTTTTACTGATAATCCAATATCGAAAAGGAACTTATTCCAGAAGCGGGAGTAAATCAAATGCCCGACGGCATGTTCATCTCCGCCAATATAAAGATCTACATCTTGCCAATAATTGACCGCTTTTTCAGAAAAATATTCCCGGTTATTCCGCGGGTCCATGTATCTCAGATAATACCCGCTGGAGCCAGCAAAGCCAGGCATGGTGTTGGTTTCAAGCGGATAGCCCTCCCTGGTTTTCCAATTTTTAGCACGGGCCAGTGGAGGTTCGCCTGTCTCAGTTGGAAGATATGCATCCACTTCCGGCAGGCAAAGCGGGAGTTCGCTTTCGTGGAGGGTTACAGCTACACCGTCTTTAAAATAGACCGGGAAAGGTTCGCCCCAATATCGTTGACGGCTGAAAATGGCATCGCGTAAACGGAAATTTATGGTTTCCTTACCCAAACCAAGCTTATTTATTTTTTGGATTACTGCCGGGATGGCATCTTTAACCCGCAGACCGTTTAAAAAACCGGAATTAATTAGTATTTCATCTTTTACGTCGTATGAATTCACTGAAATATCGCCTCCGGTAACTACCTCTGTGATCGGAAGGGAAAAATGCTTGCAAAATCATAATCGCGACTATCGTGGGCAGGAACGGCCATGATAGCGCCGGTTCCATAACCAGCCAGAACATAATCGGCCACCCAAATGGGGATGGGAATTTCGTTTAAAGGGTTCAAACAGAAAGCACCGGTAAATTCACCCGTAATCTTTTTCACTTCCGCCATCCTTTCACGTTCCGAGCGGTTCTTTGAATCACGGATATAAGCCATCATGGCCTCTTTCCGATCGGGAACGGTAATTTTTTCGATCAGTTCGTGTTCCGGCGCCAACACCATGAATGTAGCGCCGAATATAGTATCCGGACGTGTAGTAAAAATATTGAGACTGAAACTTGTATCTTTAACAGGAAAAAAGATTTCCGCTCCTTCCGAACGGCCGATCCAGTTGCGCTGCATCTCCTTAAGTGAATCGGAGAAATCAACGCGATCAAGTCCGTCGAGCAACCGTTGGGCATAGGCTGTGATCCGGAGAAACCATTGTCGCATGAGTTTACGTTCAACCGGGTGACTCCCGCGCACCGAATAACCATTGGCCACTTCATCGTTGGCAAGGACGGTACCAAGTTCCGGACACCAGTTCACAACAGCATCAGAAAGGTAAGCCAGCCGGTAATTCATCAGAATTTCCTGCTGCTTCGTTACGGGAAAATGATTCCACTGACCTGCACTAAAAACGCCATCCCAGGCTGAACTAAATGCCGGATCTTTACGGGCAAATTCTTTGAACCAGTTTACCGTAATGGCCGCGTGGACCCCCGAATTCCCGTTTGATTCAAAAATTTTAATCAGGCCAGCGATCGGTTCGGCTTTTTGGCTTTTGATGTTGAACCAATGATGAAAAAGCTGAATAAAGGTCCATTGGGTCCACTTATAATATTCCGGATCACAGGTTTTTACCTCCCTGTCCCAGTCATAGGAAAAACCAATCTTATCCATTTGTTCCCGGTATCGGACCACATTAATTTCGGTAGTAACGGCCGGATGGGTTCCTGTTTGAATCGCGTACTGTTCAGCAGGTAAACCAAAAGCATCATATCCCATCGGATGAAGCACATTAAATCCTTTGAGTCTTTTGTAGCGGGAATAAATATCGGAAGCTATATATCCAAGTGGATGTCCAACATGTAAGCCGGCTCCGGAAGGGTAGGGGAACATGTCGAGTACATAGAATTTTGGCCGGGAAAGATCAATTTCTGTTTTGAATGTTTTATGATCGACCCAGTATTTCTGCCATTTTTTTTCGATTTCCGGAAAATTGTAATCCATGTTCTGATTGTTCTGATTGTACTTGGTTTTCGGATAAAAATTGGCTTGCAAAGGTAGAAAAAACGACCGAATACCGGAAATCCATATCTTTGAAACACGAACCAGCCCGAACAATGACCGACCCCGAATCCACCACCCTCCCGGCAACAAAGAAAAAACGCGTGCGATGGTTGAAATATTTCCTGGTTATAACGCTGGTTCTTCTCTTTTTAACATACCTTTTTATCTTCTTTGGGTTCAATTATTTTGGTGAACGGTTCCTGCGCCGTGTTCTCCGGGAAAAAATCGAATCGACGAGTCATGGTTTATACAGCGCCGATTTCCGGAAAATGAATTTCAATATTATCACGGGAAAGGTGACCATCGATAGTTTCCAGCTCATTCCGGACACGCTTCGTTACCGGTTATGGAAGACCCAGGGAAAAATAACGCAATCGCTTTATCATGTTACCTTTGTTTCGCTGACCATTGACAGGTTGCATGCCTGGCAGATTTACACCCAGCGAAGAATCAACCTCCGGCAGTTAACCATAGTAAAACCGGTTATCAGTATTGTCGGGTTCCCCGATACAGTTACCGCAAGGAAAAGCCGATGGCGAATCATTTATGAAGATATTTACCCGGCCATTTCCAAGGTTTTTAATGATTTTCATGTCGATTCGGTTATACTGGAACGAGGCTTTCTGCTTACTTCATTCCGGCATAAAACCGGCAAGCTCACCAGCGGTGAATATGAGTTTTCATCCATCCTCAGGGATGTTTCGGTGAATCCATTCAGCTATTATAACCGTGAAAGGGTTTTTTATTCCCGCGATATAAACTGGGTCATCTATAATTTCGAATATGCACTGGCCGACAGTCTCTATTCTCTCCGGGCAGAGGAAGCAGGCTTTTCCCTTGCCCACTCCCGGCTGTATGGCAAACAACTGACCCTGCGACCCAATTTCAAATCGCTCTATCATCATGAAGTAAAACAGGGGGACTTTTTCGAGTTAAGACTCCCTTCTTTTTCTATTGACGGGATCAATATGTACCGTGCGCTGGTTGATAAAAAAGTAGAAGTAAAGAAATTACTGTTGCACGATTTTTCCATGAAGATGTACAGGAATCAGAATTCTACCGAAACCGTCAGGGCGAAAAAGAATAAGAAAAAAATCACGGTTGCCGGTCTTTATACCGTAGTTTCCGGACTTATTGAAAACATCACTATTGATACCATCTCCCTTTCGCATGCCTCTTTCGAATATTATTCCGGATGGAACCAACGGCGACCGGAAATGAAAATAGATAATGTCGATCTCCATCTTTCCGAATTTTATCTCGACTCAATTGCATGGCAAAATACCAAGAAGATATTTTATGCCCGCGAGATTGAACTTGACATGAAAGGTTTTAATCTAAACCTCAAAGATCAGATTCACACCCTTCATGCCCGGCGGCTGACTCTATCCACGCGCCGTTCGACGATCCGGTTAAGCGATGGACTTCTTTATCCCGATTTGAAAAAAAACGAATTGCTTGTTGCAGGACGGAAAAACACCATCTATTTTCAGCTTCCCTCCATGACCTTTAATCATATCGACCTGAAAAAGTTTTTTAACTGGCGGATTCTCGATTTTGATGTTCTCGATATTATGGAACCAGATTTGAAAATAACGCGGTTTCGACCCCCGAGAAATAAAGATCCACGATTCCGCAGACCAGAGGATTTCTTTGATGAAGAAAATGAAGGGGTGGTATATGATCTGCTTAAAAAATATATTCAGGTCATCAAGGGAAATGAGATCCGGATCCACCATGGATATGGCCAATTGACACGAAACCAGGACGGTATCGAGAAAAAAGTTGCCGCCGCCAGTTTTGACCTGGTCATGGAACAATTCCTGATTGACTCCGTTCACGGGATGAACCGACAAGGTTATTTTTATAGCCGTGATTTCGACCTTGATTTGCATTCAATTTCACTTCAATCACCCGACACTTTGCGTCGTCTCAACATAGACCAGCTGCATATTGACACACAGGATTCGTTGATAGAAGCTGAAGGGATCAGGCTAATTAAATCGGGTCGAAATTTGACCAGTAAGGAAAATTCGAAAAGACACCCACCCTTATCTGTCGAATTTACACTTAAACGACTTCACCTCACAGGATTGAATCATAGAAGATTATTTTTAGACAACGTGCTCAAGGCAAACCAAATCATTCTTGAAAACCCAATCCTGGTGCTGAAAACGGAAAGCCAGTTGACGTTCGAAAAAAGTGTCGAAGAAAGTCAGCTACATGTAACCGGTGACCCCATCAGAAATTTTGAGATAGGCCGGCTTTTGGTCAAACAGGGAACTTTTTCTTACGATGGACAAGAGGACAGGAAAGCTTCCTATTTTTCATTGAAGGACATTGACTTTACCGTGGTAAACGCGAGCGTTCGTCTTCCACGGAATAAGAGTCATGATGGGTTGATCCGGTTTGATTCGTTGCAACTTTCCGTGTTTCCATTCCGTGCCACCATCGCCGATAGCATGTATCAGCTGGAGGCAAAAAGCCTGGGTGTCAATTCCTATCCGGCAACAATTATTGCTCTCGGATTAAAGATAACCCCATTAAGACCGCTGAACGCTTTGCAGAATAATAGCAAGCTTGTTACTGCTAAAATTCCGGAACTACGTATCACCGGATTTTACTTTGACCGTGCCATTTTTGAAAATGAATGGGTTTTTAACCGCATTTTAGTCGAAGAACCTTCCGTTTTTGTTGAGGTGAAGAAAGAGGATACGGAAAACCTGAAAAGCAACAGGAACACCAGGGATTTTTCTATAAAATTACCCCCTTTCATGAAAACCCTGGATGTCAGATCGCTCATGGTTAACAGCGCTCAGATCGGTGTAAATTTCTTGCACCACGACAGCGTTCGTTCCTACTCGTTTGACGACATTCAACTGGAAGTGAACCGTTTTCTTGTAGATTCAACGACCCGCGCTAATCCTGCAAACACACCCCTTTTCAATGCCGAAAACATTTCCCTGGCAGCGCCAGGGTTCTCAGGAATTACGACCGACAGTATGTATACCTATGGGTTTTATCGGTTTGGGTTTTCAACGAAAACGCAAAAAGGATATATTGACTCTGTTTCGTTCGTACCGAATTTTAACCGGTATGAATTTTCCCGTAGACTGAAATATCAGGCTGACCGTCTTGTTCTCCGGATTCCCCGGATCGACATCGAAAAGATTAATTTCCGTAAACTTCTTACCGATCGACAATTTACTGCCGGAGTAATCCACCTTAACGGATTGAATTTTGAATCTTATCGCGACAAACGGATTCCTTTCCCACAGTGGCAGCGCCCACTGCTGCCCCAGGAAATGTTCAGGAAGTCTCCCGTAATGTTGAATATAGATACAATTTACATAAAAAATGGTTTTGCAGCCTATGAGGAACAAACCGGGGATGAACCGGGCCGGATTTTTTTCGAGCGCGTGAACGGTACGCTGACCGGGGCTTCACAAACAGCTTCTTCCCTTGATTTCCAAGGCACTTCATTCTTTATGGGCAATGCACCTGTGGAAGCATGGTTTCATTTCCTGATGGATCATCCGCGGGACTCAATGACTATTAAAGCTACCATCGGAACCTTGGATCTACGGGATATAAATCCAATGCTCACCCGGCTTATGCCCGCATCGATCTACCGTGGAAATGCCTCACAAACCGATATCGGACCAATATATATGAACGACAGCCTGGCTCACGGTCATCTCGTCATGTATTACAGTGATCTGGCCATCAAATTGAGACCCACTGAACCCGGCACCTGGCCCCGGATAAAAACAGCTGCATTAAATGAAGCAGCCAATATACTTTTACCGGAAAACAATCCCAAGGATAACGGCAAATTACGAACCGGTCTCGTTTTTTTCGAGCGAGACCAGTCCAAGGGATTCTTCAATTTCGTCTGGAAAAGTGTTTTAAGCGGGATCAAATCCAATGCCGGCTTTAACACCAAAGCCCAAAAAGAGTTGTTAAAGTCCGAAAAAAGAAAAAAGAAGTAAAAATTTGGTAATTTTATCGCGTATTTTCAACTCATGGTCCAACAGGAAGAACGGTATTATCAACGCCGGATCACTACATCGCAATTTACTACTGTTATCAGCATTACGCTCGTGCTTTTCCTCATGGGGTTACTCGGTCTTATTATCCTGCATGCACAGAAATTATCGGATTATGTCAAGGAAAATATTGGCTTTTCCATCATCATACGTGAAGGGGTAAGAGAATCGGGAATTCTCGAGCTCAAGAAAAGTCTCGACCGATCGTATTATGTAAAATCCACCGAATATGTTCCCCGGGAAAGGGCAGCGGAGAGGCTTCGGGACGAGCTGGGTGAAGATTTCGTAGGATTCCTTGGTTATAATCCTCTTCTCCCCAGTATCGAAATGCGAATTAAGGCGCCATACACCAGTAGCGATTCCTTATCACGGATAGAACGACAGTTATTACATAAACCAGAAGTTAAAGAGGTGTTTTATCAAAAGTCATTGGTGGATGCCATAAACCGTAATCTTGAAAAGATCAGTTTTATTCTTTTAGGCTTCAGCGGGATTTTGCTTTTTATTGCTATTGTATTGATAAACAATACTATTCGGCTTTCGGTATATTCTAAACGCTTCCTTATCCGGAGCATGCAATTAGTGGGAGCCACAGAAGGATTTATCCGTAGACCGTTCCTTGCAAAAAGCATTCTGCATGGTTCTATCAGCGCAATGGTTGCCATTGGAATGCTTATGGTACTGGTTTATCTGGCCATCGATCAACTGCCCGAACTGATTGAATTGCAGGATCCTATAATGATGCTTGCCCTGGTTGTCTTTATTGTTTTGCTGGGTGTCTTTATTTCCTGGACTTCAACCTATCTTGCTGTAAGAAAATATCTGCATCTCCGCACCGATTTATTATATACCTGATATTCTGAAAATTTGCTATTTTTGTGCTCCCAATCAGCTTACCATCATGGAAAAGAAAAAAAATCCAACCACGACTAAATCTCCGGTTTCTTCAAAACCTATGAAACAGACAGAACAGTCCTCTCAGGCAGCCAAAGTTGGCGCATTTGCCTTTGGAAAAGAGAATTACCGTCTCATGCTTATCGGACTGGCGCTGATTGTGATCGGGTTCCTTCTGATGATCGGAGGAGGTTCAACAGATCCCAATCAATTTAATCCTGAAATATTTAGTTTTCGCCGGATAACACTTTCCCCCATCCTCATTTTAGCCGGTTATGTCGTTGAGATTTTTGCCATCATGAAAAAACCGAAGGATTAATGACGATCATCCAGGCTATTCTGATAGCAATAGTACAAGGGATTACTGAATTTTTACCCATCTCTTCCACAGGGCATATGATCATTGCCCAGCATTTACTTGGTGTCGAAAGTACCGACTTCATTAAAGCGTTCACGGTTAATATACAGTTCGGTTCAATTTTATCGGTTCTGGTTCTTTATTGGAAACGATTTTTTCAAACGTGGGATTTTTATACAAAACTTTTTGTTGCGTGTCTGCCGCTGGTCATTGCATTCTTACTTGAAAAACAGATAGATAAAATGCTGGAAAGCGTTTCCGTTGTTGCTGGCGCTTTACTTGTCGGCGGAATCTTCCTGATCTTTGTTGACCGATGGTTTGACAAACCTGAAAACGAAAAAACAAAGTTGACCTATAAAAAATCTCTTATCATTGGCTTTTTTCAGATCATATCCGTTATTCCCGGTGTCAGCCGTTCCGCAGCTACAATTATCGGTGGCATGACGCAGAAGTTAAGCCGGAAAAATGCCGCAGAATTTTCATTCTTTCTGGCCGTACCAACTATGTTTGCCGCGTCTGCCCTGAAACTGTTCCAAAATTATAAAACCATTACCACCGACAACATCACCATCCTCCTGGTGGGTAACCTGGTTTCATTTATCGTTGCCATGATTGCCATAAAGGCTTTCATCGCATTTCTGACAAAAAATGGCTTTAAAGTCTTTGGGTATTATCGCATTCTTGTCGGTATTGTTTTGATTATTATGATATTGACTGGTCACGGATTATCTATACAATAATGACTTTCCACTTTGAACCGGGGGAGATCATGCTTATTAACAAACCGTATGACTGGACCTCGTTTGATGTAGTCGGGAAACTCCGCTCCTTGATCAGGAAGTATTTGGGTATCCGTAAAATCAAAATCGGTCATGCCGGAACCCTTGACCCACTTGCCACAGGATTACTGATCCTGTGCACCGGAAAATTCACAAAGCGGATCGATGAATTTCAGGGTCTGGAAAAAGAGTACACAGGGACCTTCCGACTGGGCGCTACAACCCCATCATTCGATCTTGAGACCGCACCTGAAACATTGTCTCCGTTCGATCACCTTACAAATGAAGATATCTTTTCGGCAGCAAACCGGTACACCGGAACGTTTGATCAGATCCCGCCCCTTTATTCTGCAAGGAAAGTCGATGGCAAACGCGCATATACCTATGCCAGGAAAGAGATTGATGTGGAAATAGAGGCCAGACCGGTTACCATCACCGCATTCGATATAACCAGTATTGACCTTCCGGATGTGGATTTCCGCATCATCTGCAGCAAAGGCACTTATATTCGTTCCCTGGCCCGGGATTTCGGGCAAATTCTTGGTTGCGGCGCTTACTTGACAACACTTTGCCGGACCCGGATCGGACCCTATTTCCTGCGGGATGCTTATGAAATCGCTGACCTCGAAAAACTGATCACAAAAAACGATAATACTTCAGAAAAGCAACGCTCATTTCCGATATGAAATACTTGCTGTCGTTTTCCTTTAGCAGAACGTTGATTCTAGGATTAATCGTTATAATAATCCTGTGCTTTGGATTGATCAGCATCTCCAATAAAAACAATTCCGATGACGGGAAACACAAGAAATATGAAGCATTTCTGAGGACTCTGAATAAAAAAGCGCCTGTCGCTGCTAAAACGGAAAAAGCCTTTTCCGTCGATGAACCCGGCATGGCAGCATTTCATGAATATCTCATGACCTTTGACCCCGTTACGGGAACGGTTCCCAGGGAACGGCTCATCAAAGCTTATGACCAAACAAAAGCGCTGGCAGCACTCAAACAAGACAATCCGATAATCTGGCAAGGATATCCATCCGACATAGGAGGTCGCACCCGCGCTATCATGTATGACCCGATCGATCCGACCCACAGAAAAGTCTGGGCCGGCGGTGTCACTGGAGGTTTGTGGTACAATGATAACATTACAGATGCCGGCAGTCCCTGGGTTGCTGTGGGTGATTTCTGGAGTGCAATGGCAGTCCGGTGTCTGGCATACGATCCGCTTAATCCGATGGTTTTTTATGCCGGAACAGGTGAAGTTGAAACAGCCATGCAAACCTATCGTGAAAGTTCGGGGCTGGGCTTTGGTATCGGCCGGTCAACAGACGGTGGAATGACCTGGTCGCGTATACCCAACACGGAACAATTTGCTTATGTTACCGATATCGTGATCCGGATTGAAAATGGAAGCAGTGTGATCTATGCAGGAGTTGCTTCAGGGCTTTACGAAGGATCGCAGCATTTAAGCAGTCCTACTGACGGATTGTACAGGTCAGCCGATAATGGCAATACCTGGCAACAAGTGTTACCACTCATCAGCGGATCGACTGTCCCTTATTGCGTTTCGGATATCGCACTCGGATCGGATAACCGGATTTATGTTGGTACCCGTCCCAACCTGGATGGAGAAGGGGGAGCCATACTGCTCTATTCTAACGATGGATTTCAATGGACAATTAATAATCAATATCAAACGGAGATCCTCAACAGTACTTCCAATAATATTCCCGGACGAGTTGTCCTGGCTACAGCACCCTCTGATCCGAACATTGTTTATGCTCTGATCGCTTCCGGTTATATAAATTCATCCGATGGGTTTAAGTACTTTAATTGTTATCATATTCTGCGATCCGCCGATAAAGGGGTTACCTGGACTAAAAAAGCGCTTCCCACAGATCTGACTTCCGGAAACAACTTTGCCACCATTGCCTGGCATGCTCTGGATATAGCTGTTGATCCGAACATTGCCAACAATGTTTATATCGGTGGGCTGGATATCCATAAATCGGCCAACGGAGGGTCCAGCTGGATAAGGGTCAGCGACTGGGCAGCCATGTACAGTGGCGGGGGGCCCGATTACATTCATGCCGACCAGCATATCATTGTTTATAGCCCCGGATCATCGGACGAGATTCTTTTTGGCAGTGATGGTGGCGTTTTCTATACTGGTAACGGAAGCCAGGTAAATCCTACTTTTGAAGAACATAATAAAGGATATTCCACACTACAGTTCTATACCTGTGCCATCCATCCGGCGGCGGGGATCGAAAAATTTTATGGTGGTTTACAGGATAACGGAAGCCTTTATTATTTAGGTGCACCGCTTACCATCAACGACATGGTGAGCGGAGGTGATGGCGCTTATTGTTTTTACGATAAAATCAATCCATCGATGTCAATAACATCGATTTATTATAACCAATATTATATCTTTAATAATGGCTATTACCAGAATACACTGTACAGTTGGTCGAGCGGCACTTTTATAAGTCCTGCCGATCTGGATTACAAGAAAAAAATGCTTTACTGCAATGCCGTTGATTATGTCGGGAATCATGCGGATCAAATCCTCCGGTTATCAAACCTTACCGGCAGTGGTTCGGGATCTTTTATCACACTCAATACCGGTACCACCGTATTTTTCTCAGCATTGAAATATTCACCTTATTCTCCTTTGGGAAAATCTACCCTTTTCGTAGGAACTGAGTCCGGTAAGCTTTTCAGGGTCCGGGAGGCACAAAGCAATTCCCCGGTAGTTACGGATATCGGTAGCGCCGACTTCCCTTTGGCGAATCTTTCCAGTATTGCAATTGGACAATCGGAAGACACCCTGATGGTGACTTTCTCGAATTATGGCGTTCCCTCCGTCTGGCAGACTTTCGATGGAGGTCAATCCTGGCAGGATATTGAAGGTAATCTGCCGGATATGCCCATACGCTGGGCCATTTATCATCCCGCAGACAATCACTGTGCTTTACTGGCAACAGAAACCGGTGTCTGGTCGTGTACAAACCTTTTTCAAACACCGGTGGAATGGATTCCAGTCAATAACGGCATGGCCAATGTTCGTGTTGATATGTTGCAGGTACGCGAATCCGACAACACTGTTTTGGCCGCTTCTCATGGCAGGGGATTGTTTTCCATGACATGGGATGTTACTACCGGTATAGCGGATGGAAAACAATTAACTGATAATGTTTTCCCGAACCCCACCCATGGGCGATTCAACATTCCTCTTGATTTAACCAATGGTTCAGTAGTGGACCTTTGTATTACTAATTCTATGGGGAAAAAGATATTTATCGAGAAATTTTTCTCTGCTGCCGGAAAAAGCGTAAAACAGGTTGATATGCACTCCCGGTCAAAGGGCTTTTATTTAGTAACCTTGCAGGCCAACGGGAAAGTTATTTTATCGGAAAAATTAATTTTGTATTGAAGTAGCGAAAAATCAGAATGTTTAAAACTTATCCGCTTTTCTCTCCTGAATATTATATGACCGAAGCTCTTAAAGAGGCGCAAAAAGCATATGATCGAGATGAAGTCCCGGTTGGGGCTGTTGTGGTTTGCAATCAGACGATCATAGCCAGGGCACATAACCTCACGGAAACGCTTCACGATGTTACAGCCCATGCCGAAATGCAGGCTTTTACTGCTGCTTCCGATTATTTTGGCGGAAAGTATCTTGACGAATGTACCCTTTTTGTCACACTAGAGCCCTGTGCCATGTGTGCAGGGGCTGCCTTCTGGGCGCAACTGGGTGGCCTTATTTACGCTGCCGCTGATGATAAACGAGGGTACAGCCTTATAAACAGTCCGCTTCTTCATCCTAAAACAGAGGTGGCCTCAGGAATTTTGGCGGAGGAAAGCCGTAAATTGCTTCAGGATTTTTTCAAACGGAAACGAGTATGATTGGAAATATTGACAATCTGTTGAACATTCTCACCGATCTTTTCCAGAAAAAAGAGGTTCAATCGATAATGAAAGAAGTAGCCGAGGTTACCGGATACCTCTGGGACCGGGGCTGGGCGGAGCGAAATGCCGGGAATTTTTCGATCAATATAACAGAAGTTTTTACTAATAAGGAACTTGACAAACTATCGTCGTATCCTTTTTATCCATTAAAAAAAGAATATTCCGGTATTGCCCGATCCTTGTTTATTATCAGTGGCGCCGGAACCCGGATGCGACAGGTGGCCAAAAATCCTACCGGAAACATTTGTTTTATTTATATCAATTCTGCCGGAACCGCGTATCATATCATTGGTGGAGAAAAAGGTGAGCCCGCGATTAAACCCAGCTCGGAACTGGCAACTCACCTGGCAATTCATCAGGTTTTGCACCAAAAAAAAGCAACGGAAAAAGTAGTTTTACATGCCCATGTCACCGAGCTCATAGCCTTGACACACCTTCCTGGTTTTGATAATGAGGATCAACTCAATACCATTCTTCTCGGCATGCACCCCGAGGCATTAACTTATATTCCACAGGGAGTTGGCTTTATTCCTTATTTCCTTCCCGGAACAGAAAAAATTGCCCAGAAGACCCTTGGTGTGCTGGAAAATCACAAGACCATCATCTGGGAAAAGCATGGTTGTCTGGCTGTAAGCAAAACCCTCGCGGAGGCATTTGATGACCTTGATTTACTTGCCAAGATGGCCCGGATTTACTTTCTTTGTAAATCTACAGGTTCGGAACCATCACGACTTACCGCGAATCAAACCGGGGAAATCAGAAATTCGACACCCACTGTCCCCAGGGACTGAAAACTTAGGAAACTCTGCCACATGATTTATTTTAAGAAAATATTTTTTATTGATAGGTCGATTATAAGGAAAAAAATAATATCTTCGTAGCAAACTAACAAAAATGTCATCTGGTAAAATAATAATATTCGAAGATGAATATCTTTTAGCCAATGATTTAAAGAGACAAATCATGGCTTTCGATTATGAGGTTTCTGCTATGTTCGGAAAAGCAGAGGAAGGGTTGGCGTATCTGAGCAAAATTGAAAAAAAGGAAGATATTCCCGATGTTGTGCTCATGGATATTTCACTGGCCGGCAACATGAATGGTATTGAGGCAGCTGAAATAATTTCAACTAATTATCAGTGTGCAATCGTTTTTTTGTCAGGGATGAATCAGCCAGAGGTTTACGAAGAATGCTTCAAGGTAAAACCCAGGACTTTCCTGTTAAAACCTTTTGATATTTACCAGGCAGTGCTTACCATAAAGCTTGCGATATATCTGAACAAACTGGAACTTCGGTTACTTGCATGCATGGAGAACGCAGGATCAAAAAATTGAATCAACCGATGTTAAAACGCGCACCATACGCTTTCTTTGTCTATATCCTGTTGCTGACTTGTCAATTAAATGCACAAAATACCGACTCACTTATTCTTCGTAGGTTTTTTACAGAAGCGCTCTCCAATCCGGTAGCTTATCATAATCTTAATTTTCTGTGTACACACATTGGCGGAAGACTATGTGGGTCCAATAAAGCAGAAGAAGCTGTAAATTGGGCAGAGAAATTGCTGATGAGCATGAATCCGGACACTGTATATCTTCAACCTGTCATGGTAGAACACTGGGAGCGAGGTTTTAAAGAGACAGCCAGGATAACATCTTCTAAAACCGGATTGCAGGAATTATCCGTTTGTGCTTTGGGAAGTTCTGTTGGAACAGGTCCGCAAGGGATCAACGCTGAAGTGGTAGAAGTTCACAATTTCCTGGAACTTCAAGACCTGGGGCGAAAAAATATTGAGGGAAAGATCGTCTTTTTTAACCGGGCAGCAGATCCAACTCCTATTTATACCTTTGAAGCTTACGGTGGGGCGGTTGACCAAAGGGCTTTCGGGGCCATGCAAGCAGCCCGGTACGGCGCTACCGCGGTTATTGTCCGCTCTGCTACACTCGCCCATGACAACTATCCTCATACCGGCATCCAGCACTATGCCGACAGCGTCAAGGCCATACCAGCTTTGTCAGTCAGCACAAACGATGCCGATACCCTTTCTTCACGGCTTAAAAAAGATCCCAACCTAAAACTGTTTATCCTGACATCCTGCGCCACACATCCTGAATCAGTCAGCCACAATGTTATTGCAGAAATCAAAGGGACAGAACATCCTAACGAAGTTATCGCTTTCGGAGGTCATATCGACTCTTGGGACATCGGCCAGGGCGCTCATGACGATGGGGCCGGAGTTGTGCAGACCATTGAAGTCCTTCGACTTTTCAAAGCGCTCGGCATCAAACCCAGACATACTCTCCGGGTGATTGTGTTCATGGATGAAGAGTATGCGCAACGTGGAGCAAAAGCATATGCAGAATCGGCGAAACAAGAGTCAAATTCTATACCCGCCATCCATCACCTGGCTGCCATCGAATCAGACCGCGGTGGTTTTACTCCCCAGGGTTTTTCTATAGATGCACCCGATAGCATAGTAAAGATAATTCACTCCTGGCAACCGCTACTGCAACCGTATGGTCTTTGGTCCATTGCCAAAGGAGGTAGCGGTGTCGATATCCGGGACCTTAAACCACAAGGGGTTCCACTTATTGCCCTGGTCTCCGATTCACAACGGTATTTTGATTATCAGCACGCTGCAAGTGATACTTTTGACAAAGTTCATCCCCGTGAATTACAATTGGGAAGCGCAGCGATAGCTGCATTGGTATTTCTGATAGACAAATATGGGCTTTAATTCATCAAATCTCCATTTCACAGGTTATGTTAATTACAAGGCAACAATCACTCGAGCTACTTCACCGGTATGTTAAAAATGATAAAATGATTTTTCATTCCCTGGCTTCAGAGGCAGTGATGCGCGCGATTGCCAGAAAACTAGGCAGGGACGAAGAAAAATGGGAACTGGCGGGGTTACTTCATGACCTTGACGTAGAAATCACCAATGCAGATCCTGCGATTCATGGGACACAAACGGAGATGCTCCTGAAAGATTATGATGTTGACCCTGAAATCCTTGACGTAATCCGAATGCATAATGAAGTTTCATCAGGGAAAGAACGAAGCACCGAATTTCAGTTTGCCCTTGCTGCGGGTGAAACCATTACCGGTCTCATCTTTGCGACAACCTACGTTTACCCCGATAAGAAACTGACCAGTGTCAAACCAAAATCGGTTGTAAAGCGGATGAAGGAAAAAATGTTTGCCGCCTCAGTCAAAAGGGAAAATATTCTGGAATGCGAAAAAATCGGCATTCCGATCGATCAATTTGCCGCATTGTCCATTGAAGCCATGTTACCGATAGCTGAGGAAATTGGACTTTAAGGAGGATAATGTTTTTTAATATCTTTGCGGTTTAAAGGGACGTTAGCTCAGTCGGTTCAGAGCGCATGCTTCACACGCATGAGGTCGCTGGTTCGAATCCTGCACGTCCCACCTCAAGATCAGTTACTTACAATAGGCATTGCAGGTGGTTTTTTTTCATGGTTGAATACTTTTATACCTGCTAGGCGCCGGATTTCCTCTCGATGATTTTCTCTTACACACAATGATTCTCACCAATTCACTCAATAATTAGCGGTTAAACCAAATCCGGTGAAAAAAGTAACTGAATCAACCGGAGAAAAACCAATTACTCGGGTAGCAAAGGGTTCAATTAACTAAACACATTGATCGGTTAGAACAGAAATTCTGCAATTCGATGCATCATCATCGATACACACGCACTGGAGTTGGTAATTTACTTTTAAACTGCAAAACATGAGTTATTTAATTACGTAAATTTCGCCTATAAATCTGGTCTTAATTTTTATTCGTCTGTGTGAAATTTAAAAAATGTCATGTAAATTTGTTTAATCAATATATCGAATTTTAAATGCGTAATCAAACCAAAGTGTAAAATCTCACCGTTAAAAAAACAACCGTATGAAAAGAAAACTTACATTCTTTATTGGCCTGTTTACTCTAGCGTTTATTGTTCAAGCCCAAATCATTTATTCACCTGAAAAATACGTAAAGCGTACTTTCAGGGATGCTACGGGAAAAGAAATAAAAGAGATCATCGTCCCCGGAAAGCCTCCCGATTTCAGGATGCCGGAAGCTGTCCTCACGCGATCGGCTGTTCTTCTTCCAAATGTTCCCGGATACGACTGGTCATTTGGCTGTTCTGCCACTTCCGCTTCGATGATGGCCGGTTATTACGATCGCACCGGCTATTCGAACATTTACACCGGACCAACTGACGGTGGTGTTGCTCCATTGGACAACAGTACCTGGGGATCGGTGACCATTAACGGTGAAGTCAGGAGCCAGTGCCCCATCAGCGCCACCCGTAACGAAGTAGACGGCAGGGTTATCAAAGGACACGTGGATGATTTCTGGGTCCAGTACAACAGTGCGCTTCCCGATCCTTATATCGGGAACTGGACGATGCATACTTATGGGGATTGCACCGGCGATTACATGGGGACCAATCAGTCGGCCCTCGGCAACATTGACGGTTCAACTACATTTTATTATTACAGTGATGGTACGCCGTTAGTCAATTATGATGCAGGGGCTGGCCATAAAGACGGTTGTTATGGCATGCGGCAGTTTTTTGAATCGAGGAGTTATTCCGTTGTTACCAACTATACACAGGTCATCTATGGTTATAATGGAAATACCCTTGGTTTTACATTTGCACAATACATGCAGGAAATTGATGCCGGCCGGCCGGTACTTATCCAGGTTTCAGGGCATACTATGCTTGGGTATGGGTATGACGCTGCTTCTAACATGGTTTACCTCCACGATACGTGGGATTACCTTTCCCACACTATGGTCTGGGGCAACTCCTATGCAGGTTTGCAACAATGGGGTGTTACCACGATTCAGTTGCAGCCTGCTGCTGCAACCATCGCAGTTACCCCGGGATCTTTCTACCAGGAACTCTATTCACAGGGTATGGCAACCCAGACCATGAACATAGCCAATACGGGCAATGGCACCCTTGATTACAATATAGATATTTCTTATACTTACCCGGCCAAAGCGGTAAAAGCCACTAAAAACAACACAAAGACCTCTGAGATAACCAATATTGTAAACTCTGCCGATATCAAAAAGATGGCAGTCAAAGGTAATAAGCAGCTCCCTGAATTCGGCCGTTCCACGGTCTATTACAACCAAACAGCCAATCCGACAGGGCAGGGATTTACTTCACAGGAGTTCACGGATTTTCCTGCATATTCCAATACAGGTGCGGATGATTTCACCATCCCTGCCGGAGAAACCTGGAATGTCAGACATGTTTACGCAGGGGGAACATTTGGCTCTTCGGGAGGGACGACTGTTCCACTGGTAAATGTTATTTTCCTTCAGGATGCTTCGGGCTATCCGGGGACTGCGTGTGCAACATTCACTGCTATCGTACCAATCTGCGATGCTGCCGGAAATCTGAATATTTACCTGCCATCTGCGGTTAAATTGAATGAGGGTCATTATTGGGTGGCTGTGGCTGCGGTGATGGATTATTCAATTTATGGACAATGGTATTGGGGAACCCAGTTTGCCCCAACGATCCTTAATGAATTCGCATGGCAAAATCCCGGAGGTGGCTTCGGATTATGCACTTCATGGTGTTATGGATCTTCGGCATTCCCGGGAGGGGCAGACTATAATTTTACATTTGCTTTGTCTGATGCCACCTGGCAGCCCTGGCTTTCTGCAGCACCCCTGACCGGGTCCGTACCTGCATACAGTTCCGTGAATATCCCGGTCACTTTCGATGCAACCGGTCTGGCCTATGACACATACTACGGACAAGTTACGGTCAACAGCAACGACCCGGTCAATCCATCCATTGCCGTTCCAGCCACATTGCAAGTGCTGTCTCCAGGCGCCCTCCCGCTTTCCGAAGACTGGTCATCAGGTAGCCTGGCCACCAACGGATGGACATCAAGTTCCTCCCAGGGCAACTGGCAAACCACAGCCATTTATGGAAATCCTGCCCCGGCCGTCATGTTCTTCTGGGAGCCACAATTATCCAATTATGAATCTTCACTGATTTCCAAATCGATTGATGCCACCGCCATCAGCGATAATATTACATTGAAGTTTGATCTGTATTTGGATAACTACAGCACAGCCACCACCGAAGGAGTGGCAGTGGACGTATGGGACGGATCTTTATGGAATACGGTACTGAATTTCACTAACGCTGGTGGTGGTTTCGGATGGACCAACCTGTCGGTTGATATTACCTCTTTTGCCGCATCACATATCTTTAACATACGCTTCCGGGCGTATGGTGAAAATTCATTTAATATCAACTGGTGGGTCATCGATAATATCAAGGTCTACCGCCAGGTGTTAAGTGTGAACCCGGCTTCTCTCACCGTGACTGTTCCCAAAGGAGAATCCACCATCCGTCCGGTTACCGTTTTCAACAATGGGGATGTCCCGATGTACTGGAGAAGCACCGTTCAATCGAACATCGTAACAAGACCTATACCGGCCAAAGTCAATGGGACTTCCACTAAAAAGGGGACTATTTCATCGGAACTCACTCCGACGGCGGGTTCATTGTCACCCGGAGTACCAGAACCGAACCGTGAGTCATCAGTGAATCCTGCAGAAAACAATACAAAAACGATTATGAGCAGCACACCGCTTGTGAACAAATATGTGCCTGATTTCGGCCGTGCTACCGTTTATTATAATCAAACAGGATCGCCCTCATTAGAATCGAGCGCAGTCTCCCAAACCTTCACTGATTTTCCGGAATTTTCCAGTAAAAGTGCTGATGATTTTATCGTGCCAGATGGAGCTACCTGGAATATCCGCCACATCTTTGTGAGCGGGATTTATTTTAATGGCGGATTTGAAATGCCTGCCGTTGATGTCATCTTTTATACAGATAATTCAGGGTCTCCCGGGACAATCATCAGTACTTTCACAGGTATCCCGGCCAATTCCGATATTTCCGGAAATTTGGATATCTTCCTGCCTTCACCTGTAAATCTCACTGCCGGTCATTACTGGATGTCAGTAGCAGCAGCCATGGATTTTACAACCCATGGGGAATGGGCATGGTCCAAACAACTGGCTCCGGTCATCCTGAATCAGTTCTTATGGCAAAATCCTCAAAACGGATTTGGGTTGGGTTGCGGCACACCAACCTGGTGCCCGGGGACAGTCGTTGTGAGTGGCGTTGATAATAACCTTGGATTTGCTTTAAGCAACAGCGCCCAGATGATCACCTTAAGTCCGAACCAGGGCCCTCTTAATGCCAATTCTTCGCAGAATGTGAGTGCGATCTTTGATGCTACTTCTCTTGATATAGGTCAGTATTTTGCCACGATCAACTTCGATGGCGGGACCAATGTATTCCCTGTATCAATGCCTGTTACAGTTAATGTAGTACTGGTATCGACTAACCTGGACGTTCCCAACACGCTCATCAGCAACGGACAATCTTTTTGCTACGATGCCATACAAACACTTACGGTTGGCGGAAGTGGTAATACTTTCATTGTCTTGGATGGGGGCAGTGCCGAACTGATTGCAGGTCAGAACATCCATATAATGCCGGGTGCCAGGGTGGATAATGGAGGATACCTGTGGGGACATATCACCACCAATAATCAATTCTGCGGAGCAAAAAGGAGTCCTGACCTGCCGGAGTCGCCTGAAAAGGCTGTTACGTCGCCTTTAGAAACTACCACGGCTCTCTTCAGTTTGTTTCCTAATCCAACTACGGGGGCCTTCACAGTTAAAATCGCGGATCAGAATTCAATAGACAAATCTTTCATCAGGGTATACACCATGATGGGAGAACTGATCCTGAAAGATGAATTAACAGGTATTCCGGAAAAGGTTCTCTCCCTACAATCAAAAGCCGACGGGATCTATCTTATATACATTACGGTTGGGGACCGGACGGAGACAGCCAAACTTATCAGGATGCATTAATCCAGCATGGTTTTTACCTTTACACTAAAACTTATAAAGAATAACGGAATCCATAAAACCTTATAAGGAAAGAACGTAGTATGAACAGCTAATCTTCCTTCGGTCTTCCTTCAGTTAAACAAGAATTAAGGATAAGGGTGCTCCTCATTTGCTCCCGAGGTGCTTCCCAGATGGTCCGCAGTTACAGATCTGTACGGGAGGGCCTAGGACTATTCTGGAATTTTTAGTTCCCGGAATCCCGGATTATTCAACAGAATTTTTCCGGGAAAAGGGCAATTCGAAATCTAAAAAGGGAAGAAAAAAAAACGAATAATTAACCCAGGAAGCATCTATTTGTAACAATATCGTCTCATCACCTTATAAGCTTCTATGATGCCCAGTTCACCAGCGCGGCTTAAATCTTCACATCCTTTGTTGTTTTCATTCAGAAGGATGTTTATCAAGCCACGATTGTACCAGGCCTCAGCAAAATCGTTTCTGTAACGGATGGCGTTGGTGAAATCCTCAACAGCTTCATGGTAATTCCCCATCATACAGTTCACAAACCCACGGTTGTAGTAACCAAATGGAAATTCAGGATCCAGAGCCAATGCACGGTCATAATCGCGGATAACCGCTTCATATGTATGTTCCAGGTTACTGTTAGGCACCTGCGTTTGTTGTTTCTGGGGACTCCTGGCGATGGTAACTTCATTTTTCATTTCTTCCTGTGCCTGAATAACCTGCATCAGTTCATATCGTGCATTGGCCCGGCTGAAATAGGCAAGCAGAAAAGTCGAATCGAATTTCAACGTAGTATCGAAATCGTTCAGTGCGCGGTTGAAATTCCGGGTAGAGGCAAAAGCGATGGCTCGTTCATAGTAAGATCCCGGATTACCGCCAGTCGAATCAATCCTGCGGGATTGTCTTTCAATTTCTTTATCGCTTAATGAATCGCTCATCAATCCGCTGATGTTGGTAAATACCACAATATGCATATAATAATACTTTTTCTTATATGCATCATAGAGACGTACTTTATCAAAATCAGCCCGCCCCAAAAAAACATCAAAAACCGGCAGTGGCTGAATTTCAACCGGTTGGTTCTGAAGCTTGCTGTTGGTTGTATTCATCACATCAAAGTCACCACTTAATTTGGTCAGGCTTTCGAAATAATCTTTCCTTTTGGATTTAAGGCTATCGGGATTGAAATGATTTTTCTCAGCAAGTTCAACTGCTCTTTTATAATCCTGTATTGCTCCCTGGTGGTCTTTCAACTTGTTTTTTATTTCGTACCGGTCATAATATGCATCGGTATAATCGGGTAACAGTTCAAGGGTCCTGTTCAAATCATCAAGGGCTCCCTGATAATCGTGAAGGTCGGCTTTGAGACGACTACGGTAATAATAGCTCATGATGTTTTTCGGATCCAGTTTACTTACAAAATTAAAATCGCGGATCGCATTTTTTTTATCATTTAATCCGATCAGCACGATGGCGCGGTTATAATATGCATAAGAATTATATGGTGACAGCCGTACAACATTATCGAGATCATGAAGAGCGCCTGTCGGATCGGGTTTCTTTATCCTGGTTAATGCCCGGTTAAAGAGGGCAAAAGTGTTATTGGAGTCAAGTTCAATGGCGTGTGTTAAATCGATAATGGCTGAATCAATTTGTTCAAGATCAAGCCGTACCAGTCCCCGTTGGGTAAAAGCGGATACACTGGCCGGATTGATAGCGATGGCTTTGCCGAGGTCTTCCAGTGCACCTGAATACCGTTTAATTCCTTGTTGGGCACATCCTCTCAAAATATAAACGGTTTCTCCGTTATTCTTTAATTCGATAGCCTTATTACAATCAATCAGACAGGAATAGTATTTTTTAAGAAAGAGATTTGTTCTCGCACGGTTTACATAAATTTCTGGATTTGCCGTATCCAGCTCTAGAGCCCGGGCATAATCTTCCATCGCTCCTTTAAAATTTGAAAGTTGGCTCCGGACCACTGCGCGGTTTATAAAAACATCTGCCATGTATGGTGAAAGGTCAATTGACCGGGTATAATCCTGTTCGGCGCCGAGATAATCATCCAGGCCGTATTTTGAATATCCGCGTAAAAAATAAAGATTCGGAAGCGAAGGCTCTTTTTGAATGGCCAGATTCAATTTATCCAGCGCTTCAATGTAATTTCCATTTCTTAAATAGGTAATAGCGGCTTGCTTATAATTCAGATCAAGCTGGGAAAAAACCGGATATTGCTGTAATGTCAAAAAGGTCAGGCACAGAAAAAAACGCAGAAAGACAAAGAGTCGTTTATCCATGGGTCAAAAATACCGATAATTGATAACTCTTCCTGTTATCCCGGTTAAATCATTTTTTGAGGTGCAGGATAAAATTGAGGTGCTTGAATTTACATATCAGAAAATCAAATATTGTTATTGTTTTATGATTTAACAAATGGGAGATAACTCTTTATAATGCTTGTGGAACAGAGAGTTATTCACATTTTGAAGTTAGATTCATTTGTATTTCAATTCGTAATTAACTTCATATTTTCAGTTAATCAAACGATCATTTCATTTGTCCAGCACCTCAAAATAAGATTTAGCCTAATTTTTTAAGGACATTGGAATTTTCCAGAGTTTTTGTATTTTTGCACCCTCAAATTCCTCCTTAGCTCAGTTGGTTAGAGCATCTGACTGTTAATCAGAGGGTCGCAAGTTCAAGTCTTGCAGGGGGAGCTGGAAAATGAGCCACTTACAAAAATTTTTGTAGGTGGTTTTTTTATTGTACGAAAGTAAAAGCGAAAGTAACCAGCCTTCAAATCGGTTTTTCCCATTCGCCCGGTTCCATTAATCTTTTTATCAATAAAGCCAACGTCCGGCAAACGTCCGTATTATTTATACACCCGATATTACACATTGGTGGAATGTAATTTACCACCTTTTTAATCTCTTTCAGAAAGTTCCAATCTCATCAATCAATAAAGATAATTATTCACCACCTGAAAAAAACTCATCTTTATTCTTTTAATATCCTTAAACAATGAAAAAGATTTTTATTTGTTTGTTGCTATTCAGCATAGCTGGATATGGACAAAACGAGGATCTGATTAATGTTAAATTAGAAATGCCACTTACTTATGCAAACATTGCTAAAAATGCAGCGAAAAAATGGCCCGGGGACTTTGAAATGCAGAAATACACTATTGACAATCAATGTAAGGCTTTTAATGAATACTTAAAACTCAGCAAGAATCATTCTGTCCCAGATGATGTTTATTTACAGTGTGCAATGCTTGCATGGGACAAATGGTGCGATAGCGATTGGGTCAAATGTTTGAAAGAAAATAAAGAATTTGGACTTGACACCGTGGATGCTTGTTGGAATGCGGATTGGGAAATGGTTGTTTATACTATAAAAAATCAAATCGAAGCGTATAATTCATTGAAATAAACTTTCATCATTTGTTAAATCAACAGAAATACCAAAAAATCAACAAACTTTTAATCATGTCAAATCATTATGGGAAAAGATCAAATAACCAAAATCGAAGACCTTTTAAAATGCAGGGACATTATTAAAGATGTTATTCTAACCGGTGATCAAAATGTATTTTCCGAATTTCGTGAGAAACAAACAGAATATCAGTTGGGATCGGTTGGTGAGGTAAAAAGTGGTGGTAATTAAAGGAATCGAGTAAAAATGCATTCCCCACAAAAATGGAAAACAGGGAAAGTACACAATGGTTAATACAGAAAATACAGAAAAAATTACAGTTTATACAGAACTTTTAGAATAACCGCCATGAAAAAGTTATTGAATATTGCATTCATTTCAGCTCTTGCAATGAGCAGCTTATGCGTTTCCGGTCAAAAAATCAAAGAAAATGTTATTGACGATTTTACCGGGAGCGCGAGAACCTCAACCGGACTAATATGGTTTTCTGATGTCGGTAGGTTTAACGTTTATTGTCGGTTTGTAAGGATTGATAGTGTTTACATGCTAAATTTTAAGCTGAGCCTTAATGGAACTGTTTTCTCCGTTGATAAGGATGCTGCGCTTCTATTAAAACTGGAAAGTGATACAATAATAAAATTAAGAAACAGGGAATACACTGTGACCACAAGGGGAGGAGGTGCAAATGGACTTCTTGGATCGGCTAGCCAAGGTGCAAATCTTTACTTTATCATCCCCGGGGAATGTCTTTCTCCGCTAGTCAATATCAAAGTAAAAAAAGTACGAATTTATACAACCGACGGATTTATTGACCAGGAAATTGATTACAGACATGCAGAAACCTTTATAGAAACATTGCGCTTACTTATCTTTACTCCACCACCTGAAAAAAAGAATGATGCGAAGTTTTAATTCCCTTTAACTCTTCACATGTTGTAAATTCCCATTGAGTGTATCCCGCCGGCTGTATATCGTTTCATGGTGGTATCTGAATTTTTTGTCTTGATTAACAATTTGCTGAAGATTATCAATCGTCATACCCAATTCCCGGGATGCTTTCTCAATTGAGATTGTCGTTCTTTCCATTTTGCTTTTTTGTTTGTCCGATTCCGGATATATCAGAAAGCATCAATTCCAGCATTTCGATAAATTATACTCGTTTATTTCAAAAACACAGGTTTCGTTTAAAAGCTGCCATTCTTCCCAGGAAAAGATTATTTGGCCTTTCCCATTTCGCTCACTCACTATCCTCCCGTTTTCACAAACCCCAACGATATGCTGATCATGAGTGATATTGTCTGGTTTATAATTCTGAAATGTAATCAAAATCTTTTTACCATCAAAAAGCTCAACAAGCCTCTTAAATTTGTGGAAAACCTTCTCGTCAATACGATAATCAATCAAATTTTTCATAATATTGATTTAGAAGAAACTGCCCATATTCGGACAGTATTTATTCAAACCCGACAAATATGATCCAGGTTCGCCCTACCACTCTGGCAGTTGTGTTCGATGGAAGTTGATTGTTTTTACGACGACGGATAAGGATTTTCGTGGACATGGTTTTACCCTCTTTCTTTAATTTTTTACAATATTCCGAGGGGGTGAAAACCTTTTCTTCCAATGTATTTATATTTAATTCATATGGAACAATTTTTTGTTACTGCTTTATTCGATAATCTCTTCCTCACTTGTACGAACATCGGATGAAACGCTCCCTTCAGCCCGTATTAGCTGAATAATAGTATGATCTTTCTCAAGCTCTTTGATTTCAGAAAGTAAAATTTCCCTTCGATTCTTCCCAAATTCATTCATCCTATCTTCATAAACGAAACACCTTCCATTATGTGGAACTGAAAGAAGAATAATTTGAGGCTCGTTTGTTAGTCTTTTCATCCTTTTAACGTCACCGGTGGCAATAGCGTTGATTAATTCTTTTCTGTTGCTCTCATACCAATAATTGTATTTCTATGGGAAAAACGATATCGATGGCGTATATCCGGATTTGAACTAAACATCGATGAATTTGTAAAAGGTACTTTTATAGAAAATGAAACGGGCAATCATCAATTTAAAGCAATTGGATTTAGATTTATTAATAAAACAAATTCTACAATCTTTATAACGGATATGCAATTGTGTAAAACGACTAAATTAGTCAGTATCCCAAATATTGCTTTCCACGATTCAATGGTTGGTTCCTATGAACTCAAATTTGATGACCCTTCTGCAAAGCCTCTCGTGAATCCCGGTTCTGGTGGTGGGGAGACTGGTCCATTAAGAACAGTATATTTAACCAAGCGGCAAATAATTTTAAACTCTCCTGATGGTGAAGCACTTACTTTAATCGCTGTAAATGAAATCCCTGCTGGTTTATCAACACACAAACCCAATTTTTTTAGGAAACTCTTCATCGTACCAAAATATTTTGCTGTCAAGTACATCATAATGATGAATGGGAAAAGATATAAAGTCATATCTGCTTATTAGGTTATAACTAAGGGAATCAATTGGTTCACATCAGGGAAAGGAAATCAATTGCTTGCAACTTTGTCCACTAAGGGAAGCAATTCAAAATAAGGCGACAGAGATGTCGCCTTGTTCTTTTATTGTCAAGCGATTCGGTAGTTGCAACTTTCTTTTCTAACAAGTTTTTCAGTGCGATGATCAGCACGAATGAACGAAACCCACGATCTAAACGCTTGGTTTAAAATTGCAGGTCTGCCAATACTGGTCTTGTTATACCGGCCGAGGGATAGTCAATCTTATTGGTTTCTGCATTCCCGAAGCAACCAATTAATCCCGGCCTCGAAACTGTTGGATTAATCATCGATACACCAATTCTTTCTCCTTCTTTGATCACAGTTTCATAACCCTTTAAAGTATTAATCAATAAATCTTCATCAATACGAATTTTGTTTTTTTCAAACAGCAGCACTACCGTGGAACCCCCAAATTTGAAATACCCTTTCTCTTCCCCCTTTTTTACAAAATTCCCTGTATAAGTCTGTACGATACTTCCAACCATGGTTGCACCTACTTCAGTCATCACAACAATTCCAAACAAGGGGTTTGAAATGATGGTAAATTCCCTTTTGTTCAGGCAGAATATTTCAGTCATTTTGCGCAAAGCAAGGGGGTTAACTGAATAATAATCGCCGTTAATCCGGGTGATGGGTGATACACTTCCGCTAATGGGAAAATGGAAACGGTGGTAATCGAAAGGGGCAAGCCGGATGATCACCAGGGTGCCATCAAGGTAATTTTGAGCAAGGTGGGCATTATTCAAGAACGAAAAAATATCGAAGCGGTATCCTTTGATGATAAAATCGCTGTTGCTGATATTGGCATATGCCAGTATTTTTCCATCGGCAGGCGACACTGTAACGGTTGAGTTGGTATCCACCGGTCTGGCATTATTCTTTAGTTTCCGGGTAAAGAAATCGTTGAAAGAGTTAAACTCCTGTTTTTGGGCGGTACTCATGTCGATATCAAATTCTTCAACAAAGGGTTGTATTTTTTTGGTCGATAAAGGACGATCCATTCTATTGCCATAAACAGACGAAACCACCTTTCTTTTGGCCAGCGCCCACAATGTTGCTTCGCCAACCGGATTATTATACAGCCACACCAACCACTTTTCGCCAGCCACTTTTTCCGTTTTCAACAAGCCACTTTGCCTATTGTAATATTGGATGGGAGCTTGTGGCGGCAACGGATATAAAGCCAGTATGGCAATGACAGCAAGCAATAACAAAATGAGGCCCCACCTCTTTTTAATTTTTGAAATGTTCATCTGTTATTATTTGTTTTTTATGAGTCAGATGGAATACGCCAAATTGAACCTAATATCATCATTGGTTGGTGATTTATTCCAAACATGACTATTTCATGTTTGCTTTGTTTGCCTTGAATAGCAAATATAGTGCAAAGTCCAATAAATCATAGCACTGATCAGATGGTGTTATACTGTGACACGATGGAGAAAGTTTATTAAACACCAGTAATTATCCGGATAAATACTTATACGGGGAAATTGACATGTTGCAACTTTGAGCAGTAAGGGGAGCTGAAAATAAGCCACTTACGAAGAGGAAATGGCAAAAGTAATTTTTGAGGACATGATGGATTCTTTCCCACTAGTGTCTTGACAAATTAGTATAGAAACATTATCTTTGTGGAATAAAACCACAAAGCCATGACAAGGATGACATTTAAATTAAAATTAAAAGACCG
>JALNZC010000034.1 GCA_023229525.1 Bacteroidales bacterium
ATGCGTGCCGGCTATGGGACTAGTCGGAGGGTTAAGGGTCGTAGACTTTGTCAAAGTTGTCACGGGTGATGTACCGCAATTACCATATGCCCATAGATACCGGGTATAACTGGTGTTGCAGTTCAGTCCTGTTTCTGTTTTGGTAGTACCGGAACCAATCTTGGTCGCTGTTGTTGAATCATTTGCGTTATTCCATTTATAACCTGTAGCTTGAGGTACAACATTCCAGTGCCATTCAATCTGGTTGTAAGTGGCAATATGGGTTCCTGCGATGGGATTCGCCGGGGGATTCAAGGAAGTTGTCTGGGCCAAAGTAGTTGATATTGATACCCCGCAATTATTGTATGCCCATACGTACCTAGTATATGGGGCATTACAAGTCAGTGCAGTTTCAGTCTTTGAAAGATTAGTCAACATATCAGTAGCAGTTGTGTAATTATCTGTGATATTCCATTTATATCCCGCAGCTGCCGGAACGGAATTCCAGTGCCAAATGATCTGGTTATAGGATGGAACATGTGTACCGACAACAGGAGCTGCAGGCGGATTCATGGAAGTTGTCTGGTTCATTGACGTTGAACTTGAAACTCCGCAATTATTATATGCCCAAACGTACCGGATATAGGGGGTATTACAATTCAGCCCTGTTTCAGTTGTGAAATTATTGGGTCCAATGTCGGTGGCCGTATTGTAATCATTGACAGAATTGAATTTATAACCGGAAGCCAGGGTTACCAAAGTCCAATGCCAGACAATCTGTGTCGGAGATGGGACATGTGTGCCGGCTATGGGAGCTGCCGGCGGATTCAATGATGTCGATTGTGTCAGGGAGGTTGAAGCTGAAATTCCGCAGTCATTGTATCCCCATACATAAGAAGCGTAGGAGGTATTACAGGTCAGTCCTGATTCAATCGTGGAAGTATTGGGCCCAATATCGGTTGCCGTATTATAATCATTAACAGTATTCCATTTATAACCTATTGCCAGAGGTACTGAACTCCAATTCCAGGTGATTTGAGTCGGTGTGGAGATGTGAGTGCCAGAAGATGGGGAAGAACATACCAGGCAGGGTGTAAAATTACTCCAGACCCCATTTGCAAACATGGATAAAATACCGGTATTACCTTCGGTGCAATCGGTACAAAATACCATCAACCCTGCCGGAGGATTAACAATGGCATTACGCTGAACCTTTGTCATGCGTGGAGGTAAAAACCCTTTCTCAGTGGATTTAATATCCAACATGGCCGCAGAACCGGGTTGTGTACCGTCGGTATTGATACCTATCTGGGCTTCGGTATTGGCAGTGCTCAATAGCACTGCCAATACCAGAACCACTTTATTTTTTATAAAAGTCATATGCATAGTCTTCGATTCTTTGTGACTTTATGGATATAAATTGAAAATACTAAAAATCCGAATTCAAAATTACGAAATAAACAGGGTGTAAGTGATTTAATTCTTTACAATTTTAGCAATCTTCATACAGTCTTTCAAACCCATCCGGATTTTGATTGCAAGATACCATTTTATCTGACTTCTTGCAAGTTTATCATTCAATATTCCATCAGAATTTACCGTTTTTCAGAAAAAAAACAGTCCGTCAATTCAGAATATTAAAGTCGTTGGAGGTAGTGGAAAGTATCCATTTGCAAACCGCCTGAAGAACAGTTATATTTACATGTCGAAAAGAAATAAACAGCTATGGAAGATAATGATCTTTGTAAGCTTTTTGAAAACATGGACCTTGGGGTTGTTTTCCTGGATAGTGAAGGAATAATTACCCGGATTAACCCAGCGGCCTGTCAGATGCTGGGGATGAATCCCGGTCAGGTGATTGGTTCTCCGATCACGGATCCTCTTTGGCAATCGGTACATGAAGATGGTAGTGATGTCGTACCGGATCAGCACCCGGCGATCCTGTCGTTGAAGTCAGGTGAGGCGGTTCTGAATAATTTCATAGGTGTATATAACCGAATCCGGGAAAATTATTCCTGGCTTTTAGTCAACGCTTTTCCATTAAATAACGATGGTGAATCTAATCCTTCCAGAATATTTTGCACATTTGAAGACATTACGAAACTCAAACATGCTTTCGATAGCCTCGCTCAAAGCGAAGAGAGGTTTCAGCGAATTTTTAACGAAGGCCCACTCGGCATGGCAGTCATCGGGTCAGATTTTCGTTTCCTCTCTGCCAATAGCGCCTTCTGTTCAATGATCGGGTATACTGAAAAAGAATTGGAGTCGATGACATTTAAAGATATAACCCATCCCGATCACCTGGCCCAGGATTTTGAAGCCGTCAAGAAAGTGCTCTATGGCGTAATTCCGAATTATAAGACGGAAAAACGATATGTGCGTAAAAACAAACAGGTGTTATGGGCTTCATTAACGCTGCTGGCCATACATGATCAAACCGGCCATTTACTTCATTTCCTTGCCATGGTTGAGCCACGGCATAAATCTCTCAAGCTTAAACTTTAAAGGCCTTTAGATGTTCATGCGGGTTTACTGCGTTCCAGGATAAGTTCGATTCGCTCACGATGCTGGATGAAGGATACGGGATGCTGGATGCTGGATGCTGGATACAGGATGCTGGATGCAGGATGCGTTATGCTGGATAAATATTTATTCGGAGGTGAAAATGTTGCAGAAGTAGCCTTGGCTAGAGTGTAGCAAACCGGTATTATTCATGGGGTATTGAAATTTTTTTATCTGTTGATTTAAGGTTCATTATTTTGTATTTTTGATTGAATTTAAACTTATTTTGATATGAAAATACTGAAAGAATTCAAGGAATTTGCCATGAAAGGAAATGTCATTGACATGGCAGTAGGTATAATTATCGGAGCAGCATTTGGAAAAATTGTCGCTTCGGTAGTCAATGATGTCATTATGCCACCCATCGGTCTTCTGGTAGGCGGTATTGATTTCAAGGATATCGTGATCAATATGAAGGATGCGGTAACCGATCCGACAACGGGCAAGATTATCAAAGCAGCCGTTACCATCAAAATCGGGAATTTTATCCAGACCGTGGTTGACTTCACGATTGTCGCCTTTGCGATCTTTTTAATGATTAAGGGAATAAATAATTTAACCAGGAAAAAACCAGTCTCAGAGACGCAAGCAACACCCCCTACCAAAGACCAGGAGTTGCTCACTGAGATCCGTGACCTGATAAAAAAATCGTAAATCGTAAATTTTGTTCTTTTTACTTTACTTCCATGAGAAAATTTATATTTTTTGTTGCCGTCTTTATTTTTTCTTCTCCGCTGTTTGCGCAGGAAATCGGGAAGGTAGTTAAAGCAAAGGATGTAGCGCTCACTGGTGCTCCTGCCGATACTGCTCCGAAACATTGGCTTGTTCAAGGGACTGGATCGCTCTCTTTTTCCCAGGCTGCTTTCTCAAACTGGGCTGCCGGTGGTCAAAACTCAATCGGATTCACCGCCTTCATTAATCTCAAGGCCAATTACCGGAAAGGTAAAAATGTCTGGGGAAACACCATCGATATAGGCTACGGGTTCCAGATCCAGGGGAAAGCAAAAAATGCAATTTTCAACAAGACCAACGACAAGATCGAGTTGACTTCAGCATATGGTTATGACCTTCATCCTAATAAGAAATGGGATTTAACTGTTCTGGTGAACTTCCGTACTCAGTTTGCCAATGGTTATAATTACCCGAACGACAGTATCCCCATCTCTAAATTCATGTCGCCCGGTTATCTTGTAGCCGGTATCGGTATTACTTATGCTCCGGCTAAATGGTTTTACCTCTATATTTCTCCGGTATCAGGACGGTTTACCTTCGTGATAGACGATACATTATCCAAACACGGTTCTTTCGGGGTTGATGCGGGAAAGAAGCTCAGGGTCGAAATGGGGCCATATCTCAGGACGGACCTTAATAAGGATCTTTCTAAAACCATCAACCTTTCGACCACGCTCGAACTGTTCACCGATTATTTCAAAGACTTTGGCAATATTGATGTGAACTGGAGCCTGCTGTTGACCATGAAAGTCAACAAATGGCTCGCCGCTTCCATTGCCACACAGCTCATTTACGACAACGATGTCATGATCCAGACTGATCCCACAGAACCGGCTGGTCCCGAACCCAGTTCAAGGAACTTTTAGGCATTGGATTATCGTATAAATTCAATTAAATCTGATTAGATTTTTTGTTATTTTTGAAATCCAAAGAAAACACCTATGTCACATCAGGAAGAGCATGCTCAGAACCTTACACATGAACAGCTGAAATATAAGGAACATACCGAAAGGGCCGGACATTTCATAAAAATTGATCTTTTCAGATCCGCCAGGGAAGAGTACAAAGCCGCACTACAATATCAACCGGGGGACGAGTTGTGCCTCCGGCAGATTGATGCCATGAATGCCAACATTTCCCGGGACCGGAAAACGGTGTTGACCGTTGTCCCTTTTGTACTCATTCTGATCCTGGTCATTGCCCTTTGGGGTTGATTTTGTTCAGGGAAGCTGGATGCAGGATGAAGGATACAAGATACAGGATACAAGATACAGGATACAAGATACAGGATACAGGATACAGGATACAAGATACAAGATACAGGATACAGGATACAAGATACAGGATGCATGATTCTGGATTCCGGATTTTGGATTCCGGATAAATATTTTTCGAGGTAATTATATTGATCAATTGGTATGAACTCCAGGGCAAGACCTGGACCCGAATTCCGCTCCAAGGGGCGGGGAATTTACCCTGAGGACCTCAACCCTTGCACACCCCTCAAGGATGGGAGAAGGTGATGAATATCTTGTTCAGGTTATGAAGAAGAGGTTCTCCTCCCATAATCTCCAGTCAAAGATCATAAAACAAATTTTAATCCTCATGGGATAGCTGAATAATTACTAAATTTGTAAATACAGCCTGTATAATTGAAATTTTTATCATGAAAGAAGAGAGGAAAAAACTACTTCCCCTGGTCAAAAAAGATCCATGGCTTGAACCGGCAGCACAGGATATCAGCGATCGTTTGGAGCGATATAAAAACACGCTTCAGGAAATAGGAGAAAACTGGGGCAGCTTGAACTCGTTTGCCAATGGGTACCAGTTTTATGGTTTTAATTATGATATTAAACAAAAAGGATGGTATTACCGAGAGTGGGCTCCGCATGCCCAGGACCTTTACTTGTTTGGCGATTTTAACGACTGGCAACGCTATTCTCACCGTCTTGCCCCCAACAAGTATGGACAGTGGGAAATTTTCCTCCCCGACGAAATGTATAAAGACCGATTTACCCATCAGAGCAAAGTAAAGGTACTGGTACATTCCGACGCCGGATGGCATGAAAAAATCCCGGCTTATATGCACCGTGTCGTACAGGATAAAAATGGGTTAAACTTTTCCGGACAGCATTGGGCTCCCACAAAGCCATTTGATTGGGAAGGCGATCATTTCGATATTCATGACCTTGATACGCTTTTTATTTATGAAAGCCACATCGGGATGGCCATGGAACAGGCACGGATCGGCACATTTACTGAATTTGCCGAATACATTCTTCCGTATATTAAAAATTCTGGATATAATACCATTCAGTTGATGGCCCTCGCCGAGCATCCTTATTATGGTTCTTTTGGTTACCATGTTACGAATTTCTTTGCCGTTTCTTCCCGATTCGGTACCCCCGACGAATTGAAGTATCTTATCCGGAAAGCACACGAACAGGGCATAGCCGTTATCATGGATGTCGTTCATTCACATGCAGCCAAAAATACACTGGAGGGTTTGAACCAGTTCGATGGATCGGATGATCAGTACTTTCATCCGGGTCACAGAGGCAACCATCCTCTTTGGGATTCAAAGTGCTTTAATTATGGAAAGCGGGAAGTTCTCCGGTTTTTGCTTTCCAATCTGAAGTATTGGTTACGGGAATTTCATTTTGACGGGTTTCGATTCGATGGAGTCACCTCAATGATGTATTTTGATCATGGTTATCGTGGGAACTGGGATCTCGACGGATATTTCAAACACGGTGTTGAGTGGGACGCATTGATCTACCTTCAACTTGCCAATACGCTTATTCATAAAGCCAAACCTCACGCCATTACCATTGCAGAAGATGTAACCGGAATGCCAGGTCTTTGCCGTCCCATCCGTGAAGGAGGTATCGGATTCGATTACCGCCTGGGAATGGCCATTCCCGATTACTGGATCAAGGTATTAAAGGAAAAAAAGGACGAGGATTGGGATATTCACGAAATGTGGAGCATCCTGAGCAACCGGTTGCCCGATGTAAAAACCGTAGCTTACTGCGAATCGCATGATCAGGCCCTGGTGGGCGATCAGACCATCGCTTTCCGCCTGATGCAAAGCGAGATTTACTTTAAAATGAGCAAGAAGGATGAGAGCTATATCATCGATCGTGGGATTGCCCTTCATAAAATGATCCGGTTGGTTACGATCAGTCTGGGTGGTCAGGCATATCTGAATTTTATGGGCAATGAATTCGGTCATCCAGACTGGATTGATTTCCCGCGGGAAGGAAACAACTGGAGTTTTCAATATGCACGCAGACAATGGTCACTGCTGGAAAATCCTGATCTGAAATACCGTAACCTGGCAGCTTTCGACCACGCTATGCTGTCGCTGGTTAAGGATTACCATCTGACTACGGATGGATATGGGAAACAGATCAATATGGACACCGTCAATCAAACCATGATTTTCGAGCGACAAAAGTTGGTTTTTATCTTCAATTTTCACGTCAACAATTCCATTTTCAATTATGGATTTCTGGTACCCGAACCTGGAGACTACCGCATTATTCTCAATACCGACAATGTCCAATTCGGCGGTCAGGGACGGGTAGATGAGAAGCTTACCTATACCACTTTATATAATGAGGCGGAACAGACACATCAACTGATGGTTTACAATCCCAACCGTACGGCAATGGTCTTCGAGAGAATCGGTTAGGAGGTCTTATTTTTCATATCTTTGCAGTATTATTCTGAGTAAATAAATTCCTATGCATTTCTCACAATCCGCTTGTACCGGCACATTACGATTCTCTTTCGTGGGCCTGCTTGTGCTGCTTGAAATCGCTGCTACCCCTTTCGACGTTTCAGCATTGAAGTCCGACACCACTTATTCGGTTTCTTTCCAACTGAACATGTCCAAAGCGGTGCAGCAACATGTATTTAATCCCGACTCTGATTTCGTTTATGTCATCATGGATCAGGGAATAGCGCCGATGAGGATGGTCCCGGGACCAAATTACAATTATACCTGCACTCTTTTTAATGAACTTGATTCAGGAGTAACCTATCATTATAAATTCAGGATCAACGATGCGGTTTGGGAAACGGTAAACCGAAGTATTACTGCCCGTCCGGGAATGGTATATGTAAAGGCCTGGTGGAATGATGAAGCCTTGAATTATACGCAGTTCATGGTAAATATGAACTATGCAGTACAAAGCGGATGGTTTCATCCGGAAACCGATTCCGTTTGTATTGTTGGCACCATGAATGATATGCAGGGTTCTCCCGCCATGCAACGGACCGACACCACGCTGGTATATTCCTATGTTTACACCCTGGATCCGGGATCCATCCAACAATACAAATACCGCATTAATGCTGATTCCAGCGGACTTGAATTGATGAACAAGCCCAGCCGGATCCTTCTCGTTCCCGATACATTGCTTGAAGTATCTGCAGATTTCAATAATTATAATCCTGCAAAACGTTTGATGACATTCCAGTGCAAAATGGGATATTATGTGAAAGCCCATCATTTCTACCCGGATAATGATTGGCTTGATATTGCCGGCAATTTCAATGGATGGGGCGCTAATGATGTTCTATTCGACCGGACAGAAGATACAATCTATACACTCGAAAAACAAATGGATACCACCTGGTTCCGGAATGGGCCTTTCCTGTTCAAATTCCGTATCAATGGGAATTGGATCACCAGTGAATTGGCAGGCAAACCCGATCGAAGCTATACCTTACATGATACCGTGAATGGAAATCCCAATATTTTTTCATGTTATTACAATAACCTCGATCCCCATGTACTCACGCCACCCTGGGTTTATGATGTTTCCATCCAGGGGATACTGATCAATCATGAGATATTGAGTGGAATGTACACTTATGAAAATATCAATGGAATCCCCGAAGCCAACACTACTTATCAGTGGTATCGGAGTACCGATCCACAGGGGATCAATCTGACTCCGATTGATACTGCAAATAAGATCACTTATACAGTCGACACCCTGGATATCGGTAAATGGCTGGTTTTTGAAGTAACCCCAAAGGCTGCATACGGGGATTCGGCAGTGGGGAAACCAGTCAGGGTGGTTTCAATCACAAGTATCGGAGGCGTCGGAATAAGCGAATTCAATCTGATCTCCAGAATTTATCCCAACCCGGCATCTGAGTTTATCATTGTTGAAGCCGGAAAGACTCTCGAACGGGTAGAAATTATCGATCTGACAGGAAAATTAATGATGGTCATTGACCAGCCTGAAAGCAGGGCCATCCGGATTCAGGTTGGCACGCTCCCGCAGGGAATTTATATTCTCAGGGCCTTTGCAGATGAAGGTAGAACCGGTGTAGTTAAATTTATCCGGCAGTAATTTTCAACAGAAAATCCAAGTTATCATCTTTGGTAAATTCCTGTGGATCCTTACCGAACCTGAAAACCCTTAAAGGTCTGTTTCCCATCAGTTTCATGGAGTTGCCTTCGACCCGGAGGATGCAGCCTTCCCGCAATCCGGCAACAGTAGTATCCCGGTTTACGGTCAGAAATTCCATAATCCGTTGTTCCCGTGTTTCACCCGCATGACCTGGAGAATTTGCATCGAGGTAATGCGGATTAATCTGGAAAGGAATTAATTTCAAACAATTGAACGATGGGGGTTCGCAAACGGGCATGTCGTTGGTCGTTTTCATCGTCGGGCAGGCAACATTGGCTCCCGCGCTCCATCCGACAAAAGGAATACCACGTAATACTTTTCTTCGGATCGCCTCCATGATCCCAAATTCCTGTATCATTAATACCAGATGAAAGGTATTCCCTCCGCCAATAACAATTGATTCTGCTTCATTTACTGCATTTATCGGATTCGATTCCCGGTGTATGGAATTCAGGGTGAACCCCATCTCTTTAAAAATTTTCTTTACACGATCCTCGTATAGATCGAATGACTTTTCAACACTAGCAGGAGTCAGATTCACTCCGGCGTAAGGGATAAAAAGTACTTTATGGACACCAAATCCGGTCAGAAAATCCTGAATATAAGTTCTGGGCCATGTAAGGTATTCTTCACCGGCATTGGTGGAATTACTGATCAATAGAAGATTTCGGATCATACTGTAATATTTGGTGCATAAAAGTAATAGAAAGTTCTTACTTTTGAGGCAATAAAGAATAAAAAATATATCTCCTCATGAAGGAAAAGCCCACATTGAAATTCTGGCAGATATGGAATATGAGTTTCGGATTTTTCGGAATTCAGTTCGGGTGGGGATTACAAATGGCCAACATGAGCGCCATTTACGAATATCTCGGCGCCCGTGCAGACCAGATTCCACTTTTATGGTTAGCCGCACCCCTTACAGGACTGATCGTTCAACCCATTATCGGAAACCTCAGCGACCGTACCTGGAACCGCCTTGGACGGCGTCGCCCCTATTTTCTTACGGGAGCCATCCTTTCATCCTGTGCGCTTATCCTGATGCCCAATAGTTCTGCCCTTTGGATGGCAGCCGGGCTACTTTGGATCCTCGATGCATCCATCAATATCTCCATGGAGCCTTTCCGGGCATTCGTAGCCGATTTACTTCCTGAAAAACAAAGAACCCGGGGTTTCGCCATGCAAAGTTTGTTCATCGGTGCCGGTGCCGTCATCGCTTCTGCACTGCCGTGGATATTAACCAATATATTCCACTGGGGAGCCGGAACAGTTGAAGGGAGCTCCATACCACTCACGGTCAAATGGTCTTTTTATTTCGGGGCCACTATTTTTTTAGGGGCAGTTGTTTGGACCATCATCCGAACTCCGGAATATCCTCCGGAAGACCTGGAGGCTTTCAGAGCAAAGAAAAGGCAAAAGAGGGGATTGATCCCTTTCATCAAAGAAATTTTTCGCGCGATCATCGAAATGCCTGTGACCATGCGCCGACTGGCCTGGGTGCAAATGTTTACATGGATGGGCCTTTTCTGCATGTGGCTCTATTTTACCGTTGCCATTGCGAGAAATGTTTTCGGGGCAACCGATACGGATTCACCTCTATATAAACTGGGCCAGGAATGGGCAGGACTGTGCTTTGCCCTTTATTCCCTCGTTTGTTTCATATTTGCCTTCTTCCTTCCGAAAATCGTCGAAAAAATCGGAAAAAAATGGACCCATGCGATTTGTCTTTTATGTGGGGCTACCGGATTATTATCTGTCGGGATAATTCACAATCAATATATACTTCTCTTATCCATGGTCGGTGTTGGAATTGCCTGGGCCAGTACGTTGGCCATGCCATACGCCATCCTCGCGAATGCCATTCCTCCTGAAAAAACCGGGATGTATATGGGTATTTTTAACTTTTTTATCGTATTGCCGGAAATAATCGCGTCCCTTGCCTTTGGCTGGATTATGCTTCATATCCTCGATAACAACCGCCTGATGGCGGTAGTAGCCGGAGGACTATTTATGATTGTTGCGGCCTTGCTGACATTGCGGGTGAAAGACGAAAAGAATTGAACAGCGAATATTGAAAATTGATTTTATCAACCGAGTACAGAATTAATAAAGGATATTAAATGCATTCACTTAATAAAACAGTTGTTAGTCAATCATATCTTCTGGTTTTGCTGGGAATAATAAGCCTGGTTTCTTGCCGGCATGCGATGCCCGATCCACCGATAGCCAAAGAGGTCAGATATACCGATACCCTGTCGGGAAAAATCCGGCAGGATCCTTATCATTGGATGGAGAATTACAATGATACTGCTGTTGTGAATTATATTCTGGCAGAAAATAAATATACTGATGAATATATGTCCGGGATTTCCGGTTTGCAACAATTAATTTGCAAAGAGTTAACGGAGCGTAACGGGGATTCTGAAGTCACGAAGGAACAACTGAATGATCCGAATTCGTGTCTAAGTCCCGACGGGAAGTTCCGTGTATATGTAAAAAATGGCCGGGAAGTCAGGGTTCATCAAATCGGTAAATCGGTCAGCGATGACCCGGTGATCTATACCGAAACGAGATCCGGGTTTACGATTAGTATTGCTTTTTCCGCATCAAAAAAATTTCTCTTTATCCGATCCCAAAGTCAAAATATGACGGAAACCCGCTTTCTTCAAGCCGGTTTTCTAAACTTGAAACCGGTTTTGATCCAAACCGGTGAAAATGGACTTTATTACCTGGCTGATCATTATGGTGATGATTATTTCTGGATCCTTACGAATAAAAAAGCGCCCAACGGTAAACTGGTTCAAGCTAAAATCAGCCATCCTGGAGCAGATTTCTGGATCCCGGCTGTTGTTTATCACGATAGCACAATTCTTAAAGGGTTTTCGGTGATGAATAAGAAATACCTCCTTCTGCTCGAACAAAAATCACTCAAGGCCAGCGCAAGGATTGTGGACCTGACAGCTATCTACGATCCTACCAAGGGACAAAAAATCGGTTTTAATGACCCCGAAGGAGAACTGGTTTTTGCCGGTTTTGAGGCTGAAACAGGAAAAGTGTTGCTCCGGTATTCAAGTGTGGTTACCCCGTCCACCCTGTATACTTACGATCTGAAGGCGAACAAACTTGGAATCCGCTGGCAGGTAAAGATCAACGGTTATAAAAAGGAAAACTACGGAACCAGCATCGCTCGGGTCAAGACAAGAGACGGCTCATTCATTCCTGTTACACTTATTTTTCATAAAGATTTTGAAAAGCGTGACGGCACCAATCCATTGTTATTGACCACTCCGGACTGCCCTGACTTTGCAGGTCATCCCAAATTCAATTCCTCATGGATAAATTTGCTTGACCGCGGCTTTTATATCGCCATAGCCCATGTGGATGGCGAAAATGAAAATGGTCACTCACGGAATGATGAAAGTGGTCTTTTACCAGTGAACAACGCTTATGGTGATTTCCTCGATTGCGCCTCATTTCTCATCAGTCAAAAATATACTTCAAAAGGTTTGATCACGGGTCTGGGCAGAGCCTCTGGAAGTAACACAGTGGCTACAGCAATCAATTCGCATCCCGACCTTTTTAAAGCGGTGATCCTGGATAAGACTTTAGTCGATCCTTTGCTCAATTTGAAGAATTCTTCTCTCTCCTTTTCCTTTCCCGATAATTTTAAAAAGCAACCATATCCTTCTATGTTTCTGATTGCCGGTGATCCGGATCAAAACCGCAATGCCATCGGGTTGATAAAAATGACTGCACTTTTCAGAAAATACAAGACCGATAAAAACGTCCTAATATTAAGAACGGGTAACACTATATCAACCAAAGAAGAAAATGTATGTGAAGACCGGTACAGATCTTTTTCTGAACAACTGGCTTTTATTTTTTCATGTTATGGGCTGGAGAAGTGAATCAGGACGAAGTACGAAGGACGAGGGATGAAGGACGAGGGATGCGGGATGCAAGATACTGGATGCTGGATACTGGATGATGGATGATGGATGATGGATGATAGTCTGTTGAGAGGATGACATTGGATTAGCTAATCGTTAAAATAGGTACCGGATTTTTGATTTTTGACTTTCAACTTTGACTTTTGAATTTTAGATTTTGACTTTGAAATTTATCCTTATTAATATTTTAAACCTAGTAATAAAATGCTGAGTGAACGTGCTTGTGGAATTTTACTTCATCCGACTTCTTTACCCGGTAAATACGGAATCGGGACTCTGGGAAAGTCTGCTTTTGAATTTATAGATTTTCTTGTCAAGGCAAAACAACGGTATTGGCAGATTTTACCTTTGGGTCCGACCGGATATGCCGATTCACCTTATCAATGTTTTTCAGCCCATGCTGGGAATCCAAACCTGATTGACCTTGATCTGCTTGTTAAAGCAAAATTACTCTACTCGGAAGATCTGGATGATTTTCCCCATTTTCCGGAATACACCATCTCATATGATGTGGTGCAGCATACCCGGTTACCATTACTTAAAAAGGCTTTCCAGGCATTTATAATGTATGCTGACAATACTGAAAAACTGGCTTATCGTAATTTTCTCAAAGACAATGTCAGGTGGATTAACGATTATGCACTTTTCCGTGCGATCAAAGCGAACCGTAATCAAAAACCCTGGTATCTGTGGGAGCCTGCATTGAAAATGCGCGAAACAGAATCCATTAAAGCTATTCAGACTCTTCTGCATGAGGAGATTGATTTTCACAAATTCATGCAATTCCTGTTCTTCCGTCAATGGCAGGCTATCAGGGATTATGCCCATAAAAACAAGATAAAAATCATCGGTGATATTCCACTCTATGTCGCTTTGGACAGTGCCGATTCCTGGGCGAACCCTGAAATTTTTGAGTTTGATGCTGAACGCAATCCGATCCGTGTGGGTGGTGTACCACCAGATTATTTCAGTGAAACAGGCCAGCTTTGGGGTAATCCGCTTTTCCGTTGGGATGTTTTAAAAGAAACCGGATACAACTGGTGGATTGATCGTATTAAAACCAACCTCTTTCTGTACGATATCATTCGCATCGATCATTTTCGTGGATTCGCAGCATACTGGGCCGTTCCTTACGGGGAAAAAACGGCGATCAAAGGGGAATGGATATCTTGTCCCGGAAAAGATTTTTTCCAAACCATGCAAAGTCAATTCACGGAATTGCCCATCATTGCTGAAGATCTTGGGGTGATCACTCCGGATGTTGAAGAATTACGCGATGGATTTGGTCTTCCGGGTATGAAAATCCTGCAATTTGCCTTTGATTCATCGGAAAGCAACGATTACATTCCTCACAATTATTCAAAAAATTGCATCGTATACACAGGAACCCACGACAATGATACAGTCAGAGGCTGGTTTGCGGCAGCCAGCCCAGAAGACAAGAAATATATGCTGGATTACGTGAATGCACCGGAGACAGATATCAACTGGACATTCATACGTCTTGCATGGGCTTCCGTGGCAAATACCGCGATAGTCCCAATGCAGGATTTGCTCGGTCTCGATTCCACTGCCCGCATGAACCTTCCCGGAACCACACAACACAACTGGCAATGGCGTGCCAGGAGCAATGACTTTTCCCAGGCGCTGGCCGATAAACTTGGCCATCTTACCCTACTCTACGGAAGAGCAAAAAAAATAAAAAGTAAAATTTAATTGAAATCTTGTATGAAGCGGATGGTATTGTTTTTCCTGGTTTTAATTCCCTTTGGTTTATTATCACAGGAATTCAGGCTCGATAGAATTGAGCCGCCCAATTGGTGGATCGGATTTAAAAGCCCGGATTTACAACTTTTAATCCATGGGAAAAATATTGCGACGACAACAGTTTCTGTCGATTATCCCGGGTTTTATATAAAAAAAATTAATAAGCTGAAAAATCCCAATTATTTGTTCCTGGATATGACGATCGGTCCGGGGACGAAATCGGGAATTGCAATCATTCAATTTAGGGTAAAAGATAAAATTGTCGCCAAATACCTGTATGAATTGAAGGATAGAAAAGAGAAATCTGCCCAGCGACAAAGCTTTTCATCATCCGATGTCATCTACCTGCTTATGCCCGACCGGTTTGCAAATGGAGATCCGGCAAACGACAACGTGACCGGAATGGTCGAAAAAGCAGACCGGAACAATCCCGATGGCCGTCATGGCGGAGATATTAAAGGAATTGCCGACCACCTGGATTATATTACGGATCTGGGCGCCACCACCATTTGGATAACTCCGTTACTGGAAAATAACCAACCGAAATATTCCTATCACGGTTATTCTATTACCGATTATTACAAGATCGATCCACGATTCGGCACAAACGAAGAATATGCCGGTCTGAGTAAGGCTATACATCAGCGGGGGATGAAGCTTATCATGGATCAGGTTTTTAATCATTGCGGCAGTGGTCACTGGTGGATTAATGATTTACCTTCACCCGACTGGATAAATGAATGGCCGGAGTTCACCCGGTCGAATTATCGTGCGGGAACTGCCTGCGACCCCTATGCATCGGCCATCGACAGCGATCAATTTGTCCGGGGCTGGTTTGATACAACCATGCCCGATCTCAACCAGCATAATCCGTTCGTAAAAAATTACCTTATCCAGAATAGTATCTGGTGGGTCGAATATGCCGGTCTTGATGGCATTCGCCAGGATACTCATCCTTATCCATTTAAAGATATGATGAGCGATTGGGGCAAACGGATGCTGGAAGAATATCCCAATTTAAATATTGTGGGAGAATGCTGGATGAATTACCCCGCTTCCGTAGCTTACTGGCAGAAAGACGCTTTAAATAAGGATGGGTATAATTCAAATCTCCCCTCGGTACTTGATTTTCCAATCTATGATGCCCTGAATAAGGCTTTTAATGAATCCGAAAGTTGGAATACCGGGATTCTTAGGCTCTATGATATTTTGTCGCTTGATTTATCTTATCCTAATCCTTCAAACATCGTAGTTTTTGCTGATAACCACGATGTAAACCGGTATCTTGATTCGCAAAACGATGATATCCGGAAGCTTAAAATGGCGTTGGCTTTTATCTTGACTACCCGCGGTATTCCTGAAATTTTTTATGGGACCGAGATATTGATGACCACCGGGTCCGACAAAGGACATGGATTCATACGCAGGGATTTTCCTGGGGGATGGCCAGGTGATTCGTTGAATGCATTTTCTTTGCAGGGACGGAATGAAAACCAAAGCGACATGTACAATTACCTTCATACCTTGCTTCAATGGCGGAAATCAAAAGAGGTAGTTCAAACCGGTAAACTCAAGCATTTCATACCGGAACATGGCATTTATACTTATTTTCGCTATAATTCGAAGGAAACTGTCATGGTTATGATGAATAATAACGATGAAACCAAAACCATCGATACCAAACGATATAATGAATTTCTGAACAAGTATAAAACGGGATTAGATATTATTAACGGAACAGAAATCGGTGATCTGGCATTGTTAACAATCCCATCAAAAACGGCGCTGATTATTGAACTTCGGAAGTGACGAAGGACAATGGACGATGGACGAAGGATGAAGGACGAAGGACGAAGGACGAAGGATGAAGGACGAAGGATGAAGGACGAAGGATGAAGGACGAAGGACGAAGGATGAAGGACGAAGGATGAAGGACGAAGGACGAAAGATGAAGGACGAAGGATGCAGGATGCAGGATACAGGATACAGGATACAGGATGCAGGATGCTGGATGCAGGATGCAGGATGCTGGATGCTGGATGCAGGATAACTCTATCAATAATATATTTTACGGAGGTGAGAATGTCGCAAAAGCGACCTTATGTAAGAGCTTTGGTTGTGTGCCGGCTATGTGTGGCTCGGCATTCAGTCGCGTTGCGATATTCTCACCGGAGTTACACCCGCAGTTGCGTTGAAATATCTCCACCGGAACGTCCGGTCATTCAGTCGTAGTAAGATTTTCTAATTTGATTCCAATATATACTTACAACCGCAATCATAAAGCAAACTTGTAAAAAATTACTTCATGTTGTCAATTCAGAAAAAGCTTTCAAATCTCTTTTATGTGATCCTCGGTCTGCCATCAACAGCCATGGGATTTGCATTATCCATCCAGATTGCAGTACTAAGCTGGATTCTCCGTACAAAATACAATCTTGAGATCGATCAGATCGGTATTGTATGGGCTGCCGGCCCCATTGCCGGCATTCTTGGCCAACCTCTCATTGGATTGCTTAGTGATAAAGTTTGGTTTTGGGGTGGTCGTCGCAAACCTTTCATCATCATCGGAGGAATCCTGGCTGCCTTGATGATCTTTGCCTTGCCCAATATCGACAAGATCAGCAACTTCTTTGGTATCGCAAGCCTGATGGCTGTCGCCATTACCGTAGCGCTGACCCTTGATCTTTCGATCAACATCAGCTTTAACCCAACCCGGTCGATCATTGCCGATGTTACACCTGAAGGTCAACCGCGTACCAAGGGATATACATGGATGCAATCGATTTCCAACCTTTTCGGAAGTGGCGCTTACCTGATGGGCGCCCTGATCGGCAATTATTTCCTGATCTATGCCGGTGTCCTTATCGTTCTTCTTTTTTCAATCGGTCCGCTATTGTTCATTGAAGAGCCCCGCCAGCTTGCCAAATCCGTTGATAAACCTGAAGCAGATTCACCTTCCGACAATACGACTTCAACCGATACCGGTAAAACCGGCGCCACCCAATGGAAAGAACTTTTTAAACTTTATTTCGCTCATGGCTTTTCCTGGCTTGGCATCCAAACCATGTTCGTGTACATATTTGCTTTTCTTGAGCAAAAACTTCCGGGCATGCCCGATCTTTCGGTAGCCGACCGCAATCTCCGTCTGGGACAGATGATCGGTTGGTCGTTTTTTATACTGAATGCCGTTGGGTCCATCTGGCCTGCCTTTTTACTGGAACCCATGAGCAAACGGCTCGGAAGGGTAAGGACCCATGCGCTGATGGTTGCCATCATGGCACTGGGTTACTTCGGCATTGTGCTCTTTGCAAAAAATGCCCTGCTTCTTTATTCGATGATGTGCGTTCTTACCCTTGGATGGGCTGCAGTGGTCAGTCTCCCCTTCGCGATCATGTCGGAAAAAGTGGATAAAAGCAGAATGGGGTTTTTTATGGGTATCTTTAACCTTTCGGTTGTCCTGCCCCAGTTGATCGCAAGTTCAGTAGTAGGCACCATCGTTAAAAACGCAGCCGATAAAGGGATTATCTTTATTATCAGCGGTGTCTCACTGGCAATCTCAGCCGCACTATGGCTGTTTGTAAGTGAACATCGGAAAAATTAATCCATAATAAATGGTCGTATGCGAAAATTTATTTTTTTGATTTTCGGATTGCTTTTTTTGGGGAATCTTACTGCCCAAACTTTTCAACGATTGCTTGATCGGTTGAATTTGATGCCGGAAATGCAGCGGCAGGCTGTGGTCGACAGTTTTATGAATGCGGTGAATGTCTTTCCGTTTACCGAAAACGACACCTTAGTGGATTTTGTCTATTTCCAGGTTGCGCAATCCGTAGCAATGGCCGGTGACGCTACAGGTTGGAATCCCAATAAAAACCTGTCCCGGGTTAGCGGATGTAACTTCTGGTACTTCACTACAACCTACCCGGCACAAGCCCGCCTCGATTACAAATTTGTAGTAAACGGATCCAACTGGATCCTCGACCCTAAGAATCCTTATACCTGTATGGGTGGTTATGGCCCCAACTCGGAATTGAGGATGCCGGCATATATTGTTCCTCCCGAAATCGCCTATTACGCTGCAATTCCGCATGGTACATTAAAGGACACAGTTTTTTACAGTACCTTTCTCGGTAATACCCGGGCGGTAAACATTTATCTCCCCCCCGGTTATGAAACAGGAAATTCAACTTACCCTGTCATCCTTTTTCATGATGGTCTTGAATATATCACACTGTGTAAAACCAACAATATTCTTGACTACCTGATCTCCAGGCAACAGATTGTGCCTGTGATCGGTGTGTTTGTCCCACCGGTGGACCGGACGGCCGAATATTCAGGAGACAAGATTGATAATTTCACCCTTTTTATTATCCAGGAACTGATGCCGGTAATCGACGCGAAATACAGAACCAGTAAAGACTCGTCAAAGCGTGCTATGATAGGAGCCTCCAATGGGGGAAACGTTTCCCTGTACATCGGCATGAAGCATCCGGAACAATTCGGTAAAATCGCGGCACAGTCAAGCAATGTCATCTCAGCCATCGGTAATACCTTTGCCAACGGGCCCAAACTGAATCTTGAATTGTATCTGGATATCGGCAACTACGACATTGCCGAACTGATTCCGCTGGTGCACAATCTCCGGGATATCCTGCATACAAAAAATTATCTTTATCAATTTTTTGAATGGCCTGAAGGGCATAGCTGGGGAAACTGGAGCGGACACCTGAGATACCCTTTGATACAGTTTTTTTCTGCTCCGGGGGGCATTAATGAACAACCGCCGATGCAGGACATCAGGTTGGAACCAAACCGGCCGAATCCGTTTTGGGGTCAAACCACAATCCCGTTTTTCGCACCACCAGGTTCCCATGCCGAACTGACTCTGAATGATTCTTCTGGCCGTAAACTGCAAACACTTTTTTCGGCTACCATCTATGAATCCCACAATGAGATAATTTTTAACAATCAATCATACAAACCCGGTAATTATATTTGCAGGTTATTGGTGAACAGATTCCAAGCCAGCAGGATAATAACGATTAGAAAATGATGCTGGATTTAGATCGCTGCGCTCACGATGCTGGATGCTGGATGAAATTTTATGTTATAACATTTAATTATTTTATTAAATAATCCTTTAAAACCATGAAAATCAGTTTTTACCCTTTGTTAGCCATTTGCTTTGTGGCCCTGCTATGGAGTTGTGGCTCAAACAATGATGTGCCGGTGGCCAAAGAACCGCAAATGTTGAAATTGACTGCCCCCATTATCCTTAACACCGATTCAACTGTAATTGAATTATCGGATTACCTAAGGTTTCCAAACCAAATTGATTCGTTGAACGTGGATCCTTCGCTTTCTGCAACCATTTCACCTGATTCGATACAAATGGTAATTCGTCCCATCGATCGTGATTTTCCGAAGATATCGGTTTTGAAACTCTGGTCAAAAGGCTTTTCATATTCCCTTGTTCTCGAGAAAACCACCAAACTTCATTTCCGTTTTACCTTTGATCCGAAAAACAAGAGATATAAACGGGTACAGATAAAAGGACAGATGAATGACTGGAACCCTTCGGAAGGATATATGTATGAGAAAGACGGGAAATGGCATATCGACTTTCATTTGTTTCCGGGAAGATATCAATATAAAATGATGACGGATGGAAAAGAGATGTGCGATCATAATAATCCCGATTCCGTTTATAATAACGCCGGGGGATATAATTCCCTGCTTACAGTCGGGAACCTGAATTCCTCCGGTTTACCTAACCTTTATACCAAAGAAAACAATGGCCGGAAAGTACTCATTGGATTGAAAAACAAAGCCGATTCTGTTTTTGTATTGTGGCAGAATCATTTGCTCGACCATAAATTCTGGAATAAAGACACTTCAGGGATTTCGATTGAAATTCCTAAAAAATCGAAGGATTTCGACCGGAGCTTTATTCGTGTTTGGGCATATAACAATGCCGGCATTTCGAATGAAATCCTGATTCCTGTTCGCGACGGTAAGGTTCTGACCGATGCCTCGAAACTTAACCGTTCCGATAAAGAAGCAATGGTTATGTATTTCCTGATGGTCGACCGGTTCAAAGATGGGAATCCCGAAAATGACCATCCGGTAAAAGATTCGGAAATTGACCCGAAAGTGAATTATATGGGTGGTGACATTGCCGGAATAACCAAAGAAATCGAAGAAGGTTATTTCACCAATCTTGGGATAAATACCCTTTGGATCTCACCCATTACACAAAATCCATTGGGTGGTTATGCGGAATTTCCCGCCCCACATCGTAAATTTTCGGGATACCACGGATATTGGCCCATCACCCTGACGACGGTGGATAACCGCTTTGGGACATCCGATGAGATGCATAAAATGGTTAGCGAAGCCCATGGAAAAGGGATCAATGTCATCCTCGACTTTGTTTCGCATCATGTACATCAGGAGTACCCTGTTCTGAAAGCACATCCCGACTGGATTACGGCAGTTGATCTGCCCGGGAAACGCAAGAACATAAGGTTATTTGATGAATACAGACTTACGACATGGTTTGATATCTTCCTTCCTACATTTGATCTCACTAAACCGGAGGTTGCTCAAATGGTATCCGATTCAGCCATTTTCTGGATCAAAGAATACAAACTCGACGGATTCCGCCATGATGCCGCAAAACATGTTCCGGAGAGTTTCTGGCGTATGCTGACCATGAAACTGAATCAACAGGTCGTGGTTCCCGATGGCAGAGAACTTTACCAGATTGGGGAAACCTTTGGCAGCCGCGAACTTACCGGAAGTTATATCAATCCCGGGATGCTCGATGCCCAGTTTGAATTCAACCTTTATTGGGATGCACGTGCTGCGTTTGCTATGGATAACACGTCGTTCCGGGACCTGAACTATTCACTTCAACAATCGTTCAGCTATTTCGGTGAACATAACCTTATGGGGAACATAACAGGAAATCAGGATATGCCGCGGGTTATTTCCTATGCCAGCGGGGCCCTTAGTTTCACTGAAGATGCTTCGGATGCCGGCTGGAAAAGGGATATTGAAGTAAAAGATACCATCGGTTACCGGAAACTTGCCTCCCTTATGGCTTTCAACATGACCATCCCAGGAATACCAGTCATTTATTATGGTGATGAATTCGGTATGCCCGGGGCAGGAGACCCCGATAACCGGAGGATGATGAAATTCGACAATCTGAACAGAAACCAACAATTCCTGAAATCCATCACCGCTAAACTTGCACGGTTGAGAAACCAAAACCTTGCGTTGACTTATGGTGATTTTACGACGCTGAAAGTCACCGACAAAATTTATGTTTACCTGCGCTCGTATTTCGATAAAGCAGTCATTGTTGTTTTCAATAAAGAGAAATCTGCCCGTAAATTCGAATTCAATATTCCCGATAGGTTCAGCAAAGACACTTTCACTGCTCAATTCGGGACAAAATTTAACCTGGAAAATGGGAAGATCAGCCTGACTTTGGAAGCCAATTCCTTCGAAATTTTTACAAACTGATCATAAATCCCGAACCTCATCCCTTGGACTTTCTTGAATAAAAAAGGTTGAAGGGATGAGGATATTTTAATCCCGGAACCATGAAAAAGATCGTATTATCCATATTTGCAATCGCAATAGGAATGGCCGGTTGCAATCCGAAAATGAAAAATCCGAACACAGGTCGGGTAAGCCATACGGATTGGAGCCGTTGCGCAACGATTTATGAAGTTAATATCCGGCAATATACTCCAAAAGGCACATTCAGGGCCTTTGAACTGGAACTCCCGCGTCTTCAGAAGATGGGAGTAGGTATACTGTGGCTGATGCCCATCAATCCGCTGGGTGAAAAAAACCGCAAAGGCAAGTTGGGAAGCTATTACTCCGTACACGATTACCTCGCCGTTAATCCCGAATACGGTACAATGCTGGATTTCAGAAATCTGGTAAAAAAAGCACATGAACTTGGAATGAAGGTGATCATCGACTGGGTGGCTAATCACACTTCCTGGGACAATGCACTTATTACACAACACCCTGATTGGTATAAGAAAGACTCTATCGGAAATATCATTTCCCCGGTTGCGGATTGGACCGATGTGGCAGGATTAGACTATTCCAATCCAGGATTACGGAAATATATGACCGATGCCCTGGGTTACTGGATCAAAGAAACCGATATTGATGGTTACCGTTGCGACGTCGCAGGAATGCTTCCTGTTGACTTCTGGCATCAGGCCATTTCTGAAATCCAGAAAATCAAACCCCTCTTTATGCTGGCCGAAGAGGAGACTCCGAAAATACACGATACCGGCTTCTTTGACGCAAGCTATTCCTGGCAACTTTATCGCTTAATGAACCAAATCGCCAAAGGCACGAAAACTGCCGATAAAATTGATTCACTGTATTCAACCGAGAAAAAACAATATTCCCCCGACGCTTACCGCATGCGCTTCACGTCAAATCATGACGAAAATTCGTGGAATGGCACTGAATATGAACGCCTGGGCGACGGAACAAAAACTTTTGCCGTCCTGACCTTTACTTTTCCAGGTATTCCACTGATATACAGCGGACAGGAATCTGCGATGAACAAACGCTTGCGTTTCTTCGACAAAGACACCATACCTTGGGGCAATTATCTCCTGGAATCGTTTTATACCAAGCTTATCCAGCTCAAAAAGAATAATAAACTGCTCGCATCCGGAGTTGAAGGTGGGGAGTTTATTAAAGTGGCCAGTTCCAATGATAAGGAAGTCTATGCATTCATCAGGAAAAATCCGCACGGTCAAATTTTTGTTCTCCTGAATTTATCACCGAAAGAACAAACGGTTCAGCTCAACGGAAATGAATTTCCCGGACAATATACTGAGCTATTTACAGGAAAGTCCAAAGAATGGAAAAGCGGAGAAAAGGTAAAACTTAACCCCTGGCAATATTTTGTGTATGAAGCCGAGTAATCGAAGTGCCTCAACCCCTGCAGCCCTTCTCCTCAAGGAGAACGGGCCTAGAGATGAGTTGTTTAAAGTTTTTTTAAAATCATCGCCGTTAAGGACTCAAGAGAAATTGTTTTTCCGTTTATACGGCTTTCGTCCATCAGGTTCATGTATTCCCCATTTTCCGGAAGTTCAATAGGTATATTCCGTGAATCGAGATTGAAAAGTACAAAGATTTGATTTTTATCGTCAGATCTTCTATACACCAGCGCTTTCCCATTCGCTTTGATAAATGTGATGGTACCGCTTGATAACACCGGATTTTCCTTCCGGATACGGATCAGTTTTTTGTAAAATTCAAATTGTTCCCGGTTAAACCCGACCGGATCATACGATTTTACACCTTTCTGGAAATTGGTGCGCGTTTCAGGTTGAAAGGCATACTCGTGCCACCACAATGGTTTACGGCAATCGGGATCATCGGCTCCCCACATGCCCATTTCATCACCGTTCCAGATGTGCGGAGCTCCGACACTGGTAAATTGATGCATCAGGTAAAGCCGGACCCGTTTATAGGTTTCCTCATCAGGTTTGCCCGTCTTATAGGAAGGATCATCCGATGGTTTTGAATTATACTTGTATTTTCCCTCGTTATTAAAACAGGTAAGTAACCGGGGACTGTCATGTGTCGCTGAAACATTCATCATCCCATACCTGTACGATTCCGGAAGGCGGTTCCATTGATACAGAAGACTATCCCTGAACTGTTTTGCATCCAGCGGGACACTGGTTTTTGAAAAGAAATACTTTGCCGGACGGTAAACCTGGTAAAACATCACAGCATCGAACACCTTTTCATTGACATAGGGAACCGGGTTCATCATGGTATCCGGCCATCTTGCCCACCAGATCTCCCCAACCAGGTACGCTTCGGGTTTAATTGATTTCACCTGCCTGTTAAAATCGCGCCAGAAACCCATGGGCACCTGGTCAGCAACATCCAGACGGAATCCGTCAATACCCTTAGAAGTATCCCCGTCCGGGGCTAACCAGCGTTCTGTGACATCAAAAATGTGTTTTTTCGCATCTTCAATGATATTTCCTTCATATGGATAACCATTCCGACAGGGTTCAGTTACATTTACTTTCTTGATTTCTGGCAGACTCTTTACGTTGGCCCATCCCTTATAACTGAATTCATTGTCCGGAGTTGCCGGATCATCGAAGGAAATGATTTCATACCAATCTTTATATCTTGATTTTTCCTGGTTCTTAACCAGATCCCTGAATGCCCAGAATTCAGTTCCGGTGTGATTCCAGGAATAATCCATGATGATATGCATATTTCGCTTGTGAACTTCGGCTACAAGCTGCAGAAACAACTTGTCGGCGGAGGTCCATTTCCAGGTTGAAGGATCATCGGGGGTTTCAGTGGAAATGAGTTTATTGTCACCCACCGGATCCGGACCAAAATTAACATCAATGTGATGGTAAGACCGGGCGTCGTATTTATGCAGTGATGGCGCGTCGTTCACCGGATTGAGGTATATAGCGTTGATACCCAGATCGGAAAGGTAATCCAGCTTATCGATAACACCCTGAAGATCTCCGCCATATCGTCGCAACTGGAGAATGTCTCCAAAATTTTTCCCGGATTTTTTCATCCAGTTTTTTTCCTGTGCTGACGTGGCATACCAATCCTTTGTCCATTCCGAAAGTTTCCAGTCGGCTGGAACAATATAGGAAGTATCTGAGCGGATGTTCTCCGCTTTTGGATCATTCGATGGATCACCATTATAAAACCGTTCAACAAAAATCTGATACCAGATGGCATTTTTTGACCATGCAGGCGGGTTTGATTGCGAAACTGGTTTTGCCGGGGGATTGCATCTCATCTGAACAAGGGCTAAAACAATAACGAAAGGTAAAACACATTTCTTCATTGGATATTATTTTATTGGCTGAAAATCAACTGCTGTAATTGGATCGTTCCGTCGATCAACCCTGTTGACTTCGCCATGATTTCTATGGTCCCGGCGCTTCTTCCCGAAAGAACGATTAGTTGGCATTTCCCATTGAACAATTTGCGTTGCCATTGGTTTTCAGGACATATATCGGGTTCGTGACTGCTCGGATCGCCATTTCCGACACCGACTATTTTCGCATCTCCTTGAATAAAAAACTGAATCAGGTTGCCGGCATCCGGGACTTCACGCCCAAGCCGGTCAGCAACATGAACATTGATCACAGTCGCATCCTGTCCACCGGTTGTCAATGATTTTTTATCCGGGATTATGACGACCTGATAGGGTTCCTGCGTTGTTTCCACCTGACTGGTGATTTCCTTCCCGTTTTTCCAGGCAACCGCTTCCAGTTTCCCCGGTAGATATGGTACTTGCCATTCAAGGTGACTGTTCCTGTTCATCTCTTTTTTGCCCAGGCTTTTTCCATTGAGAAAAAGTTCAACACGATCGGCATTGCTATTGATCCAGACCGGAATGATCTCTCCCTCCCTGCCCTTCCAGTTCCAATGGGGAGAAATATGCAGAACATCCCTGGAAGTCCACCAGGACTGGTAATAATAATATAGATTTTTCGGAAAACCGCACATATCCATGATTCCGAAATGTGAATTGATGTTCGGCCAATGGAAAGGCGTGGGTTCTCCCCGGTAATCAAAGCCAGTCCAGATGAAACCGCCCATCCACGCAGGCTGGTTTGCACACAATGTCCACCATTCTTCTGCTTTACTAGCCCACCATGGAGCTGTAATATCCTGATCGGGCACGTAACAACGGATGGTATCTTTTTCATAAATACCCCTGGTCGTTACCGTGCTTCCCATTTCTGTCCCGAGTACTGGTTGGTCAGGGTGGCTCTTATGGTAATCGGATACCGCGAATTGACGGTAATTAAATCCGCGGATCGGTATGACTTCATTGATCCCGGTAAAGACATTGGGCAGGTCGGCGCCGTAAGTACTGGTACGTGTCGGGTCAAGCTCTTTCTGTTTTACAAGTAATGATTGCGCGATTCGTTTTCCTACCCCGGTAGTCTGTATGTAGCCTTCTTCATTTCCTATTGACCAAAGGAATACCGAGGGATGGTTCCGATCGCGAAGGATCAGCCGCTCAAACTGGCTCAGGTATTCCGGACTGCTGTTCAGCAGGCGTTGTTCATCAAGGACGAGCATTCCCAAGCTGTCGCAGGCATCCAGCAATTCCGGAGCAGGTGCGTTGTGACTTGTGCGGTATGCATTAACTCCCATCTGTTTAAGCAATCCGATACGATAATAGTGGAGATTATCAGGCATGGCCGTCCCGACACCGGCGTGGTCCTGATGACAGCATACACCTTTTATCTTCATATTTTTCCCATTCAGAAAAAAACCGTATTCAGGATCAAACCGTATGGCTCTGATACCCACCCGGTTTACAATGCTGTCAGTAACTTTGCCATTCGTTTTCAAAACCACGATTGCTCTGTATAAATAAGGATTGTCCGGGTCCCACAACTCAGGATTGTCCAGTGTAGCTTGCTGTTTTAGCGTAATCTTCATATCGGCATCCAGGGTAATAGATTGATCAGAGGAAGAAGCGACAATTTTCCCTCCCCGATCGGTAAGAAAGGAGAAAACAGAACATGCAGCATCTGAAAAACCATTGTTTTCGACGGTAGTTTCAAAATGAATGTCAGCTGATTTTTCCTTCACCTCAGTATATATAAAAACACCGTTTTCCGCAACATGTATATTGTTGAATTGCTTTAACCAGACATGCCGGTATATCCCGGCGCCTTCATAGAACCAGCCCTCATATTGCGAAGCATCCACCCTTAGTACGACAACATTATCGCGGTTAAAATTGATATAATCGGTAATATCATATGATACACCGATATATCCGCTTTCATTTGTACCCAGATAAAAACCATTGAACCAGATTTTTGCATCCCGGTAAATTCCATCGAATTGCAAAGAAAAACGCTGACCGGAATCAGCCTTACTGACCCCAAAATGTTTCCTGTACCAGCCTATGCTCGTTTCCGGGAAACGACCGCCGACAGGTTTATATCCATGCGATTGAACATCGAAATCAGGAGAAAAAACAAAAGGAAGCGCTAAGGCCCAGTCATGGGGTAAATCGATTGTTTTCCATTCCGAATCGTCGAATTTCGGATCGATGGCAGTATTCTCAGCCTTGCCAGATTTCGAAAAGATATTGGCGATCCGGTAATTAAAATCCTTCACCGGATCGTTGGCATTTCCCGGATGAAATTTCCAGTTTTGATCAATACAAATCTTCTGACGGGGTTGAACCGTTTGCGAATACAATGTCAAACCAGATAAAACCATACAGGTCAACAAGTAAATTACATTTCTCTTCATTTCTAATATCAGATAACGCCAAGTATCTCATTTATAATGTTGAAGCTTATGTCACATAACATAAAGTGGTCGCATGACAATGGAATAAAAGTACGAAGAATTTCAGGAAGCATAAAAAAAAGAAGCCGTCCCTTTTGAGACGGCTTTTTTTATCAAATCAATAAATATTTGATCTGTTGGCAGTTATTTTGCGGCAATCTTGTACTCCTTGGTTGCAAGATTAACAGAAATCGTGAAAGTGCCTGCTCCAGGAGAGGGAATTTCCGGGGGATCAGTAACGCTCTCTGTCGGTCGATAAATCAGCGGACCAAAATTGCCGGTACCGGTGAGGTCAGTCCCCCATTGTGGAGCCCAGCCCGTCGTAGTTTCCAGGAATTTCATTCCACCAGCAGTCAATGTCGTGGTGATCGTAAAAATACCCGGTGAAACCTTGGTGAACGGAATTCCGTTGGCAGGGGTCCAACCGGCAGTTGTAGCGTTACCTACTAGAAATAGTTGTGCAGAAGTCAAAGTAACTTCATACTTAAGGTTCGCAGTATCCGCCATCACCCTGTAATCGCCTTCAATTGCGGGTGAAGGAATAATGGGTGGATCATTAGGATCTCCGATTGGTCTATATTTCAAAAGTCCGCTATCAGGCGTTCCGATTTCACCAAGACCCCACATTGGAGTCCATTGACCCAAGTCTCCAATAAATTTAATCTGCTTATTGGCCAACAAATGAGCAACAATTGCAAATTGTCCTGCATCTCCAATATGAGTCATCTCCAAAGCCTTTGTGTTATCCCATAAAGCTTCAGTGGCATCACCAAGTATATAGATAGGAGATACAATCACAATATCAGAATATGGTGTAATATTAAGCGTAATTACTTCCGAAGCATTGTTCGTAGCAGGATTATTGTCAGCCAATGAAGCCCTTACCCTGAACTGAAAGGTAGCAAGACTATCTCCTTCACCCATAAAAATACTGAGGATAATTTTATTCATTGCACCAACCGTCATGGAAAATGACAGATCCTTTGTTGTGGTAATCACAGTTGGTTTTGAGAAGGTACCTCCTGCAGTATCCATTTCCACAGTATAAGTAGGCTTAATCACATCCGTGAGATTATATTTGGCGTTGCTCCAGGTATAGGTAAACAGGAGAGAATCCTTATTTACCTTTTTCAGAATATAACTTGAACCTGTAGAAGGAGTTAAAACCTGGGCTGGAGTAAAATAGGTTAAAACAACTTTGGTTTCATCCTTTTTACAGGAAAACAGGCTGAACAAACCGATAGCCAGAATTAATATTGATAGTTTTTTCATAATGTCTTGGTTTTAAATATTAATATCCTGGATTTTGGGTAAGGTTAGCGTTTGCTGAAACATCGGAAGAGGGTAGCGGGAATAAGTTGTGAATGACAGAGGTGGAAGCTCCACCAGGTACGCCGCCCTTCCACGGCCACAGGTAAGTACTTACGCTGAATCTGCCGTAACGGATGAGGTCAGTTCTGCGGTGTCCCTCCCAGTAAAGTTCACGTGCTCTCTCATCCAGGATGAAATCCAATGTAAGCTGGTCTGCTGTAATATTTCCGCTTGCGCCACCATAAGCCCGGGTTCTGATTTCATTGACATAGTTCAGCGCCGTACCGGGATCTCCGCCGGTTCCGCCCCGCAGCACTGCCTCAGCGTACATCAGGTAAACATCGGCCAAGCGGAATAATGGGAAATCGGTGTCACAATAAGTGTTATCCTGTCCGGCAGCTCCGGTGCTGGTCACATTTTTAAACTTGGTAATGGCATACCCATCCGTAAAAGTACCAATGTCGTTTATTTCAAGGCTCTGACCGTCCGTCCAGAACATGGCCCGTTTATCCAGGGCGGCATTAAATTTATTGACCATTGCACTGGTAGTCCGTGTTCCGCCCCAACCGCCGGTTAAACCAAAATCAGCAGGTTTCATGCTTCCACCAACTGCAGCGGAAATGATAAAAGTGGTTCCACCCCAAGTCCGGGTCTTCAATCCGTCGAAGCTTATGGCATATATCACTTCAGGATTGTTTTGGTTATCTGCCAGAAATTGGTTTTGGTATTTTGGATTCAATGTATAGCCTGCATTAATAACTTTGTTACAATAAGTAACGCATTCTGTACTTTTATCTTGACCAATATATACACTGGCGTTCAAATACAATGTTGCCAGCAATGTCCATACTGCTCCCTGATCTGCACGGCCATACTCATTCTGCCTGGCTGAAGCCATCACTGGTTCAATGGCAAGAAGCTCACTTTCTACAAAAGCAAACAATTTATCCCGTTTGATCTGGGAAGGGAAAAATTTACCAACCGGGTCATTTTCAGTGACAAATGGAACGTTCCCGAAAAGATCAAGGGCATGGTAATAACTGAGCGCTCTCAGGAAACGTGCTTCAGCACGGTATCTTACTATTTCAGCTCTTTCAGATCCGCTGAAACCACGTTCGTCGAGTTTACTGTCGGTAGATTCACGGATAAACTCATTGCATTGGGTTATCTGGAAAAATGTCCGGTAATACATAGCCGCAATAAATACATCTCCTGATCCCCAGGTTTGGGAATGAAAATTCTTGATGGTCTGGTCATTCCAGCTAATTACTGCTTCATCGGTGGTTAATTCCTGATGATACCAATACATACGAAGGTATTGGCTAAATCCTTCATCGATTCCGCTGATATCATTATTTCCTGCGGGACCTTGCTGTCCGGTTACCGATAGACCCGCATAGACTTTTGCTAAAACCTGTTTATAACCGCTAAGGGTTTTATAAACGTTAACAGAGATCATATCGCGGGGGTCGATGGGCGACGTATTCAGATCCTTGGTACAAGAGCCAAGAAAAAAGGTTGTCACCATTACCATGAATGTTATCTTAAATATTCGTTTCATTTTTTTCAATTTTAAAGAGTTAGAATAAAAGATTTACACCCAAAACAAACACCCTTGATCGAGGATACATATTATTGTCAATACCCACTGTTGAACCAAGGTTCACCTCAGGATCAAGTCCTTTGTATTTGGTGATGGTGAAAACATTATTCACTGTAAATGAGAGGCGCAGGTTAGCGGTGTTTTTGATCAGATTGCCAAAATCGTAGGCTATTGTGAGGTAATCCAGTTTAAAGTAAGAGGCATTCTGTACATAATAATCCGACTGATATTGGTTATTGACAAAGTTGACATCATAAACATCGGATGTTACATTGCTCAGATAAGGACCTTCCGAACGGTAAAGGTTTGAATAAACACCACGGTTGGCGGAAATGTTATTGTAAATATAGTTCCCGACAGCGGCATGACCTGCCGCAGCAAGACTCAGTTTTTTCCATGACAGGGTAGTAGAAACTCCATAAGTTGAAGTGGGATTTGCGCTCTTGTATCGATAGAGGTCTGCATTATTAATAATACCATCTCCATTTCTGTCCACATACATACCTTCGATTGGTTTACCGTTGGCATCATACACCTGCTGATAAACGTAGAAGGAATACATCGGGTAACCGACACTCTGGATCTGGAGGTTATTTCCGACACCACCACTGATTCCGCCAGTAGGGATTCCTGCATAATTCGGATCGTCGTTAACTGTGATCTTGGTGATCTCATTCTTATTAATTGTAGTATTGAAATTGAAATCCCATTTCCAGTCCTTGGTCACAATCGGTTTTAAACCGAGGTTGAACTCCCATCCTTTGTTTTGCATATCGCCGATGTTGGTCCATACATAGTTGGAAAGGTTGGTCCCTGCTGGTACAGGCACAAAACACAACATATCGGAAGTTTTACGGATATAATAATCAATTGCTCCAGTGATCCGGTCATTGAAAAAGCCAAAATCAAGTCCGAAGTTTGTCGTTGCGGTAGTTTCCCATTTCAAACCGGCATCATACGCATTGGCACGGAGCGTTGTATAAAACACATTGCCGAACTGGTATTGGGCATACTGGTCGCTGGCGGTATATGTTGCCAATGAAGGATACCAGTTGTCACCAAGGTCCTGCTGACCCGTTTTACCCCAACCAACCCTTAATTTTAATTGAGATACTACCTTTGAATTTCTTAGGAACACTTCATCGTTGATCTTCCATGCCAGGGCGACCGACGGGAAGAGTCCCCAGCGGGTGTTCTTTGAGAATTTAGAGGAACCGTCATCCCGTAAAGTAAAGGTAAGAAGATAACGGTTGGCGAGGGTATAATTCAAACGACCATAGAATGAAATCAGAAAATATTCTTTTTTCGCGGTCACATCTTTGGTGCGTGCCGTATCATGAGGTATATTACTATCATGATTGTTGGCTTCAAAATAAAAATGCTGCCATGAATAACCGGCCATGACATCGAATTTGCTCTTGATCGATTTTACCTCTTTTACATAATTCAGATAGAAATCGAGCACTTTGTTGTTTTTCGTCTGGTCATAGGTGTTGTCCGTCCCTTTATTGGAATAAACCCAGGGGGCATTTATGGGCACATAAACGGTACCGTTACTTTTTGAGTAGTCAATACCGAGGTTCAATACGGCCCGTAAGTCGGGAAAGAAATGCAATTTATAATCAAGTTGCAGGTTTCCGAGGAAACGATTGACTTTTGAATTATCCTCCCTCATTTTCAATAATGCAACCGGGTTTGAGGTGGCCTGGCCCACCGGAACGCTATCTCCAGCCTGTAGCCAAGCCCAATAACCGCCAAAATTGTTGTTCGCGTTAACCGGTTTGGTAGGGTCAAATGCAATAGCAGCGCCGATAGCCCCATTATCTGCAAAATGGTTCTTTTCAAATAGATATTTTGCATTCACATTGACCTTTAAATAGTTCTTGAAAAACGTAGGATTGAGATTTAATCCAATAGAAGTTCTTTGCATGTTATCGGTGAGAAGGATACCATTCTGATATAAATAGCCGACCGAAAGCCGGTAAGGCATCGTGCTGATGGCTCCTGTCAAAGCGATATTCTGATCGGTACTGATCGCTGATCTGAAAATTTCTTTCTGCCAATTGGTACTGTTGACACTATCAAGCAACTTAAGTTTTGCGGCATCCCCGGCATAACGTTGCTTAAAAAGACTACGGTAATCATCGGCGCCGAGCACACTGATCGTACGTGGTACCGTGGCAATAGATACATTACCTGAATATTCCACCCCGATCTTTTTCGCACCTGCGACACCTTTTTTTGTTGTAATAAGGATAACCCCATTCGAAGCGCGTGAACCGTAGATCGCGGTTGCTGAGGCATCTTTCAGTACGGTGTAAGTATCAATGTCGTCCGGATTAATCATGCTCAAACTCCCACGGGCGCCTGCCGTGCTTGTGTTGTCAACAGGAACTCCATCGATAACGATCAAGGGATCATTGGAGGCATTAAGTGAGGAACCGCCCCTGATACGGATTACGGCATCACCACCCGGTGCGCCACCCAAGGTGGTTACCTGGACACCGGGAATTTTCCCGATGATCAATTGTTGCGGGGAAGAAATCAAACCCTGATTAAAACTTTTTTTATCAATCGCCGTGACAGAACCGGTAGCGTCCGATTTTTTAACACTTCCATATCCGATCACAACAATCTCATTCAGGCTGCTGATCCCTGCTTCCAGAATAACATTGATTATCTTTTCCCCGGTGAATGATTTCTCCTGGGACTGATAACCAACATAAGAAAATACCAGGATAGCACCCGGTTTTACTTTAATAGAATAATTCCCGTCAATATCTGTGACAGCACCGAGCGACGTATTTTTAATCAGAACGGTGACTCCAGGTATTGAACTGCCATCTGCTGCATCTGTCACTTTTCCACTCACAGCAACTTCCTGTGCAAAAACCACCGATCCCGAAGCAAAGGTGATCAAAAGTAACAGAAAACGCAACCATAGTACTCGTTTCTTCATAGAGCTGAATTTGTAAAGGTTAAACATTCTGTTGATTGATTATTTGATATATATTTTGATGCATTGTCCTCGCGTAAAAATAATGATTTATTTCGGTGATTTGCCAGGGAAATTCTGGCATAATGGAAAAAAGCATGAAATATATAATAATTTATTGATAATGAAATTATTACACTGAATTTTTTTTCTTTTGAGGTGTAAAAATAATTAAAATTTTGACACTTATTGAAATTGTAATAAATAATTTAAGGTTAATTCATAAAAAAATCAGCTGCTCATCATTTCTTCAGACTTACAAAATCTTCCTTGATTATTCTATGTTTAACTGGGAACGAAACCCTGATCATCGGCAACTTCAGGATAAACCGCACCACGGAATCGATTATTTTGTAAATTTGTATCAAATAGAAAATTATGAATAATTTGAAAAAATTTCCTCTCTCATTTCTCCTTTTCATTGCTGCCCTATTATCATCCGGTTCAATTTTCGCGCAGGTCATCACCACCATACCGATATTTCCGATTGATAATGATTCGGCGACCATCATTTTTGACGCTGCACAAGGTAACCGGGAACTCATGAATGTGGCTCCACCTATTTATGCCCATACCGGAGTTATCACCAACCTCAGTACTTCCCCGACAGACTGGAGATATGTGATTGCCGGTTGGAATGAAAATCTTCCCAAAGCACAAATGACACCGCTGGGAAATAACAAGTACCGGCTCAAAATAAAACCTGCGATCCGGAATTTTTATGGGGTTCCCCCTAGCGAGCAAATTGAGAAGATGGCATTCGTATTCCGCAATGCCGATGGCAGTAAAGTGGGCCGCAATGCCGACGGCAGCGATATTTATGCCGACGTCTATCCTCCCGTCATGAGCGTAAATATTGTACTTCCCGTCAATAAAAACCTTTATTTGAAGCAAAATGATACCATCCTTGTTTCCGCCATCAGCCCGTTGGCCGATTCCTTGAAGCTGTTCGTCAACGGTAACCTTTTAAAAACTATTGCCGGTCAATTTATTACCGATACACTGCTTGCTGACAATTTTGGCTACAATTGGATAAAACAGTGGGTCCGTATCGTTGCAAAGAACAATACCGCATCAGCTGCCGACTCATTTTCCTATACCGTGATTCCAACTCCGGTTGTGGCGGATCTTCCACCGGGAATGACAGACGGAATCAATTATATCGATTCTGCTACGGCTGTTCTATGTCTCTATGCACCATATAAGAAAAATGTCTTCGTCATCGGAGAATTTAATAACTGGCAAATTGATTCAAACTACTACACGAAAATCACTCCCGACGGCAAACGATACTGGCTACAGCTTAATAACCTCATACCAAAACAAGAATATATCTTTCAGTACCTGGTAGATGGCAATATTCGCATTGGCGATCCTTATGCCGATAAAGTGAGCGATCCCGACGACCAGTATATCTCTCCTGTTACCTATCCCAACCTTAAACCTTATCCGACAAGCAGGACCACCGGTATAACAACTTATCTTCAGACTAATCAGGACCCTTATCCATGGAACCTTCAGCCTTTTGTCCCTCCGGCCATCACCGACCTTGTGATTTATGAGTTGTTGATCCGGGATTTTACGACCGCGCACGATTATCCATCCTTGATCGACACCCTCGGTTACCTGAAAAACCTTGGTGTCAATGCAATTGAACTCATGCCCATCATGGAATTTGAAGGCAATATCAGCTGGGGTTACAACCCCGATTATTCCTTTGCCGTTGATAAATATTACGGAACGAAAAACGGTTTAAAACAGTTTGTCGAAGCGGCTCATGCCAAAGGTATTGCCGTGATCCTCGATATCGTTTGCAATCATCATTTCGGCAACTCTCCACTGGTAAAATTATATTGGGACCAGGGTAATCAGCGTCCGGCGGCCAACAGTCCGTGGTTCAACCAAATTCCAAAACATCCTTACAACGTCGGACTTGATTTTAACCACGAATCACCCGATACCAAAACCTACATGGAACGGCTTATCACTTACTGGATCAACGAATATCATGTGGATGGTTACCGGTTTGATATGTCGAAAGGATTTACCCAGCGCAACTCTTATCCCAACAATGTGACCTTATGGGGCCAATACGATTTGGGCCGGATCAATATCCTGAAAAACTACGCTAATGTCATTCACGCAATAAACCCCAATATCTATGTGATCCTTGAACATTTTGCCGATAATTCGGAAGAAGTTGAACTCTCGAACAACAATATGCTGCTTTGGGGCAATATGACCGGGTCGTATGAGGAAGGTGCAATGGGTTGGAATGACAATAACAAATCGGATCTTTCCTGGGCTTCATATAAAACACGTGGTTGGTCACAGCCTAATCTTGTTGCATACCAGGAGAGCCATGATGAGGAACGGATGATGTTCAAGACCATTACTTACGGAAATGCTACTCAACCCCAGTATAAGATACAGAATGATACCAACAGGAGTCTCAAGCGGATTGAACTTGCCGCAAATTTCTTTTTCACCATTCCGGGACCTAAAATGATATGGCAATTCGAGGAATTGGGATATGATTATTCCATTCAATACGGCGGAGATCGCCTTGCCCCGAAACCCATCCGTTGGGATTACCAGAACCAGTGGAGAAGAGGGTATACAAAAAATATATTTTCTGCCCTCATTGACCTGAAAAAAACGCTACCGGTGTTCAGGACAACAGATTATGCCATCGACCTGAATTCGGCAGTTAAAAGATTATGGCTGAAACATGCATCCATGGATGCAACTGTCCTTGGTAATTTTGATGTGGTCGAGCGATCGGTGATCCCCAATTTTACAAAGCGCGGCAAATGGTATGAATATTATACAGGTGACTCCCTGGTTGTAGCGGATACTCTTGCCCCGCTCACTTTCGATCCCGGCGAATACAGGATTTATACCACCTCACGTTTATCTAAACCGGTTTTTACAGGAATGGATGAATTGGCTCTTCCGGGTTCAAACCAATCCGGAAATGTTTTGGTTTATCCAAATCCTTCACGCGGTATTGTAAATTTCGAATTCAAACTTCCCGATCCCGGTCCGGTGGAGATTACCGTTTATGATATATTCGGAAGAAGGATCAAACATGCCATGGCTGAACAGTTGCCGCCGGGGATCCATCAGTACACGATGTACCTGGACTCAAAGAATGGAGATCGTTTAACACCCGGTGTATACATGTACGTGTTACAGTCCGGGAAATTGCGCTCGCAGGGAAAACTGATCCTTCAATGATACCCGGAGTTCGTTAACGAACAGGGGCGGTGGTTCTGATAAGACGGTTCCACTCATCTTGATAAGCGTCCTTGAAAACCCGGAACCACTTGTCAACCGGGGGAAACTGCTTATCCCCTTTTTCAGGTAGGATCTTCAATCGGTTCAAAAAGTCCAGTTGGGCCAATTTCCTTCCCAGTTCTTCCTGGACTATTTTGGTATTGGCAGACTGAAAATCCTCTTCCTGAAGCAATGTCAAAAAACGAAAAGCCTCCCTGTCATCACTTTTTGCCTGGTAAAATTGTATCGCCTGGAAGGTCAGATAAGGATTATTCCTGGAACTGACAAAATCAAAAATGGGTTCAGAAACACAACCCAGATGTTCCAGCTGGCAAGTCCGGTACATTTTTTCAGTCTCATAAAGAATGTTGATGGCTGTGTCATAACCACCGGAAGCCACCCATTTCCGTGCGTTTTCGATGTTTTCCTGGTAAATTACTGCCGGTGCATATTTCTTAAGACTATCCGTTACGGAATTCGTCGGTAATCCGCACCCGGCGATGGAATTCGCAATCCCGACCGCCCGTTTCATGTAAACCGCGGCATTCCGAAAATTTTTCAGCGCGATGTTACGGTCAGCGCAGATCATCTGGTAAGTAACTGAATCGTTCAAATCTCTGCATTTTTGTTCACCGATCTTTTCCCGGAACCGGTTCAGGGCAGAATCGAATTCCGGGTCTTCAGCAAGACCATGGGTCGATCCAAGTATACGGATCTGCTCAAGAGATGCTTCCGCAGCGCCAAACCTGCTGGCCCAGATATCTTTCATGGCAGTACTCAAATCAATCAGCAGATGGTTTTTCATAGCTTTGCGGTAAAGTGAATCGAATTCCCCGAATGGGGTCAAACGAAACTGGTCTTTAAGCAAACGCACCTGATCAAAATATTCAATTGCAAGGGTAAACTGACGGCGTTCCAGCGCTTGTCTGCCGGCAGTGAATAGCTGTTTGTATCTGATCTGACCTATGAACGGGGCGACAGAATCATAACGTGTCTTGATAAAAAGATCATCCTGAAGCGCCGGTAGAAGTTTAATGGCATAGTCAAAATAAAACAGCGCTGAGTCCGGCTGATCATGTTTCATTGCTGAAAGAGAATGATTAATGGCTTCGGAACATATCCCGGTCAGGGCGCTTCTTTTCTTTGTAAAGAGTTGTTCTGCCACCGGAGCCAGTTCATCATGGGAATAGGTTTGTTCGAAAAGCCGGTAACAGCCGAGAGCATCCTCATATTTTTTCTGGTCAAGCAAATCATCACACCGGGAATTGCGCATAAAGAACAACTCACTGTAAACCTTTCGGTAGATTGAATCCGTGGGGATAAGATCCGGATGCATCGACCGGTATTCCGATGCTTTTGCAAGATAATCATCAGCCATTTGATACTTCTGATTACGGATACATCCGGAAGCAATACCGACGTAAGCATTGTAAATCTCTGTAGAAGCATGGATAAGGAGTTCGTCTTCATCAGTAAAATTGCCAATCACCGGGTTCGCGGCAACAAACTTTTTTGCATTTTCAATCAGCGAAATAGCCTCCGCGTATTGGTTCTTTTCCATCAGAAACCGGGCAAGCTGACGATATGAAACCATTATCCGTTGCGAAACGAAACGAATGACCGTATCACTGCCGGCATCCGGATACATTTTCCGAAGTAACGATTCCAGGATATTCTGGTCCGCAGGAAAGGAAATTCCTTCAAAATAATGATCGAGGTAATCACGATATAATTCACCGTGAAAATCATCCATTAGCTGAGATTTCCATACAAAGGAAAGCATCCTGGAAGTGAAAAAATCAGCTATCCTTATTAAATTCCCGTCCCAGGGAACAGCTCCCGTTCCCAGCAACGCATCAACATAATTATAAGTCAGCGTCCGTGATACCTTATATAAACTATTGTACCTGGAAACCAAATGTCTGGGGTCAAAACCGGAATCCGGAAGGTTTTGAGAGAAATTCCGGGTATTAATCCGCGCCAATACTTTGTTGATCTCTTCTACCTGGATAAAATGAAGCGGAAGTAAAGCAGGATTGGAAATATCGATGGTATCAGCCACCAACTGCAAGGAGTCAAGCAGGATTGACGAAGCATAATAATCATCGATCAACTGTCTTCGCTGCCTGAACCGGGAAAGTTGTATGGAATCATAGGAAAAACAGATATCACGCAAGAGTATCGTGTCTTGGCTCGGATCAAAGCTGTCTACCGGTATTTCAAAAAGGATACTGTCGTGCAGGCTTATCCTCCGGGAAACCAGACGTTGTTCCGTGAAGCTGGAACTATCGTAGCGACTGGCCCATCGCAAAGTCATCTCCAGGTGTGATGGAATCAGGACATCTGAAATATCGAACTGACGATACAGAATATCTCCCTGTATCACCGGATCGAGGAACAAAGCCCGGAGCCGGTTTTTCCCGTCCCAAAACCCCATCGAAACCTGTGATGTGAAAGAGAGATCCAGTCTTACCATCCAGGGTTCCCGCAAAACATGCTTGGCTATCTCACGGACGATTTCATTACCGTTTCCGGAATTTCCATCTTCAGGAATTTTATACAATATTGGTTGGGTAATTCTTTTTGATAACCTGTAAAAATCAGGTTGAGCAATCAAAAGAACTGGATGAAAAAGGGATAGGAAAAGTATTGGAATAAATCTCCGCATCAGAAAATCCAAGTCAACAAATGAAAATACAAAACTATGCATTTGTTTGTTTGATATTCTTTCTATATTTGGTTTCCTTTTTAATTTAGAAACATACCTATCTGCAAATAACAATTGATATGAAGAATTCCATCTTACAAAAAATTCTGGTTTTTATCGCAATTATCTGTGCATCAACGATAATAAACACAGCCTGTAAGTCTAAGAAAGCGCAACAGCAACAGGCTCCTGCCTTCAAAGTCATGGAGATTAAAGGAACAAAAGTCCCCATTTACCTCCAGATGGTAGGGCAAGCCATCGGCCTGCCAACCGTTGAGATCCGGGCACGTGTGGCAGGATATTTGAAGAACTGGTCTTTTCAGGAGGGTTCGATGGTCAGGAAAGGTCAACCTCTCTTTACCATAGAACAGGACGAATATATCAACGATGTTAAATTTGCCGAAGCCGATCTGGATAATAAAATTGCTGCATGGGAAAAAGCGAAACTTGATGTTGCCCGTCTGAAACCGTTGCTTTCAACCAATGCCATCAGCCAAAACGATTACGACAAAGCGGTCACAACCGAACAACAGGATCGTGCCATGGTAGCCAGTTCCCGGGCAAACCTGGACCAGGCTAAATTGAATCTCTCCTATACCAACATGCCCTCACCGATCACCGGCTATATCGGAGCTTGCAATGTCAGGCCTGGAAACCTGGTGGGAAAAGGCGAAAGCACACTTCTTTCAACAGTTTCTGCTGTGGATCCGATTTATGTCAATTTCCAGATGAATGAGAATGACTATCTGAAAATAATGAGGTACCAGGAAGCACATAAAGCAGAGTTGAAAGATCGGAAAGATCTTCTCAAGGTTTACCTCACACTTTCCGACAACATGCTTTTTGATCACATCGGGAAGATCGACTTTATCGACCGCGACATAAATCCCCAAACAGGTACCATTGCACTGCGCGCCGTTTTTGAAAATCCTGACGGACTTATCAAACCTGGAAACTTTGCCAATGTAAATCTGGTACTGTATGAAGATGAACAAGGCATTGTAATACCCCAGGGCGCTACCACCCAGATACAGGGTAAGAATTTTGCCTTCCTTGTAGATAATAAAAACAAAGTGAATCGTGTACCGATTGTACTTGGTATGGGTATCGGAAATAAATTTATTGTCGGGGCTGGTCTGAAACTTGGTGACCGTATTATGCTCGAAGGGTTCCAGAAATTCCAGGAAGGGATGCAGATTACACCGGTGATGGTGCCTGATACGCTCACGGTTCCGCTCCATCCGGCGACAGGAAACTAGTGTCTTGACAAATTAGTATAGAAACATTATCTTTGTGGAATAAAACCACAAAGCCATGACAAGGATGACATTTAAATTAAAATTAAAAGACCGTGAGTTTCTC
>JALNZC010000083.1 GCA_023229525.1 Bacteroidales bacterium
TTCCAGGGTTATCATCAAGGTTAGCATTTCTATATAATACCCATGTTCTGTGAGGTCATCACCTTTCAGGTGATAGAACCCGGGCAAGGTATTGGCCAGAGCAAGGGCTCCGGAATAGTTGCCCTGTTCCAAATAGCTTGCGTGGCTGGTGGATTTATTGAGGAAATGCTAGATAATTAATTTACTTTGCACCATTGGCAAGAGTACTAACAAGCAAATCCGGATCAGTATCTATCCGACGCATTTCAAAGGTACAGTTAGGTTGTAGTATAAAACCCTTATCCAGTGTTATTGAATTGGTTGCCCAAACAGTAATATTGTTGTTTGCTGGTATGTCACCGTTATGGTTAGTACCACCAAACGTGATAGTGGAATGAACTGTTGATATTTCAGGATCACTAAGTGATACCGTTGTTGGCCAGTACGTTGAAACACCCTGTACCAATTTATACGATCTTATCCAATCAATTTCAAATCCCTCAGAAAGATTTACAGGATTATCAGAAGTCAACGATAATGATAGTTGTATCCCCTGTTTGCATGCATAAGTGAAATCTACACATGTAAACTCACTATGGGGACCAGGATAATCGTAGGGCGAAAGAGCTGATAAATCACTTGTAAATTTATAGGTATTTGTCCAATGCCCATTCATGTAAAAATTTATTTCAGTTGGTAACCATTCAAGCGTTATAACAAAATCAGTTCCGGTATACGGAATTGGATGTTTTAATTGTTTACACTCAATCGAAGTTATGTAGGATTGATCTGGGGGATTCGGAAATGTCCATCTTATTGTGGTTTGTCGGAAGATTGTATTTGAAATTAGTTGAACGATCTTCTCAATAACATCGATCTCATCAGACCGTGTCATGTAATTGGCCGGCCATACAGCTCCATAAGTCCAGAAACACGGTTCTAAACTAACTTCGTTAGGAAACTTACATTTAAGTTGTATTAAACCAAAATGAAAAAGGGGACCTCCAGAATTGGGATGCTTTGACATGATATATCCACTTGAGTAATGATGGTAATGTCCATAACAAAAATATGGCATATCTGGTTTACATTTAAGGATTAATCGTCCATTTCCTAAATGGACAACTGAAGTATCATCCCTGAAATATGCATATGGTGACATGCTATGGCAATACAAACCATCCTGACCAGCTACATCCCATTTGTTACGATCCAGGGTGGCAGAATTGAATTCGTCACTTGTTGGTGACCAGAATGACCATCCCTGTGTTTTTGCGTCGCTTATTGATCCCATTTCATTCAATTCCCATGTTTCTTTTGAACATTCCTGGGAAAAACTTTTAATGTATATAAACAAAATAATAACGATAATGATCATTTTTTTCATTTTGTCGTCGATTTTAATGTTCGATGTTAATAATCTTTAACGCATCTTACAGAATACGCATAGCCCATTTCATACGTGAGTATGGTAGATCTTATAACGGAAACACTCACACTCGTTATATTTCTGATCATGGGACCCCAATGGGGGCTATAAGTTATCCAATCAGTCTGATCTTTTAACACAAAAAAACCTCCATCGGGTCTATAAAATCCGGCACCCCGTGCTGAAAATTCTAAATCACCGGTACCATAATCAGTAAACCAATATGCGGTATCAGATGTTTTTAACGTATTCGCTATAGTTCCTCTATCATTAAGAAACATTATTTGGATTTCACTCGGTGTCATACCTTTGTATAATTCAAGTTGCATCCAATCAGCATCGTTAGATACATGCCATCCGTTCGGACATATTCCCTGAATTACCGTGTCAAGCGTAACAGTCCAATCGTATTCCACGTTTAATGCGGATGCTGGTGTATATAATTTACCGAATTTTTCATCGTTGGCAGGATCATTATCGTAATCATAATAAAACCGGGGATTTGGATCCAATACGATGGGTTCAGATTTGTAACCTGAAGCTGTTGGTAGCGATTTTACTTCAATAATGGATTGATCCCCACCTATTACTTTAAACGTAGATCTTACTGTTTCAGAATTTAGATTTACTAAATAAAATCCCGGGGGACCTATAATGAAGTCCATGATATTACTGCCTGAACTACACCAAAGATCAGAATAATATATCTTTTTCCCTTCTGCATTATATATATCAATATTGATATTTTCTGCCTTTAATAGATTCAGGTTAACCTGAAGTTTTCCCGGCATGTTTATCGATTCACGAAAACCCGATTTACTCTTTGGAATACCCACAGGTTGTCCATTCGCATAATGCGTAGTTCTCATGTTTTCCTTTGTCCAGCAACGTGATCCCATAAGTACTGTATGGTACTGGTATCCATCTGTATCAGTTAAGATACTTGTACCACAGTCAAATACTTGGGCGTTGGCATATAGAGAACTGATTATGATTGGAAAAATCAATAAAAACTTTTTCATATCGTGTTTTTTAATTGGTGAGAATCATCCTCTTGGTATCAACGATTGATCCACCGACAACAAGAGAATACATGTACATACCAGGTTTGAGCTCAAAACCGTTGATTGTAACTTCGTTATCGCCGGAAATTAATTCCTTGATAGTTTTTATAAGACTACCTTGCATGTCAAATATCATGATTAACGCATCGTTGGCAGTAACTATTTTATATCGAATCACAGTGTTTTTGTTGAAAGGATTCGGTGTATTCTGATACAAGAGATTACCATCGATTTTTTCAGATGTTGATTTTAATTCTGAATTAACATTGGTATGCATTGGTGCAGTATTAGTGGCCATAAGAGCATTTATTTGAGCCTGTAGTTCCTTGATGGCTTCAACGAGGATTCCAATCAAAGCGGTATATTCTACAGCGTACGTACCATCCGGAATGACGTTGACGAGTTCTGGTAAAACCTTCTTAACCTCTTGTGCTATGAGACCATAATGTTTCATATCACGTTGTTTTATCAGTTCGTTAAGGTAGGGTTTGTTTACAACATTTGTGTCAACATATTCATATTGTGATGTGTTTAATTTCATCCAGGTACCATCTTTTAATAAAATAGAATCAATTCTGGCTGAATCAGGATGCAATTTTACCCAGTTAAAAGATACACCGTGAAGGTTTAGGATTTTTTCGAGTGGACTTTCGATATCAGATATGTTTTCTTTGAATTTAATGTCTGAACCAAGATATAATCCTCTAGCATAAATGTTACCATTGCCATAAACGAAAAAAGTGTGTTCTGCTGTCCAATTTTGAACTATCCAATTTTTCTGAACATCATTTGTGGAATAAACCAGGTTACTCCAAGTGTACTGACCGTATACAGAGGGCCTAAAATACGAATAACGGTTGGGTGCGATCTGTAATCCAAATCCACCCTCCTGTAAGGATCCAAGTGAAATCGAATTGTCCTGGAATATTTTCACTTGTGCATTTGTCGTAAAACCTGTGCTTAACGTTTTGCGGTTTACGAAGTGGCGGAGTAGATGCTCGTCACCGTCCCCCGCTACAAAAGTAAAATTGCACACTTTCAACTTGCTCGTCAGCGGCCATTTCTTAAACCCACTATTAGCCACGGTGCATTTTTTTGTCGTCGTGTCAGTTGGTGATTACTAGTTTGTCTAACGATAAAGTCTTGCTGTCCTCTGTCAGCCAAAGAAAATACATTCCGCTTGGAAGATTGTCACGCGAAAGAACAACTGTCTGTCCACTAATATTTTTTATTTGTTTTACTGTCTGCCCGAAATAGTTGTCCACCGTGAGAGTTGTGTTGTTTAAGAAATGGTCTGCCCTCAAAGTTGTCTCGGTTGAAAACGGATTTGGATAAATATTCATAAAATTGTCAAAGTGATTTTGCTCTGAAATGCCTGTAGCATTTGTCTCCCAATGAATAGAATATAACTTTCCTTGGATGTTGTCATATTTTAAACTAAAGAAATTATCATTTGCAGTAAAAGGTTCTACCAGGGCATTATATGCAACACTTCCTGTTGCAATATGTAATGTAGTAACTACATATCCGCCAGCGGTTGAACTGGAATACAAATAAATATATTGTTGATTTATCTCGTCTATAGTTGAACTGCCACCCCCATCGCCAAAATTTGTCCCTAAACCTATTCTTGTATTTGCGCCAGTTGTTGGGTTTATAGTAACTAAAAAATATTTTTGAATATTATTGTCCTGCAATAAACCAAATAAAACACCTGAAGAGTTGTCGAATGAAAAATTTACGATGCTTTCTCCTGACGCTAAAATTAATGTGGGATTTGAGATAACATTTCCATTGGTGGCATTAATAGAATAAAGAATATTTGGAGGTGCTAAAAAAATATAAGTATGATTTATTTTATCAAATGTACTGAAATTGCCAGAAAAAGTGGATGAACTAGGCAATGAATTTCCAATTTGGACATAAGTTCCCGTAACTGGATTAATCGATATAAATTTTTTTACATTGTTTGTGTTGTCTTGTTCTATTCCATAAAGAATATTCGAGATGTTGTCAAACTGGAATGTTTGAATATTACCTATTACAGGATTGTTTACAATTGAACCGTTTGAAACATTGATGGAATACAAGCTATGATTTATTTGACTGCTTGGAAAAATAAATGTTCCAGTGTTTTCATCATAAGTCCTGTCGTCCGGGTATATATATGTAATTCCCGCTATTGCTGGTCCTGTTTTTGTGAACACTCCATTTGCTTTATTTATTTCCACAACAAATTCTCCTTGTGAAAATGACAATGTATAAAAGAGCGTAAATAAAATAACAAATAAGAAGTGTTTTGTTTTTTTATTATCCTATTGTTTTTGCATTGACTGTCAATAGTATCGTTGTAGCGTCTTTTTTGCATTGTGGCTAACAACGTAATTAATAACAATGTAATTCTTGTTTTCATAATGATTAAGTTTAGCATGTGAACGTAATAATTTGTAGATGTATAATCGTTTTAATGAGTCCGTTCTCTTTGGCCCAATAAACTTTCTCAAGTTTTACAAATGGTATTGTGAGAGATACATTATTCTTGTCTTTTCCTCCCTTATTTGTGGTTGTTGATAAAAAATGATATTACATTATCATTAAAATAACTTTTAGGATATCTATTAATATAATGTTACCTAGCAAATATAATACAATTATTTACCATTGTCAAGGGATTATAACCGTAAAATTTTTTACAGTTTTCCGTAATTCGTAAGGGAAAGTGTTTAAAAATTGAAGTTATAATTCCTGCTGGCTGACTCCGTTGCAAGCAACAAAGAATTTGCCTGCATGGATTCTAATGTGGATTTTGTCTGAGCAACGCTTTGTAAACCAGCTCACTATTTGTCCGTGCATGGAAACAGTTGCGGATTCTATTAAGTTTTTTTTCGATGGATGAACTGGATTGGTTCATTTTTATAGCAATCTCCTCAATATTCATCCCATTGGCAAGTTCACAAATGATATCTTTATAATCCGGGATGAGTTGATAGTTGTTTTGGGGATCTTGATTTGAAACAAGTATCTTTGAAACATCATCAGTCATGACGATTTCACCTGCAGCTACCTGGAGGAGCCTTTGCTTGATAATTGATTTTTCGTCGGTTTTATTAAGGTATGCTTTGGCGCCGTTCCAAAACATTTCCACCTGCCATGTCAGGCAGCTTTCCTGAGATAATATGACAACTGGTATGGTAGGGAATGCCTGTCGCAACTGCCGGATGTTTGAAACCGGATTTGATTGTTGTAGAAAAAGGTCAAGAATGATTAAGTCTATACTTTCAGGAGAGATTTTTTGTAAAGCTTCCGCGAGTGTTAAACTTCCTCCAATGACCTTAAAGTCATCCGATTCCAAGTCAAAAGAGGAATAGAGACCTTCGATAATAAGATAATGATCGTCAATAATATAAAGTCTCACCGTTTGGAATAAAAACGACTAACAATACAGCCAAATTTACGAAATATTATTAGCACATGCAAAAATTTGAATACAATTTCTAAGATCGTTATTTGACGCGTGATTCAGCAATACCTGAGCACTAAAAATAAGGTCAAATTTGAATAAGCTATAAGCCCTTCGACCCTGTTTTTTTATCCTCATAATCTCACCTTTTCACTACCTTCCCAAAATAATCACTTCCCCCGTATTTATAGAAATAAACCCCCGGGTTAATCCCTTCCATATTCCAAACCGTTTTGTTACCGTGCATTTCAAGTGTTTCAACCAACTGCCCGAAGATATTCCTGATTTGGATATAATCTTGTTTTTGTTGTGTATTTTGTGTCCCGTTGCGCTCAAAAACTACATAATCTCTTGCCGGATTGGGATACACCTTTAACGCCCTTTGTCCTGGTTGGGTCTCTTCAACATTCACTGTAGTATCCGAAACCTGGAATACCCAGTAATCATGATATGGAGTATTCGGCGCGCAGGTAACATCGAACGATACCAAATTCGCAGTACCTGCAAGAACATACTTATAGTCACTTTTCTTCACCACCCCGAAATCCAGCATTTC
>JALNZC010000084.1 GCA_023229525.1 Bacteroidales bacterium
TCATTGATAAATTCAGAACTCAAATTATAGACGTCAGCTTCTATTTCAACAGACTCAATTTCATCTATTTTGTTATCTATTCTTATCCTGAAGAAACTTTTATCCTCTTTTACAGCCATATAATGGACTATTTTATTGATCAACCTGTCAAATGCAGTATGATCCTGTACCTTGATAAAATCAGCTATCCTCCATCTCCAAATATTTTCCCCTGTTATCACACCGATTTTTCTATCAGAATTCGGAAGGAAGATAAATAATGGATTCGTTGTGACTACTGCACCTACTTTTTGATAGAAAAGGATTTCGGACAGTGGGCTGGTTTGATAAACTCCAAAAGGAGATTGGAGAGGGGGAAAATCATTGAAAAGCAAATTGTCATTTTTCTCAAGGGTGAACAGTGAGAATCCTTCATTTACCCTGGCCTGGACCTCGGTGAAGCTGGACGGTTTAGTATTGATTATCAAACCGGTTTTCAAATTATTAAATGCATTTATATCTGAATGCGAGCCCAGTATAAAAAGTAATGAGGTCTTAGCTTTCGCCAGATTATTCAGATTTGACAGGCCGGAAAGAGAAGGCAACTGATAAAGAATAATGAGGTCAAACTTATCTGCCGGGGTATTGAAATCATCAACCCTGAATTGCCCGATATCAAAACGAGAAGAACCTTCCAAAGCCTGGATAATGGATGTGATATCAGGGTGAGGGGCATCATATAGAATCGCTATTTTCTGTCTGTTATCAATAACCTCCACAAAGAAATCGCGGCGGTTATTCATTTTATTTATCTCTCCTTCCAACGGATCTATTTGCACCGTATATCTGAAATCTCCGGATTTTACGGCTTCGATCAGGAACGTTGTTTTTACCAATGACCGATCTTCCTTGGATATAATTTCTTTACTGTCCAAAAGTTGGGATCCACGGTAAAGATTAACTTTGAATTTGAGACCGTTGACTTTATCCATTTCGGATAAGATTTCAACGGGAAACTGATCCCCCTTATACACCGTTTTACTAACGGTTATTTTCCGGATCAAGAGGTCTTTATTTACATTAGTATCTCCAAGGGCAATTGAATAAATCGGGAAATTGATTTTACGGGCTGCATAATATGGATCGATCCCCTTATTATAAAGGCCATCAGTGGCAATAATCATAGCGCCGGTATTTCGGTTGGAAAAACGGTTTTCAACTTCCAGGAAAAATGAAGCAATATCGGTTTCTTTTTCAGAGAAATTGGTGTTCAGACCCTTCGAGAGTTTATCCCCGAAGGAATATGTTTTGACTTCACATTTTTTCTGAAGGGAGGCAATTAAATGGTTCAAATGCTCACGGTACGCTGTGCGGTAAAATGTTGAATCTCCGGAAAGGACGATGGAAGCTGAATTATCAATTCCTATAACAACGATTGGTTTTTCGATTGTTGTAATATTTTGTTTTATCAGGGGTGAAAGGAGCAGAATGGCGATGATGGAAACAGAGAGGAACCGGAACCCCATCATTGTCCAGATGAGCCGCGGTGAATCTTTCCTCTTTTTATCGAAAAAATAAAGGATAAATGCAAAAAGTGCACCTATTAAAAGGCAAAGAAAGATAAAACCGGAAGGGTATTCAAAAACAATTCCCAACGATAATGCATTTATTATGTATGAAGGCCGCCGCAAACAGTAATCGCCTGACCGGTGATGTAAGCACTCAGATCGGATGCCAGAAAAAGGGCAAGATTTGCTACATCATCGGGAGTTCCAGGACGTTTCAATGGGATATCCTGAATCCATTTTTCGCGGGATTCCTGTGGTATCCTGGCCGTCATCTCTGTTTCGATAAAACCAGGCGCTATAGCATTACAACGGATATTTCTTGATCCCAGTTCCTGTGCCATAGATTTTGTAAATCCAATGATACCTGCTTTAGAGGCGGAATAATTAGATTGCCCATTATTTCCTTCAATTCCGACAACCGAACTCATATTAATAATGGAACCAAACCGTTGTTTGATCATCACTTTCTGGATGGCTTTTGTAAGATTAAACACGGATTTTAGATTGACGTTAATAACCTTGTCCCAATCCGATTCAGTCATCCGGAGGAGGAGGTTATCCCGGGTAATACCTGCATTGTTAACCAGGATGTCGATAGTAGGAAAATCTTCAGTGACAAAGACGATCAGTTGTTCACTATCTGCAAATGAACTGGCATCAGAAGCATATCCCCTGGCTTTTACACCGCAGGTCATGAGTTCCTGTTCAAGTTTCCGGGATTCATCATTATAGACAATGTCGGAAAAAGCGATATCAGCGCCATGGTAAGCAAACTTTAATGCAATCGCTTTGCCGATTCCCCGGTTTGCACCAGTAATCAGGGCAGTTTTTCCTTCAAGCAATTTTATGCTCATTTGGTTCCTTATTTTTGCAAAGATAGAAATTAGGTAAATTCAACGAAAGGATTATTCCATTAAATCCAACGGATAAGATTAAAATCTTGTCTGTGAGGTAAGAGGGGACTTTTTGGGAATAAGCGGAACACAAAATCATGAACTCCCGCTTGATTTATCGGGATATTACAAATGAAGGAGACTATATTTTTTTCGGATCGTTCCAGTACCATCTCTTCAATGAAATCAGGTTCTTTTACTTCGTCATTTACTTTTTTACCAAAGACCACCTCTATGCCGATATCCGTACCTGATAATTCATTCAAATCGAGGACAATCTCCGCTTTAAACGATTCTCCAAGTGACAGTGGTTTCTGATTTGAGTCGGGGACTTTTACTGAAAGTACTTCTATACTATCCCACCCTCTTGCCACTTTTCTCTTCCAACTGGCTATATGGCGGGCCATTTCATAATTCTTACCCGAAATGATCTTTGACCGTTTGAATAGAGGATTGTAATATTGCCGGATATAATCATCAAGCTGTCTTTTCATTGTGAAATGAGGAGCAATCTCCGAGATGGTATTTTTAATATAGGAGACCCATCGTTCAGGGACATTAAGATCATTTATATCATAAAAAATCGGAATGATTTCTTCTTCAAGTAATGAATAAATAATCTCTGCATCCAACTCATCCTGAAACAAGGGATTATCGTATGTAGATTCTTCCTGAAGCGCCCAACCGGCATCGGACCGATAACCTTCCGCCCACCAACCATCTAAAACGCTGAAGTTAATAACACCGTTCATAACTGCTTTTTCACCGCTGGTTCCTGATGCCTCGAGTGGTCTGGTCGGTGTGTTTAACCAGATATCTACTCCTTTGATCAGATATTTGGCTAATTCCATGTCATAATTTTCAACAAATAAAACCTTCCCAAGGTATTCAGGCATCCGGGATATCTCAAAGATCCGTTTGATCAGATCCTGACCGGCTTTATCATTTGGATGTGCTTTCCCTGCAAAAACAAACTGAACCGGTTTTTCTTTATTATTTACGATCCGTGAAAGACGGTCAAGATTACTGAAAAGCAAGTGTGCCCTTTTATACGTAGCGAACCTACGTGCGAAACCAATGGTGAGCGCAGTCGGCTTTGCGGCCTCCCTGATTTTAAAAATGAGTTTCGGGTTCTCATGACGTAGTGTCATATCGCTATATAATCGTTGCAATAAGTACTCCGTCATCTGGGCTTTTTGCTTAAGCTTGGTTTTCCATATCGTTTCATCATCAACATGATGGATCTTTTTCCAATAGATTGGATTGGATTGATCTTCTAAAAACCCTTCACCAAATTCCTTACTATATAGCTGTTGCCATGATTTTGCCGTCCATGTCGGGAAATGTACTCCGTTTGTAACATAACCGATATGTAATTCTTTGGCATAATATCCAGGGTAGAGCTTGCAAAACATATCACGGGTTACCCGTCCGTGAATTTTACTCACACCATTTATATCCTGTGATAATTTTGCGGCAAGAGCGCTCATAGAAAAAACTTCATTCGGATCGTTATCAACCATTCGGCCAAGATTCATAAATTGCTCCCATTTCAGGGATAAGTGATCAGGATAATGAGAAAGATAACGACGTAGAAGGTCTTCAGGAAAGGTATCGTGACCTGCCGGAACCGGTGTATGGGTTGTAAATAGTGTCGATGATCGCACAACCTCCATGGCTTGTGGGAAAGTAAGTTTTTCATTTTGAATAAGTTTCCGCAATCGTTCAATGCCAATAAACGCAGAATGACCTTCATTACTATGATAGAGATCGGGTTTAATTCCCATAGAGTCAAGCATCCGTATTCCACCGATACCCAGCAATAATTCCTGACGGAGCCTGTTTTCGTTATCTCCTCCATATAACTGATGGGTTATACTGCGGTCCATTTCCTCATTATCATCTATGTCAGTATCCATCAGGAATAATGGAACCCTTCCCACATCGCATCTCCAGACTTTGGCATACAGTGTTCTTCCGGGGAGAGCAAAAGAAATCTTCAACCAGCTACCCTGGTCATCGCGGATCGGAATCAAAGGCAGATGGGTAAATTTCTGGGGTGCATAACTGGCGATCTGATCACCAAAAATGGAGAGGGATTGTTTGAAATATCCGTAACGATAAAGAAGGCCAACACCGACGATATTTACATTGGAATCACTGGCTTCCTTGAGGTAATCACCTGCCAGCATTCCCAAACCTCCCGAAAATATTTTAATGGTATCATGCAAGCCATATTCCATGCTGAAGTAGGCCACCATCTCGCGTGGCTTCTCTGCTCCTTTAGCTATGTACGCATCAAATTTGAAAATGACCTTATTCAGCTTATTGACAAATTTCTCGTTATTACTTAAATCCTGAAGCTCCTTAAACGAGAGGGATTCAATCAGTGCAATCGGGTTGAATTTAAGATCGTACCACCGTTGTTTATGAATCATTTCAAAAAGTTCCGATCCTTCATAATTCCAAGACCACCAAATGTTTTTGGCCAGTTTTTCGAGACCTTTCAAATTCTCGGGGATACTTTGTTGGATCAATACTTTTTTCCAATCCGGTTTAATATCAATCAGTCGTTTTGATGACATGGTCAATACCTGTGGTTGTTTACCGGCGTATAATTCGGCCCTGGATTCAGTGATTTCCAATGTATCTGAATAGGCTTCCTTATAATGGTCAATTAAATTACTCCACAGTACGGATCTTGAAATTTCGTATGCCTTGATCCTGATTTTGATGATCTCTTTCTCAGTCTTGTTGCTGCAGTTTATGATGGTCTTTACGATCTCATCGACAACTTCTTTTTCATTATCATCATTTCTATCTATGATTGTTGTACATTCCCTGATTGAGGGAAACAACGATTTCACCCATTGCCCGAACCCTGAAAGTGAGGTTGTAACCGTTGGAATATGAAATGAAAGACTTTCCAGGGCAGCATATCCCCAAGGTTCATAATAGGAAGGGTAAACCGTTCCGTCGAAACCAATTAAAAGGTCATAATAATTCAGGTTAAAAACACCATCAGAACCATTCAGATATACAGGGGCATAGATTATTTTTACCCTGTCTTCAGGTTTGTTTAACAGTCCATTTTCTCTAATTCGTCTCAGAATCAGATCATTTTCAGGTTCTGATAATACATGGGTCAGAGATTCATCCATGCGTTGATAACTCTGAGAGGGAGCTGCAATTCGTTCGAGCAGATCTTTCCGGGGCCCACTCTGGGCCGTAGGGAAGGCGATCATAGCAATGAACGTTTGCTGAAGTTTGGTTTGTTTATTCAGTAATCCGAGTGCGTCAATGAATAAATCCACACCCTTATTATAGAATTCATATCTTCCGCTGTTAAAAATGAGGATACTGTCAGGAGGAAGTACCTGGCCTGTCAGGGCTTGGGCGATTTGCAATACTTTTTCCCGGGCATGGAGCCGTTTTTCATTATAATCTTCCTTAACCGGAACAAAAGAATCATTGAATCCGTCGGGAGTCAGCATATCCACTTCCTTTTCAAGAAAATGGGCGCATTCATTGCTGGTTATCTGGCTAACAGTGGTAAAGTAATCGGATTCGTGGGCTGCCAACTTTTCCAAAGAAAATTTTGCCATAACGTTAAACTGTTTGGCAATTGTTTCAGCGTTGAAATTGTCAAAATTTTTATACAAGGGCAACCTGTTCGCGGCGATGGAACGCCCCACAACAGTTCCATGTGTTGTAAAAACAGTGCCGATCTGGGGTACCCGTTCTTTGAGATATAATATCCCGGTTGCGGTCAGCCATTCATGAAATTGAGCAATGATTTTATCCAGGTGGGAAAGATTGAAATTATAAAAGCTTTCCATGACCTTACCTGCAGCATATCCAAAGAGCGCCGGTTCAACATAATTCCAATCACCACTGAGTGAATCAAGTTTATATCGTTCCCAGAAATGGGC
>JALNZC010000035.1 GCA_023229525.1 Bacteroidales bacterium
TATTTTATCAACCGATCTTTTTTCAATCCGATAATTGTCAAGAATGCACTCAATATCCTCTCACTCTCTCGCCATCTCACCATTTCACCATCTCACCATCTCACCATCTCACTATCTCACCATTTCAGTATTTCACTATCTCACCATCTCACCATCTCACCATCTCACCATCTCACCATCTCACCATCTCACCATTTCACCATTTTACCATTTCAATATTTCACCCTCTCACCCTCTCACCATCTCACCATCTCACCATTTCACCATTTCACCATCTCCCATCTCCCTAATCCGTATAACTACCTATCGATTTTCATAATATCACCTATGCTTCCCTCTCAATTTACTTATTGATTAATGATATAACAACGCTTGCGAAGGCTTTTGTACCACGCTAAATTTGTAATGAAACTTCAGTAACGTTTCGTTGCAGAAAAAAAATTCACACAAATAAACATTCTTAATATGAATTAATATGAAAAAGCTGACCAGAATTGCCCTTACAGTTGCAAGTGTTACATTCATTACTGCACTGATCATTAACCCGGTATCTGCCAAAAAAGGCGGTGGCGTGGGTAAACCGATTCCCGATGGAATAATGAAAATTGCTCAGAAATCATGTGTGAACTGTCATACCGAACCCGGCAACTTCCTGGCACTTTCACATCTTAATTTGGGGAAATGGGATAGTTATTCACCAGCAAAACAGGCTTCCAAAGCAAAAGCCATGTGTGATAAGGTGACAAAAGGGAAGATGCCTCCCAAAAATTTCAGGGAAAATCATCCGGATGGCGTTCCATCCAAAGAAGAAATTAAAACGATCTGTGATTGGGCTGAATCGATCCAGATCACGAAAAAATAAGCCTCATATGGTTAGTAATTGGGGGATATGTTGGTGGTTGGTACAGGGATGAGTGTCTTATCATCCCTGTATTTTAATTAGTTGCCAACCGAAGAGCTTGTAGCATGATAATATGACCTGAAGGGCTGCAGAGAAAATTAGAAATCCAATTTTTTGGAGATATGAAAGTTAATGGTAAGCATGCAATCAAGAATGACTGGAGGAAACTTAATTCCCTCCCCATAAAATGGCATTATGAACCGGAAGAGATTGAGAGTGAAGATGAAGAGTATAATTTTTACAATTCAAATGTTGATGATTATACCAATCTGAAAGAGGATCATATACATCTGAGTCACACCATGTGTAATGTATAATTGGTCGGCAGACACAAAAAGTAAAAGATTAAACTAAAAGTTCATATAATTTTAATAAAGAACAATTATGAAAGGCAATAAGAAATTAATTACAGTCCTGAATTCGCTTCTGGCAGATGAACTCACTGCGATTAACCAGTACATGGTGCACTCTGAAATGTGTGCAAACTGGGGCTACATCAAACTTCATGTTGCGAAAAGGAAGCAGGCAATGGATGAAATGCATCATGCCGAATGGCTGATCGAGCGGATCATTTTTCTAGATGGTTCTCCCACAGTATCCAAACTCAATACCATAAACATCGGCAAAACTGTTGCAGAGATGATCAATAACGACATTGGCGATGAACTTGATGCCGTCCGCAAATACAATGAGGGTATCAAAATCGCCCGTGAAGTTGATGATGAAGCTACGGTTGACTTGCTGACCATGATCCTTAAAATGGAAGAAGACCACGTTGATTGGGCTGAAAAGCAACAGGCTCAGATTGAGCAGATGGGTATGGAGAATTACCTGATCAATCAAACGGAAAGCCCGGTAAAGTAATCCTTCTGTGGCGTTCAGGAAGCAAATGCTGCTTCAATTATTTTTTCCATCGTGGTCCCGGTCCTGATATTTTTTCCCAATTATTTTAGTATTCTCATTTTAAAATAGTTATATTTGTAACTATTTATAATTTAAATTTAAAAAATGAGAACCATGAAGAAAATCAACCTTCTGATGTTGCCTTTGTTTCTTTTTCAGTTAACCACCCTGGTTGCCCAAAAGAACTGGCCTCAAACAGTCTATGGTGAGCCAAACACATGGATTGGAATGGTCTCGCCGGTTGTAGCCGATCTGGATAATGACGGGATAAAAGAACTGGTGTTCACGACCCAGGGGAATTCGGAAGGACATTTGTCCACTTTATTCATTTTTGAAGCAAACGGGAACCAAAGGGCGAAAGTGGATGTCGATTATTATTTTGATCCGAGGACCTTCCCTTCCATTGCAGATATCGATAACGATGGAGAGATCGAAATAGTAATGCCTTGTGTTGGTACTATGGATAACCAGATATTGATATATGATTCCCAGGGAATTTTGGAGCAAAGCATCGGAATCGAATTCCAGATGTCGGATAATCTATATGCTTCTGTGGTATTGGCAGATGTTAATCAGGATGGTTCTTTAGAGATCATTTATGGAGGTTGGTACATCGACGGAGCTAGATTGGTTGTCCTGGATAATGAAGGAAATAATCTGCCCGGATTTCCTATGTTTTTAGAAAGGAATAACGGAACTTGCGAGACCAATACGCCTGCAGTTGCCAACCTGGATGCTGATGATGAGCTGGAAATTGTGACTATTTCACACAAGAACAATACACCTAGCGACACCACAAATATCAGGGCTTTTAACATCGACGGAAGCCTTTTATGGAAACAGAAAATATTTTCCATATCCCTCAGTGATCCGGTGATCGGAGATGTAAATAACGATGGTTTTAATGAAGTGATATTCACCTCAGAAAATGGTGTTTATATACTGAATCATAGTGGTCAGTTTATATTAAACTTACCCTTAGGGCAAGATATGGCTCATTCAAATATAGCGTTAGCTGATTTCGATAATGATAATGACCTAGAAATTGTATTTGAGTATGGAGAGCAGTTATATGTAATTCATCATGACGGTACAATAATTATTACTTTTCCATCCGATTGGATTGGACATCATCCACCTGTTGTCGGAGATATTGATAACGATGGAACCCCGGATATTCTATTTAATTCTGACAACGAAATTTATGCATTGAATATTAATGGAGATGTATTGGCTGGTTTTCCAAAGCCAATGGATCTCATAGCATATAGCTCTCCTTCCATAGGGGATATTGATAATGATGGGAAAGTGGATGTCATATCGAGCGCAAACTGGATTGAACCTGATGTTGATGTCGGGATCATTTATGTGTGGGAGCTGGAGTGCGATTATCAACAATCGACGATGCATTGGCCAATGTTCCAGCATGATACACAGCATACGGGATTTTATCATGGCGGTATACCAGTGGGTATTTCTGAAGAATCGCAAGCCATTACAAAACCGGTATTTTTGAGTCAAAACTATCCGAATCCGTTTAATCAAACCACAACGATCAAATTTTCAGTTCCGAAGACGCAAAATGTCAACGTAAGGGTTTTGGATTCATTTGGAAAAACTGTTCTGGATCTCTGCAACGAAGAAAAATCACCCGGGACCTATGAATTAAATGTTGACGGGAAAAATCTATCAAGGGGAGTATATTATTATCAGTTGCAGGCGGATAATTTTCTTGAAACGAAGAAATTTATTTTCATCCCACATTGATCACCACTTTTCCCCGTGCGTGTCCTTCGCGTAAATACCGGATGGCATCGGCGGTCTTATCAAGTGAATAACGCCTGTCAATGACCGGCCTGATTTTACCATCCTCCACGAGCTTTGCGATAAATTCCAAATCCTTTTGGTTTGACTTCGCTGTAAGAAAACACATTTTCTTCGAACCAAACGACATCAGCCAACCGAATAAAATAGACTTGAAAATCTGCAACAATCCGCCGCCTATCATGACATATATACCATCCGGATATAAGATTCGTTTGTAGGCGAAAAGCGGACGATTCCCGTTGACCGCTAAAATGAGGTCGTAACGCCTGTCACTCTTGGTGAAATCCTCTTTTGTATAATCAATGACATGGTCCGCGCCGAGAGAACCCGTTTGCTCCACATTTTTCGAACTACATACAGCTGTTACTTCCGCACCGAAATATTTGGCAAGCTGGACGGCAAAAGTCCCCACGCCGCCTCCGCTCCCTGCAATCAGGACCTTTTGCCCTTCTTGAATGTTGCCTTTGTCGCGCATTGCCTGTAGCGCTGTTATTCCTGCCATAGGCAAGGCAGCCGCTTCTTCAAATGATATCTTTGCCGGTTTTAGGATCAATGCTTTTTCCGGAGCCACAGCGTATTCGGCGAAACCGCCAAATCCATAACGGGCAAGGTCTCCGAGTACTTCATCTCCTGGTTTAAACAACCGGATATTTTTGCCGACCGATTCCACCCTGCCTGCTATATCAGCTCCAAAGATCCTTTTCTTCGGTATAATTCCCATGCTCATCGAACGGAAATCCGCTGCATTTGCCGATACCGCAACTATTTTTATCAATACTTCGTTGTCGCCTGGACAGGGCTTTTCAACATCACGATAAATCAGTTTGTCAGGCAAGCCTCTTTTGGTATATACTACTGCTTTCATTTTTCCCCCCTTATTCCTTAACCTGTTTCAGAAAATCACCATCGATTATCATTAATTTCACTCCGTTGTTTGATATTGAACGGTGTGAACTTAAACCATCCGAGACAACATAGGTTGATCCTTTTGTCAGAATGAACTTTTTACCATCTTGAAGTTCGGACACAAATTCACCATCCAAACAATGCACTATATGTCCTTTCTGACACCAATGATCAGCTATATAACCTTTTGAATATTCGACTATCCGTATTCTTAATCCCGGAAACTGAACAGTTTGCCAAAATGCAGTCCCAATTTCTCCCTTATATTCGACTTTAGGGATTGCTGTCCAATCTATGGCTTGAAATGGAATATTTTTATTATTATTCATTGGATATCTTTTATTTGCAAAATCTAACGAGAATAATGTTTTTTAAATTGTACACAATGCGTTGCCAGCTTTTTGTCGGTTCGTTCTTTATTTATTTTTGACTTGATATCTATCATCTTGATTAAAAAATGTTATATCGGTATAACCTGCATAAATTTTACCCGAATGCTTAATATTCCTTGGTATGAAATATCTATCCCCTTTGACAAATGTATGTTTTATTCCGTCAAAAATCAAATCAATCTTACCTTCAAGTACGATTTCCTATTGACTTTCATGAAAATGTTAAGGAAGGTCATACTGAGTAAGACAGTTTTAACATCGTTGAATTGTACGTAACCATTCACCAACAGCCGCAGTATGCGATATACTTGTTAATACTTTTCAATTTCATTATCATTCACGGGTTTGGAAAATACAAGTCTACAGAAACCGTCAACATTGCCTGATTGTCTGTGACAGAATAAATTATATCTTCTCAAGGATTAATTCAATCCTTGTTTTCAGGTCGGGAATTTTTGATTTGATTACGTTCCAAATTAAGTCATAGTCGACACCAAAATATTCATGAACTAAGACATTTCGAATACTTTTAAGGATAGTCCAATCAATATTAGAGAATTGTTCTTGTGTTTGATGAGTAATACCTCCAGATGCTTCACCAATAATTTCAAGTAGTTTTATTAATGCCAATCATAATTTATAATCCCCGGTGTATTCTGCATAAGATATTTCCTTTGTAAATTCTTCGATGGATTGAATAGCGTCAATAATATGGAGTAAACGTTCCTTATCACTGATTCTGTTTTTCATAAATCAGGATTTTTTCGTTTTCAATATATGGTTGAATTCTTGGAGAAAGACCATTCGAAGAAATGAGATCAACTTTTTTATTCAGTAGTTTTTCGAGATTTAATTTGATCGAAATAAACTGAAAGAGATCAACGGATTTGTCTAGATCTACTAATATGTCAATATCGCTATCAGTGGTCTCATCTTGACGTGAATAAGAACCAAATAAATAAGCTTTTTGAATTGGTTGAGATCTTAGAAATTCAATTGCCCCCTTATTTTTTAAATAATCAACAATACTCATAAGACTTAACTTTATTCAAAAGTAATGAAATTTTTCATTTGATAAAGACCAATTGATATTTGTGCCTTATTTCTAACGCTTGTTGTAAGCTGGTAGAGTTGTCGTTAAATTCTAAGAATCAAAAAACTGATGCTGGCCAAATTAAAACCATCGTCAGTTTTTTGTCTCTTTTTCGTGTGTTAGTTAATATTAATACATGCGGTCGTAGTATGAAAAAAAACCGGTTGTTATTCTAACAGACATGGCTGCTAAAGTTTGCGTTTTCACCGCATGGATTGGTTTCATCCCGGATATTACTGCTTAATTATTTTCCCCACTTTTACTGTCTCTGCACCCGTGATCCTGACAAAATAAATCCCGCTGGGCAACCTGTTAATATTAACCTGAGTTGAAGGTTCAGTGATCGTTTGTTTCATATATTCTTGTCCGGTGAGATTTACGATGGATACTTGACCTTTGGGCGATCTTACCGAAGTTTCAATAGTGATCTTATCACGAGCCGGGTTGGGATATATTTTGAAGTAATGCGGATTGGTATGTTCTTCCTCTCCAACAAGATTCATTATGGATCTTTGCCAGACACCCATACCGAATGACCCGGCTAATATTTTGTCGTCATTGATTAAAAGCGTCCGGATGTCTTTATTGATCAGGCCGGTATTGGCTGTGTCCCAGGTGACCCCGTTATCTCTGGATAAAAATACACCGTGCTCTGTAGCGGCAAAGATCTTGTCTTCATAATTAAGAATGGAATTTACCCAGGATCCCATAAGACCTGTTTCCGTCCAGTTATGCCCGGAGTCCTGCGACCGGAACAGTCCCAATGCAGTCCCGGCAAATAGATCCATACCAATAACTGTAAGGGATAATACCCACGTATTTGTTAATCCTGAATTGGATTTGTACCAACTGTTTCCGTTATCGGGAGATCTGTAAATACCTCCGGCAATGCCTGCAAAAAGGTCATTGTCATTGACAACCAGGGCATACACATCGGTGTATTCCATTCCTGAATTAGCCGGGTCCCAGTTGTTTCCGTTGTCTGAAGAAACAAACACACCGTTACCATGGGTGCCTGCAAATATCATATCTCCCCTGATCGCCAGCGCCCTGACATCGTTATTGATAAAAATACTGGTTGTCGGCACCCATGTTGTTCCATTATCTGATGATTTTGCAACCCCTTTCCAGGCGGCAAAAGTAAAGGATCCGTTGCTGTCGAAGGCATAGGCGGACCCATAGTTGAAATTGGAAGATTTCCAGTTAACGCCGTGATCCTCCGATACTAACAAGCCCCCATTGTTGTTGCATTCGAATAATCCTGCAAGGATGTTGACTCCCCTGTCAGCAAGACACTGGACATAAGTATTTACAAAACCAATAGGAACCCATGTAATGCCATTATCCACCGATTGAAAAAGTCCATGTTGACCGCTTCCGGCATAGATTGTATCCCCGGTTACAGCCAGGGTGCAAATCTGGATAGTCGATAAATTGTCAACACGGCTCCAGTTGTTCCCCGCATCCGTTGAACGGTACAATATTTCGGACCAAGTTGTGGCGAATACGGCATTTTCCCCGGCTGCAAGTGTCCCCATATATAGTTGCGGCAGACCGTTGTTTACCGGTGTCCAGTTGTCCCCGTTATTGGTTGAGATAAACACACCTGAGGCTTCGGTTACAGCATACAGGTTATTCCCTGCAACGTCCAATGAAACGATTATTTTCGCATCAGGAAGGCCATCGTTTATGGCAACCCAGTTGTCCCCATTGTCGCTGGATCTGAATACCCCATCCCAGCATCCCGCAAAAACATCATTTTCTTTTACAGCCATAGCAAGTATTGATGTATTCGTCAGCCCTGAATTAACGGGGACCCAATTGCCTCCGTTGTTTGATGATAAATAAACACCTCTGCCGGTGCCTGCAAAAATATTTTCTCCGATTTTTACGAGTTTGTGCACTCCTGTATTATTTAAACTGGTCCACTCCCAGGTACTTCCATTGTCAGAGGAGATATACACACCATTGTCGCTTGTTCCTGCATACAGGGTATTTCCGCTACTAAGAAATGATATTACAAAATGAGGCAGATCCTGGTTCCGGTCAATCCATGTAACTCCATTATCCGGTGAAAAGAGCAAACCTGTTTCGCTACCCACCCAAATGCCGTTCACATCCGGGGATATACAGGTAACCGATCCTCCGCATGGTCCCCGGGTTTGCTGCCATTGGGCAAGCAGAGGTTTTACAGATAAAACAAACAGTAACCAAACGGTCAGTGATTTGAGGAAAAATTGATTCATGGTATGTTATCTTGGGTAAAACTGTGTAAAATCTTTATTTTCCGATATGCCGAGAATTGCTCTGTTATTATCGATGAAAATGGAATTGATATAATTCTGGTCGACCGGGGAATTATGATACCAGACCGATTTTGTGATAAAATCATATTCCATCAGGGAATATCCTCTCAGGGGAAGGTAAAATTTGTCATGAATGATAAACGAGCCCTGGTTGATCCAATAGGAAGCGGTAGCTACTGAATCAAATTCTGAGATCTCATTCACCGCAGGCTTATACTCCCAAAGAATAAAACTGCAGCTCCTTCCTATCTCATATTCTACGAAAAAACCCCTGTTATTCCAGATAACGGCTTCCCAGACCCATTTACCGGTCAGCCTGTCATTTTCCGGCATCTTGGTCCATAGATCAGCTTGTGGATCATATTCCCAGAATGAATTGTCTCCGGGTAAATATAGGTATAACTTATTGTTAAGTACGACCCAGGAAGGAGGAGCCAATGAATGTTTAAGGGTTCCCGGGAAAATGCGCCCCCGGGTCCAGGTATCCAGTTCTGGATCATATTGCCATAAATCCTTGAACATATAAAAGTTATCGTCCTCCCCTAAACCGACATATCCTTTACCGTTGACCGAAAAGCCGATCGCATTATATCTCTGTTCCACCGGGAAGTGCTGCTTCTCCTGCCATGTGTCAGTACTGAAATCATATTCCCACAATTGAGTAGAGGCATAGCTGTTCAGTCCTGCTTTCCCGAGGCAGACATAACCTTTTGAACCAATAGTAAAATAGGTGTTCCTGAACCTTGTTTCACCAGGGAACGAGGCTAAATCACTCCACGGACAGATCCACCTAAACAGCTCCTGGCTGGTGGTTACTTGTTGAGCAACTTCAACCGAAATGTTCACAAATTTGGTCTCTGTAGTATTCGGAGTGAAAACCTGCAATGTATCGGAACAAGCTTCGATTACCTTGACTTGAACAGTGCCTAAGAAAACCTTATTACGATGTCGCTTGGGGCTGAAGTCCTTACCGATGATTGTAATAACCCGGCCGCCGCAGGCCGAATCGGGGTAAAACCTTGAAATTACCGGAGGTGAACATCCCAGACTTTTAAACGTCATCGTATCGCTGTAGATAAGGGAAGTGTCGGTTTTCAGGAATGCCCTGACATAGTATTTTCGCAGTTTTTCCAGGTCGTTGGTAACCATGGTGCTGCATACCGAATCAGGGTGACCTATGAATGACCTGAAAAAATCATCCTTGGTCGGGAAAACGGTACTGTCACTCCAAACAAAACCATACTCTGTTATGGTATGCTGCCCCGAATCGTAAACTTTAGCATTGAATATAGCACCTTGAGCTGATATATCGGTAATGCCGGTCATGGTAACATAGAGCGTGTCACTTTTTGGTTTAACGGGATCCGGGACTTGTGCCTTCCGGCATGCAAACACCGTAAGGATCATCATGGAGAATAGGATCAAGGGTTGCTTTTTGTCCATAATTTTGTCATTTACAGTAATCTGAGTTAATTTAATTTTCCTTCTTATTCTTCCTTTTCAATTAAATAGTTACGCGCTCAACTTTGAAGGCTTGGTTGCAGTTGGCGAGCCGCATTTATTCCTTTTTATCCATTAATTCCAAATAATTTTTCACAAAATATACCCATTGGTCAAGCCTGTCAAAGAGTTGTTTAGATGCAGGATACGGAATATAAATATCGGGAGGAATACCAATGTTATCAATTGGATTGTCTGGTAATCTTCTGGAGCGCGTCATTGGAAAGGTCAATTTATATTTATTCGATGGAAAGTTCTCACTAATGGTATTAGAATAATCCAAAACCCCTGCTGTGTTATAATTGCCAAACAGGATTACCTTGGAACTTTCCTTGGCTGTGAGCAAAAACTGTTCTGCCGATGATGCATTTCCTTCATTAATTATTATACCAACTCGTTTAGGATAATTGTAAATCGTGTCGTTTTTAACTGTAGTATCAGCACCTATCATGGGATGAATTACAAAGCCACCAATATTCTTTTTCATTTCATTAAGAAGTGAATTTGTCCATCGAATACCCTCTTCACCATTCCTTATATCCCCGTTTTTAATTGCATCTTCATACATTTTAATGTTATTTTTTGTCGAGTACCACTCTACGCCTTTACTCGTATATGGATTAGTATACAATAGATCGGCCAGCAACTGGTAATACTCATCTTGCCCTCCGGAATTGTTCCTGATATCAATGATGAGATTTGGCGTTGACGTAATTTCTGACCAATATTTTCTTACTATCTTTTCTCCAAGATCATCCATAAATGAAGGTATACGGATGTAAAAGGTACTATCGGATATCAATAGGGAAACATAATATGTATTTGATCCGTTAGGAAACTCTGGTATATAGGATAGCCATAAAGCATCATCAAATGCGGAAGAATTTGTTTTCCGCACGAGGCGTGTGTCATCATGCAGTTCTAATACCCGGTCATTCAGCTTTAGTGAAGCTTTTCCTTCAACGGGATAATAGTCATTGTATCCCGGATAGGAAACCATGTTATATTCTCCATCCTTATTACCCGAAAGGGTAAACCCAATTTGATTTTTCTCATACTGACTGTAGGAAATAGAAACCCCTTTGTAACTCTCCTGATTGCTGTCTTTTACGATTGCAATATCACCTCTGAATGAGTGCCAGATTCCTTCAGGGGTTGAATTCATTGTTTGCAATTCCTTTAATTTTAATTCATTAATTTTAAAAAGCTTGCGATCATTTTTCTTTAAGCCCGCTGCATCCTCCGCCGGCCAGATCCAGCCTACTCGCAAATGATTATCCTTAAACCAGCCTGCATATCTTCTAAGGCATTTCCAACAAGAGTCTGGATGCTGAATTATCTTGGTGTAAAGTCCCTCTTCGAGTAATTGCAGTTCATGAAAATTTTCTGAAGTAACCTTATCGTGATATCCTGGATAATCGACCTTAATTTTGTGAACCAAATAGTCAAAGTCCTTTAAACAGTCATTTGATTGTGCATTTAGCAATGTCGTATTTCCAAGATTCCAAACTAATAGTAGGAATAGTATTCTCATGTCTTGTTTTTTTTTATTACCCTGTGAAAATTTAACAATATTATTGCTGATGAGTAAATCCAAAACGTTGTCAATTGTTTCAAAGTGGTTCAATTTTAAAGGTTCATTTCAACTATTATCACCTTAATATTTCATAATTTTCTAGGTATATGGAATGTCTGATTTTGTATAGAAGGTGACAAAATAAAGACAGTTAGACAATCCTGATGTATTGGTGGTTGTGCTTCCAATACTCAGATTTTCCATATTAACGACCTGCCGGCCAATGGACGCGGTAATGATGATGGAATTAAGTTCAACAGAGGTATTTACTGTCAAATTGCTATTAAATGGAACCGAGTAAACGATGACTTTGTTTGCCAAAGGATTTTCAGTGGTACCAACAATTATTTCACCCCAGGGGAATCCATCTTTATCACGAACAAACTTAACCACCCAATTGCTGGAATTAATACCGATGGGGTCTGGATTAGGGACTGAGCTCATGGAGCTCTGATCTTCAAACCTTCCCAGCATTAAGTTCATCTCAATGACTTCGAAGTCAGATACGACCTGTGATTGCGCAAAACCGGCAATTGTCAGCAAACTGATTAAAATGAGTAAATTTCTTTTCAAAGTCAATATTTACAAAAACATTATTATTTTTGTAACCAGGAGGTGTTATTGGTTTGTAGTATCTTAAACACAGCGGTTCATTTTATTTTAAGGCGCCTATCATTTACTGATTCAAAGTACTTCTCATAACAACACCCAAATATATATGGTTTATTTCAATCTGACAAAATAAGTTTTTATTATTTTCAAACGGCCTGAATTCAGGTGCCAGGTACGATTCACAGGTATATGAAATATAAGGAGGAAGAAGAATCAATCAATCAAATGTAAACGGTAAATAACATTGCGCCATGATAAACCCGTGAAAGGGGGATAAAATTGTTCATTGAAACCTTTTGAAGAAATCCAGCAGGTAACCAAACTTGTCCGGTAAAGATTAGCCATCGACCGGAAACGAGTCTTGCATAGTAGGTAGAAATGCCTGCATAAAGCGTAGACAGTGATTACAAAAGCTGTGCGATAAAGCCTTGTAAGACTGAATAAGGATGGAGCTTTCGCTATTGTTATAGCAGGAACAGAACCCAAAACACGATAAAGATTATCAACCCGAATGAAAAAACTGGATTCCTACGAAAACTTTGTCAACAGACGACTGGAGCTGATGTTGTTTTCCCTTTTGTATCCTTTAATTAATTCCTCCAAAAGCCACTTTAAAGAATGTTCCCCGGATTCTTGTTTGACTGGCCGGTTTTACTTTTGGCGTCAGTTTAATAAATCAATGGTCTCAAAAAATTTAGAAGGATCATTCGGTACTATATTGTTTTTCGGTTTGAAAAATACCCTTAACGACCGTTGGGCAGGAATGTACCAAAACATTTGCTGCGTATCCTTATTGTAGAGATCACCACCACCCGCGTAAAGTGATCTCGGTTCGGAGCCCCAGTATGAGCACATGATTTCTCTGACATGCTCATCCGATAATTGGTTGTTGTTCAATTGCCGCAAACTGTCAGATTTTTTGCAAAGCAGTCCCCATCGTTCTGTATTTATTGGTCCATTGACCCCTTCGGAATAATTATTGAACTGCCCGCTGAGCATAAAACAGTTGACAGCTCCGATCATATCTGTGAAGTTCCAGGGAATGTCCTGGTTCAGGCTGGATTTATCAGTTCTGATGGCCCTTTGAGGTACCGGCCCTGCATTGGAGATGTTGTTTTCCAGAATAATACAGTCTGTTTTGTCAGCAAGAAAGATCAGGTGATCCCATGTGTAACCAAATTCCGGTTTTTTCAAATATCCGGCAATACCCTCTTTTGTAGTTTCAGATTCAAGTGCTTTCCGGAGATCAAAACTATATGAACGCCGGCCTGGTGATTGATGGCTTGTTTCTACATCAGCATCCAGAATTGCGGCCATGATACTGGTTTGATTATTGATTCCCGTAACACATCCCAGTTGACCCAGCATCCCGATCAGAAATATCGTTTTGTCGGGATGTTTGACCTTCGTGATTGTTTGAATGCTGCAAAGATCGGGACTTCCAGGCCAATCCAGCGTCCGGTACGCAATATTATCTCCGGTTTTGGATGCCGTTCCCCAACAGCCGAAAGCGCAGCATTGCGCAGGTCGGAATACGTCCGGAACCAGATTCCCCCCGTAAACAATCTCAAATGCACTCCAATTGGCGGTTCCTTTGAATTGTGATACAATTCCATCCAGTTCATCCCGGAAATCCGCGTCCAGCTGGGGCCTGATGTTGTTGATCCTTTCCGGGACAGCACTTGAGTCTACAGATTGTATAAAAGCAAGAATAGACAAATGGCTCCCAAGAATAGTTTCATAGTTGGGCACCATTTTGTTAATGCACCGACCGTACTGTTGACCGATCCGGTAGTGGGAGAATCCCTGTGTCAGGTCAAGCGTAACCAAGTAATGGGTCGCTTTTCTTTCTATAGTGACAGCTGTATCCTTAATGATATTGGATGGATCCGGCGTATTCTCATCTCCTTTGGAACAACTTGTCAACCCGGCAAATAAGCATAATGCGGGGAAAAGAATGAATATCCGATTTGTTTTCATAATCGATATTTTTTGATTTTACACTTTAGAAAAAGGGTTGCAAAAAAAACGCTTTCTGTTCTACCCGTTTTGATTACGATTTGTCTGAATATAAATTATACTTTTGTAAATATAGTATAAATCACGCCGTTTTGCAAATATTCAACCATCGAAAGTAATTTGTAATGGATTTCTGTCTTTGGTTTAATTATAACTTGCATTATTTCGCTATTTTAAGCTGTATAAAGATTGCTTTCCGGGCCTGAAATTTGTAGCTTTAATTTATCGGTAGCTGTTTTTTTCAACTTGCAGCCTAAGATGTCAAATATTTCGATTAGGCTCTTACCGTTGATAGGTTTGGTAAATTCAATGGTAATGATTGAAGTTGCCGGGATTGGGTAAACTATAAAAAATTTCTTTCCGGATGATTTTCCTCCACCGTGGTAATATACTCACATGCCGGAGCGGATCCCATTCTATACAAACCGAAAGAGTCAACTTTGGTGTTTTTTATTCAATAATTGAATTTCAGTCAGTGTGTCTCTGTTTATCCCTGAGACACCGGACGGAGAAACCCATCCATTTCGGATGGATAAGGCGGAAAATATCATCAAGGCTATAGATCATGTTCCTGTACCAGGCGCCGGACTCATCGTATCCGGTACTGCTCCACCAGAAACCGCTCCTGCCCTCAAGAAAGAAGCGGCCATTACTGCAACGCTCACCACCCGGAAGTGCTGAAAAACCGAAGTCATCTTTTCCAATTCCGCCTGAGCTCCAACCTGAACTTTTTTTCAGCCGTTGTCCAGCATCATTTCCCCTTCCCCCCGAGTCATCCCAAATCGTGTCACATCTACCGTATTGGGTGTCAACGTAACCTTCCAGTAGCTTCCACTCTTCATCCGAAGGCACCCTCCAACCTTCGGGGCAAAGTCTGCCCGTGTTCACAGCGTACCAATTGTAGAGGGCTCCGTAAGTTTTCGCATTGCTTTCATCATTGTTGTACCAGCAATAGGCGCCAATGGTTAATCCGATCCAGGCAATGCTGTCAATAATGTTGGGTATTTTTGTGTTGTTGTTCCAGGAGGTGGTTTTCAGGTTTTCTGCCATCCACTCGAAATTGCCAATTACGACGGTATGGTAAGCATTACCATCAATATCCGTAACTGTTCCGCTATCCGGTGTTTGGCCTTTGAGTGATGATATACCAAGCAGAAAGTACGAGGATAATATGATTATTTTTTTCATGATTGTTTCAAAATACAATCGATTGATTCAGAATCCTGTTTTCCCGGTATCAGCAACCCTTCTGTCTGTTTGTCAGGAAAGTGCAAAGTCCACCGCTGCCTTGGAATGAATTGCCGTCGTGTCAAAAACAATTATGTTACTGTCGTCTTGTTTTATTAGCAAAGCAATTTCTGTGCAACCGAAAATTACACCGTCTGCGCCGTCTCTTTTTTGTTTTGCAATTATGTCAATGTATTTTTTCTTTGTCTCGTCTCTGAAAATTCCTTTTGTCAATTCGTTGAAAATGGAAGTGTGTATAAATTCTCTGTCGGAACTGTCGGGAATAACAGTTTCAATACCGAATTTTGTCAAGCAGTCTTTGAAGAAATCCTTTTCCATTGTAAATTTTGTCCCAAGCAGTCCGACTTTGTTAATCTTTTGTCTGACGATTTCTTTCGCTGTCTCTTCTGCAATATAAAGTAATGGGATTTTTATTTTTTGTCTTACGATATCTGCGACTAAATGCGGTGTATTCGTTGCCATTACAATACAGTCCGCACCCGCATTTTGTAGTCTCAGTGCAATTTCGGTAAACATTTGTTCAATTTTTCCCCAGTCATTATTATCCTGAAGTATTTTGAAGTCATTGAAGTCAACCGAGTAAAGTAAAAGCCGGGCAGAGTGTGAACCGCCAAGTTGTTGGTTTGTCAGTTGATTTATTGTCCGATAATAAACTGTCGTTGAAAACCAACTTAGTCCACCGATAATTCCTAATGTTTTCATATACTGTCGTGTTTCATTAAGTCGGGTTTTAACGGCCGCAACCCGTAGTAAAGGAAAAACCTTTATGTCGCAACATTGCATTAGAATTGTTGCAGTTGGCGTCAGGCAATGTACCTTTTTTCATCTTAAGATTTCTTCTACGTTGTATTTATTTTCCTTTCCCTGAAGTGAAGAAACAGGAAAATCCAAGATTTACGATGCTTCGTTATTGATAGATTTCCTGTCACTATTATACTGCTTTCCATCTTCGCCTACAAAAACCGGAAATAGGAGTGTATTGACCAATCCGTAATGATCTCTAATTTCTAAGGAGAGGGCGTACTGATTCTTTATCCGCAGCTCTATCCCCTTTCGTTCATAAGCGATCCCTGCCTTAATGGCTAATTTATCTAAAAAAATATTTTGGAAGGCAATCCCGCCGAAACCACCTAGAATTGGTGTAAGACAATCAGAATTTACCGAATTTCCAAAAATATATGTGTATGAATGTCCTCCCTCAATATTTGCAGCAAATCGGTTTTGTGCGAATACTGCGGATGTTTGAACTTCAATAAAAATGAGGAATACCAAAAGGAAACTATTTCTCACATTCAGATAATTTTATAATCAATAGTATTTGATTGGATTATCATTTACAAAAGTGTCAAAATTTGTTTAATCTCTTTTGGGTTAAATTCCCCACCGCTTGCGGCGAATAAGAAATAATTCCCGAAGATACCCCGCTGCTTGCGGCGGGGAGCTTCATTGCAGCTGTTATTTTATTTAAGTGCAAGTTTTTCAATTTTATAGCTGATTGTAATCTTCTTCATTTCAGTCTCTAACAGACTAAATTCTTCTTTTAATACCTTTTTAATAAATTCACCTTCTTTCAATAAATACATTTCATCACAAGTGTCACTTAATGTTGAAAAAATATGGGAAGAGATGATCGCGGTTTTATTTAATTCCCGCAGTTTATGAATAATCTCAGTGATAATTATATACAATACTCCCTAAAATTCAGACCACATCAGTCATCAATCAATCACCACCTTTTTTGTTATTATCCGGTCGGTAAAAAAAGCGGTTAAAAAATACATCCCGGGGATCAGATCAGAAATATCAAGATTTACCTGATGACTGCCGGGCATTAACATCCTGGCGGAAAAGGATTTCACGGGTTTGCCATCCACTGAAAACAGTGTCCCATGGAATTCAGTATTTTCATTGGTATTTATATCCAGGATTAAAGAGGATGTTGCCGGAACTGGCCTGATTTCAAGCAATGGTTTCTTAAAATCCCTATCACTGATATGAACGGATTGATCCATGAATAAAATGTCATCCAGATATACTCCACTGCCGCCTCCCGCAGTGGCTTCAAAGCCGAAATGAAAAATCTGTGGCAGGGAGTCAAGCGGGAATGAAAACGATTGCCAGTCATCAACCGAATAAATGGGGTCAGCTACCTGGATCCAGTCCATATAGTGATAGTAAAAGAGTTTCAGGGTATCCGAATGCCCCTGTACCTGAGGGATCCTGCACATGAAACTCACGGTGGGTGTTTGGGCTGATTCGAGATCGATATAGTTCGTGACCAGGTATGATCTGGAATCATTCGAATCGGAGATAAATGCTGCCGAATGTTCCGGAGAGTAAAAGATGCTGTCGCATAAGGTCCAGTCGTCATTTCCTTCCCCTATACACCCGACCAATTCGTAGTGGTACATAAAAGGATGTTCAAAATCGAACAGGACCGGCAATGTCATATTATCATCACAGACAATGTAGACCATTACTGTATCAGATTCACCCGGCGGATCACTGTATTCTGCACTCAGACCAATGCAGGTAAAGAAACCGAAGCCCACCGGAATTACATATTCCGTTGCGGTGGTCGAACCGATCGGAATAAGCCTGCCATTAGTAAATCCGGACCGGTAAATATTATAATGTGACAAGGATTTGTTTTGGGGAGGTTGCCAATATAACCTGATGAAATCGTTATCGAGCATCGCATGGAAATTTTCCGGTGGCGGAAAATCCTGACCGTATGAGGTTATCCAGAGACTGATCGATAAAATTATGAGGATTATTTTTTTCATTTTAATCAGAACGACATGCTTGAATTACATTACACAATTCATTCGATTTAGTTGTTCGTCAGGGTAAGTTTTTAATAATTTTCTTTTTCCATATGAAACCCCATTTATCTGTTATTGAAACGAAATAGATTCCGCTTTTAAGGTCTTCGATATCCACGATTAATTTTAATTTATCGATAGCTATTTTTTTTATCCTGTTGCCTAAGATATCAAATCTTCCAGATGGTGAAAGTCCTTAATCCTTCGGGGTAGAACCTGCAGTTATTAACAAATATACAGAAACCGCCAACATTGCCTTGTTGTCATTGACATAAAAAGTTATTTACTAACAATGATCTTTGTTCTGAATAACGGATGATTATTTTTTAGAAGTGTTATGAAATATAGTCCATCAGGAAAACTTTCAAAATTTAATTGATCACCGGAATAAATATTATGGATCCTATCCATTTCTTTACCATATATGTTGTTGATATATACATCAGATTCATTGAACTCATCCGGAAAATCAAAGGTTGCATAATGTTGAACAGGAACTGGCGTGATTTTGAATCTATTTTTTTCGATCGGATCCTGGATTTGTGTGATAACCAGATTGCATTGATAATTCGTATCAGGATATATGGTCCGGTTATCTTGTTTAACACAAATCAGGGTTGTCCCACATTCGAACGGCCGTGAAAGAAAGCCGTATTCACCACCCAGTCTGTTCCCAAGCAAACCAAACTCCGATCCGATACCTTCTATTAAATAGGCATAGTAGAGGTCGAAATATTGGTTGGGATAGTATCCGAATCTTTTGTGATACGAATTCCCGATCAGAACCGAGTCTACTATTGTTACGTAAAGATCAAAAGTACCTGTTTCATGTAAAAACGTGTGTGTCAAGGTGTCCCAAAGATGCAGGTCGAAATCATAAAGGAGTTGTTCCGTCAGACTATCAGTTGGAACAATGTAAACCTTCTTATTTATGCTATCATTCCGGTATGCACCCGCATATTCGCTATAAAATGCCTGGTACAAATCTGTACAGAACCCCTGCTGGTTTGTCCAATAAGAAACACCGGAACGAATGATCTTGTTATATGTCTGACCCGCAATTGTGGTATCCCCTAAAATAAAATGCTGGTAATCTGAACAACTGTATTGGTATATGCCTTTATATTCTCTCCAAACTGCCTCAGAAGTCGGAAAAGGATGGTAAACACTGGTTTGTGCATTGCAACAAATCACAAACAAAAAAATACAGAAAGCAGATAGGATTGATTTCATTTTCTCTTGTTTTCTATTGGAAATTTTTCTTGTAAATTACTTTAGCACTTCAATTTCAGATATTATTAGCGATTTGTTGAATTTCATATCTGATATTTTTTTCCATCCATGTCCTAACCAATAAATCCATGTATTCGGAACCTTTAATATTTTTGAACTTGAGCAAACCTGACCATAATTAGTACATATTTCCCAAGTGGATTAATATATGTTTATAGACACGAACCAGGAATGGCGTTTCAGGTTTTCCGCTATTTCGTGAAATAAAAAAGCTTGCGCTTAAGATTTTTGCATTCTTATACGTTTTAGAATCCATAAAAACAGCTAACTGTGACTTTTGTCCTACCAAACCGCCACCATATCCTCTTTTTGTTTCTTAATAATTACCAAGACGGATTTACCGGACGGAATTCCTGCAACTTCAATTTCAGGAAGTGAATATGTATCCGGCTGAAGCTCAATTGAAACATTTGTATATTTTGATTTTAATGATTCAACGGTAAGTTTTCTGGTTACATAACCTAGTGAGCCGATTCTTATCGTATCTTTTTGATAATCCGTTGATATTTCAATTTGAAATTTACCTTTGTAATCAGCTGCAACTCCAAGCCCCTTGCTCATTATTTCAATGGTTGCAAATGGAATAATCTTCATGGACCCGGATTCCGTTACAATTCCTGAAATCTCAATTTCCTGGGCAGATATGCCTTCGAATAGAAAAACAAACAGAATAGTTAAAGACTTGAACATGTGTTTCTATTAAAAACATACACCCCAACGCCTTACTACTAAGGCCTGTACGGATATTTTTGTGATCGCCTTAGCGATCCCGGCGGGGCAGCCTACTCGATTAGGCTGCGTTAATTTTATATCTCTTTATTGACTTGAATACCTCAACCTTCTCAAACAAAGCTTCTTCCAAATCAAAATCATCTTGAAGCCCCAACCAAAATTTAGCAGAGGTACCAAAATAATTACTCAATCTTAAAGCAGTATCTGCTGTGATTCTTCTTCTCCCCTTTATGATTTCACTAATCCTGGTTTGCGGAATTTTAATATCGTTAGATAACCGGTATGCAGAAATATTCATTGGAATTAAAAACTCCTCCAATAAAACTTCGCCAGGATGTATGTTTTGCAGTTTGTCCATATTTCAATTATTTATGATAATCAATAATTTCAACCTCAAATGAATGCCCGCTATGCCATTTAAAAATAACCCTCCATTGATCATTAATTCTCATGCTGTGAAAATCTTTAAGTTCTCCAGAAAGTCTTTCTAATCTGTTTGGTGGAGGTATCTTAAGATCACTAATTGAAACAGAATTATTCAGCATTCTTAATTTCCTTCTTCCTATGTTCTGAATTTCAAATGGAAGTTTTGCTAATCGAATTCCATCCCAAATTTTTGCAGTTTCTTCTGACCCGAATGATTTTATCATGCTTCCGAATTACGATACTAACGCCAAAGGTTAGTAATTTTTACAGAGAAAGCAAGTTTTGTTAATAAAATTAATACAGCCTGACGTTTTGCGGATTTGCGTTCTAGCGGGCTTTTTAGCACTGCACTTGATACGAAGAACCTCACTTCAATTATACGAAAAACTATCCTACGAAGCACGTCACCCCGCCTGACGCAAAGCCGGTGTTGGCAGCTGGACTTTGGTTATTCATTCGTCATATTTTCCAATTCTTTCGGCAAATTCTTTCTCAGGCAATCCGTTCTCAAATTCAAATTTAGAGCTGTCTGTATAAAAATTAAATCCTTAGCGAGCCGCGGAACCCCCTGACGCCATAGTAAGATTCTGCACCGTTGTGGTACACGAAGACATGGTCGTAGCGACGATCACAAAAGAGTGCACCACCGAGTTTTCTAATCTCAGAAGGCGTTTTCACCCAGCTCGATGTTTTCGTATCGAAATTTCCAAGTTTCTGTAACTCCCGATATTGTTCTTCCGTTAAAAGTTCAATGCCCATGGCAGCTGCCATATCCATGGCGTTATTTTCCGGCTTATGTTCTTTCCTTGATTCAAGTCCTTCACGGTCGTAACAAACACTTCTGCGGCCTTTAGGACTTTCCGCTGAACAATCATAAAAAATGTATTCGCCCGTCTTGTTATCATGACCAACAACATCCGGTTCACCGCAGGTTCTTTCCATTTCATTGAGCGACCACAGTTTTTCAGTATTAGCTTCCAGCTTTGCTTGTGGTTTAACCCATTCAATACCTTTATGGCGGTTCATGTTTTTCTCAAAGCGGGCTTTTAATGCTCTGATCAGTTCTTCACGTTGTTTTTGTGGCAACTCCTTTTTATTTTCCATTGTCATAATGTGTTATTATGATTTGCTATAATATCTTGTAATTGGTTTTGTGCCATGCCGGGTGGAGCGGTCGTTTACAAAACTATATACAAGTCATTTTTACTTAAAGTTGTTAGTTAAGAATAAACCAGTTTACAAGGGTATCAGTCGTGATAAATGTATCACCATTGCAGGTAAGAGAATTAGCATCCCGGATTGCTTTTGAAATAATCATATCTTCTCTTTTGCTTACACCACGATTGGCATAGTTAGAAAAAAGGGCATCAGTCATGACATCAAAGAAAGATACCATCCTCCCCTGATGGGTTGGATCATTGACAATCACTGAAATATCTGACATGGTTTGCGACCCGATATGAGTACCCAACTGTTCACCCGCTATTATCTTTTCATCCACGTTGCGTTGTACCAGTGAATTTATGTGGAAGATGGAGAATCGAAATGCCGGATAGTCATCGGATGCTATTTCAATTTTTGTACCTGCCCATTCTTCCTCAACTCTGGTAATTTTGCCAGTAACAGGGGAATAGATTTTGACTGTTGACCAATCCACATCGCTTTTGGGCTCAAAATAATGTTTCATACTTCTGCAGTGCTCGAAAACATCAGAATAATCATGCCCGACAGATGACCTGAATTTTGAAATCCGGTAAATTTTATCCAGTTCTATGTAATTCGTTCCAACGAATTTTGGAATGCCGCTCTTATCAATATCCCATGTATCCTGTGTATTCTGTTGATTTTCGGTTTTCTTTGAACATCCTGTTATCATGGCTTCCAAAGAGAATAAAAAGAGTATAAGAATTGAAATTAAATTATGTTTCATCATATTCATTTATCTTTTTATTGATGAAATTCATCCTCTTTTTTGGCTTGCTCTTTTTTCAACTCCATGGTCAGCGCTGTTATCCCTGCGAGACCGCCCAATTGCATGGTCTCCACCGCTGAACTGGGTACGATTACGATTGTGGAATTCTGTTTTAAACCCTCATACAGCATGTTCATTGCTCTTAGATGTAAAGCGATAGGATTGTCGGAATATGTTTTAGCTGCTTCTCCGAATTTCTCAGCTACCTGTCGTTCCGAATCTCCAAGGATCACTCGGGCCTGCCGTTCTCTTTCAGCCTGTGCCTGCATCGACATCGCATCCTCCAAAGCCGGAGGGATTAGTACATCCTTAACCTCCACCGAAATAACATTGACGCCCCATGGTTCGGTACGCTCATCAATGATCTTCTGTAGCTCCTTACTGATTTTCTCCCTGCCTTCCAGCATGTCTGAAAGCATGGTCTTACCGATGACATCCCGAAGAGCCGTTTGCGATGCCCAGCTTATTGCGCTTTGATAGTCGGCTACATCAAGGGCTGCTTTTTTAGGATCAATAACTTTCCAGAAAAGAACGGCATCAACATCCACCGGTACCGTATCTTTAGTAAGGGTTTTCTCTGTCTTGAAAGTTGTTGTGATCACGCGGGTGTCAATCCAGTATGGTATAGCGTCAATGACCGGGATTATAAAAAACAGCCCGGGTCCTTTAAGGGAATGAAAATTCCCCAACCGCAGTATCACTGCCTTTTCCCATTGATCTGCAACCTTGGTTGCAGAAGATGCAATAGCAGCGATAATGAAGGAAATGATTCCGATCCAAACACTTCCGGTGTTATGAGCCGAAATATAATATGATACATAGGATAATCCTGCACCGATGGCCAGAATAACTATGAATATCAGCATTGAAAAATAATTGATTCTTCTCATTTTAATTACCTCCATAATTTAAGTTTAAAGCATGAGATTGTTTGCAGGTTCCCTTGGAATTCAAATATAACACAATTTTATGAAATTTCCAACGATTGGACCTGATAAAAACTCCGGATCGTTCATTTACGTCTCCATTATACCGTCAAAACGGTATGAATTTACCTTCGATTGAATGCTACGTGAAAGCTACAGCCCAAAGCCCGATCCTGAAAACTACGATCACCATGAATCGCATGGCAAAACGGGGCTATCAATCAATGGTTGATTACTATCTGAAAGTTTCCCCATAGTTTAATGAACCGCTGATTACGTGACCCATACGATCAGTGGTGTGTGAGGTTCTCTCCGTCGGCGATGCTGACGGGGCGGCCCACTCGATTAGGCAACGTTAATCTTTATTTTCAAAATATTCAATCAAAAACCTATAATATATTTCAATGTTCCTGAATTGTCAGATAAAAGGATGGACTTTGAGTTTTGTAACGAGACCATTTATCTTCATTTGCATTTTTTGTATAAAAACATCCTTGTTTTTCCTTCACATTCAAAAGTACATTATTAGCGACCGGTTGATTTGAATTACTGAACTTTACGGCCATCTCAGGATGTGCTCCAATAACCTTTATCCATTCTATTGTCAAGGCAATATCCTCCTTAAACACCAAATTATATTTATTTAAATCTATGTTTACCCACCCTGATTTTTTTGTAATAAGTAGCAATATATTTTCGTTAAGCAATTCATTTGCAGGCAGACCATTAATGATGTTGCGTATGTGTAACCTAAATAAACAACTGTCAAAAGATTGCATCCAAACACGTATGTGCAGACTTTTCAATTTGACATTTTGATTTCCGAGTACTATTTTTAATCCTTGCTCTGAACCCTTACCAAATTCAGTCCCACTCCATCCACAAACACGACCTGGTTTAGTAAAATCAGTAGTGCCAACTTTTTTCAATTTACCTGAAAAAGGTTTGATAATCACCTCTGCTAAAGTAATCGGCTCGTTTGTGAGGTATATTACATTCTTTCTATTAGAAAGTTCCTCTAATAAAAATGTTTGTGATATATATCCTATCATTGAAAACCGAACTATGGCCTTCTTAGATTGCCCATTGACTTCGAAACTGAATTCACCTTTCTCGTTAGAAATAGTTCCAAAAGGTGATTCAACAACTCCTATGCTCACGTATTCCAAAGGATAACCATTAGAAGAATCAAGAACTTTACCTGTAATTATCTGGCAATGTAACTGAATAGAAAGAAGTGAAAACAGAATTAAACTCGGAAGAAATTTCATGATATAATTCTTGTTCGTTATATGTATCGACGGTCTAGTCGGGTAACGCAGGTGGGTTACCCCGCCCTTGTCCCCTAAGAACCGTACTTGATAGTTTCCCATCATACGGCTCAGGTTCTCCAAAGGCGGATTAAACCACCTGGCAATTTACAAAATATTCAGATCACGTATTTAAACCTTAACCTGTTGACGAAGTACTTATCCCAGGCCATGTCAAAAGGATTGGCGTTTCCGTATATGAGCCTGTGGCGTTTGATATGGAAGCAGGCAAACATACGGAGCAAGATAGTCTTACCATCGTCGAATTTGCCGAAAAACTGCCATTTCCGCATGCCAATTCTTATAAAAAGAAGAGAAACGATTTTCCTGTAACCGAGATTATTATGTCTTCTTCGAGCCCAGTTCCATATATTGCGCCACAGGATTCTGTCCTATTTCTAAAATGTACGCTTAGAACAAACGCGCTTGGGGTAATTTGCCCATCCGGTGATGACCGGGTTCAGGTTTCGGATTAAGACTGCTGCTTGTGAACCCCTGTGTTTCACAATGATACCTTCAACTTTTCTTTCACCGATCTGATTGCGTCTTTCGATGGACGGATAAGGAGTCTCCCGCAAGAATACATTCTTATGTTCTGACCAAGGAAGTCGAATCCTTCGGTGATATGGGTAATTGTCGTTTTCTCCGGTGATAGCCGTAACCGGCATTGTCCCCGGTGCCGGATACTGTATTGTCTGACGTAATAATAATATCCGGATGATACCAATTGATGGTCAAAATGCTTTTCACAGCAGCTTATGTTTGCTATCTTTTGCCCACAATTTAATACCGGTTCCGTCAACGGTCACTTATGTTCCCATCTATCAACCCCTGAGAAATAATTGAATCTCCCCGTGGCTTAAATCCGCTAATAGCAAGCGGTTGAGTTTAGTTCAACGGAGGTCTTTTATGCAGTGAAAAACTGCATTAAGACCTTTCTGTTAGAGGCAGTGCTATTTTAACAGTAATGTAATCTCGGATTTCAGCTTCGGTAAGTCGTTTATCAAAATACCCCAAATTAATTCATCTGAAATTACATCGTACCCATGTATTATTCTGTTCCTCAGACTAACAATTTTTTTTGAGTGGGATATTTCAACACCTGTCTTTTTATCAAGAATTCTTTTAATGGCCTCACCAATTATTTCAAGATTTCTTTCAACCGCACGTTAAGTTTTGAGGTCATTTTTATAATTCTCAAAAATTCTTTGACCTTGGGGCAGAAATTCTTCAATTTCCTCGATAGCTTTTTGGATATCAAATAGCCAAGTTTTGATTTCCCTATCCATAAATTAATTTTTTTGATTCATTTACAGCATCGAGGAAAAAGGGATTCTTAAGAGATTGCTCTTCTAAAAGATCGACAGGTCTTTTAAGTAGGTTCTCGAGAGAGAACTTTAAATCGAAGTAGTTATCGGCATATTTTAACAAATCAATGTTCTTAAATCTGACAAGGAAGTCAATATCACTTTTATCATTAAATGAACTTCCCAATATAGAACCAAATAAATAAAGCTTGTCAACTCTATGATTTTCACACAGATATTGAATTAAGGACATATTTTGTTCTACCGCATTCATTTATACAAATGTACATGACATTTTCTAAATTTCACACAGACACATAAAAATCAAGACCAGATTTATAGGAGAAACTTACATAATAGTCACGATTCATACACGCACCGCATAAAAATCCACCAGATTTATAAAAGAAAGATAATAAAAAAGCTTCGAATTTGGATTTACCAATCAAAATAGCATTACCTCTAACGGCCCATCGCTAAACGCAGCAAAGGTGAAACCTTTGCACAGCAACAATACGTTGGTTTTGTTGCGATTAGCGATTTGTTGAACTAAACCTCCGGTAGCTCATACCATGTAGCTAATTTAGATATATTTCGTATAAAAGCTCATAACCTAAAACAAATAGTTATGAGCAAAAACATGATTGAAAAAGCAAGGGAGGCTGTAGAAGGCTTCACTGACTTGTGCGAAAAAACCGAACAAAAGTTATCCTTAACTGTGTATACTTTTTCTTCCGGCAGTAATTATCTACGTGAATTGGCGCGGATCCTCCTGGCTTTGACACTATCCCGGATAATCTTACCGAGGAACAAATAAACGGTTACCTGCAGGGCCTTGCCAACCGATTCACCAGGCACAGGGGATATTCAAGATGGCCGTCTGGGGTTTACGGTATTATTTCCGCACGATAAAAAACCAGAAAACCTCCCTTGCCTTACCGGTAATACGACACACAAAAGACCTTCCAGTAGTACTTTTCCAGGAAGAATGTCGGCGCCTTTTCAGGGCAGAAATATCTGACAATAGATCAACTCATACCCTTTAAAGGAGCTGCTGTGATGATTTTCTTTCTGTGTTTTACTTCTCAGAATGAAATATCGAATGGGTTCCGAAACCGACAATAGTGACCCTTATTAAAGTCTTATCCTGTCTGACACCATCTGAGGGTGCCATCGATTTGTTCGGTTTATTGGTATCAGTTTAAATCGGGGCCAAAATTTGCCGGAAGAAGGCCTGAACCTGTTCACACTCAAAGAGCAGATGGGGCACACCCGGATCACCAAAACCATGACCTACGTGCATATTGCACAAGTGATGCCCAAGGTTGCCTTCAGTCCGCTCGACAGGCTCTATATCAATCATTGAAAGTCGCCCCGCATGTGGTGGCTGATATTATTCTCCGATATGGAGAACGATACCTGGCTTCTCACCGGGTTACCACTCGCGTTTCCAGATGGTTTTGAAATAACCTATATGGGTTAGCCCAACCCAGGAGTTTATTTTCCTCATGGATCCGGCAAATGATATACTGGAAAATGTGTAATATTTCTTTGACCTTTGAACTAATTGAATAAGCAAATCGCATACAGGACCGAAAATCCTACAAGCATCATTATAGGAGTGTCCATGGAATGCGGGGCGGTAGCCTCTAAAAGTGTCATTATTGGAGGAATCAGAATCAAGGCGACTACAAATTGAGTGGGGTGATTAAAATCTGAGTAAAAAATAAGGATAAAAACAATAGCGCTCAGCAAAACACAGGCACTTCCTGCATAAGATCTGATATAACGCTTTTTCATAAACCAGGATGGGGCAAGGTATTTTTTATGACCCCAGTAAATGCCAACTGGTTCGGCTAATCCATCTCCAATCCCGACGATAAAAACAATGATTAATACCAGGTTGGGTTCATTGATATGTTCAAAAAACTGCTTGAAAATTGTCCCAAGGATTAATCCTGGTAAAATATTTCCTATGACGATCCATTTTAATGTGTTTGGACGATCTTCGGGACGATCGAGTGAATTGAATTGAAGCATGAAAAATCTGTATTTCTCACGGATGGGCTTAATCAACAATAAAAACATGAGTAAAACAAACAACGATTCCCATAAGTGAGGGATAATGCCTTGCGGATGTAATTGAGTTCCAACATGATTTGATGCGCTGATCAATGGGATAAGATATGCGGCAAAATGCTGAATTTTACGGGTATAATTAACTTTAAACCATGAATTGGGATTTGTAATGATATAGCCTTTATCATCTGTTTTGCAATAATGACGACAGACTATCCCTCCAAGCAACGATACCAGAAGCATGATAAACAGCTTGAAAGAACAGAATAATAAAAACTGGTAATCGGTTAAAAAACCTGGTTCAAAATTGATTGAAAGCACATACAGGACAAGAAATGCACAAAGCCATCCAATAAGGAAAACAATGTCAAAGGTTTTGTACCATTTTTTCGAATAGTTTCCTGCTTCCTCTCCAGGCAGAATGACTTTAATATCCGTTTGAGATTGTTCATTATTATTTTTCATAATGATCTCGGTTGATCTTTTCCCAAAGATAACGAACTGTCTTAAAAGTTAGTCGTTATTTCTCTGGTTTAAATTTTGGCCATTGGTTGTAACCATTTGAGGGGTTATTTGATTGATATTGTTTAATAAATTCAACTTCCTTCTCGTTTATTTCTTTGTCTTCTGTGTTTTCAGCTTCAAATAAAATTACTTTTCTCACAGTTAAATTTTTCCTCTGCTCTCGAGTAAAATCCATCTCAATAAGTTTGCTGTCTGCATTACCATAATAATTTAAGGTATCAACAAGGTCTTTGCTAATATAAATATTTCCATTTGGATAGGTTATTTTATAAATGACTTTATACATTTCGATGTCGTCCTGATAATTGGGCATAGTCGGGTTGAGCCGGGTATCGTATTGTCTGACGTAATAATAATAGCCGGCATGATACCAATTGGATGTCTAAAATGCTCTTCACAGCCGCTTATGTTTGCTGTCTTCTGTCCACAATTTAATGACGACTCCTTCAATAATCGTTTATTCTCCCATCAGTTAGTCATTGTAAAATAAGTGAATCCCTCGTAACTTAAATCCGCTATTAGCAAGCGGTTGAGGTTAGTTCAACGACGGGCTTTTATGTAGTGAGAAACTGCATTAAGCCCTTTTTGTTAGCCTCAGATGAAATTAATCAAGTTTAATTTCTTGGCCGTATTTTAGAATCTCAGAAACTAAAGGATTTTGTATTGAAAAATCACTTTCTCTAAAGGGATGAGGCTCAATTCTCAGATCAAATTTTCTTCGGAGATGCATTAATTCAATTTGAGCTGCGAAGGGGTCAGGTAGATTTTTAATAACCAGTGCTAAATCAATATCACTTTCTTCGTGCTGATTATTTTTAGCATAAGAACCAAATAAATATGCTTTCGATAATACATATTTATCTTTTGGAATTGCTTTCAAGAATTCAACCAGAATGTTTAAAGTAGTGACTTGATCCATTGTCTTAATTCAGTAATTTGATAAATCCAATTTTCAGTAAAATCTTTTGTGCACTGAAGATAGAAATTTTGTTTATCGTCTTCGTACCTGGCATTTATATTAAATGTAGTAATTACATCAAAGGAATTCAATTGTTCAACGGAACATTCAAGACCAGCTCTATCAGCAATTCTGGTTAAATCATGGATTGGAATAGGATGTTTTCGTTTATTCTTGATATATAATGCCTTGAGTAACTTTTCAATAACTAAATGTCCTATGAAAAGTGACCAACTATAATCTTTAGAATTATAAAGATTATTCATGGTCTTGAAATCTCTATCAGAACTCTCAATCCAATGATTTACAAATTTATCTATGTTTTGTATGTCTACTTCTTCTTCCATAAAGGATCACTCCAAGGCAAAGATAATGATTTATTCAATTTGCAGAGAGTGGTAAAAAAGAACTGTTAATTTCAATTGAGGCTAGTCGAGTCACGCTTGGGAGTTTCCGCCCGATGCAGCATAAGGTGGTTTGTAAACTACTCCTGACAGTCGTTTACAGAAGTCCATTTCTCATTTCTCGTTGGCCGGCCAGTCGGTTCGCTTGACCTCCGCACACTTATACAATTTTCAAAGAGCCTCCCATCTTTTGTACGGCCATTACTCCTTATTCAGGGGAATAAGTCAAGGCACACACGTTCTGCGTGCAGGCGCATGTTACCTGTGTTGCGCCTGCGGCAGGCAATTGGGTTTATACGTTGTTGCTGTTAGTGCTATCAAGTTGGACTTCTACATTGTGAATGGGTTATTTAATTTGCCAAAAATCAAACCGTCAATTAGCACTTCATTTTTTTATTTCATTAATTCATTAATTAGCACTTCTTTATAAAAAATATCTTGTCCCCTTTGAATACGTAGTGTCACTTTTGAACCTGGTATGGAATATTCCAATGCCCGTAACTCTTTAATTGTAATTTCTTCTGATGGCTTACCATCAATAGCAAGGACCTTATCGCCTAACCGGATACCAGCTATTGCCATTGATGAAGATTCGTACAAAGAATTAACATAAAACGTTTTTTCATCTACTGATCTGTAAAGTTTCATACCTAAACAAAAGGGACCATGAGGTAAAGAATATACCTGATTTGGCCTTAAATAAATCACTTTGTTCTTGTAGTCAAAAATAACCAGGAATTTTCGAAAAAACTCGTTCCCTAAGAATCCTATTTGTTCAGGGGCTATTTTGAAATTCAACAGAAATGCCTGTTCATTTTGAAAATTAAAAGAATCGAACAAAGTAATTTGTTTTGCGTTAATTATTTCCCGATTGATTGTATCTTTGGGGTTCATCGATAGTGTCCTGGTTTTAAGTAATATCAAATCTTTTGGAAGGATTACAGAGGCTATGGGACTTTTACCTACCTGTAAATATAAAAATCCCGGTGCGCCAATATCCAAAACAAGTTCTCCATTAAGTTTGATATCACAATTTGCTGATATTTCAACATTTGATGTAACAGTAAAGAAAGTTACCGGATTTCCTTTTAAAGGGTATGATTTATAATGTTTTTTCAGGCGGTAAAGTGTGTCTTGCGAAAGTATCCTGAAGTACTGATGCTCAAAATCCATTAAAACGATTTTATTCTCAAAGTACCAAAATGCCGGGAAAATGGCATTGGTGTTCAACCTGGTTTTTGATAAATCAGCGACCTCAAACCGGCCTGAAAATTCTTTATTTTCACCAAAAGCCTTCATCCTGATGTTACCCATAATTTCACGGTTTACTTTTATCACTCCTCCGGGAGTTATGGTTCTCTTGCTGCACTTTTTAAAGGTAATTCCTAGTTTGTCCTTGTTTAAAGCTATAAAAGTACTGTCGAACAAGGGGGATTGTGCTCCTGTGTCGAAAAGAAGAGATATCTCAACAGAGTCGTTCATGATTGCTTGAATTACAACATGTCGACCGTTATAGTGAAACCGGTATGCATCTTGGGGATAGACAAATGTATTATTTGCTGTATTATTTTCGGGGGTAGTCTGTTTCGGGGTGGAGGATGAACAGGCAGCCAAAATGATAAAAATTGCCAGGAAGAATGTATACCTCATATTTAGAAATTTATGTTTGACTATTTATAGATCTATCTGTTAGAACTGTAAACCAAATGCACATCCCTTTTACTCAAAATAAGGTTAATTATTTTTATTGCAATAGGTATTGTCCTCACTCTTTTTTAAAGTGTTTTTTGAATTAGTATTACCTCTAACACCTACTTGCAACCGTAGAAAAGGTGACCCTTTTCTAAGTACTTACAATGCTGATTTTGTTGCGGTTGCAAGCTTGTTGAACTCAACCTCCGGTAGCTTTATGTAGCTAAGTTAGATACTTTTCGTATAAAAGCTCATAACCTAAACCAAATAGTTATGAGCAAAAACATGATTGAAAAAGCAAGGGAGACTGTAGAAGGCTTCACTGGCTTGTACGAAAAAAAAAGCGAACAAAAGTTATCCTTAACTGGATATTCTTTTTCCGCCAGCAGTAATTATCTGCGTGAACTGGCCCGGATCAGTCTGGAATTCGACACTATCCAGGATAATCTGACCGAGGAACAAATAAACGGTTACCTGCAGGGCCTTACCAACCGCTTCACCAGGCAACAGGGGCCATTCAAGATGGCCGTCTGGGGACTGCGATACACCCATTAGCCATGAAGGGGTCAGGTTTATTTTAAAACAATCGGTAAAAAGGCCGGTATTATTAAACCGGTAGCGCTTCATACCCTTGTCACAGTTTTGCCACCCATCTGCTGGAAGAAGGCCTGGACCTATTCACGCTCAAAGAGCAAATGGGACATATTCCGGTAGATAAAACACTTTTTCAGGATTTGTATCGTAATTTCTGGGTGGTTGATGCCAGGGAACCTTTTGAAAAACAGAAAACGTCATTGAATATCTGGCACGCTACCCGCATAAAGTAGCGATTTCAAATTACAGGCTTTTGTCGATCGACAATGGTGCTGTTGTTTTCCGCTATAAAGACTACCCTGAAGGTGGCTAGCAAAAAGTAATGTCGCTCAAGGCTACTGATTTTTTACAGCGGTTCTGCCTCCATATTCTCCCGTCCGGGTTTGTCAGTATCCGTCACTATGGCATATTATCCACCCGGCGTAAATCGCAGTGTCTGGAAGACGCCAGGTTAAGTCTTGGCCTTGCTGCCCCTCTTAAGCAAGCTACAGACTGGAAATCCATTTTTTTCAAACGATTGGGTTTTGATCCCGACCGTTGTCCGTTTTATGGCGAAGGTAAAATGGTGATGATTGAAAAGCTCGCTCCGGAACGGGGACCTCCAGTGTCATTTTTTTATTTGATAAAAAGGAATGGATATTGATTACCAAACCGGAAAAGTAAAAGCCCCACATCAGGGGTCGGATACCGTATTGTCTGACGTAATAATAATAGCCGGCATGATACCAATTGGATGTCTAAAATGCTCTTCACAGCCGCTTATGTTTGCTGTCTTCTGTCCACAATTTAATGACGGCTCCTTCAATAATCGTTTATTCTCCCATCATTCAGTCCCTGTAAAATAATTGAATCCCACAGTGGTTTAAATCCGCTATTAGCAAGCGGTTGAGGTTAGTTCAACGGCGGGCTTTTATGCAGTGAAAAACTGCATTAAGACCTTTTTGTTAGTTGAAGTGGAAATTTATTGTCAGGATTAGGGAATAATCTTGGAGATCTGGGTAATGAGACCAGGAATTTGGTCGAGAATAATTTTCCAAATAATTTGAAGATCAACTCCAAAATAATCATGAACAATTCGATTACGGAACCCACGTATTCTGTGCCAATCGATTTCCGAATATTTATTTTTTATTTCATCCGGCAAAAGATTCGATGCTTCTCCAATAATTTCAAAATTTCTAATCACAGCATCGATAGTTTTGTTATCTGTTGAAAATTCCTCAAAGGAGATATCCTTTGTGTATTGAAGGATTTTCTCAGCAGATTCAATAATATCTTCAAACAACAACTTTGGAGTCCGTTTAGACATAAACTAGATCTTTTTGAATTTCTTCAAGATATTTTGGTTTGACCCCATTTTTTGATACTAGATCGACCTTTAGATTAAGAATTTTTTCAAGCTCTTCAGCTAAATCTATAAATTCTATCCCAATGGGTTGCTCATAATCAATAAGAATATCGATATCACTATCATCTTTAAAATCTTCTCTGGTAAATGAGCCAAAGATTCCAATCGATTTTAAATGATACCTCGCTAATAAATCCAACTTATTAGCCTTAAGTATGTTAGTAATATGTTCCTTATTGATCATAAAACAAAGATAGTTTACAATTTGGGAAAATCAAAATTTCTATTTCAACCAACGACCGAGGGCTTATACTGTGCGGGTTTTCAAGGCACTTTCCTGTCCGCCCCCACAAACGTTTATTAAGTGTGCAAATGTTTTTTTTTGCATTGAATCCTGAATGGGATAAGCCCTTTGCTGAACTAAACCTCTGGTAGCTTTATGTAGCTAAGTTAGATACTTTTCGTATAAAAGCTCATAACCTAAATCAAATAGTTATGAGCAAAAACATGATTGAAGAAGTAAGGGAGGCTGTAGTAGGCTTCACTGGCTTGTGCGAAAAAACGGAACAAAAGTTATCCTTAACTGGATATTCTTTTTCCACCACCAGTAATTATCTGCGTGAACTGGCCCGGATCAGCCTGGAATTCGACACTATCCCAGATAATCTGACTGAGGAACAAATAAACGGTTACCTGCAGGGCCTTACAAACCGTTTTACCAGGCAACAGGGGACATTCAAGATGGCCGTCTGGGGACTGCGGTACACCCATTAGCCATGAAGGGGTCAGGTTTATTTTAAAACAATCGGTAAAAAGGGCCGGTATTATTAAGCCGGTCACACTTCACACCCTTCATCATAGTTTTGCCACTCATCTGCTGGAAGAAGGTCTCGATCTGTTCACGCTCAAAGAGCAAATGGGACATATTCCGGTAGATAAAACACTTTTTCAGGATTTGTTTCATAATTTCTGGGTGGTTGATGCCAGGGAACCTTTTGAAAAGGCAGAAAACGTCATTGAATATCTGGCACGGTACCTGCATAAAGTAGCGATTTCAAATTACAGGCTTTTGTCGATCGACAATGGTACTGTTGTTTTCCGCTATAAAGACTACCGTGACGGTGGCCAGCAAAAAGTAATGTCGCTCAAGGCTACTGATTTTTTACAGCGGTTCTGCCTTCATATTCTCCAGAACCGTATTGTCTGACGTAATAATAATGGCCCGCATGATACCATTTGGATGTCCAAAATGCTCTTCACAGCCTTTTATATATGCAATCTTCTATCCACAATTTAATGCCGGTTCCGTCAACAATCGTTTATTTTCCCATCAGTCAGTCGTTGTAAAATAATTGAATCCCCCCGTGGCTTAAATCCGCTATTAGCAAACGGTTGAAGTTAGTTCAACGTCGGGCTTTTATGCAGTGAAAAACTGCATTAAGCCCTTTTTGTTAGCAACTGGGCGTTCTTGTCTGGCAATGGTTTGAGATATGTTTCTAATTCTGTCATTCCTTATTTTTCAGACTTTAAAGATTTAATTTATTAGTGTCGGCAAAGTCAGGGCAGGTAAAATAGTCAAGCTATTTGGCAGGTTTTGGTTTTAGCGTTGGCTGGTGCGACCTGACAATGTGCTTGGCTATGTGTTGTTGGTTTCTCATTTCATTATATTTGTTTGATAAGTTTTAGGAAGTCACCCAAAACAATTAAGGCATTTCCTCCCTCATTAGTCATTGTATTGTCATGAAGTTCAATATTTAAATTGTCACAAAGAGATATGAAACTATTATACTTCGGAGTTTTGTCAAAATCATTTATCGCAAGTTCTTTAAGTTTTTTAGTAAATGAACGAATACTTCCGCTACTGGCAATAATAGTTTGTAAATCAAAAAGGTATTTTCTTGTGAAGATACTTTCAAGGATTTTTCTGCACTTTAAACAAAGAGCTTCGTAATTTTCTATTGGTTTGTTGGACTGATATACTTGCTGAATTTCCTTTAGGTCTTTTTTATTTTCATGCTCTATAAATTCTGTATAAACATCACAATCTACTATTGTGCTTATTTTAATTCCGTTTGAATCCAAACCATTTCCAACTATTCTAAGTGCTTTTGGACTGTCAAGTTTTCGGAATAACCATGCGAAAAATTCTTTTTCATGCGTGAGAATTATTAGTTGGTTCATTTTCTTTTCAATCGACTCACCATCTGGAGTATTAAGATAGGGGTTGGCTAATAATTCTATTGTCTTTGTTCGTCTGTCAGAATCGAAACTTGAAAATGGGTCGTCAAGCACTATTACCTTCTCATCTAATTTCTCATCGTGAATTATCAGAGAGAAAAAGAAAGAAAATGCTAAAACTCTTTTGTCGCTATAGCTTAAAGTATTTTTGAAATTTGGTTTGTTAGTTGCTGTTTCGTCAATTAAAACATTGTGTCTTTTGAAAAATTTAAGTGCAAATATTCTTTCCCTCTGTCCGATTAATTTTTTCATCGGCTGAAAAGCACAGATACTGAAATCTGTATTAAGTTGTTCAAGTGTTTTGTTTATCGTGTCAAGATGAATAGAAAAAAGTTTTTCACTATACTCATTTAGTTCTTTTCTCAATGCCTCTCGTTTTACTCTCTTTCCTTCTTGAATTATATCAATATCATCATACTCTTTAAGGAAGTCATTCCATTCTTGAGTATGTCTTGTTTTGGAAAATTCTAACTCTTTGATTTTGTTTTTAAGGTTTTCAATATTGACATCTGCACTAAAAATATTTTTCTTTTTCAAATCATCAACCTGCACGTTGACCTGCTGAAATATTTGAATTAGTTTGTCGTAATTTTCAAAATTGACATTGTAGCTAACGTCCTTTAATTTATTTGAGAATTCAGCATTGGCTACATCTTTGATTTCTTTTAACTCAGTCTTATTAATTTCATAGGTATTAATTGAAAGATTGATTGAACCCAACTTGTCTTGAATAGATTCAAGAATACTTTTTGGATCCCATTTTTCAAATTTTGAAAATGCAGATGAAATATCATCCTGAAGTTTTTTATATTCAACGGAAAATAATTGCGAATATGCTTGTAATAAATCTTTGGCTTCTTTTAATTGTTGTCCACAGAAAACACAGTATTCCTTTTCTTCTTTTGTCAATGTTAATCCTGTTTGTAAGAAGTCCTTGGGGTGATTTGGATTTTTCCATGTTTTCAGAATATGTGCGGTAACAAGTTCTGCTTTAACCTGAATTGATTCAGATAAAACACTTTTGGTGTTTTGATTTACAATGTTATCAATAATTGTATCAATACTAACAAAGACCGTTTTGATTTTACTTTGATTATTTGCTGTTTCTATAGTAGCTTGTATCTGCTTTATCTTCTCGTCAACATCGTCATGTTTAGGCAAGTTTCTAAAATCATTAACCGAAATTTCTCTCTTATATTTTTGGTTAAATTCATTTGTTTTGCTTGTTTTCTTTTTTGTAAGTTCGTTAAATTCGTCTTGAAGTGAATTTATTTCTTCTGCTAGCTTTTTGCCTTTAGAGCCGATTATTATTCTTTGTAAATTCTTTTGCTGGTCAAAATTGATTTCATTATCCTCAAAAATGTTTTCTTGGATGTATTGTGTGTCAAAAATTTCAATGTTATCAAAACCATTGTTCCAATTTACACTTGGAAATCTGAAAGCGGTATTGTCTTTGTCAAATAATTCAACTTGTTGGCTACCTATAAAACCAAATGTTTTTCTGCCCTCAATAAATGCGGTATCACCTGTTTTAAATGACCATAGAATATCTGTCAATGTGCTTTTACCTCCAGTGTTCTGACCGAAGATGATTGTATTTTTACTGAAATGACGCCCACCAAGATTTAGACAATCCTGAAACCTTCCGACACCTTTTATGATTGTAAATCTTGAAATCATGATGTTCTTGCAATAATTTCAATAAAAATACTATTTATTTCTATCTCTTTTTTGAGGGTAGGAGGATTTGGCTCTTTGACTTTTGCGAAGCGTTGGCTTGTGTGGTGGGCAAAAGGCAATGTGCCAAATGTGCGATGGCTTTTCGTTTCTCTTATCTGCTGGTCGGCAAAAAAACTAAATCTTTTGACTTTTTCATTCTCAAACCAGTTCTGTTTTGTTGTCATTGTCGCTGTGTTGAACTCAACCTCCGGTAGCTTTATGTAGCTAAGTTAGATACTTTTCGTATAAAAGCTCCTAACCTAAAACAAATAGTTATGAGCAAAAACATGATTGAAAAAGCAAGGGAGGCTGTAGAAGGCTTCACTGGCTTGTACGAAAAAACGGAACAAAAGTTATCCTTAACTGGATATTCTTTTTCCACCAGCAGTAATTATCTGCGTGAACTGGCGCGGATCAGTCTGGAATTCGACACTATCCCGGATAATCTGACCGAGGAACAAATAAATGGTTACCTGCAGGGCCTAACCAACCGATTCACCAGGCAACAGGGGACATTCAAGATGGCCATCTGGGGACTGCGGTACACCCATTAGCCATGAAGGGGTCAGGTTTATTTTAAAACAATCGGTAAAAAAGGCCGGTATTATTAAGCCAGTAATGCTTCACACCCTTCGTCTGTAAGCGGCAACTACAAATGCAGGAAATCGGCAAATAAGGATGCAAGGTTTTTTGCATCGTTAATTTCCGATTTAAAGATACAACATTTTAAAGAACGGTGTTTTCAAAGATCGTTTTTCTATTTT
>JALNZC010000036.1 GCA_023229525.1 Bacteroidales bacterium
TACTCTCTGCCAGAGTCTAAACATGTAAAATCCCAGTTGCTCAAAATGGACGACCAACAGGCTGAGCTATACCGGATCGTAGCAAAAAATTTCTAGGGTGTTGCAACGCTGAAAACAGGAGCCCGTATCAAAGAAGAACGTATATAAGTCAAACGTTTATAACTAAAATAAAAAAACCCGCATCAGCGGGTTTTTTTATTTTAGTTCATCACCAGGTTGATGAAACCGTTGTTGTGAGTCGTCAGAACAGCGAGCGCTTTCGAGTAATTGAGCAGGTTACGGATCACAGATTCACTGGGAGAAACTACCTTGATCCTTCGCCTCCCAGCAGAAGGATTGTTTACCTTTGCGTTTTTGTGTGACAAAGAATAAATTGTAGCAAATCGCTTCATAGGCAAAAAATTGGTTAGGGATGTAATTCATACCTATGAAACGGGAATATCTTCCCGAATATTTTATTGAGGAGTAAAAAAAGTTTTCAACTATGAAGAGAGGATGACTTCTTTTTCTTTGACCAGCTTCCGTAAGTTAATCAGGGCATAACGCATTCTGCCCAAGGCGGTGTTGATGCTGACGTTTGTTATTTCGGCAATATCCTTAAAACTCATATCGTTGTAATGCCGCATGACCAACACTTCCTTTTGTTCTTTGGGAAGGTAATCGATGAGTTTTTTAACATCTTTATGGATCTGTTCGGTGATCAGAACATCTTCCACTGATTCAACAGGGATCCGTACCTTATCAAAAATATCGTATTCATCACTGTTTTCAATGATAGGAATCCTTTTGGATTTGCGGAAATAATCGATAATCAGGTTATGAGCGATCCGCATCACCCACTGAATAAACTTTCCCTCTTCTTTATAAGTACCGGAACGGAAGGTGTTGATAACTTTAATAAAGGTATCCTGAAAAAGGTCTTCCGCCAGATCTTTATCTTTTACAATCATAAGGATATAAGCAAAAACACGATTCTTATGACGGCGAATGAGTTTTTCGAGGGCGGACTCCTGACCGGATAAATATTTTCCGATCAAATCCTGATCACTAATGACATGGGCTTGCATTGGGCCTCCTTTTTTATTCAAAAAAGAGTAGAAGTCTAGTCGATAGTATCCCTCCTATTATTATGCGCTTATCAAATCTGATGGCGCTGGTAAATAATATTTTTATACGTGGTTTCCTTTATAAGGTTTGGCAAAAATAAATAAAAAAAACTAAAAAGCAAGTTTTCTTTATAATTTTGCTCGATTCAATGCCGGATCGAAGGAAATGATGAATGTTGATGCGCTGGACCCGAAGGATAATATCCTAATCAAAGGAGCAAGGGTCAATAATCTCAAAAATATCAATATCGCAATACCACGCAATAAATTTGTGGTCCTCACTGGTTTATCAGGTTCCGGTAAATCATCACTTGCCTTTGATACGCTTTATGCAGAGGGACAACGCCGTTACGTTGAAAGTTTGAGCGCCTATGCACGCCAATTTCTCGGTCGCATGAGCAAACCCGAGGTTGATTCCATTCAGGGAATTGCTCCTGCCATTGCAATCGAGCAAAAGGTGAACACCCTCAACCCCCGGTCTACTGTAGGGACATCGACAGAGATATATGAATATTTGAAGTTGCTTTTTGCCCGAATCGGTAAAACCTATTCACCGGTTTCCAGCGCCTTAGTTAAAAGGGATACCATTACCGACATCGTTGATTTTATTTTCTCGCTTCCAGAGGGATCACGGGCCGCCCTTTTTTCTCCAGTGAACCTGACCGGGAAAGGCAAAGATCTGCAAACCAAGTGCAATGTGCTTCTACAACAGGGTTTTACACGGATCCTGGTTGACGGTCACATCATCAGGTTGGATGAAATTGCTGAACATAAGCTTAAATCTCTCCATGAAGCCTATATACTGATCGACCGGTTTGCAGTAAATCATTCGGATGATGAACTCTCCAGCCGGATCGCCGATTCGGTCCAGACTGCCTATTTTGAAGGTCATGGTTACTGTATGCTGGAAATCACCAACGGAAATACTTTTCGTCGCACATTTTCCAGCAAGTATGAAGCCGACGGTATGACCTTTGAAGAACCATCACCCAATTTGTTCAGTTTTAACAACCCATTCGGAGCATGCAAAAAGTGTGAGGGATTTGGCAGTATTATTGGTATTGATGAAGACCTCGTGATTCCCGATAAAAGCCTTTCGGTTTATGAAAATGCCATTGCCTGCTGGCGTGGTGAAAAAATGAGCGAATGGCAGAGTGAACTGTTGATCCATGCTTATAAATTTGATTTTCCCATTCATAAGCCGGTTCGGGATTTAAGTGAGGAACAGCGTGACTTACTCTGGACCGGTAATCAATATTTCAAGGGATTAAACGCGTTTTTTGAATTTGTTGAAAGCCAGAATTTCAAGGTTCAATACCGGGTAATGATGTCTCGTTACCGGGGAAAGACAACCTGTCCCGACTGTAAAGGAACGCGATTGCGCAAAGATGCATCGTATGTTAAAATCAATGGGAAATCGATCAGTGACCTTGTGCTGATGCCGATAAGCGAACTCACCCGCTTCTGTAAAACCATTGAATTGAATGATTATGAACGAACGGTTTCACGGCGTTTGCTTGTTGAAATAAATAACCGCCTGGAGGTCATGAATGATGTGGGCCTCGGATACCTGTCATTGAACCGCCTCTCCTCTACCCTTTCGGGTGGAGAATCTCAGCGGATCAATCTTTCCACATCTTTAGGCAGTAATCTTGTCGGGTCCATGTACATCCTTGATGAGCCCAGTATCGGTCTGCATCCCCGTGACACACAGCGTTTGATCAAGGTTTTGTTGCGTTTACGTGACTTTGGAAATACAGTAATCGTTGTTGAACACGACGAAGAGATTATCCGTGCAGCCGATCAGATAATTGACATTGGTCCACTGGCCGGACATCAGGGCGGTGAAATCGTTTTTCAAGGAAGCCCATCTCAAATGATGAACGATACAAAAAGTCTGACAGGAAAATACCTGAATCACCATCTGCAAATTAAAATACCTGAATTGAGACGGAAGTGGACAGAATTTATTTCGATAACAGGCGCCAGGGAAAATAACCTGAAGAACATCAATGTTAAGATCCCACTGCATATTTTCACGGCGATTACAGGTGTAAGCGGTTCCGGCAAGTCTTCACTGGTCAGACGTATTCTCTTTCCTGCTTTGAAAAAGATACAGGGGGGTTATGGTGAAAAGACCGGAAAGTTTGATCGCTTAGATGGGGACTATAACCGGTTGGGTTCTGTTGAATTCATTGACCAGAATCCCATTGGACGATCTTCACGTTCGAATCCCGCCACCTATACAAAGGCTTTTGACGAAATCAGGAATCTCTTTGCTATTCAGCAGTTATCGGTTATCCGTGGCTATAAGCCCGGATATTTTTCTTTCAATATTGAAGGGGGAAGATGTGAAGAGTGTGAAGGTGAAGGGGTGGTAAAAATTGAAATGCAGTTTATGGCGGATCTTTTTCTGCCCTGCGAAAGCTGCAAAGGGAAACGTTTCAAGGAGGAGGTTCTGGACATCAGATACCGCGATAAAAACATTGTGGATGTTCTGAACATGACTGTAGATGAGGCAATTACGTTTTTTCACAGTGATATAAAATACGGGACTGCTGAAAAACGTATTCTGGCCAGGCTAAAACCTTTGCAAGATGTAGGGTTGGGATACCTCAGACTGGGACAATCTTCAAGTACACTTTCGGGAGGAGAGGCCCAGCGCATTAAACTGGCTTTCTTTCTCATCAAGGGAACCAGCGAAAAACCTACCCTTTTCATCTTCGATGAACCAACGACGGGTCTTCATTTTCATGACATCGATAAATTGCTTATCGCCTTTGAATCATTAATCGGACACGGACACAGTATTCTGGTGATCGAACACAACCAGGAAGTGATTAAAAGCGCCGATTGGGTTATTGATCTGGGAAAAGAAGGGGGTGATGAAGGTGGATATATTGTATTTGAAGGGACACCTGAGGAGCTTGTGAGGATTGAAGGTTCATATACCGGAGAGTATCTCAAGGGGAAATTGAATATTGAATATTGAACAAAGGAATTTTGAATATTGAGTGTTAATCAATTAATCATTAATCATTATTAAAAATACGGTGATATGATGCGAAGTGTTAATCCGGTTAATAATGAAATGATCCGGGAATATCCGGAGCATTTCCCGGAGGATATAACCGTTATTATCCAATCGGTCCATTCGGCATGGGAACTTTGGAAAGAGACGTCGTTTGATTACCGTTCCCGGCTTTTTCGGAATGCTGCATTGATTCTTAGGGATAAAAAAAATGTATACGCCCGGCAGATGACCATGGAAATGGGAAAACTGATACGCGAATCGGTTGCTGAAATTGAAAAGTGCGCTTTGGTTTGCGATTATTATGCGGAACACGCTGAAGCGATGCTGAAAGATGAGGATATTTCATCAGATGCCAGGCGAAGTTTTGTAACTTTTCAACCGCTGGGTGTTATCCTCGCCGTGATGCCCTGGAATTTTCCCTTCTGGCAGGTATTTAGGTTCGCCGCGCCCTCATTGATGGCAGGAAATGCAGCCGTTCTTAAACATGCTTCAAATGTACCGGGATGCGCACTTGCCATTGAAGAGATCTTTCAGGAAGCAGGGTTTCCAGCCGATCTGTTCCGAACCCTGATGATCTCTTCCGGGGCTGTTGAACAAGTTATTGCCGACTCCAACATTGCAGCCGTTACTTTAACCGGAAGTGAAAAAGCGGGTAGTGATGTTGCTTCCCTGGCAGGAAAACACATCAAGAAAACGCTTCTTGAACTGGGCGGATCAGATCCGTTTATTGTTCTTGACGACGCCGACCTTAATGCCGCAGTAAAGACAGCTGTGACAGCACGAATGATCAACCAGGGACAAAGTTGTATCGCGGCTAAGCGTTTTATCGTTACTCAATCGGTTGTGGTTCACTTTGAAAATGAGATGCGCAATGCTTTCGCATCACTGAAAACCGGCGATCCCATGGATCCCGCAACACACGTTGCACCCCTGGCAAGACCTGACATTGTAGATGAAATTGAGCGGCAGGTTAATGACTCCATCGCTGAGGGCGCCCGGCTTGTCATCGGAGGTAAACGTTCTGACCGTCCCGGTTGCTATTTTGAACCAACTATTCTGGCTGACGTCAAGAGGGGGATGAGGGTATATCATGAAGAGACGTTCGGACCTGTGGTTGCCATTATCCCGGTATCCGGTGAAGCGGAAGCCATTACGGTTGCCAACGACAATGAATTCGGGTTGGGCGGATGTGTCTGGACGAAAGATTTACAACGTGGAGAAGTTGTCGCAAGGAAAGTGGTCACAGGTGCGATGTTTGTCAATGGAATGACCAAATCGGATCCCCGTCTGTCCTTTGGGGGCGTCAAAAAGTCCGGCTATGGCCGCGAGCTGGGATCCATCGGGATAAAGGAGTTTGTGAATGCCAAGACGATTTGGATTGGCTAGAATAAAAAAATAATTAACTTTGCACCCTTCAAATCCCGGCGGGGTAGCTCAGATGGTTAGAGCGTCGGATTCATAACCCGGAGGTCACGAGTTCAACTCTCGTCCCCGCTACAAAATTTCATAAGCGCTTCAAAATCTATTTCTTGCGAAAACAAAACACCGATTTTGAAACATTTTGAAACATAAAACTTATTGAGTTGAGAACAACTCAAGATTTTTCTTCTCACATTTGTGGTTTTTGAAAATCTTTCTGATCTAAAATTTAGCTTCTTTTTCTCTTGCTCTTTCCACACATAAAACATAAAAATCAGTTGATACAGCTGCTTTTTATGGATTAATGAATTGGTAATTTCAGATATCCCCGTAGTCCGAAGTATTTTGGTCGACAAGAATAATTATGGGTTTTGCATCATCTGCACTTTTTTGTGGAATGGAAATTAAATATGCGTGTAAAAATTTTTCAAACTTACTCCATATTTTCATATCTATCCACCTGAATGGTTTGTAATATCAAAACCTCAACCGGTCCCGATATTTTTCCGAAAGGCAGGTTTCTCCATATTAAAAAATCGTATAACTTGCGATGTGAAATGGTTTTCAGCAGAGAGGTGCTGATATTTTATCCTTCAAACTACAAATTAACGATTTTATGATCAGCGAACATTCCTTTAAAAAAAGCCTGAATCTGTTCGATTCCACTGCTATTGTTGCCGGGTCGATGATCGGTTCAGGTATCTTCATCGTCAGCGCAGATGTAGCCCGGCAGGTCGGGTCTCCGGGGTGGCTGATGATTACCTGGGCCCTCGCAGGGTTTCTGACCATCTGCGCCGCCTTGAGTTATGGTGAACTGGCTGGTATGTATCCAAAGGCTGGTGGTCAATATGTATATCTTCAGGAAGCCTTCAATCCTTTCATCGGATTTCTGTATGGCTGGACCCTGTTCCTGGTGATCCAGACCGGCACTATTGCCGCGGTTGGCATGGCTTTCGCAAAATTTATCGGTGTACTTATCCCCTGGGTCTCGGAGGATGTGATCTGGATCAAAGCCGGATTTTTCAAATTCGGGCCTGTCCAGATCGTCGCCATTTTTTCAATCGCATTATTAACATGGATCAATACAAGGGGTATCCAATCAGGAAAGAAAGTTCAAAACGGTTTTACCACCGGGAAAGTTCTTCTGGTTGTCCTGTTCATCATTATCGGGTTGGGTTTTGCTTCGAATACGGGTGCAATCAGGGTGAATGAAAAAGTATTCTGGCAACCCATCCAGGAAGGTCCCGGAGGTTTGGATATACCCATTTCAGGTTTTTCATTACTTGCTGCATTGGGGATGGCGATGGTCGGGACACTATTTTCTTCGGATGCCTGGAACAACATTACATTCACGGCTGGTGAAGTGATCAATCCCAAAAAGAACATACCCTTAAGTCTGGCTTTAGGGACCGTGCTGGTGACGGTTCTTTACCTGCTTGCCAACGTTGTATACATCACTGTTCTTCCGCTCAGGGGTGAACCGACTGGTGTCACTCTTGTCGACCGGGGTATGCAGTATGCGCTGAACGATCGCCTTGGAACAGCTGTTCTCTCGGGTGTGTTCGGAAATTATGCGGTAATCATCATGGCGATTTTCATTGTGATCTCGACCTTCGGTTGCAATAACGGTTTGATTTTGGCCGGGGCCCGTGTTTATTATGCAATGGCAAAAGATAAACTGTTCTTCCGTCGTGCGGGTCAATTGAATTCACATGGAGTTCCCTCGGCAGGGTTGGTGATTCAGGCCATCTGGGCAAGTTTGCTTTGTCTTTCGGGTACCTATGGTCAGCTCCTTGATTATGTGGTGTTTGCTGTCCTCATATTTTATGTATTGACCATTACCGGGGTATTTGTCCTGAGAATCAAGAAGCCATTACAGGAGCGGCCATACAAGGCTTTTGGTTACCCTTTCATACCCATACTTTATATCGTCCTTGCCACATTAATCATGCTCATCCTGCTTATTTTTAAACCCCTGTATACCTGGCCGGGCCTTGGTATCGTTATTCTTGGTATCCCGGTTTATTTTATTTGGAAAAGAACGGATCAGAAAGAGTGATACTGGATACTGGATGCTGGATGTAGGATGTAGGATGTAGGATGCAAGATACAAGATACAAGATGGTGAATTATTTGAAATGTAAATCATATATTTTGATTCAAAGGGTTTTGATTTTGTTATTTTGTGCTTTTGGTAATTTCTTACAGGCACAATGCAATTTTTTACAGAATGTTTTTGGCGAGGGAGAACAGGTTTCTTATACTGTTTCCTATAACTGGGGCCCTGTTTGGGTCGATGCCGGGATTGTCACATTTTCGGTTAACACAGAGGTGTACAGGGGAAAAGATGTCTTGCATCTGAAAGCTTCCGGCAGGACTTTTTCATCTTATGACCTGTTGTTCAAAGTTCGTGATTACTATGATGCATGGGTGGAACCGGAACACTTGCGTACAATGGATTTTCGCAGGTATACGTACGAAGGTGGGTATTCATTGTTGAATACACTGAATTTTAACTATTCAAATCATAAAATTATCAGTAATACCAAAACCAATAATAATCCGCAGCGGACAGATACTATAAATTTATTACCGTGTAGCTTTGACATGCTCACTGCGGTTTATTATACACGGTCACTGGATCTTACCAGCATGAAACAAGATTCAAAAAAACAGGTAAAGGTATTTATTGACGACGGGTATTATGATATCACCATCCGTTCTATGGGTAAAGAGTTGGTTGAAAATACCGACGGGAAATTCTACCGGTGTCTGAAATTTGCCGCAAAGATGGTCCAGGGAACGATTTTTAAAGGTGATGAAGATGTACTGGTATGGGTAACGGATGATGCCAACAGAATTCCGATATACATAGAAGCAAAGATCATTGTTGGTACTGTAAAAGCTTACCTGAAAGAGGCCAAAGGGTTGAGAAATCCGATGTCGGCAATAGTCAGGTGACAACGGAGGGATGCAAGATACAAGATATAGGATACAGGATGCAGGATGCAGGATACAAGATTCTCCTCTCTCGTTGAGCTACTCTTTATACAGATCTTTAGCAAAGCGAAACCCCTGTGCAATTTGGAAAAATTTATCTAAACTGTATTTGTATGTGATGGGATCAGGAGGTGATTGGGATTTATAACCACTGTAACCACCAAGTCTTGCAATGATCCATAATGCCCAGGAGATGGTTTTCTGAGGAAAAGGATTTCTTAGTTTCTGTTTAATCTTATCTTTGGTTTATGAAAAAGTTGAGAAGACCTTTAATCATTGTCCTTTGGGGCATAATATGCTTCATTTCCGGAGCATTTGTCGTCATCGTAGCCGACAAAATTGAAGTTGCTGATGTACATCACGCGCAGAAACTGATCGGGATGGAATTTACCCAGGCCGAAGCCGACAGCATGTTGCCGGCGCTTAATGAACAGCTTAGAAATTATGAAAATATGCGTAAGTTTGATCTGCCCAACCATATCCCCATTGCATATGAATTCAATCCTATCCCGGCAGGGGTAACTTTCGAGAAGGGAATCAAACCGTTTATATCTTCCGATTATTCCGGAACCGTGATGCCCACGGATATTAATCAACTTGCTTTTTATTCTATCGGACAGTTGTCCTGGCTTATCCACAAGAAAAAAATCACCTCTGAGAAACTAACTTTATTTTTCCTGAACCGGTTGAAAAAATATGCTCCTGTATTGCATTGCGTTGTGACGTATACAGAGGCTGATGCCATGATCCAGGCAAAGAAAGCGGATGAAGAACTGGGTCAAGGTAAGGACCGAGGTATTTTACATGGTATCCCGTTTGGGATAAAGGACATGTTTTACACAAGAAATTACCCCACAACATTCGGAACGCCACCATACAGGAACCAGGTTACCGAGGAGGATGCCACAATCGTGGAAAAGCTCAGAAATGCCGGCGCTGTGATGATCGCTAAATTATCGCTGGGCGAATTGGCCATGGATGATGTCTGGTTTGGCGGCATGACCCGGAATCCATGGGACACAACCAAAGGATCGAGTGGAAGCTCTGCGGGCCCTGCATCTGCCGTATCGGCCGGACTGATCCCCTTCGCAATCGGTTCCGAAACCTGGGGATCCATTATATCACCCTCCACTGTTTGCGGTGTTACCGGTCTTCGTCCAACTTATGGCCGGGTAAGCAGGTACGGCGCCATGGCGTTAAGCTGGACTATGGATAAGGTCGGCCCGATTTGCCGGTACACCGAAGATTGTGCCATTGTATTCAATGCCATTTACGGGCCCGATGGCAAAGATCAAACAGTTTATGACTATACCTTTGGTTATACCCCTATTAAAGATCTGAAAGGACTTAAGATTGGATACTTTCCGAAAGATTTTGACCGTGACACAGCCATCAATAAGCCTTTCAATAAAGCAGCCCTGATACAGCTGGAAAAAATGGGGGCTCAGCTAATTCCTCTTGGATTCCCTCAACTTCCTTACCCGGATATGGCGGTCATCCTGATGGCCGAAGCCGCTGCAGCCTTCGATGAGTTGACCTTGACCAATCGCGATGACCTGATGGTACAACAAAAAAAAGACCGGTGGCCCAATTTGTTCCGGGCAGCCCATTTCATTCCCGCCACCGAATATATCCGGGCAAACCGGATTAGATACCAGTTAATCCAACAGATGAATAAAATGATGGAACAGGTCGATGTTTGTATTGCACCATCATTGGCCGGCGATAATCTCCTGGTCACGAACCTCACGGGTCATCCTTCTCTCGTTTTACCCAATGGGTTCATCAATCCGAAAACACCAACCAGTATTGTGTTAATCGGTCAACTCTTCGGTGAAGCAAAGTTGCTGGCAATTGCTAAAAAATACCAGGATGCCACAGGCTTTCATCTGAAGCATCCACCACTGGTAAATTGATTGGTAAAACAAGCTTGAATGATTAACGGTGATCTTTCCGGAAGGGATTTCAGTTCCGAATTCAGCTTCACGGCTTCCCGCAGCAGCGGTCCGGGCGGACAGCATGTGAATAAGGTAAGTACCAAGGTTGAATTGCGTTTCGATGTAGTAAATTCGAACCTTTTATCCCAGGAGGAAAAGGAGGTCATTCTATCGAAAGTAACCGGAAAGATCAATGCTGAAGGGGTCCTGATCATTGTTTCACAAGTGGAACGGTCGCAACTTAAAAACAAAGAGAGAACCATCGAAAAATTCTATGCTCTGCTGGCGAATGCTCTCAAACCACGCAAAAAACGCAAGCCCACCAAACCATCACAGGCATCAAAAGAGAAAAGGCTCGAAGCTAAACGACTCCAATCAGAAAAGAAAACCCGGCGGAAAACGTGAGACGAGGGACGAAGGACGAGGGACGAAGGACGAGGGACGAAGGACGAAGGACGAGGGACGAAGGACGAGGGAAGTAAATCGAAAATCGTAAATCGTAAATAAAGTGCTATCTTTGCCGAATTATTCATCCGTGTTTTAGGTTAAACGATTTATATTATCATTTCCCGCCCGCACAATCGACAGGCTTTGTGCTTCTGCACCGATCCTCCAACAGGTAATAACCTGGTTTGAGCACATCATGGAAATCCCGAAAGCACACAATTCAATTAAATCATGATAACATTTAAAGAATTAGGCATCGATACCGATATCGTGCTCGCCCTAACCGAACTTGGTTTTGAAAATCCCATGCCGGTGCAGGAAAAGGTGATCCCGCTTTTGTTGGGACCCAAAACCGATATTGTAGCTCTCGCCCAAACAGGAACCGGAAAAACTGCCGCATTCGGGCTCCCGCTTATTCAGCAAACCGATACCGGGAATCATCTGCCGCAAGCGCTTGTCCTCTGCCCTACCCGTGAACTGTGCATGCAAATCTCCGGCGATTTAAACGACTACGCCAAATATATTGAAGACCTGAAAGTGCTTCCGGTTTATGGCGGAAGCAGCATGGAAGTCCAGATCAAAGCGCTAAAAAAAGGAGTACAAATCGTCGTTGCAACACCCGGTCGTTTGCTCGACCTTATCCGCCGCAGGGCCATAAAATTGGGTTCTGTCCGGACTGTGCTTCTCGACGAAGCCGATGAAATGCTGAACATGGGATTCCTCGACAGCATCAATGACATCCTTTCAGAAGTTCCGGCGGATCGCAACACCTTGCTCTTTTCTGCTACAATGCCTAACGAAGTAGCTGTAATTGCCAGGAATTATATGCGTTCTCCCGTAGAAATAACGATCGGAAACCGTAACTCCGGCGCTGAGAACATCAAGCATCTTTATTATACAGTGCATGCAAAAGACAAGTACACCGCGCTGAAACGTATCGTCGATTATTGTCCATCCATTTATGGCATTGTTTTCTGCCGGACACGTGTGGATACTCAGGAAATCGCAGATAAACTCATTGCCGACGGATATAACGCCGAAGCCTTGCATGGTGATTTATCCCAGGCTCAGCGCGACAGTGTAATGCAAAAATTCCGCATACGGCATCTTCAATTGCTCGTTGCAACCGATGTAGCTGCACGCGGACTGGATGTAGATGACCTCACCCATATCATCAACTACACACTTCCCGATGATCTTGGGGCTTATACGCACCGAAGCGGACGTACCGGACGTGCCGGAAAAGCCGGCACCTCCATTGCGATCATCAACCTGAAAGAAAAACATCTGATCAAACAAATCGAAAAGCTGATCAAAAAACCTTTTATCGCTGCAAAAATACCCGGAGGACGTGAAATCTGCGAGAAACAGCTTTTTAACCTGATCCATAAAATGGAGAATGTTGAGCTCGAGAATTCCGAAATCGACACTTTCCTTCCCTCCATTTATCGTAAACTCGAGTGGCTTGAAAAGGAGGATGTGATTAAAAGATTTGTGGCCCTTGAATTTAACCGGTTCCTTGATTATTATAGGAATGCGAAAGATATCAATGTGAATGAGGAGAAACAACGGGATCCATCATACCGTGAAAAAAACGACCGTCGTGAATCACGCAGGGAAGTCACTGCATTCACGCGACTTTCTATCAACCTGGGCAAAGCAGATGGGCTATATCCCAATACCCTTATCGAGCTTATTAATGGAAACAGTCCCGGAAAAAGGATCCGGATCGGAGAGATCACCTTAGGGAAAAATGATGGGGTCTTCGAAGTCGATAGCGATTATGCAAAGACCCTGATAGCCGCTTTAAATGAAGCAGAATTCAATAACAGACCGATCCAGGTTGATATGGCCTCCGATCAGACCAGGGGACAATTCAGCCAGCAAAGAACTTTCGGAAAAAAAAGGAATTCCAAAGGATTTGATGAATTCCAGGAGGGAAAAGTTTTTAAAAAGGGAAAGTCCTATGAGGCGAAAAAAGAGTTTTCAGGAAGACCCGGTCCGTTTAATAAGAAAAAGAAGAAATTCAAAAAAAACCAATGAAAATTGAATAGAGCGACTTTTGTTTAAGGATGAATTGTTATGTTTGCAGCTCAAATCCAACACATCATGCTCAAAAACATTCTCGCCCGTCAGATGGTGAGACGTACTAAGAAACGCCTGTTTCCTGTAGATTATCTCGAACAAAAACATGTAGATCAATCTCAGCCATACCCTAACGACAGTTCTTATTTTTATGGTGGTGATAAAGACGGCAATGCTTTTATTACCCGGATGGCTTTTCGTGAACCGAAAAGGGCCAATGAATTCTGGCTTGATTTCTATTTAAAAGGATATGGTTTTTTTGGTTTGAAAACCTCCCCCGGAGATGAAGGAAAAGGATTTCAACAGGGTGCTCTCAAATGGGAACCCATCGAAATAGGAAAAATTTGGCGTGTGACCTTTGAAGGAACGGTCATGGATAAAGAAGAAAAAGCCCATTATACCAAGATAAACCTGGTATTCACCGGTGATCACCCCATATACGATTTTGCCAGAAGTTCCGACCATATGGCTATTGCCAAAGCCATCGCATCCGAAAAATGGACCCGCGAATTTTTTCATCACATGAAAGATACCCACCAGGTCCATTATGAACAAACCGGAACTATAAAAGGGACCATCATCCTCGATGAAAATCCCTTTCGATTGAACATGATGGGCTCACGCGATCATTCATTCGGTTCACGGAACTGGCTAACCTGGGATCGCCATTACTGGATAACCGGCATTTCTGATACCGGTATCCACTGGACGGTTACCACCATCAAATGGCAATTTCTTGGCCGGCTTACCGCCGGTTTTATTACTACTTCAGATGGTACTATCGATGCTATTATCGATTGTACCGACCTCGAAACCGTTTCAAGAGAAAAGATCCTTCCCGATCATGGTATGGTTGAGATTCAAACCCGGAGTGGCAAAACGCACATAATGGAATTTTGGCGTCATGGAGAATTCCCCTATCTTCACGATGGTAAATACATGATGCGCGAGGGCATCGGCATCTACAAATTCGACGGTGCCGACGGTATTGGTATGGTGGAATTCGGGTTTCATGCGGATAAATACAATGTTTAAAAAAGGGAAGGAGAATAGAGATTGGTGTCAGGTGATAGGGGAATTTGTTAAAAAGGACTGGTGTTGATTAAATTTATTCAGGATATACAGGACGAAGCGGTTGGGGGAAAAGCCAGGGGATTGCAGGTACTCAAAAAGATCGGGCTGAATGTGCCCGATGCGTTTGTTCTGATTCATCCCCGCAAAGAACTTCTTGATGATGACCGGTTAAAAAAGCATCTTCTGGCTCTCGGTGAAGGGAACAAAGCAGTTCGTTCGTCCGCAGTCAGTGAAGATGGAACCAACGCCTCGTTTGCCGGTCAGTTTGAAACGTATCTGAACCTGCGTACTTTCGGAGAGATCAAAAACGCAATTGTTCGTTGCATTGAGGCCGCCAAGGCTGACCGCGTCAAGTCCTATTCAGGAAACCGTAATTCGGACGCAGATTTACGCATTTCGGTGATCCTGCAGAACATGGTCGATGCACGCGTTGCTGGCGTGGTTTTTTCCGCGAATCCGGTGAATCATCGTCGCGATACTATGCTCATCAATGCTATTCCCGGTCAAGGTGAAAAACTGGTCAATGGAATGCAGGATGCCATGCAGTATGAAGTTTTTCGGAGCGGGAAAAATATTTCTTCCTTTCTTCGTTTTCGTTCATCTTCAGGAACAGAAAATGCTCCACAAGTTCATCTCTTACTGACAGAACAACAACTCCAGGAAATCCTGGATGGAGCCAAACGGGCAGAAGCTCACCATGGCGCCCCGGTTGACCTTGAATGGGCGATCGATCATGACGGTATCCTTCATTGGTTGCAGGTAAGACCGATAACAACCCTGCCGGAGGTACACTTAAACGAACTCGATACTGTAAAAGAGGAGAGTACCGATGTATGGACTTTGGGCAATATCGGTGAGATGATGCCCGGTGTTGCCACTCCCCTCACCTATTCGGTTAGCGCCGAAGCCATCGATTATGGTATGACAGTACTGGCAGACAAGGTCGGCGCTTTTAAGCTCAGGGATCGTACTTCCCTCAGATATATCCAGATGTTTTATAACCGGTTGTTCATCAATATGAGCAATATGATGGATTACCCCAAACGGATCTGGCTCAATAAAGCGGACGATGTGCAGTTTGCTTTGAGCGGTAAGGTCTTTCCAGGGATCGAGGCACAACCGGAAATCTCATTGCCAAGACGGATCCTGAATTTTTACAGGCAACTGATCAGTACTTTCCGAGCAAAAAAACATCTGGAAGACCTGAAAAAACTGGAGGCTGCATTCCGGATCGATACCACTGGCGACCTTCACCAGAGCCATCTGAACCTTGAAAAGGCAAGGTTGCAACTGGGAATAGGTTTTGGCCATCACTTGATGACATCGGCACAATCGGGAACACTCTATTCTGCATTTATGCGGATCATGACCGATAATAAACGTGTTCCATCGGCCGAAGATCATCACAGGGCCACCCTGTTGCTTGTTGACATCCCTGAAATCGAAAGCGCTGATGCGGTTAAATCACTGGAACATTTTGCCGGCTTGATGTATAGCGACCCGACATTCGCAAAACTTTTCTTTGATGTAACTCCTGAAGAAGCGCTCATCCTTTTGCAACAGTCTGCACCACCTGAGATAATCCGTCAATTCAATGCATTTATTGAACGACACGGACACCGGTGTGTGCGTGAATCTGAACTGCGCGAGAAAACCTGGGAAGAAAACCCTCTCCTGCTTATTCAAGCACTGCAAACGCGGGTACGTATGGGTGAGGTAAAGCACATTCCTCATGATTTCATCAAAGAGACCGAGGAAGCATTGAATCATCTTCCGAAATTGAAACGAATTATTCTCCGCCAGATGGTACCGATTGCCCGGAAAGCGGTTGCCCGGCGTGAAATCACAAAAGCCTATGTAATCAAGATGGTCAGTAAAGTCAGGAAAGGATATCGCATACTGGCCAGCAAAATGATGGATGCAGGTCTTCTTGATGACGCTGACCAGATATATTTCCTGAAACATGAAGAGATTGGTCAATTGATAAATGACCGTAACCCCGGTTGGAAAGTAAAAGCAAACCGGCGCCGGGAACTATTACCTGAACTCGATAAACTGGTTTTCGAAGAGGTCAGCTTTGGGATCCCTGAACCACTGGAACAGGAAATAGATATTGAAATTCAGGAGGGACAGTTAAAAGGGATCCCCGTCAGCAGCGGCATAGCGGAAGGCCGTGCCCGCATTATCCATTCTCTGGCCGATGCCGAAAAATTAATGGAAGGCGAAATCATGGTGGCTTCGTTTACCGATATCGGTTGGACTCCATATTTCAGCATTATTTCCGGGCTCATCACCGAAATAGGGAGTCCTCTTTCCCATGGCGCTGTAGTCGCCCGCGAATTTGGCATCCCTGCTATCGTCGGGGCCAAAGGAGCCAGGCGTTTCCTATCGGATGGAGATTTGGTCAGGCTCAATGGGAACCGTGGAATAATTGAAAAAATTTACGATTTGTGATTTTAGATTTACGATTTTAAAACGCAGGACTTATCACAGTCTTATCAAGTTTTATCCAAGGAAAAAAGAGTAAACCTCAATCTAAATTCCCCTCCCTTTAACAAGCTGTGTGTGTACTTCATTTCAGCATTTCCATGAACCGGTCCAGCGATTCGTTCGTATCGGTCATGACAGTCAGTTTGTCTCCGGGGTGGAAAACAGTCGTTCCGTCAGGGACAAAAAGTACATCCTCGCGTGTTACCATGGAAATCAAAATATCCTTGGGAATCGACATGGATACCAGTGTTTTATTAACCATGGGAGAACCTGGAAGTACCTCCATTTCGGCTCGGACCGGTTTTACGGTAGTGGTGAATTCTTCCTCCATCGCTGACTTTTTCCGGATATTGACCGGTACAGATAATCCAAGTACCCCCGCCATCCACGAAATGGTCGAACCCTGGATAAGCACGGAAAGCAGGGAAATGAAGAAAACAAGGTTAAAGATAAACATTCCATTTTCAATCTGGGCATCAAGCACATAAATGGAAAGGATGATCGGGACGGCCCCTCGCAAACCTACCCACGAAATAAAAACTTTCGACCGGAAATTAAACCCGGAAAATGCTAGCGAAATAAAAACTGCCAGCGGACGGGCAACAAGGATAGTAAAAATTGCCAGCACCAGCCCCAATGGGGCAACCGGAACCAGTTGTTTCGGGTAAACAAGCAGTCCCAGGGTGAGGAACATGATGATCTGCATAAGCCAGGCTTGTCCGTCGAAATGCTTGGTAAGACTGCGTTTATGAACAAAATCCTTATTCCCCAACATACAGGCGGCAATGTAAACCGACAAATAACCATTACCACCGATAAATTCGCTGAAAGCAAAAGTAAAAACGGCAAAGGCAATGAGTAATACCGAATAAAGTCCGTCAAACGAAAGGTGTATCCTGTTGATTGTCCTTATGATCAGGAATCCCATCAAAATTCCGAAAGGAATGCCCAGGAGGAATTGCTTGCAAAACATCACGATGAGCTTTCCTGCCGAAAGAGATTCAGTTTGGATGATAAAAATGAAGAAAATTGTCAGAAAATAAGCCATCGGATCGTTACTTCCACTCTCCAGTTCAAGAAGAGGTCTTATTTTGCCTTTAAGTCCTGTATTTTTTGCCCTGAGGATAGTGAAAACAGAGGCTGCATCTGTGGATGAAATGATGGAACCAAGCAACAGTCCCTCAAGTATATTCATTTTGGTAATATACGAGATAAAGAGACCAGTGACCACAGCGGTAATCACAACGCCCAATGTAGAAAGAAGGGCTCCTTGTATGAGAACGGGGCGGATATCCGAATAACGGGTATCCAATCCACCTGAAAAAAGAATCAGGATAAGCGCCAGTGTCCCGATAAATTTGGAAAGATGAATATCGAAAAAATCGATTTTACCAAGCCCGTCAGCGCCGGCAAGCATTCCAACCAGTATAAACAATACAACAGTTGGTATCCCGTATTTACTCGATTTGCTGAAGAAAACACTTAGAATGAGAAGGAGTGAACCAACGAGTAAAATATTTTCAAGTGTAATAAACATGCTAATAGAGTGTTTTGTCCTCTTTATCAGCCCATGACCTGAAAAGTGCGTCTCCCTTGGGATTGTCTATTTTCTGGAATTTGATGCTCCGCTTATCCAGCGGAAGATTCAATTCTTCATAGATGTGGTTATCGCGGAAGCCGATCGCTTCGGCATCACTGCGTGTAGAGCAAAAATAAACAGTTTGAATATTTGCCCAATATATCGCTGAAAGACACATCGGACAAGGTTCACAGGTAGAATAGAGAATGGCCCCGGCCAGGTCGAAATGGCCGGTATTCCTGCAGGCATCACGAATTGCCATAATTTCGGCATGCGCTGTTGGATCGTTTTGCGAAAAAACCATGTTGACACCGCGGCCTATAATATTTCTATCTTTCACGATCACAGCGCCGAAAGGACCGCCGATATTGTTTTTTACCGACTCAAAAGCATCATCAAATGCCTGATCAAAATATTTTACAGATCCATCCATAGTTATCTATTCATTTCAGATTATACTTTCAAAACATTCGCAAAAATAAGGAGTAACCCTGATTAATTAACAATCGGTGTCACACTTTTAAAGAATTTTACCTTAATGGAACTATTCAGTAAACATTTCACGCTATCCAAAGCCTTAATCTCTTAATTTTGGCCCCTGAATACAAATCCTCAATTTTAACTCAAGGTGTCTGATAAATTTTCCCCTATACCCCTTCCCCGTCTTGTCCGGTTGATCCTCAGCGAAATCAGGCATCAGCGTTTTTTTGGTATACCGGCCAGCCTCTTTTATATCCCGTCCCCAATTGACCCATTCGTAATGGAGCGGTACGGAGCAAAGCTGGTTACACCGCTTGGCGTGGCAGCCGGTCCGCATACACAGATGGCATTGAATATTGTTGCTTCCTGGTTGTGCGGCGCCCGTTATATTGAACTGAAGACCATTCAGACCCTCGATGAACTGGATGTTTCCAAACCATGCATCGATATGCAGGATGAGGGTTATAATTGTGAATGGTCGCAGGAACTCAAGATAGATCAGTCGTTTCAAGAGTATCTCAACGCCTGGATCATTGTTCATCTCCTGCATAAGGAACTCGGATTTACAGGCCCGGTGGGAACGTTATTTAACATGAGCGTGGGATATAACCTGGCAGGGATCCTGAATGGGAATGTACAGGTTTTCTTCAGGAACATGTACGATTGCAATAGTGCGCTTGAAGAAGCAAAAGATTCAATCCGGCCTATTTATCCTGATATAGATAAGATAGCAATTCCCTCTTCCATCTCAAATCATGTTACCCTGAGTACCATGCATGGTTGTCCACCGGAAGAAATTGAAAAAATAGCGCTATATCTGATCATGGAGAAAAAATTGCACACAACAATAAAGTTAAACCCGACTCTCCTTGGTCCTGATACATTGCGTGGAATTTTAAAGAATAAACTTGGATTTTCAACCCGGGTACCTGACGAAGCGTTCGAACACGACCTGAAATACCCCGAGGCCCTTAAGATCATTAAATCACTTTCACAGGCATCCGATTCAGCAGGACTTCAGTTCAGCATCAAACTTACCAATACACTCGAAAGTCTCAATCACAGAAGTATATTCAGCGAAAAAGAGCGTATGATGTACCTGAGTGGCCGGGCGCTTCACCCCATCAGTATAAATCTTGCACATAAACTCCAAAATGATTTTGAAGGAAACCTTGATATCACTTTTTCTGCAGGGGTGGACTGTTTCAATTTCACCGATATACTGGCATGCGGATTAAGACCTGTAACCGTTTGCAGCGATCTGCTGAAACCCGGTGGTTATGGCAGATTGTGGCAATATATTGATCATCTCCGTTTGGATTTCAATAATTTGAAAGCAGGTTCCATTGAGGATTTTATTATCCGTTCTTCGGTGAATGAGAGATTCACTGTGAGAGAAGTTTCCCTCGAAAATCTGGCCCGCTATTCCGGTAGTGTGGCAGATAACCCGTCTTATCAAAAACGGAACCCTTTTGAACCGGATATTAAAATAAGTCGGTCTCTCTCCTGGTTTGACTGTATCCATGCTCCATGTGTTGAGACCTGTCCTACAAATCAGGATATCCCCGGCTATATGTTTCACACAGCAAATGGTAATATCCAGGCAGCTTTTGAAACTATTTTCGATACAAATCCTTTCCCATCGGTGACCGGTATGGTTTGTGATCATCTATGCCAGTTCAAATGTACCAGGATAAATTACGACGAGTCACTGCATATCCGTGAAATAAAGAGGTTTATTGCAGAGGAAAATCAATCATCGGGAACAAAACCCACTCTTGTTGCTAAGCCAGTAAATAATATCAGACCTGGAGCCGCCATAATCGGAGCCGGGCCGGCCGGATTATCTTGTGCTTGGTTTTTAAACCGGGCAGGTTTCAACGTGGAGATATTCGAACATAAAAAAATTGCCGGGGGGATGGTTTCTGCCGCCATCCCTTTATTCCGCCTTACCGGGGAAGCTGTCGAACGCGACATTCAACGTATCCTGGATGCCGGAGTTAAGCTTCATGAGGGCTATCCGATCAATAAATTCAATTTCGAACAGATCAAAGTGCAACATAGCGTTGTTTTCGTAGCCACAGGAGCGCAACGTTCCGTTCCTTTGAATATTGACGGGATCAGTTCTGCAGGGGTTCTCGATCCGTTGAAATTCCTTATGGATGTAAAAGAAGCCAAGAGACCGTATATCGGATCCCATGTTCTGATCATCGGTGGAGGTAATACAGCCATGGACGCGGCACGCACTGCCTACCGGCTCGTTGGCCCCAAGGGAAAAATCACCGTTGTTTACCGCCGGACCTTACATGAGATGCCGGCTGACAAGGGAGAGATCCAAGCCATACAAGATGAAGGGATTGAAATCATGGAGCTGGTTAATCCGGAACGTTTGGAAACACACAATGGACGGGTAATTGGTCTCGTATGTTCACGCAATACCCTTGTTTTGCCGGAAAATATACCTGGGAACAAAGATGGCCGTCCTATTCCCGTTAAGATACAAAATTCGGAATTCGAGATCCCTTGCGACACGGTCATACCCGCGATCGGACAGCAACTTGTCATCGATTTCATGGATACAAAATCACTGGAGACACAACCTGGAAGTTACAAAACCAAAGTCTCCGGGATATACATTGGTGGTGATTCCCTACGTGGTGCATCTACGGCAATAAACGCAATTGCCGACGGTCGTAAAGCAGCAGCCGAAATATTATCCGATTTCCAGGACCGGCATCCGGTTAACAGCTTACCCGGGATGCCAAAGGAAAATGACCGGATTACTACAAATGCTGTACAAGTCCGGGCAAAGATCGGATTTCCGGAACTGATGCATAAAAAAGCCATTCGCAGGTATGGTCATTCACCCGCAGAAACCCCACTCACCGATCGAAAGAATTTCAAACTTGTGATGACCTCCTATAATAAGGAAGAGGCCCGGCAGGAGGCATCCCGGTGCCTTTACTGCGATGAGATCTGCAACACCTGTGTTACAGTCTGTCCTAACCTCGCTAACTTCAGTTACACCATTGAACCCGTTCGTTACCGGTTACAAAAGGCAGTAATAAAAACGGACGGATCAATGGCTTTTGAGGATGACGTTGATTTTATGGTGAAACAACCTTATCAGATACTGAACATCCGCGACCTCTGTAACGAATGCGGTAACTGTACCACTTTCTGTCCATACTCCGGACGACCATTTGTTGATAAACCCGGCCTTTCACTTTCCTTTGACTCTTTTAACCGGGAAGAAGAAGGATTCCTGATAAACCATCTGCCCGACAAGGATATCCTCATATATAAAAAGAAAGAAAATATCAAAACACTATATCACCAAGACGGGAAGTATTTTTTCGAAACCGGGCAGTTGAAAGCGACCCTGGATGCAGAAACATTTACTTTGTTAAAGATCGAACTTCAACCGGATGGCATTAGTGAATATCACTTTACTTTCGCAGCCGAGATGAGCATTATCCTCAAAGGTGCGATGCAAGTAAAATTGTATGATTACTGAAAAAAAAGTCAAAAGTCAAAAGTCAAAAGTCAAAAGTCAAAAGAAATCAAGAGATAGAAAACCAGAATTTTCAAATTTCCAAATCTTCAAATCATCAAATCGTAAATCGTAAATCAAAATATATGATTCAAATTACAGACAAAATCGTTAATCAATCGGTATTAAAAAATGCTGTTGACCATTACCGGGATAAAGGAATCATCCTGCCGACCTTTGCCCAGATGCAGAACCCTGATCGTATACCCGAAAAGATCAAAGAAAAACTGAAACACATCGGATTATGGGATCTGCATCCGCTGAATCTGTTCCGCATCACCTGGAAAAATGAACCTCAAGTTTCAGGGGGACTGTTTGGTGTTCCCAATTATATTGAACTTCCTGTATCTCTTACCGGAATCGATGCACGGATTATTGTCTTGCTTGGGAAATGGTTCCCTACCGGAGCACACAAAGTGGGAGCCGCCTATGGTTGCCTGGCGCCCCGGATCATCACCGGTCAGTTTGATCCCACTTATCATAAAGCTGTTTGGCCCTCTACAGGAAATTACTGCCGTGGCGGTGCATTTGACTCTTATCTGATGGATGTAACGGCGGTGGCTATCCTACCTGAAGAGATGAGCCGCGAGCGATTTGAGTGGCTGAAGGAAATCGGCGCCGAAGTGATCGCCACACCAGGTTGCGAATCGAATGTAAAAGAGATCTATGATAAATGTTGGGAAATCCACCGTACGCGTACCGACTGTATGATATTTAATCAATTCGAAGAGTTCGGGAATTCATGCTGGCATTACGAAGTCACAGGGCACGCTATCGAAGAGGTTTTCCGTCGAATTGCCGCTCCGGAAACACAACTTGCCGCTTATATCTCGGCAACCGGTTCTGCCGGGACCATCGCCGCAGGTGATTATCTTCGCACCCAATTTCCTCATCTTAAAGTTGTCGCTTCTGAAGCCCTGCAGTGCCCCACCCTTCTTCGTAACGGGTTTGGTGGTCACCGTATCGAGGGTATTGGCGACAAACATGTTCCCTGGATTCATAATATCAGGAACACCAATGTTGTTACGGCTATAGATGATGAATATTGTATGCGTCTCTTCCGGTTGTTTAATGAAAAGGAAGGCCGCGATTACCTGATCACACAGGGTGTCGATAAAACTATTGTTGCACAACTTGGCATGATTGGTATTTCCGGAATTGCCAATATTTTATCCGCCATTAAAACGGCGAAACATTTTGATTTTACAAGCGACGATATATTGATGACCATTGCCACCGATTCAGCTGAGATGTATGGTTCCCGGCTCGAAGAACTCAACGCAGAACGGGGGGCCTATTCCATGCTTCAGGCAACACGTGACTACGAAAAATGCATGCTTGGGACAACCTCCGATTCCATGAAAGAGCTCACCTATGAAGATCAAAAAACCATTCATAATTTAAAATATTTTACCTGGGTCGAACAACAGGGGAAGGAGGTGGAAGATTTAAGGCAATTATGGGAGGATAGAAATCTGTGGCCGGAAATTTTTAGTCAACCTGCCCGATGGGATGAGCTGATCAATGAGTTTAATGATAGGACAGGACTATTAAAATAAAGGTTAACAGTCTTTTGCTGACTGTGTAATCACCTCAATCCGTGCACTCTTTCTCCTCAATGAGAAAGGGCCGGGGGATGAGGTGTTTGAAGTAATTTAGAGCTTTAACTGCATAAAAGAAGATAATTTTAAACAGGTTTCAGTCATATGTCTGGGAAATTTCACTTCAAATGTGTTAATTGTAAAGCAGAATACGCGGGAGATAAGGTGATTTATCTGTGTCCGGTCTGCGAACGTAATAATCTTCCGGGGAAACCTCCCAAGGGAGTACTGAAAACGGTTTATAATTATTCACGGATCGGTCGGACAGGTTCGCCGAAAACGCTTTTTCAACGCTTAAAACAGGAACGTTTTCTGTCGTTACTTCCGTTGCATGGCTTTGACTGTTGGCCACGACTTCGGATCGGTGATACGCCGTTGTATCGGATGGACGAGTTGGTGAGTTGGCGAGATGGTGAGTTGGTGAGTAGACAAGGGGAAATGGAGGTTTATCTGAAGGATGACTCGCAAAATCCGACTTTTTCGTTCAAAGACCGCGCTACTGCCCTGGTTTCTGCCTGGGCAGCAGAGCAGGGTATCAGAACGATCATTACTGCCTCCACCGGGAATGCCGGCTCCTCTCTGGCAGGAATATGCGCATCGCAACAGCAACAGTCGGTGATCTTCGTACCAAACACCGCGCCGCTGGCTAAACTAACCCAGATCGTGATGTATGGGGCCAGGATCATTCCGGTAAAAGGCAATTATGATCAAGCTTTTGATCTGAGTATTAAGGCATCGGAACTTTTTGGGTTCTATAACCGGAATACAGCCTATAATCCGTTCACCATCGAAGGGAAAAAGAGTGTTGCTTTCGAAATTTACGATCAGCTGGGTGGCCGGTTACCCGACCGCATTTTTGTCCCGGTAGGTGATGGTGTAATCCTTTCCGGGTTGTACAAAGGATTTGAAGACCTGATGAACGTTGGCATCATCGACCGGATGCCGGTACTGGTAGCGGTACAGGCTGAAGGAAGCAGGAACTTAATCGACAACCTCGATCGCGAATCTTTTTCATCCACGGCTTCAAATACGATTGCTGATTCGATATCAGTAGATGTTCCCCGTAATTTTTATATGACCGCACATTACCTCGACCAGTATTCAGGAGAATGTGTTTCCGTGACCGATGACGAAATAGTCCAATCCTCTTTCCTGCTTGGACGAACAACCGGAATTTTTTCAGAACCTGCAGCCGTGGCGGCTTATGCCGGAATGGTCAAGTATCGGAAGGAAGGAAAACTGCAACGGGGATCAAAAAATGTTGTCCTCCTTACCGGTAGTGGTCTTAAAGATCTGAAATCTGTCCAATCATCCATCAACCTGCCGGAACCATTCGATCCGGATACCGGCATGTTAGAAAAATTGTTTCCTGAAAAACAGCAATGATATGGTTACCTTTTACCTGAATGATAGAAGGATCGTATATTCTGGCGATGAAAACCAAACACTCCTTCATTTTCTCCGCGAAAAAAAAGGAATAACCTCGGTGAAAGACGGTTGTTCGGGCCAGGCGACATGCGGCGCTTGTATGGTTGAAATTAATGGTAAAGCAAAACTTTCGTGCACCCAAAAAATAAAATTCTTAGAAGGTTCCCGGGTCGTTACAATGGAAGGGATTCCGGAATCCGTACGTGACATCATTGCGAAAGCCTATGTCGAAAAGGGGGCTGTTCAATGTGGTTTTTGTACTCCCGGTTTGATCATGCGAACAAAAATCCTCTTTGCGGAAAATCCCAATCCGGATCGTGAACAGATCAAAAAGGCCATCAACCTCAATTTATGCCGTTGCACCGGTTATGTTAAAATTGTGGATGCGATCGAAACTGCTTTAAATAGACTCCGAGAAAACAATGAATCCGGAAATCCGGAGTTTTCCGCAGCCATCGGGCACCGATTCCCAAAATACCAGGCATACGAAACCGCTATCGGGAAGAGACGCTTCGTCAACGATTTACATTTCGACGGAATGCTATCTGGGGCATTGCGTTTCAGTGATCATCCGCGTGCCCGGATTTTATCCATCGATATATCCGATGCTTTAAATATGGCAGGGGTCGAGCGGATATTCACTGCTTCCGATATTCCGGGCGACCGGTATACCGGTTTGATATTCAACGACTGGCCGTTGATGATTGCAACAGGTGAAACAACCCGGTATATTGGTGATGTGATTGCCGGGGTGGTAGCCAGGGATGAAGCAACCGCAAGGGAGGCCACCAGACTGATAAGGGTCAATTATGAAATATTGGATGTCGTTACGGATGTCGAACTGGCATTGGAAACCGGTGCCCCGGCTGTACATCCGGAAAAATCCAACCTTCTTGATCGGTGTGTCGTTCGCCGTGGTGAGCCGGTCGGGGATCTCTTGCAAAATTCCAAATATATCGCAACAGGGATTTACGAAACTCAACGTGTTGAACACGCTTTTCTTGAAACCGAGGCAGCCATAGCTTTACCGGAGAAAGATGGAATACACCTCTATAGCCAGGGTCAGGGTATTTATGTAGATCAGGGTCAGATTGCTTCCCTGTTGGGTCTTGATGAAGACCGGGTGCGTGTTACACAGGTGCCCTGTGGAGGTGGTTTCGGCGGACGCGAGGATATGACCGTTCAGGGTCATGCCGCATTGTTTGCCTGGCTTTTGAAAAAGCCGGTGAAAGTGCACCTTTCCCGCGAAGAATCCATTATTATGCATCCCAAACGCCATCCGGTAAAGATGGATATTACACTGGGATGTGATGAAAAGGGCATGCTTACCGGGTTAAAATTAAAAGCCATGGGCGACACCGGTGCCTATGCTTCGGTTGGGAATAAAGTAATGGAACGGGTTGCCGGGCATGCCAGCGGTGGATACCATGTTCCCAATGTTGACATTGAATCCCTCACGGTTTACACGAACAACATTCCTTCCGGCGCCATGCGTGGTTTTGGCGCCAACCAGGCGGCCTTCGCCCTTGAAAGTTGTATTGATGAACTTTGCGAAAAAGGGAATTTCGATCGCTGGAAATTTCGTTTTAATAATGCCCTAGAGGAAGGTAAAATGACTGCCACCGGACAGATTTTAGGGAAGGGAGTTGGGATCAAAGCGTGTCTGTTGGCTCTGAAGCATCAGTTCTATGCTGCCAAATATGCAGGTCTGGCCTGTGGAATCAAGAATTCCGGTGTAGGCAATGGCATGGTTGATTTCAGCGATGTTAAAATCACAATAGGCATAAACGGGCGGGTGTTGATCGAACATGGCTGGACTGAAATGGGACAAGGAGTTCAGAACATGGCGATACAGACACTGTATCAGGAAACCGGTATCAGTGCCGCACTAATCGACGTTGTGGTTGATACCAATACCGGCTTGCCTACCGGGATGACTACCTCGTCGCGCGCCACTGCATTGCTTGGAAATGCCATCATCGATGCCGCAATATCTATCCGTGAAGATTTAATGAAGACAGGTCAGGAAGATATACATCGGGCCTTGAATCAACTTGAAGGCCGGAGTTATACCGGAAAATATTATTGTGACTGGACAACCAAACCCGGTACAAAGGTTGAGAAAATCATCACCCATTATTCGTATGGTTATGCTGCACAGCTTGTAACCTTGAACGAGGAAGGTAAAATTGAAAAGGTGTATGCTGCTCATGATGCGGGTAAGATCATGAATCAGATGTTATTTGAAGGACAAATTGAAGGAGCTGTCCATATGGGGATCGGGTATGCCCTTACCGAAGATCTGCCCATGAAAGAAGGCCGGCTTATCAGCACACATCTTCGTGACTGCGGGGTACTCACGGCAATGCAGACCCCGGAAATTGAAGTGATCGGTATTGAAGAAGCCGATCCCGTAGGCCCATACGGAGCAAAAGGTATTGGTGAGATCGGTCTCGTTCCTACCGCCGCTGCTGTGGCCAATGCCCTATATACCTTTGACGGCGTAAGGAGAAAGAAGTTGCCGATGAAACCCAATTATTTGGCCGGTTCCCAATAACAATTTTTCGGTGAAGTGATTTTTCCTTCAGTCTTTAGCTTTTTCATGGCTTTATCGACTTCTTTGCGTTCAATACCTGAAACTTCTGCAATCTGACCAGCACTTACCGGTTTACCGGCTTTCTGAATGGTGGTAAAAACTTTTTCAAGGGTTTCCATATAATATTAATTTGAGTTTATGATAAAGTTATCCTCCGTTTGGCAAAGTTAGTAATAATGAAACGGTGGTAGAATTTAAAGGATGTTTATCCATTATGTTTTTTTATATTTGAGATTGAACAAGAAGAGTCGTGTGAATCGAGAACACCTCACCCGACAAAGGGTTGCCGCCCCCATACGCGATTGTATCAGGCCACAGAGGCCGTTGAAACTCATGCGCATATCCGCCGGACAATTGCACAAATAATTATCTTTGCAATCAAACATACCAGCAAAAAATAATGTGTAACCTCCTGTTTCCGCTTGATCAGAACCTTCTCTATGATTTTACTTAAAAATGGCACCTATATCGACTGGCAAACGCTGGAATTCAAAAATACCGATCTTCTGGTTCAAGCAGGTCGCAACGGGAAAATCAGGTTTCCGGGTATAACTGTGAAGGGCGAAACAATCCGAACCATTGACTGCACAGGTAAATTTATCACAAAATCGTTTGCCAACGGTCATCATCATGTCTATTCGGCCCTAGCCCGCGGCATGAATTCTCCGAAAAAGAATCCGGAGAATTTTCTGGAAATATTGAAATATATCTGGTGGACTTTAGATAAAGCGCTTGATCCGGAAATTATCCGCTCAAGCGCACTTGTTACTGCTATTGCTTGTGCAAAGAATGGTGTCACCTTTGTAATTGATCACCACGCTTCTCCTTTTGCCGTGAAAGGCAGTCTTGAAATTATTGCCCGTGCTTTTGATGAAGTCGGTGTAAATCATTTGTTGTGCTATGAAATATCCGACCGTGACGGATCGGAAATAGCGCAGAAGGGACTTGTTGAAACTGCCGACTATCTTTCAAAACGGCAGGGATTGGTTGGCTTACATGCTTCTTTCACAGTCGGGGAACGAACCTTGCAGCAGAGTGTGGAAATAGCATCCGGTCTCAATTCCGGTATTCATATTCATGTGGCTGAGAACCAATCCGATCAGGAACATTGTTTGACCCATTATCACAAACGTGTGATGGAGAGACTCGCCGATGCCGGTGTTCTGCAATTCCCGAAATCCATCCTTGCCCATTGCCTCCATCTCAACGAAAATGAACGTGCAATTGCCGCGAGGTCACCTGCATGGATTGTGGAAAATATGGAAAGTAACCTGAACAATTCAGTGGGTTTCTTTAATTCAAAGGGTTTGAACCGGAATATCATGTTTGGAACCGATGGAATGCACAGTGATATGTTGACCAGCGCTAAATCTGCATTTTTTGCCGGGCATAATTACGAAGCCATCGATTATGGTGAGACATACAGACGCTTTCGGAATGTTCACCATTACCTGCGGAACAACGGATTCACAGGAGATGAAGAAAACAACCTTGTGGTGTTCGATTACGATACTCCGACACCTTTTACTAAAGGTAATTTTTTAAGTCACTTTCTCTTTGGAATCGGATCGAAACATGTTACCCATGTGATCTCAAACGGTGAACTGATCGTAGAAGACAGGAATGTTGTGACGGTGAATGAGGTTGAAATCCTTGCTGAAGCACGTTTACAGGCTGAAAGACTGTGGGGCCGGATGAAATGATTCACCGATCTTAATCAAACTATAAAACTCTGTTCCTTCCCCTGTGTTCTATATTTCTGAGCACTCCTGCCGGATTTTCAAACCGGTTGGTCAGCATCATTGCCGCGATTATATATGGTTTGAAACCGGCTTGTTTGTATAAAGGAACACGGTACCGTTCAAAAACCGTTGCCGCCACTTCTCCTTCTTTACATGAAACATTTGAAATATCTGCAGGAAGACAATGGAGGTAGAGCGCTTTTCCATTACTGGTCAGTTCCATCATTTTTTCCGTACATTCCCACTCTTTGAATCTGGCATTGTTGGAAAGGCATTCCTTTTCAAGCTCCTTCAATCCATTGTGATCATTGTTCCTGAGTAATTTCGTACGTCGTTGCATGACTTGGTAAGGCGCCCAGCTCTTGGGGTAGACGATATCTGCATCCTTAAATGCTTCCTGCATAGCATTGACTGTCCGGAAGCTGCCGTTGCTCTCTTGAGCCTGTTTCCCGGCCAGATCGTCAACCTCGGGGATTAAATCATATCCTTCGGGATAGGCAAGATCTACCTGCATCCCGAATCGGGTCATAAGCCCGATTATTCCCTGAGGAACAGAGAGCGGTTTCCCATAACTTGGAGAATAAGCCCAGGTCATGGCGATCTTTTTCCCTCGAAGATTTTCCAGGGAACCAAAGACTGTTTTCAGATGTAACAAATCAGCCATCGATTGTGTCGGATGATCAATATCGCATTGAAGATTGATGATGCCTGGACGCTGCGGCAGAACACCTTCGGCATAGGCCTCATCCAACGCTGCTCCCACCTCACGCATGTAAGCATTACCGGCACCCAGGAACATATCATCACGGATTCCGATGATATCGCTCAGAAAAGAGATCATCGTGGAAGTTTCACGCACGGTTTCGCCATGGGCAATCTGTGATTTTCCCTCATCGAGGTCTTGAACAGCCAAGCCCAATAAATTCGATGCCGATGCAAATGAAAACCGGGTACGGGTTGAATTATCACGGAACTGGGAGATCGCAAGACCGGAATCAAAGCAGCGGGTCGAGATATTTTTATCGCGTAGATATTTTAACGTTTCGGCAACAGTAAGGATTATTTCCAAATCTTCATATGATTTTTCCCAGGTAAGGAGAAAATCTTTCTGAAAAAGTGTCGATACTTTTGATTCAATTTTGTCTAAAAAACTCTTTAAAATCGTGTCCATTATGATATGAATATATTAATTAAAAAACTTGAATTTCAACACAATCACGAATATCAACCGCATTTCAACGTGAAGACTTTATATTTCTCAGGCAGTGATGTAATAGGCAAGCGCTGCGTAAAAAGCTGAAGCGGCTACCAGATCGCTGACCGGCACTTTTTCGTTTGGAGCGTGAGCAAGCTCTTCATTTCCCGGACCAAAACCAATACAGGGAATGTGATAATATCCGTTAATGGTTACACCATTGGTGGAGAATGTCCATTTATCGGTCACTGGTTTTGTATTGAAGAGACTGGTAAAAGTTTTCTGCGCAATGAGTACCATTGGATGATCTTCTTCAATCTTCCATGTCGGATAATATTTCTCCATGCCATAACGCAAGCCGGTATAAGCTGTTTCTTTATATTGAAGCACTTCGATTGCGGCATCCATACCCTTCATAATTTCACGGATTTCCTCTACTGCTGAAGTTTTTGTTTCTCCCCATGTCAGTCTTCGGTCAAGATGAATTTTCGCATAGTCTGCAACCGCACATAATGAAGGGCTGCCGGAGACGAATTCCGAAACGGTCACACTGCCTTTTCCCAGGAAATCATCCGATTTCAGGCGTTCATTGAGCTTTTCGATCTCAAGGCAGGCACGCGAAGCGAGATATATAGCGTTCTTGCCGCGTTCTGGTGCAGAACCATGTGATGAGATACCCCGGAAAGTCAGCTCGATTTCCATTCTTCCACGTTGTCCCCGGTATATATTCAGATTTGTGGGTTCGGTAATGACTACAAAATCTGGTTTGATCTTTTCCTCTTCCACCAGGTATTTCCAGCACAATCCATCACAATCTTCTTCCATGACCGTTCCTGTAAAATAGATAGTAAGGTTGCGATCAAAAGCAAGGTCTTTCAGTATTCTTCCGGCCGTGACAAAAGCTGCGGGACCACCTTTCTGGTCCACCGATCCCCTGCCATGGACAAAACCGCCGCTAATTTCCCCCGAAAATGGATCACTGCTCCAGTTGGAGATATTTCCGACATCAACCGTATCGATATGTCCGTCAAAAACAAGGACCTTGCTTCCGTTACCGATCCGGCCGATTACATTTCCAAGCTTATCTGTACGAATTTCATCAAAACCAGCCTCATGCATTTGACGCATCAGTGCTTCAGCAACCGCTTTTTCTCCGGTACTCAACGAGCGGATTTTTATCAACTCCGACAGATTGGAAGCGGTATAACCTGCGTAAGACTCTGCCAGTTCATTAATTTTTAATACAATACTTTTCACTTCAGTTATGATTTAAATGGTAAATAATCCGTCAAATTTACAAAAGGAAATCTCACGAAAGCCATGTTTGTCGGAGAATTGGTAAGAATTTATTAAATTTGACCTTTAAAAGTTACAACCCATGTTAAGGTTATCTATGATATGATGACAAAAAAAGAGACCGGTGAATTTTTATACCGGTACTACCGTAAAAGGATTGCCTCCTTCCTAGCCAGTCTTTATAAAGCCAGCATAACCTGCGATGATAAAGATATTCATAAGGCAAGGGTGGATATGAAAAAGATATTTGCCTTGTTTCATCTGTTTGAAATGGTGTTATCCGATAGGTTTATTGTGGAAAACCATTACCCTCTACTGAAAAACATATTTATTCATTCCGGCAGGATCAGGGAAATACAGATAAATCTTGATTTGCTTGAACATTATGGGTTTGACCTACCCGACATGCCGCAGTTCAAAGAATACCTGGTTTATGAGGAAGTCAGACTGACCAGGATATTTTTGTCCGAAATAAAAAAATTCGATGAAAAAAAGTTAAACCAGGCTGATAAGGAGATAAAAAAAATCGTCGTTGGGATCAGCCAAAAAAAATTCCTTACCGATGCCCTTAAATTCATCGACAATAAAACCGGGAAAATATCAAAACTTCTGGGAAAAGAGTATAATCCCGAAACAGTTCATAAAATACGCCGTCATCTCAAATCTATGTCGGCTATTGCAACCATGTCGCTAACATTGAAAGAGGATGCCATATTGAAGCAGCGGATCGAAATCATGAACCGTGCTGAGATCCTGATCGGGGAATGGCACGACAAGGTAGTGCTGCTGGATACAATCTCTAAATTTCGTTCACTCCGAATAAAAAAGAAAAAGTTAAAAGAAGATAATCCACTTCCCCTAAGCGAGTTTGAAAAACTCGTTCAGGAAAAATGCTCCCTTTTACTACAGCAAATCAAGCCCGCGGTTGACCGGGTGATCAATGAAGAACCGCAAGGGCTGTCTCAAACTGAAACCTCCGGAAGTCCGGATTAGTTTGAAATTCACTTCGTTTTAACCACCGATTTCAAAATATTGTACTTTACCCAGTCTTCATAAATATTTTGCGCAATCGTATTGGCAGCCTGGTCGACATAATTTGGATCGGTAACCGATATCTCAGCAGTCCATTCAGCTGTTCCTCCTTTTTTGGTATAAAGACTTGCGGTCAGATTTACAGTGGAGGTAGTTGTCCAATATCCACCCGTAGCTACGCCACCGCCATAAAAACCGCCGCCCCAATAGCCGCCACCCCAGTAACCTCCCCATCCGCCTCCATAATAAGTCGGGGGAACATAACTCTGAGATTGATCAGTGCCCTTATACTTGAAAACGAGTACTCCATCGGCGCCCAGACTATCAATCTTTTTTTGAACCTGATCAAGGGGGTATTTAATATTTGGGTTGAGGAAATCAAGCGATCCCATACTTTTAAGGCCCTGTGAACTAAAATAAGCTACCATCGTTTGTTCAAAAGGCTTCATATACTCAAGCTTATCGAACAATGGAATGATAACAACTTTGGAGATTTGGGCATTCTCATTCGGGTCCTTCCAGCTTGTCAGGGAGACCGAGGAGCTGCAGGAAGTGACCAAAAAAGCAGCGATTACTGCCAATAAAGTCAAGGTTAACGATTTTTTTTTCATGGGGTTTGATTTTTAAAATAGACCTGTAAAAAGATTATAATACATTGGTTAATATACTGGTTAATTTTCCTGTTAATATGTTGGATAAATATAATCATTTTTTCCTATACAGAAATGTTTATATATTGCCGGACATATATTTCATATTTCAATTCAGTTTTTCGAGTAACAGAAGTATTGTTTCACCTGTGGCGGGTAATATGAAATCGAAACCGGCAGGGTCTTTCCCAACAGAGGAAATTGCATCCTTTATGGCAAGCCAGACCGATAACGCCAGCATGAATGGTGGTTCCCCTACCGCTTTACTGCCACGGATTGTTTCGAGGTTCGCGACACCTTGAAACAGTTCAACCCTGAATTCCTTAGGAATATCGCTTATGGTGGGTATCTTGTAGGTGTCGGGTGAGTGGGTCAGCAAACGGCCTTGATTGTCCCATTTTATCTCTTCGGTTGTACACCAGCCCACTCCCTGGATAAAAGCGCCTTCGATCTGACCCTGGTCGATAGCAGGATGAAGAGAATTACCTACATCGTGAAGGATATCCGTCCGCAACAACCAATGATTTCCTGTAAGGGTATCGATCATCACTTCAGAAACGGCCACCCCGAAGGAATAATAATAAAACGGGTTTCCCTGGCCTTCTTCCCGGTCGAAAAAAAGTCCTGGTGTTTTGTAAAACCCCGTAGCACTCAGGCTTATCCTGTTCAAATGAGCCAGAAGACAGAGTTCCTCAAAAGAGATGATCAATGAAGGATTTTCTTTGTCGGATACCTGATTCTTTTCAAACAGGATATTTTCATTCCTGACTTTATTTTCAGGAGAACGGGACGAAAATTCTTCAACTGCCAGTTCTACCAACCTTGATTTCAGGATATCAATGGCATTTTTCACGGCCATTCCATTGATATCGCTGCCGGAAGAAGCTGCTGTAGGGGAAGTGTTGGGAACTTTCGACGTATTTGTGGCATTCACTTTTACTTTATCAGGTGTAAGACCAAGTTCCAGGGAAGCGACCTGCAGGATTTTTGTATGCAGCCCCTGCCCCATTTCGGTCCCACCATGGTTCACAAGTACCGTTCCGTCGGTATAGATATTCACCAACGCTCCAGCCTGGTTTAAAAATGCAGTGGTGAAAGAAATACCGAACTTTACCGGGGTTATTGACAATCCTTTTTTATAGAATTCATGGTTCGTATTAAACCGGTTTATATCTTTTCGTCTTTCATGGTATCCGGAGGTTCTTATCAATTGATCCCATATCCTGGGAAGGTGGTTATTGATCACTTTTTCCCCATAAGGGGTAATATTGTTTTCTTCCTTCCGATAAAAGTTCAGATACCTGATATCAGAAGCATCCTTCCCTAAAAATCGGGCGATGCGTTCAATGGCATTTTCAATAACCGCCATGCCCTGAGGCCCGCCGAATCCTCGAAAAGCCGTATTCGACGGAAGATTTGTCTTCCAGACCCTTCCAACAATGCATACATCGGGGATATAATAGGCATTCTCCGCATGCAACATGGCGCGTTCCAAAATGGCTCTGGAAAGGTCGGTAGACGAACCGGCATCCGAATTCAATTCGACATTATAAACCAGTATTTTACCCTCATCATCAAATCCTACCTGATAATTTGAAAGAAACCGGTGTCGTTTCCCGGTCATGATCTGGTCATCTTCGCGAAAAAGATGGATTTTTACAGGTCTGCCGGTAGCATGGGCAAGCAAGGCTGACCAGGCAGCGACATGGTTTCCCTGGGTTTCTTTCCCTCCGAACCCCCCTCCGATCCGTTTAACCTCAACCTCAACTTCGTTTTTGGAAATGCCCAGTACTTCTGCCACGATTGCTTGCGTTTCTGAAGGGTTTTGGCTGGAAGCATAGATTTGCATCTCTTTGCCCTCGCCTGGAATCGCAAGAGCCGTCTGGGTTTCAAGATACCAATGTTCCTGGGCGCCGGAATGTACAGTACCCTTTAAAACGTGAGGGGACTTTTTGAGCGTTCCAATGACATCACCTCGTTCAATTTTCCTTATCGGAGCGATCAGGTTATTCAAAGCGATGGCTGATTCAATTGAAAGTATTGCTTCGAGCGGTTCATATTCGATAACGACGCGTTTTTCTGCCGTGGATGCGGTATCTTCATTTTCTGCTGCGATCAAAGCAATGGCCTGGCCGATAAAAGTCACCTCCTGGTCAGCCAGGCAGGGTTCATCATGAATGATCGGTCCCATCTGGTTCTCACCGGGAATATCCCGGGCAAGCAAGATAGCATAAACCCCTTTTGTCAGAATGGCCTCCGAAATATCAATCCGTTTGATTCGGGCATGTGCAACACGGCTATATACGACTTTACCGGTGAGCAACTGGTTGTTTACCGGTATATCGTTGACATAAATCGATTCGCCTGTTGCATGCGTAATGATACCATCAGTGATATGCATTTGATCCTTCGGTATCCCGTGTTGGAGCTCAACTTGAGGATCGACAAAGAACTTCAATAACAGGTTTTTTGCAATCGTCGTACGGTAAGTTGCGTCGGCCCGGGCATCCGATATGGGTGTGAATTCTTGCGCCAGCACTGGCATGGCAGCTTCTATTACAGAACGCGACCAGGTTTTACCGGCAAGAAATTTTTCCGTATTCTTTGCCCGTTGAGTTACTGCTGCCATCCCACCATATGCCAGGATGATCTCTGAAATATTTCCATCTTTGACAAGTACCCTAAAAGCGCTGCAAACCGTTGAGATATCAACATCTTTCCGTCTTGAAACCTTGAAAGCCCCGAAACGGTATTCAGGTCCGAATTTCGGTATACTGATCCCGGTAATCAGCTCATCGTTCCGGAGATCGGTTTGTCTGTATCCCAGGATAAAATCCTCGATCGGAACTTGTCTGGTGGTCGTTGAAGAAGATAATGTGATGACCGTATCATAGGCAAAAAGAAGGGGAAACGTATCACCAATGGGAGAAGCTGATGCGATATTTCCACCTAACGTGGCAAGGTTACGTATCTGCTGCGAACCGAAAACCTTTAATATGGTATGAAGCTCTGTGAGCCGGTCTTTTGTCCTATTTTTTACCTGTTCTATGGGCAGGCCGGGGCCGAATAAATAACGATCCGGTTCTTCTTGAAAAAATCTAAGTTCGTCAACTCCCGACAGGTCAATGATCTCGGCCAGTGATTCTTTCCTTTTCGTTTGTTTCAGGGCCACATCAGTAGAACCATTGATGACGATTGCCAGGGGGTGTTCGTTTCTTAGCCGCAAAGCCTCGTTTAATGAAAAAGGCTTAAAATATTGTTGTTCCCCGGTGATGATTTCCAGGGTATCCTTCCGGGATGAAATTATTTTTAACAGACTGATAATCTTTTTTTCATTATCCGAAAAATGATCCTTCCCGTGGTTCCGGCAAACTTCTCCGGCAGCTGCCAAAATCGGTTGATAACCGGTACAGCGGCATAAATTGCCGGCCAGGGATTCTTCTATTACTTCCCGCGAAGGTTGATGATGGTTTTTATATAATCCGAAAAGTGACATCACGATCCCCGGAGTACAATAACCGCATTGGGTTCCGTTGGATTCTACCAGGATTTTCTGTACCGGGTGCAGTACTTGTTGTGTCCTCTCTTTTCGTGCAAGGTTTTCAATTGTGATGAGTTGTTTGCAGTGGATCATAGGCAGGAATACCAGGCAGGAATCGATGGTTTTGTAGATTAATTTTCCTTCGGGATCCAATTCAGCGATCACAACGGTACATGCCCCGCAATCACCTTCGCCACAACCTTCTTTCACCCCTTTGTGGCCGGGCAATGATCTTAAATAGTTCAACACCGTTGTGGTTGGTTTCAATCCGGATAACTTCCGGAAGTCAACCTCTACGATACTGTCGTCGAGAACAAATTTAACCGTCGACTGCTTCATTATTGACTTGACTGTTATTATTCAGAATAGAATTACGGACATCGATCAGTTTTGCCAGAATGCTGATGGCAATTTCATGTGGTGTATCGGCCTTGAATTTGATGCCCATAGGCATGTCAATCTTTTCAAGTTCTTCCAGGGTAAGTATCTTTTCTTTCAGAAACCGCTCTTTCAGTAAGCTGACCTTTCTCCCGCTACCAATCATACCCAGGTAAGCATGGGGTTTTCGGGCCACCCTGGCCAGGATATCCTCATCGTAAACATGTTTTGGAGTGACTATCACAAGGTAGGTATTTTCATCGAAAACGGTTTCTTCGATCGCCTGAAAATAATCCCGGTTAATGCAAGTACAATGGGAGAAACCAGTATCCTGAAAAATCGTCTCACGGGGGTCGATGACCGTAATGGAAAAATCAAGTTCTCTGGAAAATCCTGCCAGGGCTTTACCAATATGGCCTGCACCAAAGATGATTAATTTCTGAGTCGGACTGATGGGTTCGATATAAACTTCCATTTCACCTCCGCAATGCATGCCCAAATCCTGCTCCAATTTAAAGGAACATTTTTCCCGTTTTCCAGTTTCGATCAACGACACAGCTTTAACAACAACTTCCTTTTCCACGCTGCCACCACCGATACTGCCATAAACGCTGCCATCAGCGAAAACAATCATTTTGGCGCCTTGCTTACGGGGGGTAGAACCCCGTGAATCAACTACAATGCACAGGGCTGCGCGC
>JALNZC010000085.1 GCA_023229525.1 Bacteroidales bacterium
GAAATGCTGGATTTCGGGGTGGTGAAGAAAAGTGACTATAAGTATGTTCTTGCAGGTACTGCGAATTTGGTATCGTTCGATGTTACCTGCGCGCCGAATACTCCATATCATGATTACTGGGTATTCCCGGTTTCGGATACTACAGTAAATGTTGAAGAGACCCAACCAGGACAAAAAGCGTTAAAGGTGTATCCCAATCCGGCAAGAGATTATGTGGTTTTTGAGCGCAGCGGGGCACAAAATACACGGCAAAAACATGATTATATCCAAATCATGAATGTCTTCGGGCAGTTGGTTGAAACACTTGAAATGCTCGGGAACAGAACGGTTTGGAATATGGAAGGGATTAACCCGGGGGTTTATATCTATAAATACGGGGGAAGTGATTATTTTGGGAAGGTGGTGAAAAGGTGAGATTATGAGGATAAAAAACAGGGTCGAAGGGCATATAGTTTATTCACTTTCGGACTGATGCTTGTTTCATATCAATATCTTATGTACGTCTATTAACTCACACCATATAATAAAGATATCATATACGAACTTGCAATTGGAATGAGCGTTAGGGGGATCGATATAGAAATGAACCGATCCAATTCATCCATCTAAAAAAGCTAAACGGAATCCGTAGGTGTTTCTATACAAGAACCAATGGTGAGTGGGTTTACTAGCACTGTTCAGACAAAATCCGCAATAAAATATTTGACCACTTTCCCTTACGAATTACGGGAAACCGTAAAAAATTTTACGGTTATAATCCCTTGACAACGGTTAATAATTGTATTGCTATTGCAAGGTAATTTAATTTTGATAGATGTCTTATAAGTTATTTAGATATTATGAAAAATGTTAGTCATTTATTAATGTTCCTTTCAATCTTGATCGTAAACGATTTAAATGCGCAACCCGGAAGCCTCGATAAATCATTTGGTGTTAATGGAATAGTAACAACTACTATAGGTGTTCGGGATGCTAACGTTGCATCTGTCGCAATACAAGCCGATTCTAAAATTGTTGCAGCCGGATATTCATACAATGGTAAAAATTATGACTTTGCCATTGCGCGATATGATACAAATGGGTTTCTGGATAGCAGCTTTGGCGACAATGGTAAAGTAACAACTAAAATTGGCCCGGGAAATAATAGTATCAGATCATTGAACATACAGCCCGACAGGAAAATAGTTGTTGCAGGATTTGCAGACAATGGCACATATACCGACTTTGCTTTGTCCCGGTATAACATTGATGGATCTTTAGATAAAACCTTTGGAACCGATGGTGCGTTAACTACTTCATTTGGTGAATTTAGCGTTTCGTTTTCTGCTGCCATTCAACCTGATGGAAAGATCATGGTTGTAGGTTGCACGGGATCACCGGTTGGACCAGGAGGCAACTTCTTTGCTTTGGTACGATATAATTTAAACGGTAGTCTGGATAGCACTTTTGGAAGTAACGGGAAAATAACTACAGCAATACGTAATGTCGATGATGCCGCATTTTCAGTTGGCATTCAGTCAGATGGAAAAATTGTTGTAGCAGGATTGTCGTACCATTATACTATCTTCAGCACAGGCTCTGACATTGCTTTGGCACGATATAACACAAATGGCACCCTGGATACTACTTTTGGGATAGAAGGAAAAGTAATTACCCCCATTGGAGAGTTTAGCTTGGCTACTAAGCTTCATATCCTCGGCAATCAAAAAATTATTGTATCTGGATCTACTTATAATGGCTCGGATTGGGACTTTGCCCTGGCACAATACAATACGGATGGTTCATTGGATAACTCCTTTGGGACAGATGGTGTTGTAACCACTGCAATTGGGTTAGGCGATGATTATGCGTGCTCCTCAACAATACAACCCGATAATAAAATTATTGTAACCGGTTCGTCAATCGATGTTTCACATTCTAACTTCGCCTTAGTGAGATATAATCAAGATGGTTCATTGGATAACACATTCGGGACAGATGCGATTGTGACTACAGCCATTGATTCTAACAATTCTTATCTGTTTTCGGTTGCAATGCAAAATAATGGAGAAATCGTTGGGGCCGGAGCTACACGCATAGATGACACAATTGCAAATTTTGCTTTGGCACGATACAACTCAGGATTGAACATTGGAATTGTCGATAATCCAATTCGGGATAATTCGCTTCTGGTTTTTCCGAATCCAATTAAGCAAACTGCAATATTGGAATACTCTTTGAATCTTGAAGAAAATGTTTCAATCCATTTGATTGATATACAAGGAAAGACTAAGAAAATACTTATCGATAATCAAAAACAAAAAGCGGGGATACATCAACAAAAGATTGGCCTAACAGAAGAATTTCCGCAAGGCATTTATTTCATCATTATATCAATAGAGGGAAGGCAGTACAGTGTTGAATTAATCAAATAAAGATTATTCGATCGAATTTATTTATCCTGTAATCATTTGCGATAAATAAGGAAGGAGGTATAGTCTAATGAGGAAGAACTACATTCCTATTGGTCAAACAGAAATCATATAAACTATTAATCACTTCGATTCCTGCCACTCCTTTATTATATGGTCTGAAAATTATATTACAAACTAAACATTCATAAGCTATGAAAACAAAAGTACTGGTGTCGTTATTAATATTCATTTTCCTCATACATTTGAGACCTTCTTGTTTATCTGGTCAAAATTTTAATGTTACTCCCCCTTCGGTAACCCTTGGTTATATAAATAGAGGTGCTACTATAAACCTAAATTTTGACGTTATCAATTACTACGTTGGCATTTTTGAATATAAAGTAACCTGTTGGGATCCAATTATTACTTCAATTAACCCTTCAGAATTTCAGATATCTCAACCATATATTCCTGTAACAGTTAATGTTAGTGGTGTTATCCCAAATGATGCTTGGCTTGGGACTGGTTTTTTTAATATTGAGTTCCAAGATAAAAATATTCTCCAAAATTGGATTCAGGTTACGGTATATTATGAAATCATCCCCGGATTGGGTATTGAAGATAACCTGCATATAACTCATTATGATCAAAGCTTTTCAGTAGGTGATCCACTACATTGTCATGCTGTTTTTAATGACGAATATCCCTATGGAGATTATATGACGACTTGGTATTTAAAAATGGAAATTTATCCATCTGGGCAACCATATACATACCAATATCTTGATCAGGGACAGGGAGGTATGCCAACTTATGTTGATTGGTATTATAATGCTGGTGCACTCCCTTCAAATGGTCCATTCACTCGAAATGAATTAGGGCAAGTGTTAGGGAGACTCAAAGTTTGGGGGGTTGATAATGATGGTTCTACCCATGCACATGAAAGATTGTTTGGAATAAATAAAGAGCCAGATCCACCTAATCTGTTTCATGGATTGATGAACGGGAACTCTATTTCTTTATCATACAATAGCTATGGAGCTTCAAATTATCTCATATATTATGCAACTCATCAAGGTCCTCCCTATAACGGTACAGGTGCTACACAGGGACCTTCACCAATATCTGCTGGTAGTTCTACAAATTTTGTAATTAGTGGTTTACAACAATGTACTCCATATTACTTCGCAGTAAAAGGTGCAAATGCTTATGGAAATAGTGTTTACTCAAATGAAAGTAAAATTATTCTATTCACCCCGCAAAACCAGCTTCCTGTTGACTATTTCCTGGATGATGTTCATATTAATCATGATTTTACATATAATTCAAATTTTTACTTCGCAAAGAATCTGATTATTGAACCAGGAAACACTTTGAATGTCAATAATTGTTTTCTATATTTTGATGTAAGTTCAAAAATAATAATCAAACCTGGCGGTAAGCTTGTTCTTAACGGTGCGACATGTACTTCTCCATGTGGACCGAGTTGGCAAGGCATTGAAGTGTGGGGCAATAGCTCGCAACATCAATATACGATAAACGGAGAGTGTTACCAGGGCATCGTTGAACTGAAGAACGGAACCGTTATTGAAAATGCTTGTAATGCGATTCGCCTTTGGCATCCTGGCGACTTTAACTCCATGGGTGGCATTGTGCGTGCTACCAATACTAACTTCAAAAATAACCAATTTACTGTTGATTTCATGAGGTACCATAATTTCAATCCGGTCAATCCCCAGATTCAAATGAGTAATTTCGGCTATTTCTCAAACTGTCAATTTGTTACTGATGATAATTATATCATACCCTATCCATTCTATGACTTTATATCAATGTGGGATGTTGAGGGTATCCGGATCATTGGTTGCCGCTTCAAGAACCTGAAAGTCAATAATAACTCAAACAGGGGATATGGAATCCGTTCCATGGATGCAAAATACAATGTGGTATCCTACTGTTCAAGTCCTGTTTTACCCTGTCCAACAGGATCTCTGATACAATCCGAATTCCAAGGATTGTATGCGGGTATTGAGGCCTTGAATACCATGTCGACAAAGACCATCTATGTGAATGATGCGATTTTTAGAGACAATAGTTATGGGGTTAAATTGGATGCTGTGCCTAATGCCCGGATTATTTTCAGTGATTTTTACATCGGAGCCAACCCCAATTGTCCTAATTTTACTGGAATTGGAATTGAATTGAACAATTGTAACGGGTACTCTGTGGAAGAGAATAAATTCACCTATTACAATACAAGGCCAAATGGAAACAATTTCATTGGTATCAGGATTAAAGGACCAATAACTCCTCCATATTCAGTATTATATAATGAAATCTATAAAAACGATTTCAATGGAATTACCGCAGGAAATCTGTCTGAGGGGGCTAATGGTTCGCTTACACCTCCATTCAGTGGTTTATGTTATTTCTGTAATTCGAATCTTGGCAATGTCAGTAATGATTTTTACGTGGATACCTTGGGAATTGCTATATATCAAGGTACATCAACGTCGAGTGCTGGTAATGTGTTTTCACATACTGGCTCAAATCCATATAGTGATTTTAATAATCATGGTGAATGGCCGATTGATTATACCTATTATAGCGGTAATCCAGGGACACAAGGTGTTCCCGGAGAAAAACCAATCTATTACTATAATGTATTTTTATTTGCTACTCCCAATCAGAATCTATGCCTGTCAAATTATGGATCAGGAAATTCTAATCTGAAATTGACGGATAACCAGATTAACGCACTCGAACAACAGTTTGCCAATAACTCCGTTGCATATGACAACTTACTCGTATTATACGAAACGCTGAAGGATGGAGGAAGTACTGCGCTAAAGGAAGCTGAAATTGTTAGCAGCACTCCGTCCCAAACCATGGAGTTACGGGATGAATTGCTGGGCAGTTCTCCACATCTTTCAAAGGACGTGCTGAAGAAAGCTGCAGATAAATATGATGTTTTACCCGATGCCATTCTCTTTGAGATCCTTTCAGCAAATCCCGACGAACTTCGGAACGAGGAGTTACTTACCCACCTTGCCAAACGAACACCACCATTTCCCGATTATATGATCGAATTGTTGAGGGCTTTTGCATCCGGCTCATCCTATAAAACTACCTTGCAAAAGCAGCTGTCTTCTTTTAATGCCAACAAAACAAAGGCTGTTTATGCTCTCTTACGCGATATGTTGATCGATACGGTCCCTGAGTTATCCCGCGTGAGAAACTGGCTGGATAATCTTCAGAACATCCAGGCTGATTACCAGATAATCGATTCATATTTGCAACAAAAGAATGCCACCTCGGCCATGGCTTTGGTCAATATGCTCCCCCAGCTCTATGCGATGGATACGGATGCCCAGGCGGAGTATGATCTTTATAAAGATCTGAAGATCATCCAGAGTGATCTGATTAATGAGGAAAAAAATGTCTATGAGTTGAGCCAGGCGCAGATTTCCGAACTACAAGGTATTGCCCAGAACAGCAAGGGTCTTGCAGGAGTTCAGGCTAAGAATATCCTTTCATTTGTTTACGGGTATGCGTATCTGAACTGTGCGGAGATCAAATCTGTCCCAAAAATCAAG
>JALNZC010000037.1 GCA_023229525.1 Bacteroidales bacterium
ACCCAATCACCAGGGCGTGATCAGTCTTGAACCGGTAACTGCAGAAAAGGGTGAAATAACCGTTCCGGTTGTCATTTCCGATATGACCAACCTTGGATCATTCCAGTTTACAGTACAATACGATCCCTCGAAATTGACTCCCGGAGAGATCACCGGCTGGTACCAGGGAATTGATGGTGTTACCATCGGTACACCGGCTCCTGGATTTATGACCTTTGTATGGGCTGCTGACATTTCGGGTGTAACCATCGGAAATGGTGTCCTATGCAACCTGCACTTTACCTCCGTCTCGGCTGAGGGATCTTCCCTGGAATTTGTCAATGCTCCGACCCAACAGGAATTCAGTGATTTCGATGGTGTGCTCTTTGATCCCCAGGTCATCAATGGCGCTGTGAAGTCGGCAACGGGCATCAGAGAAACCAATCTTGCGGGATTAAGTGTTTATCCGAATCCGAATAACGGAAAATTCACCCTGCGGTTTGATTCAGGCAAGGAATCAGTTAACATCCGGATCTTGAATGCACTGGGTTCTGTTGTGTTTGAAGAAAACAATGTCGCCGTTCCCGCTTCCGGATCAAAAATTATTAATCTTGGGATACTGCCCGAAGGAATATATCTGCTAAGTGTAAAAGAAGCTGGTAGTGTAATAAATAAGAAAATTTTTATCGTTAGATAAACGTTCAATAATAAAAATCATGAAAAACCTTTCCCTGGTAATAGCAGGAATGCTATGTTTGTTTGCTTTGAGCGTAAATGCCCAAAGTTTTTCTTACTCCGATTCATGGGGTAAAGCCGGATTTAACCTGATGGATTCAAAAACTACTTCTGTTCAGGTTATTTTCTCTGTTCCTCAGTTTTCCCTTGACGATTTCAACCTAAATGGTCAGACAGTAAAAGATGTCGATCTTCCCGGAGCCATGCTCTTCAACGATGCAGGCGCTCCGAATTTACCCGGACGGGCTTCGTATATAGCCGTTCCCCAAGGTGCCACACCAAAACTGAACATCCTCTCGCAACGCACGGAAACAATTCATAATGTGGATATTGTTCCTGCGCCAGTCATTCCATGGGACAATGATAAATCACCCATGGTATATGAGAAGAAACAATCCATTTATTCCAGAAATGGTTTATATCCCGAGAATCCGGTGAAATTATCCGAAGTCACCCAGATTCGTGGAGTAGATGCCGTTCTCCTTGGCATTACACCGTTCCAGTACAATCCGGTTACCAAAGATCTGATCGTATATAAGGACATCAAAGTTGAAATCACATTCGTGGGTGGTAACGGCCATTTTGGCGAGGACCGTTTGCGCAGTCAATGGTTTGATCCCATTTTGCAGGATGCTTTGCTCAACCGGGAAGCGCTTCCGGAAATTGATTATGGCAAACGCGCTTCGTCTTTTGCAGGTCAAAAGGAAATCGGCTTTGAGTATTTAATCATTGTTCCCAATAATCCTGAATTTACGCAATGGGCCGATTCGATTAAACAATGGCGTACCAGTCAGGGAATCCGTACCGGGATTAAAACGCTGGCCGAAGTCGGTGGCAACACATCTACCGCCATCAAAAATTATGTGACAAATGCATACAACACATGGACCATTCCTCCGGCTGCCGTTCTTCTATTGGCCGATTATGGCTCCAATGTGAACAATTCAATTACATCCCCGTTATGGGACAACTACTGTGTATCGGATAACATCTATGCCGATGTGAACAACAATATGATGCCGGATATCATTTTTTCGCGTATCACCGCCAACAATGCCACCCAGCTCCAGGTAATGGTAAGCAAGGGATTGAATTATGAAAGAAATCCGCCAACCAGCGCCGATTTTTATCATCATCCCATCACTGCTTTGGGTTGGCAAACTGAACGGTGGTTCCAGCTTTGTTCTGAAATCGTAGGTGGGTTCTGGCACAACGTATTGGGTAAAGACCAGGTTAGAATCAATGCCATTTATGATGGAAACCCCAATGTTGACCCATGGTCGACTGCCACCAACACGGGCCAGGTTGTCAATTATTTCGGTCCAAGTGGATTGGGATATATACCGGCCACTCCCCAGGGACTTGGCGGTTTTTCAGGAGGGACTCCTGCACAGGTTGTTAATGCCATAAACAATGGGGCTTTCATTCTCCAGCACCGCGATCATGGTTATGAAGATGGCTGGGGTGAACCCGGCTTCACTGGAACTCACATCAATCAGTTAACCAATACCGATCTTACTTTTGTTTTCTCGATCAACTGTTTAACAGGAAAATATAATTACAGCGGAGATTGTTTCGGTGAAAAATTCCATCGTTATACGAAAAATGGAAATAATTCCGGCGCACTTGGATTTGTAGCGCCTTCGGAAGTATCTTACTCCTTTGTTAATGATGCCTATACATGGGGCATGTACGACAACATGTGGCCCAACTTTATGCCGGGCTATGGAACTACACCGGCCTCAAGGGGTATGTTGCCCGCCGTAGGTATGACGGCCGGAAAATATTTCCTCCAGCAATCCAACTGGCCTTATAATACCGAAAACAAAGAGGTTACTTATTATCTTTTCCATGCCCATTGCGACGCTTTCCTGAATTTGTTTTCCGAAGTTCCGCAAAACCTTACCGTTCAACATGAAGGTGTATTGTTAAGCGGGTTAACTTCATTTGAAGTTACCGCCAATGCCGGGTCCTTCATTGCATTGACCGTCAATGGCGAAATTCTCGGGACAGGTCAGGGAACGGGTTCTCCCGTTGACATAACCATCCCGGCCCAGCTTCCTGGTACCTTTGTCAATGTTACCGTAACCAAAGAGAATTATTACCGATATTCCCAATCAGTTCAGGTAATTCCGCCCTCCGGTGCATATGTGATCAAAGATTTTTACTGGGTCAACGATACCATACTCGGGAACGGAAATGGGCCGCTGGATTTTAATGAAACAGTAAATCTTTCATTGGGGATGAAAAATGTGGGTTCAGAGCAGGCATCAAATATTGTTGTTAACTTTTCTGAAGATGATCCCTATATCACGATTTCCGACTCTACTGAAAACTTTGGAAACATTCCACCCAACACCACGGTGCATGTAGACAATGCATACGCGTTATCATCAGCCAATAATATCCCCGATCAACATACGGCTGTTTTCACAGTTTCTGCCACGGATGGGACGAATATCTGGACGTCAAATCTTACGGTAATTGCGAATGCACCTGTACTCACTGTTGGAACCTTGACCATTTCAGACCCGACCGGCAACGGAAACGGACGTCTTGATCCGGGTGAAACCGCAGATTTATTAATCTCTGCTACAAATACCGGACATAGCTCATCATATGATGCCTTGGCAACGCTGGGTTCCCTGAGTAGCTATATTACTTTTAATTCCGGACCTGTTGATCTTGGAATTATGGAACCCAATATACCGAAAACGGCGGTATATAATATCACAGTTGATCCTTCAGCGCCGATCGGGACTTTGATCGACTTTAACTTCTCTGTTGTGGCAGACCAGTATTCTGCTGAAAAAACCTTTAATGCTAAGATCGGTTTGATCGTGGAAGACTTTGAATCAGGCGGGTTTACGCAATATGCATGGACACAGGGAGGAAATCAGCCATGGTCTGTCACCAATGTTGATCCCTATGAAGGTCTTTATTCTGCCAAATCGGGGACGATAACGCATAGTCAAAAATCAGATCTAAGCCTTCAGATGAATGTAACCAATCCCGATAGTATATCATTCTATTATAAGACCTCTTCGGAAACTGGCTACGATTACCTTAAGTTTTTCCTCGATGGTACAAATATAGGGCAATGGTCGGGGGAAACACCCTGGACAAAGGCTTCATATCCTGTAGCCGCAGGCAACCATACCTTCAAATGGGAATATATGAAAGACGGCAGCGTTTCGAACGGAAGCGATTGTGGCTGGATCGATTACATTGTTTTCCCGGCTGCAGCTCCTGCAGCAGCTTCGGTGACGGGCACGATAACTTATGCCAATACGGTGAACACACCTTTGAACGGTTTGACCGTTAAACTGAAAAACAGCGGCGGAACGGTTATCGGCACTACGACTACCAATGCAACTGGTAATTATACCTTTACCTCTGTTCCGGCCGGTAATTACACGTTGGAAGCAACTACGACCAAACCCTGGAACGGAGTCACCGCAACCGATGTTCTGTTATATCGTAAGCACATTGCAAACATTGCGCTGCTCACCGGTATTTATCTTGCCTCGGGCGATGTTAATGCTTCGGGAAGTTTAACGGCAGCAGATGTCCTGCTGGTAAAAAAGCGCATTGCTACCATTATCAGTTCATTCCCGGCCGGCGACTGGTTGTTTAACAACACACCCTTTACCGTAGGGGGAGGCAGTGTAACTCAGAATTTCAAGGGAATCGTTTACGGCGATGCCAATGGTTCTTACATTCCGACGGTCAACAAATCACTGGAACCCAATCACCAGGGCGTGATCAGTCTTGAACCGGTAACTGCAGAAAAGGGTGAAATAACCGTTCCAGTTGTCATTTCCGATATGACCAACCTCGGATCCTTCCAGTTCACGGTACAATACGATCCCTCGAAATTGACTCCCGGAGAGATCACAGGCTGGTACCAGGGAATTGATGGTGTCACCATCGGCACACCGGCTCCTGGGTTTATGACCTTTGTATGGGCTGCTGATATTTCGGGTGTAACCATCAGAAATAGTGTCCTATGCAATCTGCACTTTACCTCTACCTCAGCTGAGAGTTCCTCCCTGGAATTTGTCAATGCTCCGACCCAACAGGAATTCAGTGATTTCGATGGTGTGCTCTTTGAGCCCCAGGTTATCAATGGCGCTGTGAAGTCGGCAACGGGCATCGGAGAAACCAATCTTCAGGGATTAAGTGTTTATCCGAATCCGAATAACGGGAAATTCACCCTGCGGTTTGATTCAGGCAAGGGGTCAGTTAACATCCGGATCATGAATGCACTTGGAAGTGTGGTTTATGAAGAAGCCAACGTTCAGGTAACAGCTGGCCGGATCAAAACCATTGACCTGAGTGCCCAACCGAAGGGAATTTATATGATCCGCGTGGAAGACGACCATCAAGTGATAACTCAAAAAATAGTTATCGGAAAGTAAAAACCAGGAGATACCTGTTTTTATTACGTATCTTTCGTTTCAAAACCGCCCCAATAGAACAGTTGAGGCGGTTTTTTTTAATTGTATCTTTGCCAGGCTTATGATTTCAATCAACAATCTTTCGGTTCAATTCAGTGGGGAATCGCTTTTCGATCATGTTTCTTTTTTTATCAATGACAAGGATCGCATCGGCCTTGTTGGAAAAAACGGAGCCGGTAAATCGACCTTATTGAAGATTATCAAGGGAATTCAAAAGGCAAATGAGGGAGATGTGATTTACCAGGATGGATTTACTATAGGTTATCTTCCCCAGGAGATGGAACCCAATAGTAAGAAGAGTGTCATGGAGGAAGCCATGACTGCATTCAGTGAAGTGGTGCACCTGGAAGAACGCATTGCCGGTTATGAGCGCCAGATAGGTGAAAGAACCGATTATGAATCAGAAAGTTATCATAAACTTATCCGAGCCCATTCCGATACTCTTGAACGCTATCATCTCCTTGGAGGACAAGCAATTCATGTAAATATTGAAAAAGTCCTTTCGGGATTGGGTTTCGAACGGGAAGAATTTACACGTAAGCTGACAACTTTCAGCAGTGGATGGCAAATGCGGGTGGAAATCGCTAAAATCCTGTTGCAACAGCCAAATCTGGTATTGCTTGACGAACCGACCAACCACCTCGACATTGATTCCATCCAGTGGCTTGAGGAATTTTTAACCGATTACAAAGGCGCTGTGGTACTGGTCTCCCACGACCGTGCATTCCTCGACAATGTCACTAAACGATCCATCGAAATTTCTAAAGGTAAAATCTACGACTATAAAGCCAATTATTCGGAATATGTATTGATGCGTGAGGAACGGATGGAGAGCCAGCTGGCCACGCACAATAACCAGCAGCGGCAGATCCGCCAGATCGAAAGGTTTGTGGAACGTTTCCGTTCTAAAGCCACAAAAGCGAAACAGGTACAGTCGCGTATTAAAATGATGGAAAAAATTGAACTGGTTGAAGTTGATCTGGTGGATGATTCGGGTATCCGTTTTCGGTTCCCTCCGGCACCTCATTCCGGAAAAATTATCCTTGAAGCTGAACGCCTGTATAAAGATTATCCACAGAAGCGGGTATTAAATGATCTGAATTTCTCCGTCATCAAAAATGACCGGATTGCCTTTGTCGGGAAAAACGGTGAGGGAAAGACAACATTGTCGAAAGTAATTACCGGACAGGTTGACTTTACAGGGATACTGAAATTCGGCCACAATGTTGTCATCGGTTATTATGCCCAGGACCAGAGTGATTATTTGGATCCGGAGAAAACAGTGTTTAAAACCATTGATGATATTGCGGTAGGAGATATCCGGACAAGGATCAAGGCCATCCTCGGCGGATTTTTATTCAGTGGCGACGATATTGAAAAAAAGGTCAAAATCCTTTCGGGAGGAGAAAAATCGCGGTTGTCCCTGGCAAAATTGCTGCTTACTCCAGCTAATTTGTTGATTCTTGACGAACCGACAAACCATCTCGATATGCGGTCGAAGGATGTTCTTAAAAATGCACTGCTGCAATTCAACGGAACGCTGATCATCGTTTCCCATGACCGTGATTTTCTGCAGGGCCTTACCAACCGGGTGTTTGAATTCAGACATGGGACCATGAAAGAATATATCGGCGACATTTACGATTTTCTGGAACAACGCCGCCTGCGTAGCCTGGCCGAACTGACTGAAAATCTAAAACACACTGAAATGGCATCCGGAGTGGAAGCGACCTCCCTGAATAAATTGAACTGGGAGAAAAAGAAAGAAAACGACCGGGAAATCAGGAAAGTAAAAAATTCAATCACCAAAAGTGAATCTGAAATTGACCGGATAGAGACCGGAATAAAGGAAATGGAAGTCAGGCTTGGAAATCCCGAGAAATATCAGAAACAGATTCAGGATGGCACTTTGTACAAAGAATATGAATTACTTAAAGAAGGCCTCTCTCGTGAAATGAAACGGTGGGAAGAACTGCAGTATGAGTTGGAAATTCTGGAATCGTGACGAAGGACGAAGGACGAGGGACGAAGGACGAAGGACGAAGGACGCAAAGTGCAAAATGCAAAATAATGGATATTAGACGCTATAATTGAAAGTGGCAGGTGTTTCTCACTTGTTTCTGCCGACCATTCCCAATGATAATCCCCGGATTTCTTCTTTAAATTCTTCTTTAACATTTAAAGTGTCAAGTATCCGGGTTGCTTGTTGAAAATGCAATTCTATTTCCTGGCGGGTATATTCGTCAATTCTGAGTTTCTGATAAATCCGGGTAACCCCAAAGATTTTTTCAGTCAATGGAATTTCAGGACTATAAAAATAATGAGTCAACTGAATAAGATCATCTTCGTGTGCAACTTCGAAGGCTTTTAAAAACAGAAATGTTTTTTTATTGGTAATTATATCACCGCCGATCTCTTTTCCAAATACCGAAGTATCGCCAAAAGCATCGAGATAATCATCCTGTAACTGAAAGGCCAATCCCAGTTCAATCCCGAAATCGTAGATATTTTCTGCGTCGACAGGGTCGGCAAGCGCAATGATGGCTCCGAGCTTAAGACTACAAGCAATAAGCACCGCAGTTTTCAGCTGGATCATCATCATGTACTTATCGATGGTTATATTTGTTTGTGTTTCGAAATTCATGTCATACTGCTGTCCTTCACATACTTTCCTGGCCGTATCGTTAAAGAGCCGGAGCACATCGGGCAAAAGTGCCGGATCAGTTTTAGCAACATATTCATATGCCAGGACAAACATGGTATCACCGGAAAGGATGGCGGTGTTATCGTTCCACTTTTTGTGAACAGTCTCCTTACCCCTGCGTAACGGAGCATTATCCATAATATCGTCGTGCAGTAGTGTAAAATTGTGAAAGATCTCAAGGCCCATGGCCGGAAAAACTGCTTTTTCAATGTCTCCTCCGAAAAGATCGCATGCCAGAAGAACCAGAACAGGACGAATTCGTTTGCCACCCTGGTCAAGGGTATAGATTATAGGTTCGTAAAGTTTCACGGGTTCATTCAGAAATTGTGTACAAGTGAAAGCGGTTGAAATGCGGTGCTGTATCGATTCAAGGGAATACATATCGACCGGAATGATTGTTATTCAGTTAAATTCATCAGGTATTGTCCATAACCGCTTTTTAGGAGCGGATGGGCGACTTCATTCAATTGTTCCCGGTTGATAAATTTCATCCGGAAAGCAATTTCTTCGATACATCCGATTTTCAACCCCTGGCGATTTTGTACCACTTCAACGAACTGGGCAGCCTGAAGCAGTGATTCAAACGTACCCGTATCGAGCCAGGCAATACCACGGCTTAAGATACCAACTTTCAGTTTCCGTTGTTCAAGATAGTACCTGTTTACGTCGGTAATCTCATATTCACCACGGGCACTGGGCTTAATGTTCCTGGCTACTTCAATCACGGAATTATCATAAAAATAGAGCCCCGGAACGGCAAAGTTGGATTTGGGATGTGTGGGTTTCTCTTCAATGGAGATGGCATTGCATTTATCGTCGAATTCAACAACACCATACCGTTCGGGGTCATGTACATGGTATGCAAACACTACACCACCAACGGGATCACTGTTTTCCTGCACCGTTTGTTTGAGTCCTGTACCATAGAAAATATTATCGCCCAGGATAAGCCCCACTTTATCGTTCCCGATAAACGGAGCGCCAATCACAAAAGCCTGGGCTAAACCATTGGGAACGGCTTGTTCGGCATAGGAAAATGAACAACCCAGCGCATGACCATCCCTAAGCAGGATTCTGAAATTCGGTAAATCCGTGGGGGTCGATATGATCAGTATTTCCCTGATCCCGGCCATCATTAATACCGAAAGCGGATAATAGATCATGGGTTTGTCGTAGACCGGCATCAGTTGTTTGCTTACGGCTAATGTCAGAGGATGTAAACGGGTTCCTGCCCCTCCTGCAAGAATGATTCCTTTCATGGTGCTTCCGGTTGAAATTCTCAGATCGTATTTACTGGTTCAATATTCAATATTCTATTGTTCTATTGTTCAATTGTTCTTCACATCTTCATCATGCTTAAAATCAACCCCTTCAAGATCCACATCAGTCTGATCCTCATAAATATCCACCAATGGTTCCTCGAAAGCTTTGGTAGTGCTCCATTCATCCAGGGTAAGCAGCATGGACGGAAGAACAAACATATTCAGCAATCCGGCAACGAGCAGCGTGAAAGAGATCAGGAATCCCAACGCCTGAGTACCACCAAATGTGGAGAGAACGAAAATTCCGAATCCAAAAAAGAGCACAGTGGAAGAGTAGATCATACTGTATCCCGTTTCGCGAAGGGCAGATATCACGGAAGCCGGAATATCATGCCCGGTTTGTTTGAGTTGTAAACGGTAACGGGACAAGAACTGAATGGAGTTGTCGACCGAAATTCCAAGTGCAATACTGAAAATAAGGATTGTGGAAGGTTTTATCGGGATACCTGCAAAACCCATCAGGGCTGCAGTCATGAGCTGGGGAATCAGGTTCGGGATCAGCGAGATCAGGATCATACGCCAGGAGGTAAAAAGAAAAGCCAGCAAAAAAGCAATGACTATCACAGCAAGAGCAATACTTTCCCAGAGGTTCCGTATCAGGAAGTTCGTCCCCTTCAGGAACACAACACTGGTACCGGTCATGGTTACAACATATTTTGCAGGATTGAAAATGGAATCTATTTTTGGTCTCAGGCTCTTCTGAATACTGTCGATCTTGTGCGTCCCTACATTGGCCATCTGAACGCTGATCCGTGTAACCTGATAGTTTGAATCGATGAAATTATCGAGAATTGATCGTTTTTTCGATTTGAACGACGGGATATACCCGGCCATAAATGTAAGCTCATTTGCATCCGGAAGCGAAAAAAATTGCACATCACCGGCATAAAATGCCTGTTTTGCGGTTTTGATCACCTCCACGATAGACAATGGTTTCGACAACTCTTTATAAGTTTTTAAGGTGTCCTGCAACCGGTCGATTCTTTTCAGGGTAGCCAGGTTCATGACCCCTTTTTTCTTTTTCGTATCCACGGTAATTTCCAATGGCATGATTCCTTTAAAGTGTTTTTCAAAGAATATCATATCCTTGTATATGGGATCACGGGTGGAAATATCATCGACGATGGTCCCTTTGGTCTTGAGCCTCATGGCGCCTATAATCCCGACAACAATGCATACACCCATTACAATGTAAATGGATTTCCGGTAATGTCCAACCAAGATGATCGCTTTGTCAATCAGTGATTTAGCGAGACTTTCTTCAATGTGTTTCGTATACTTGCTTTTCGGCGGCGCCAGGTAACTGAAAAAAATGGGGACTAGAGTAAGCGAAAGGACATAAATGACCATGATATTGATGGCCGCGATCAATCCGAATTCTACGAGGAGTTTATTGTTGGTGATGGTAAACGCGGCAAACCCGGTAGCCGTCGCGGCATTGGTCAGTAGGTTTGCCACCCCGATCCTCTGGATGACCCGGGAAAGCGCCTTTGCCTGATTATGATGATGACTGTATTCGTAATGGTATTTATTCAGGATAAAAATGCAATTCTCCACTGCGATAACAATAACCAATGGTGGAATGATTGAAGTGAGCATGGTAATCTTATAACCAAAAATGGCCATCATTCCCAACGCCCATGTCACGCTGATCATCACGATGAGCATGGGAAATATTACCGCCTTAGTCGACCGGAAAAAAATGTACAGGAAAATAGCGGAGATCAGCAATGCCAGAACCATGAAAAGTTTCATCTCGCCTTCCAGTTTTTTTGCCACGAGTGTCCGGATAAAGGGAAGTCCGGAATAATGAACATCGATCTTTGATCGTTCCGAAAAACGGTCAACCATAGCTTTTATCGCATTGATGAGCCTAACCCGGTCCTTCGACTGGACCGTTTTTTTATCAAGGGTCAATGCCATCAGGTAAGCTGAAGTCGATTTATTATATACCAATCCCTCGTAGAATGGAAGTGAATATATCAGGGTTTTAACGGAATCGAGAACGTGCTGGTTTGCCGGTTTATGAGGAGTGATGGGAATGAACACGAATTTTTTCAGGGAATCGTTTTTTACCAGGTTATATATCCGGGTGATAGAAACGATTTCGGAGACCCCTTGTATCTTTTTTAACGAATCCGTGAGATCGAACAACGCATTAAAATGAGTTTGCCGGAATAACCGGGTATCAACTATTCCGATGAACATTACCGTACCATCCTGGCCGAATTGCTTTATGAAACGCTGGTATATCCTGTTGGTCGTATCCTTTTCCGGAAGTATGCTTGAGCTTTCATATTGCATTTTAACCTGGGTGGCCTTATAACCCATGAAAGCAGTAAGAAAAGCGATAACAAAGAGAATGGTGATCCGCTGGCGTAAAATCAACCGCACAATAGAATTCCACACAACACATCAGATTAGAAGGCGAAATTAAGACTTTTTCATCATTTCACCATTTAGGGATTCCACCATTTCCCGTTTTTCTTTAGCTTTGTGCCCTCAATTATATTTTATTTATGAGATTGGAAAACAAATTATTTCAGGGAAAGACTTTAGCCATTTTATCCGGAGGCGGAGATACTCCGGCCATTAATTCAAGTATTGAATCAATACGTAACCGCGCTTCCCTTTTGGGATTTAAAGTGTATGGGATTCTCAGGGGCTGGAAGGGTTTATTGGGTGACGGCGATGTGGTGGATCTGACCAACCAACCATACGACGGGTATTATGGCGGTACGGCATTGCGCTCCAGCCGGACCAATCCGTTCCCTTCAAAAAAGAATCCCGAAAGCCGCGTTCCTCAGGTTTTACGAAACCTCGAACGGTATAAAATCGATGTTCTGGTGACCATCGGTGGCGATGATACCAATGGCGCAGCCAAACGGCTTTTTGAAACCGAAGGAATACCGGTGATCGGTTTCCCGAAAACCATCGATAATGATCTTCGGACCAGGACCATGCATAATTATAATGGTAGGGATATCGAAGCCGTACTTTGTCCCGGATTCCCATCGGCAGCCCGTTCTATCATGGAATTTGCTGCGAATCTCAAAACCACCGCGGAATCTCATTCCCGCATTATCGTTCTGGAAGTTATGGGTCGCGATGCAGGCTGGCTTACCGGAGCAGCAACATTCGGCGGTGCAAAACTGGGATTGGTACCTGAATTTGAGGTTACAAAAGCGCGCAAAGAGGTCTTCCTCGAAACTGTGAAAGAAGCCTATATGAATTCAAAAAAGAAATGCCTTGTTATTCCTGTTTCCGAAGGCATCCGCTGGTATGATGAAAAAACCGGTAAAGTGGATGTCGTATATGCCAGTTCGGAAGTCGATGAATACGGGCATCCTCGGTTTGGCGGTGTCAGCGGCATAGTGGCTTCGGAAATCAGCAACAAACTTGGCCTCGAAGCCAGAGCCCAAATCAGCGGATATTATGCCCGTTCAGGACATTGCCGCCATTACGACCGTAAACTCACTTCCACCCTTGCCGATAAGATTGTTGACCTTTTGTTAAGGGAGGAATATGGACAAATGCCCGTAATGACAAAGATCACATCCCATGTTGAACTGGAAGAATTCAACACGACTTCGATCGATATGGGTACAGTTGGCAATAAATCCCTTTCTGACGATTATTATGACATCAGCAGATTTTCCTTTACCCCCGTTTACGCCGATTTTCTCTCGAAAATATTAGACAAACCCACTTTTGAAGAATTCCGGTACGATTTTCCGGTGGTGATACCGTAGAGACGCATTGCAATGAGTTAATACCGTAGAGGTGCGTAGCAATGTGGTAATAAGTAGAGGCGCATTGCAATGAGGTAATACCGTAGAGGCGCATTGCAATGCGCCTCTACGGTATTACCTCATTACATTTGCGTTAAAACCAATTGCAGGGTAATTCTGCTTTTCTGTTCCATTAAAACATTCCGATTACGGATCAATTTTTCTACGACATCGGGTTGATAATGCCGAATAGTAATCAATTCAACTCCTTCATTATACCGGGTTTGATATTCTTTTTGGAAATGATTAAGCAATAGGGGAATTTTTTGCAGATCGGCATCAACACAAAAGGAAAAACTGATAGCCGAATGTTGCATCACATTCACTTTAACACGGTAGGTGGCCAGGATCTTAAATATCTGACTCAGGTTTTCTTCCATGATAAATGAAAAATCGCGCGATGACAGGGAGATAAGAACCTGGTTTTGTTTCCGGATGAATATTGGTACTGAAATGGTCCAGTTCGTCAGGTTTTGAACGGTTGTCCCCTCGCCATCGGGGTCGAGAAACGATTTCACCCGTAAGATGATATTGGCATTTTCCAAGGGTTTTATGGTCTTGGGATGGATCACTCTGGCGCCATAATAAGCCAGTTCAATGGCTTCACGGTATGACAGTGTGTCAAGCTTCACTGCATCCTTCATCCATTTCGGGTCAGCATTCATCACACCCGGAACATCTTTCCAAATGGTCATTTCATTGACGTTCAGGGAATAAGCGAAAATGGCTGCAGTAAAATCCGAACCTTCACGTCCCAGCGTAGTCGTGTTCCCATTCAGATCACTTCCGATAAACCCCTGCGTGAGTATAATTTTCCCTGGTTTGTCCTGATTTGAAAAATATCCGGGAACAGACTGACGTATCAGGGTCGAAGTTACCTCCCAGTCAACGCGTGCATCCCTGTATGACTTGTCTGTTTTAATGAGGTCACGCACATCAATAAAGGTCACGTTCAACCCCTGGTCGACCAGATAATTATGAATGATAGCGGAGGAAAAAAGTTCTCCGTAACTGACAATCTGGTCGTACTCGAAATCATAATTATAATTATAATCATAATCACCAGCATGCGGTATGAACAGATGCCCCCTGCGGATATAACCCCTGAGTTGATTGAAAAGCGAATCAACCTCCTTAAAGACGACATGATCTTTATCGGGAAACAGTTCATCCAGGATAGTCAAATGATATTTCTGAACTTTTTCAAATGCTTCGATCAGGGCAATAATGTCTTTTTGCATGTAATGTTTCAGAACCTCCTCGAGGGCATTCGTTGTTTTCCCCATGGCTGAAACTACCACGATGATCTGGTTAACCGTATATTTCCTGAGGATGGTAGTCAGATTTCGTATTCCGGCGGCATGCTGAACAGAGGTACCACCAAATTTGAATACTTTGATTTCCATGGTGCAAATGTAGTGAAATGGGTGGAAAATCGTATTTTTGCTTTCTTAATTCAATGGAAATGAAATTCAAGACCCTAACCGGATTTATCATTGAAAAACAGGCGGATTATCCTCAGGCATCAGGAGAATTATCCCGTTTGTTGAGCGACATAGGCATCGCCGCCAAATTTGTCAACCGCGAAATAAACCAGGCCGGTCTCGGCGAAGTAATGGGTTTTGCGGGAGAAGTGAATGTTCAGGGGGAAGAGCAGAAAAAACTCGACATATATGCCAACGAACAATTCATCGCTGCGTTGAAATCAGGTGGTGAATGTTGTGCTATCGGATCGGAAGAAAACGAGAACATTATCATTCTCGAGAACGATATATCAAAACATGGAAAATATGTAGTGGCAATAGATCCTCTGGATGGATCTTCCAATATCGAATCCAATGTTTCCATCGGAACCCTGTTTTCCATATATCGCCGGCGGACCGTTCGCGGCCCCGCCACCCTTGAAGATTTTCTTCAGCCCGGAAGGAACCTTGTGGCTTCGGGTTATGTGATTTACGGCTCGTCGACCATGATGGTATATACAACCGGGTACGGTGTTAACGGTTTTACCCTGGATCCTTCAGTAGGCATTTTTATTCTTAGTCATCCCGATATGAAATATCCGGGAACAGGATCCATTTATTCCATTAACGAAGCCAATTATTTTTCATTCCCTGAAGGGGTAAGACAATATATCCGTTATTGTCAGGAAGACGACTTGGAAACGTTCAGACCCTATTCCACGCGATATATCGGTTCTATGGTTGCCGATTTCCATCGTAACTTGATACGGGGTGGCATATTTATCTATCCGGGAACCCGTAAAAATAAAAAAGGCAAACTCCGGCTTATCTATGAATCCAATCCGGTCGCTTTTCTTGCCGAACAGGCAGGAGGCAGGGCATCAGATGGTTTTCGACGGATTCTTGATATTCAGCCAACCACACTCCATGAACGGTCTCCGCTTTTTATCGGTCCGAATAACATGGTTAAAAAAGCGGAAGAATTCATGAATCTGTATTCGTCCGATTTTAAAATCGAATGATGCATCACTTCAAAATTGAGAACAGGGAAGTAACCCAAGGAGATTTGCCGTTTGAATCATACTGAATTCATTACAGCCTATAAAAACCATCCCGGGATAAAGGATATCTTAAGCCAGTTCCATCCGGATGTTCTTAACACTGACCCGGGAAATATCCAAGATACTCCAACGCTTCCGCCTGCTACCTTGATACCCGGCGAAACCGAGAATTCAGCATCTCACAACCTCACCAACTCACCAACTCACCAACTCACCATCTCCCCATCTCACCACTTCCCCAAATTCCGGTTTGTTTTGAAAGGCCTTGTTGGTTCATCGCGATCGCTTATTGCCACCAGTGTATTCAACCATACAACCAACATTCATTTATTCTTACTTCCTGACAGGGAATCAGCGGCCTATTTTTATAATGACCTGGAACAAATTCTGGGTGAACTGGAATTTCCAACAAAGAAAAAACGGGTTCTTTTTTTTCCGTCTTCGTTCAAACACGGCTTTCATACCGGTAATAAAGATAACCAGGGATTGCTGGCACGGACCGAAGTCCTTACCCGGCTTAACGGGAGATCCCGGAAATTGATGCTCGTGAGCTATCCTGAAGCCGTTTCCGAAAAGGTAGTCAATAAAAAATATATAGAAAAAAACACCCTGAAACTCTCCGTTGGGGAACAGGTCAATATGGATTTTATCCTCGACTTGCTGATCGAATATGAATTTGAACGCTCAGACTTTGTCGTCGAACCGGGTCAGTTTTCGTTAAGGGGCGGATTGATCGACATTTATTCCTTTAGCAATGATCATCCTTACAGGATCGAATTTTCGGGGAATGAAGTGGCTTCCCTCCGGTCTTTTGATCCATCCACCCAACTTTCAATCGAAAAAATCAATGAAATCACCATAATCCCGGATATCCGCGTAAATGCTGAAAAACAAATGTCCTATGAATCCATTTTTTCATTCCTGCCGGGAAATACGGCTCTCTGGCTTGATGATGCAGGATTCATGGCGGATATTTTGGAAAAACAACCTGTATCGGAACTATTGCTCACGGGAAATGAATTCCTGAAGTTGTTGCTTGGTTTTTCCACGATCGAATTTGGGCAACGGTTTTATTTTAAAACTGCCCGTCCGGTTATTTTTAATACAGCGCCACAGCCTTCATTCAATAAAAACTTTGACCTCCTGTTGCAGAATCTGCTTGAAAATGCCGAAAATGGATTCCGGAATTTTCTCCTTGCCGACAATCCAAAGCAAGCCGAACGTTTGCATAGCATATTTGAAGACATAGAAACGAAGGACGAAGGACGAAAGACGAAAGACGAAAAAAAAGCCTCGTCCCTCGTCCCTCGTCCTTCGTCCCTCGTTACCTTAGATTTCTCCCTCCATGAGGGTTTTATCGACAAGGATCTGAAACTGGCTTGCTATACAGACCATCAGATATTTGAACGTTATCACAAATTTCATTTGCAGGAGGGATATGCAGGCAAGGAAGCGTTGACATTAAGGGAACTTTATGATCTCCGGCCGGGTGATTTTGTGACCCATATCGATCATGGTGTGGGACGTTTCGACGGACTGGAAAAAATAGTGAACAATGGCAGGGAGCAGGAAGCCATCCGGTTAATTTACAAAAATGACGATTTGTTATATGTCAGCATTCACTCACTTCACCGGATTTCGAAATATATCGGCAAAGAAGGAAGCGCTCCTTCATTGAACCGTTTGGGATCGGATTCCTGGAACAAACTCAAGAATAAAACCAAAAACCGTGTCAAGGACATCGCGAAAGATTTGATTAAACTTTACGCTGAACGTCGTGCCACCGCCGGACTGTCGTGTTCACCCGATACTTATCTCCAGGCCGAACTGGAAGCGTCTTTCATTTACGAAGATACTCCCGATCAAATCAAGGCAACTCAGGATGTAAAGCGTGATCTTGAGGATTCTTGGCCGATGGACCGGTTGATCTGTGGTGATGTTGGATTTGGAAAAACCGAAATCGCCATACGCGCCGCTTTTAAGGTCGTGGCCGAAAGCAAACAGGTAGCAATCCTTGTTCCCACAACGATTCTCGCACTACAACATTTTAAAACATTTACAGAAAGGTTGAATACATTTCCTTGCCGTGTCGATTATATCAACCGCTTTAAATCGGCAAAATCACAGAAAGAGTTATTGATTGACCTTGAAGCCGGCAAAGTGGATATTCTGATTGGTACTCATCGCCTGTTAAGCAAAGATATCCGTTTCAAAGACCTTGGACTGCTCATCATTGACGAGGAACAAAAATTCGGTGTTGGCGCCAAGGAAAAAATCAAGCAATTGAAAGTAAATGTCGATACGCTAACCTTGACCGCTACCCCGATTCCCCGAACGCTTCAGTTCTCGCTTATGGGAGCGCGGGATCTCTCCATAATCAACACTCCTCCACCCAACCGGTATCCGGTTCAGACAGAGATCCATCCCTTTGGTGAGGAGCTCATCAGGGAGGCCATCACTTTTGAAATTTCACGGGGCGGACAAGTGTTTTTTGTCAATACCCGGGTTCAGAATATTTTGGAAGTGGCAAGGATGGTACAGCGAATGGTTCCGCGAGCAAAAGTCGCCATTGCCCATGGCCAGATGGAAGGACATAAACTTGAAAAGGTGATGGTTGATTTCATTGAAGGTGAATATGATGTATTGGTGGCTACAACAATTATCGAATCGGGACTCGATATTTCCAACGTCAATACCATTATCATCAATGACGCCCATCATTACGGACTCAGCGACCTGCACCAGTTGCGCGGAAGGGTAGGGCGTTCCAATAAAAAAGCATTCTGTTACCTTCTTGCACCACCCATGTCGTCATTGACGGATGAATCACGTAAGAGATTACGCGCAATCGAAGAATTTGCCGACCTGGGAAGCGGTTTCAATATTGCGATGCGCGACCTTGATATACGGGGAGCGGGCAACATTCTTGGAGCAGAGCAAAGCGGCTTCATCTCTGAAATTGGTTATGAAATGTATCAGAAGATTCTGGATGAGGCACTACTCGAATTAAAGGAAACCGAGTTCAGGGATGTTTTTCCCATGGAAGAACAGTCGGAATTTATACGCGATTGTGCCATTGAGACCGATCTCGAAATCCTCATCCCCGATTATTATATCACCAACATTACCGAACGTCTTAATTTGTATAAAGAGCTGGACTCCATAGAAACAGAAGCAAATCTTGTTGCATTCAGGGAAAGACTCATCGACCGTTTTGGTTCCGTGCCTGTTCAGACTGAATCATTGCTTCATACAATTCGCTTGCGATGGCTTGCGCGCAAGTTAGGTTTTGAAAAACTGGTACTCCGGAAAAGTCGGTTAATTGCTTATTTTCTAAGTAACCCCGACTCAGTTTACTATCAATCCCCTCAGTTTACCACCATCCTGGAATTCCTCAAGATGAATCCGGCATTCTGCAAAATGAAACAGGAAAATGACCGCCTCTTCCTGACTTTCAAGGAAATTTCAACCATTGAAGAATCAATAAATAAACTGGAACAATTCCAAACTTCAAAAAGTTACTAACATTTATTTATTCTTTAATCTTTACTGCCATAACTTTTTTTACTTTTGTTAGCTGTTTCACAAACCTGAAATTCAAAAATTTTTAATATGAAAAAACGTTTACTTTTTTTTATTGCATTGTTACCAGCCTTGTTTAGCAATGCGCAAACCAATTGTTCCGACATCTTTATGTCTGAATATGTTGAAGGGTGGAATAACAACAAGGCTCTCGAATTGTATAATCCCACCAACGCACCTATAATTCTTGATAATGCTTACAGACTGATCAGATGGTCAAATGGCAGCACTACAGCTGATACGGATCCGATGTATAACCTGCCACTGGCAGGTACTATCGGACCTTATAAAACCTGGGTGATCATCCAGGATACCCTTAAACCAGGCCAGGATTCAATGGTATGGCCTCCCTTGCGTAAAAAGGCAAACTGGCTTGCTCCTTACGACTATGATGGAACAACCCCTGGAGGAAGATGTGTTTTCTGGAATGGAGATGATGCAATATCCGTACAGAAAAAGCAGCAAAACGGGACCTGGAAAGACATTGACATTTTTGGAGAGATCGGTATTATCCCACTCAACTGGCAAGGGTTAACCAATCCATCCGGTTCCTGGACCGATACCAAACCATACGTACTCGGAGTTGGGAGGTATCTGACGAAAAGTAAAACCCTGGTGCGGAAACATACAGTTAAGTTTGGGATCGACCGGATAGTTATGAGCCATTATGGAGATTCACTTACTGGTGGGGTACCCAACAGTTTTTATGCCCTGAAAGAGTACGATTCGCTACCTGCCAATTTTTTCGACAGTTTAGGGACTCATTGGTGTGATTGCAAAACTTCATTCGCGGTTAATGAACTTCAGCATGCCAACCGGATCAATGTACAACCTAATCCGGTAACCGATAATCAATTCAGGGTACTTTCCTCTTCAACCATAGCTTCCATTGAGATTCTTTCTGTTGTGGGTCAATCGGTCTTCTTCAGAAACTATGCATCCCGTCTTCGCGAAGTGACAGTTCACCTAAATGATTTAACTGCCGGGGTTTACCTGGTCAAGGTGGTCAGCTCTGATAACCAGACAATAATCAAAAAAATCATAATCCAGTAACAATTTTCAGGTTGAATTTCAATTTATTATAGGGGCATCCAGGAACGGATTGCCCCTATGTTTTCTCACAATAAATCAAATTTCTGACTTATGATCAAACGTTTTACTGTTTTCTCTATCGCAATCCTGTTTCCCGTGTGTCTTTTTGCCCAAAAATATATGATCCGTGGCGTCATAACAGATGCCAACTCGGGAGAAACCCTCATCGGCGCTACCATCATTTATGGTGAAAACAAAGGAGTTGTTACCGATATGGATGGAAGATATTACCTCAAAGTCGACAAAGGGACTTATCACCTGAAAGTGTCTTATGTAGGTTATATCGCCCAGGAAATGGACGTTATTGTTCTGAATACAGAAGTGACTCAGGACTTCAAATTAAATACACTTACCCTAACTGAGGTTGAGGTGGTAGGCGACGTTGCAAAAACCCGGGAAACACCGGTGGCATTCTCCACAGTTCGACCGATTCAGTTACAGGAAGAACTTGCCAGTCGTGATATTCCCATGATCCTGAACAAAACGCCAGGGGTTTATGCAACACAGCTGGGTGGAGGCGATGGTGATGCCCGCATCAACATCCGGGGTTTCAGTCAGCGTAATCTGGCAGTGATGATTGACGGAATTCCCGTCAATGATATGGAAAACGGTTGGGTCTACTGGTCAAACTGGTTCGGATTGGATGCTGTTACCCGCAATATTCAGGTACAGCGCGGTCTCGGAGCATCCAAACTGGCGCTTCCTTCAGTTGGAGGTACTATGAATATTATCACCAAAGGAATAGATGCAAATCTTGGTGGTATTATCAAACAGGAGATGGGAAGCGATGGTTATCTGCGCACCTCGCTTGGAGTTACCACGGGCCAGCTGAAACACGGTTGGGGCGTGACTGTTGCCGGTTCCTACAAGCAGGGTAATGGCTGGGTTGACAATACATGGACCAAGGGTTGGTTTGGCTACATCCGTATCGATAAAAAATTGGGAAATCATACCCTTACCTTTTCAGCTATGGGAGCTCCCCAGCAGCACGCACAGCGGTCCTATATGAAATCCATTGCCACGTTTGATAAGGATTATGCGTTGAAACTCGGTGTACGCCAGGGATTGATAGATTCTACCTATAGTTACGGGCTCCGGTATAATTCCAATTGGGGTTATATTAACCGTTGGACTGCAAAGGATAACGAGGGGAACCCCATTTACCAGGATAATCCGGAAAGCCTTCCCCAGTCACTGAATTATTATTTCAAGCCGCAATTAAGCCTTCGTCATTTTTGGCGTGCCAGCGATAATTTTTATTGGTCCAATATTCTCTATGCCTCTATCGGAAATGGCGGTGGTACAAATACTTACAGGACAAATTCCGCCGGATCACGGGGAAGCTCTACGTTCCCAGTAATTATTGAAAATGGACTTATCGACTTTCAATCAGCATATAATCGAAACATGAATGACAATACCCGTCGGGCTGAACAGATTATCCGCAGTAGTGTCAACAACCACAGGTGGTATGGATTGTTGTCGACCTTTAATTGGGAACTCAATCCACTATGGACGCTTTCAGGGGGAATTGATCTCAGGACATATAAAGGCGAACACTTTGGAGAAGTATATGATCTTCTGGGGGGCGATTTCATGCGTGATGATGGGAATAAGAACATCAATCCTTACCAGACTAAGTTGATTGAAGGCGATAAAGTCTATTATTATAATGATTCCAAAGTTCGCTGGGGTGGAATTTTTGCCCAACTCGAATTCAAAAAAGGGAACTGGACCGCATTTCTGAACCTCACTTCGGCAATTTCAGCTTATAAACGAATAGACTATTTCAAGAAAAAGGATCTGGTCATCGACGGGAATACTTTCACAGAGGCTATAGGACATGATGATATTTTCTATTATAATGGTTCACAGAATCTAACCTATAATTTTGGAGACCCTGTGCAGCCTTGGAAGTCAAACGATACCGTATTTGTTGTAAAGCAGCGTGGATTAACAAGAGATACCTTGTATATTGTGAACGCAACTGCCTATGACATCAACTCAACCCAGGCTAGAGCTACTCAGACCAAATGGAAAGTTTTTCCCGGTTTTACAGCCAAAGGTGGTGTCAATTACAATATCGATAACCGGAATAATGTATTTATGAATCTCGGTTATCTTTCTAAGGCCCCGAGGTTTTCAAATGTTTTCAGTAATGAAAATAAAGAGTACCTGGATGCAAAAAACGAAATTGTTCAGGCCTTGGAGGTAGGTTATAGTTACAATTCAAAAACAATCGGATTGAATATCAACGGATATCTTACAAAATGGAAAAACCGTCCATTAGATGCGGCTGCCTCTGTCACCATTGATAACGAACCCTATCCCGTGAACATAAATGGAATGGATGCATTTCATAAAGGAATTGAAATAGAGTTTGGATGGAAACCAGTCCCAATGCTTCAATGGGACCAGGTTCTTTCCTGGGGTGATTGGAGATGGACTTCTGCTGATACTGCCTTAGTTTATGATGCAGCTGGCAATCTGCTTAAGAAGTTTTATTTTGATGCAAAAGGTGTTCATGTTGGCGATGCCGCACAATTTCAGTTTATGGAAAGCCTTCGCTGGGAAATCATCAAATATCTTTACGTGTCTGGAAGTTTTACCCTTTTTGCCAAAAACTATTCTCAGATGGATCCAACATCACTCGATCCGGTCAACAATCCAAAAGGTTTCGATGAAAACGGTAATCCGCGCGACTCATGGCAACTCCCGGTTTATTATCTTGTTGACTTGAATGCAGGATACCGGTTTACATTCAAACGTTTTAAGCTCGACATTCGGGCCAGTGTACTGAATGTCCTCGACAGGGTATACATTTCCGATGCCCAAAACAATGATTCTTACTCAACCAGTACCACCGATTTTGACGCCTCTTCTGCCGGGGTTTTCTTTGGAGTGGGCAGGACGTTCAATGCTTCAATCGCACTAAGTTACTAGCAGATTTATTGATGAGATATTAAACTATTTTGTTAAAGAATTAATAGATTGTGATTTCACAAGCTGAAATTAAACGGAAATAAACTTAAAAGAGAAAAAATATAAATCATGAAAAAACTTGCATTGTCATTCATTTGCCTTGTAGTCGCCGGATTACAGGCTTTTTCACAAAATACCATCGCGGAAGCCCGTGCTTTGCCTATCGGAACTACGGTTACAGTAAGGGGCATAGTGATCAATGGTTCGGAGATCGGATCTTCCATCCGGTATCTACAGGATAATACCGCTGGGATTGCAGGGTATAGCTACAATCTTTTACATACCTTCTTAAGGGGGGACTCTGTCGTAATTACCGGTGTCCTTAAGAATTACAACCAATTACTGGAACTTGATCCGGTATCAGCTGCATCCGTTCTCGCATCGGGAAAACCACTCCCCGAACCCCAGGTGATTACACCAAGTCAGATGAGCGAAGACTATGAAGCAGAATTGGTTAAAATGATCGGCGTGACTTTTACCAACGGGGGCGGGGTTTTTGCCGGAAACACCAACTACAACGTTACGGCCAATGGTGAAACCGCTCAGGTTCGTGTCAACGTAGCCTCTAATTTAGTTGGAAAAATCATTCCAACGGATGAAGTTACAATTGTAGGAATAGTTTCACAGTTTCATTACACCGATCCCAATTTAGGATACCAGTTATTATTGAGAGATACAGCAGATATCATTTCTGCCAGTTCAATTCTTTTCACCACCCCATTATCGGTAACTAATATTACCACCACCGGTTTTTCACTGGACTGGAATACAAATATTTCCGGTACTACCGAACTGTTTTATGGCCGGACCCCTCAGCTTGAACTCGGCCATACAAGTGTCGCCGGAAGCGGAACAACCCATGCCATCGATCTTGCAGGACTCAATCCTTCGGATTTGATCTATGTTCAGGCGTTTTCGGTTGCCTCACAGGATACAGGCTGGTCGGGGCTTAAAAATTTCATTACGCAATCGGTTTCTACAGGATTGATGAAAATTTATTTCACCCGGTCAGTTGATACAACCGTTGCTACCGGGCCCAAGGCTAAACAAATTTACAGGGCAGTGGATGATACCTGTATCGCTTACATCAACCGGGCAAAACAATCGATCGATATTGCAATTTATAATTTTAATGTGGAAGGACTCGCCAATATCCCAGGAGCATTAAATGCCGCTTATGCACGTGGCGTTGTGGTTCGTGTTGTCACCGACGGATCAACCAATAATTCGGCAATTCCAGAACTAAATTCCGGGATTGGCAAAATAGCCCGTCCGGCCACCACAGGTATAATGCATAATAAATTTATGGTAATCGATGGAAAATCCACCAATCCTAACGATCCTATCGTTTGGACCGGTTCCTGCAACTGGACTGATCAGAATGTGAATACCGATGCCAACAATGTTCTTTTTATCCAGGATGCCAGTCTGGCAAAAGTGTATACCCTCGAATTCGAAGAGATGTTTGGGTCCACTGGTCCACAACCCAATACAAGTAATGCAAAATTCGGCCCCGCCAAATCCGACAACACTCCACATGAGCTGATTATCGGTGGAAAACGGGTGGAACTTTATTTCAGCCCAAGTGACGGAGTAACCAGCCAGCTAATTTCTCATATCAATTCAGCCAATACCGACCTGGAGATCGGAACCATGCTGATCACCCGTACGACCATCAGTGATGCCATCATCGAACGTTCACAAGATGGTGTTGCTTCGAAAGTTATCATCAGCAACCGTGCTACTTCACCTCAGGTTATTGATGCACTGACAGGCGCCCTGGCAAACAACTTCAAAGAATACCACGAACAGGGTTTATTGCATAGTAAGGTGATGGTGGTCGATCAATCGGATCCGCAATCGGATCCCTTTGTATGGACCGGCTCCCATAATTGGAGTGATGCTGCAAACACCGTAAATGACGAGAATTCAATCGTTATTCACGATGCCGTTATTCCAAACCTTTTTTACCAGGAATTTATGCAACGGTTTAAATTAGCAATACCCATAAGTCAGCATCCTGTTCTGGATCTTGGTCCGGATCAGACTGTCTATGGTGGCGATGTTGTAACCCTGGATGCAGGTCAGTTTGTAACCTATGTCTGGTCAACCGGAGATCTTACCCAGATCATTACAGTCGATTCATCCGGGATCGGATACGGAACAAAGAAAATTTATTGCCGTGTTACGGATGCCTATGGCGTTCAATCCGATACCGTCAGAATAACCTTTAAATCCAATGAGGGCATCCACGATCAGAATTCAGTGATTTCGAAACTGAACATCTATCCGAATCCGGTGAAAAATTATTTCACGATAGAATTCAATGCAAAGAACAGCGAAACCATTAAGCTTGAACTAATGAGCTTCGACGGGAAAGTAATCTGGAAGTCGGACGCAACGATTCATCAGGGAATAAATGCTGTCCATATAGATCAGATAGAAGCTCCATCCGGTTTGTATATGCTCCGTATACGAACATCTGCGGGTGATATCGGTAAAAAAATAATGATCAATTAAAAACAAGCAGGGGGATCCGGATGCAATACCGGATTCCCTTTTTCGTTATTGCAATAATTTGTAACCTAAATCAGATATCCGTTGAGTGATTGTTTAGTAATTATACCGACTTACAACGAAAAAGAAAACGTTGAACGTATCATCAGAAAGGTATTTTCACTTGACCGGGATTTTGATGTACTTATCATCGAAGACAACTCCCCTGACGGGACTGCAACCATTGTGAAATCCATGATACCCGAATTCCCTTCCCGGCTTTTTATGGAGCAAAGAACGGGAAAACTCGGGCTGGGTACAGCCTATATCCATGGATTCAAATGGGCTTTAAAACGGGATTATCAATATATTTTTGAAATGGATGCCGATTTTTCGCACAACCCCGATGATCTGCTCCGGCTTTATGATGCCGCAAAAAATCAAGGAGGGGACCTGATTATCGGTTCCCGTTATATTATGGGAGTCAATGTTGTTAACTGGCCAATGGGCCGGGTGTTGATGTCGTACGTCGCTTCGATCTACGTTAGATTCATTACCCGTATGAAAGTGATGGATACCACTGCCGGTTTTATTTGTTATACCCGGAATGTTCTTGAAACCATCGACCTCAATAAGGTACGCTTAACCGGTTATGCCTTCCAGATTGAAATGAAATATACTGCATGGAAATTGGGTTTCAACATTATCGAGGTCCCGATCATCTTCACCGATCGCACCATGGGTGAATCTAAAATGAGCAAAGGTATCTTCAAAGAAGCTGTTCTTGGTGTTATTAGCCTTCGCGGGAGAAGTTTTGTTAAAATTCAAAAACCCGTATCCAACTAACCTACCTTTCCATTATTTTTGCACATTTCTTTCATTTGTATAAAACAGCATGGTAACCCATCCATACTATATCTATAATGCACTGATTGTAAATGAAAATACCCGTTTCCCCGGGGCCGTTTTCATAAATAACGGTAGGATATCGGAAATTTTTAATGGAAATGCACCCTCCGGTTTTATTTTTCCTGAGGAAACCGACAGGATCGATGCAAAACAGAAATACCTTTTTCCCGGAGTAATTGACGACCATGTTCATTTCAGGGAACCGGGACTTACGGCCAAGGGCGATTTATTTACCGAAAGCAAAGCAGCAGTGGCAGGAGGCGTAACCTCCTTCATGGATATGCCAAATACCATTCCCAAGGCCATAACCCTGGAAATCCTGGAGGAGAAATATACACTTGCCGCTCAAAAATCACTGGCCAATTATTCATTTTTTCTCGGTGCAACCAACGATAATCTGGCTGAAATTGAAAAAGCCGATCCTACAAGGATTTGCGGACTGAAAGTTTTTCTTGGGGCTTCTACCGGGGAAATGCTGGTAGATGATCGGCAAACATTGGATCATATTTTTGCAAAGTCACCCCTGCTCATCGCCGTGCATGCGGAAGAAGAATCAATCGTCAGGAATAATCTCAGGGAATTTGAGGAAAAATTTGGGACAAACATTCCTGTTTTCGCCCACCCGCTGATCCGTAGCGAAGATGCCTGTTTTAAATCATCGGTAAAAGCCGTTAATCTGGCACTTAAAAACGATACCCGCCTTCATTTGCTTCACCTTTCAACAGCAAAAGAATTGGCATTGCTTCAGAACGACCGGCCACTGGCTGAAAAAAAGGTAACCGGAGAAGTCTGCATTCATCATTTGTGGTTCGACGATCGCGACTACCAAGACCTCGGCTCAAGGATCAAATGGAACCCGGCTATCAAAACATCCCGCGATCGTGAAGCAATGTTAGAAGCTGTTTTAAATGATACGATCGATATTATCGCCACTGACCATGCACCGCATCTTACTGAAGAAAAACAGAATCCTTATCTCACTTGCCCTTCCGGTGGCCCCCTGATTCAGCATTCGTTGGTGGCAATGCTGGGATTTTACCACCTGGGGAAAATTTCGCTCGAAAAAATTGTGAATAAAATGTGTCACGGTCCTGCAATCCTATACAGGATCAATAAAAGGGGTTTTATCCGTAAGGGATATCATGCCGATCTCCTATTGATTGACCCCGATGATCCCTGGATGGTTTCTCAAGAGAATATACTTTATAAATGCAGATGGTCCCCTTTCGAAAGAGTTACATTCAAATCACGGGTGACCCATACCTGGGTTAATGGAAATCTCGTTTTTAACGAAGGAAAATTCAACGATTCAGTCAAAGGTCAAAGGCTGGAGTTTTTATGTTAAAGAAAAAAAGATATAAGACCAATCGATTTATGATTTACGATTTTAGATTTACGACTTTTTCGTCATTTATCATCCAGCATTCTGTTTCCTTTATCCTTTATCCTATATCCTGTATCCTGTTGTATCCTGCATCCTGCATCCTGTATCCTGTATCCTGTAACCTGTATCCTGTTTCCTGCATCCTGCATCCTGCATCCTGTATCTTGTTCCCAAATTTAGTACCATGAAACCAAACACTATCTTTTTGACTCTTATCTTATTTGGATTGATTTCATGCAGTTTTGAACAAAAAAAAGTGGAAGAAACCTATCCCGACGGATCACCCAAACGTGTTTGCTGGTATAAAGGGAAGGGAGGAAACCGGGAGATGACTAAGGAAACGACCTTCTATCCCAATAAGCAGAAGCAAATGGAGGGCACTTATAAGGATAACGATCGGGATGGACTATGGACATATTGGTATGAAAACGGGAAACTCTGGAGCCAGGGGAATTTTATCAATGGCAAAGCAGAAGGTAAAAGAACCGCTTTTTTCGACAACGGAAAAGTCCGTTACGAAGGCTTTTATAAAGAAGATGTGCGGGTTGGTAAATGGCGGTTTTATGACGAAAACGGCCGGTTACTCAAGGAAGTTAATTACTCAGCGCCACAGAAGTAGATTAGACCGCGGAAGTCAATTGTTAATAATTGCCGGTCAGTTTTTAACAATTGTATATACAGGAAGGTGATCGGAATAACCTCCGAAATATGTTGAACTGCTGGCTGTTCGGTTGGGAATCATCTCACCATTTTTGTTCTTGTATAATATCCATTCAGGCTTGAAAATATAGGCATAAGGTGGAAGTATAACCGCTCCCTTTTCAGGTTTTTTCATCAATAGATTTCCAGAAACAATGATTTGATCGAACAGGTCCCAGCCTTTATAATACAAGGTGCCCTCACCGTTTTCCTTGCGGATATACATTAAATCGTAAAGCGATTTTGCAACAGGTTTTTCTGTAGGTTTTATCGCCCCCAATACCCCTGAAATACTTTTATCACCGGGTTCATCATTGAAATCGCCCAGGATCACAATATTCGTCCGTAAATTCATGGTTAACAGCGAATCGGTGAGATGCCTCAGGATAGTTGCTGATTCGACCCTTTTGGCCTCAGTTTCCGCTCCATCTCCTTCGCGTGATTTCCAGTGATTGACGAAAATATGAAACGTATCTTTCTTCATATTAACAAATTTCACATAAAGAATTGACCGTGATTTAAACGATGTAGCGGAAGGGAATGTCCGGTGCCGGATATAACGCATGACGTCACCACGATAAATAAGGGCAACGTTAATTCCCCGCGGATCTTCACCTTCCTCCAGGATGGCCTTGTATTTGCCTGTCCGTAATGGTTTACAGGAAATCAAATCCTGTAGCACACCCATGTTTTCGATTTCGGACAAACCAACGATTGCAGGAAGATTGAGGCTGTCTATAGCACCTAAAACGGAAGCGATATGCATCAATTTTTGATGATATCGCTGACTGGTCCATGCGACTTTTGCAGTCGGTAAAAAGTCGTTGTCATTTTTTTGGGGGTTATCGATCGTGTCGAATAAATTCTCCACATTGTAAAACGCAATTTTAAAGGAACTTGCAGTTTTGCGTTGAGTAAAACCCTGGGAGAAAAGAAGGAGAAAGGCCAAAATAAGTATGATTTTTCGCATGATGAAGAGAAAATTAAATCATTGGCAAAGATCAAAAAAAAAGGAGCATCGTGAACGGTGCCCCCTTTTTATTCTTATGGGATTTTTTTAGTCTACCATGATGACAAGGTACTTCGAATTTGCCCAGAAAGCTTTATAGTCAATAATTTGTAAAGCCTGAATGATTTTTTTATCACCTGAAAATTTATAAGAGCTTGAAGGATGACTCGATAATATTTTTGCTTTCTTGCTCAGAATAGATATTTCAGTAACGTTCCGGATATCAATTTTCGTAAATAATGTCTTATTGAAATCGGCAAGAATTTCCCCACTTTTGATAATGCCGTTTTTCTTAAGTTCTTTGTTGGTTCCGATAACATAATAGGCGGTATTGATGGCTTCATCCTGTGACGCAATAGTCTGGGTCTGGTTACTGATCTGAGAGGTTTGATCTTTAACGGTCCTGGATAGCGTATCGATCTTAAGATTCGCAACTTCAAAAGCGGCATTTATTTTAGCCAGTTTGGCACGCAGATCTTCAATTTGAGAAGCTTTTTCAGCAAGATCTTTATTGAGACGATCTACCATCTTATTCAATTCATCCACCTTTAATTTGGAGTTTTTCAGTTTTTTCGACAAAGCAGAAATGGTTTCCTTGTTTTTCTGCATCAAACTATAAATGGTCTGAATGTCGGTCTTGATCTGTTCTTTTGCAGAAAGTTTCATCTCTCCACCACGATCAGTGGTCAGATTAATGATATTTTCTTTTTGTTTGATTGTATCCAGTGTACCCTGGATATCGTTAATGGAGCGGATGAATTCGTTTATCGCTTCATCTTTTTGCATGGTTTGACTAAGCAGACTGTCGGTTTTTGCCTGCAATTCCTGGGCTTTTTTCTCGGCTGCGCGTCCGCACGAGAGAAAAACAGGGATCAATAAAAGCAAGAAATACTTTTTCATTGTGTTAAATTTTTTATAATGTGCTGCAAATATACTAATAATAATGGGATTATTTAAAAAACTAATTTCGTCACTATCAGGTGATAGGAACCAGTACCTTTACCGAAAAATTCTCTCATGGCCAAGATGGTTCATATTTTTCTAAAACCCGGTAAAGAAGCTGCAATAAAACGTTTTCATCCTTGGATCTTTTCCGGTGCGATCCTCAGGATCGAAGGTAATCCCAACGAAGGAGATATTGTTACTGTTTTTTCTTCACGAAAGGAATTTCTCGCTCACGGTCACTTTTTTACCGGTTCCATCGCTGTAAAATTATTTTCATTTCAGGAAGCCGTATTTAATGAGGAGTTCTGGAAAATCAAGCTGCGGGAAGCATTCTCACTCCGGAAAAAACTTGGATTAACCGATACACCGCTTACCAATGCCTACCGGCTTGTGTTTTCCGAAGGTGATGGTTTGCCTGGGCTAATCATCGATTATTATAATGGTGTCGCTGTCATCCAGACACATTCATACGGTATGCATCGACTAACCCCGGTTTTTGTTGAGGCGCTCAGGGAAATTTATAGCGATCGACTTAAAGCTGTTTATGATAAGAGCAGTGAAACACTGAAACCGCAACATCCGAGATCTGTCATCAATCATACAGTATCCAATATCCAGGATCCAGCATCCAGCATCCAGGATAAGTATCTATTTGGCTCTCCTCAAACCGGTGAAATCCTCGAAACCGGTCACCGGTTCAGGGTTAATTGGGAACGGGGTCAGAAAACAGGATTTTTTCTTGACCAGAGAAGTAACCGGATGTTTGCCCAGTTTTATGCAAAAGGTAAAAAAGTGCTGAACCTGTTTTGCTATTCGGGTGCTTATTCGGTTTATTCCTTAAAGGGCGGGGCAATCCTTGTCAATTCAATCGACAGCTCGAAACAAGCAATTGAATGGACGGAGGAAAATATCAGGATCAATGGATTTGACCCAAAGTCACATCCTTCCTCGGTTATGGATGCAAAAAAATATCTGACGGAATCACAGGAAAAATTTGATATGATTATACTTGATCCTCCGGCCTTTGCAAAGAGTCATACCGTGACTAATAACGCCTTGCATGCCTATATTTATATCAATGCAGCAGCGATAAAGAAACTGAATTCCGGAGGGATATTATTTACATTTTCTTGCTCGCAGGCAATCAGTAGCGAAATGTTTACATCAGCCATCATGTCGGCAGCGCTCGAAACAGGTCGGAACATCAGGATTCTCCATCGTCTTTCACAGGGATCCGATCACCCGGTCAGCATTTATCATCCGGAAGGAGAATATCTTAAAGGGTTGATACTCGGGGTGGATTGACCTTCTATCCCATCCGTTTCCTGATTCGTGAAATGGAACAGTGGTCTGAGCTATCCCGCAGGAAGACTAAATTGTTTTTGTGAATGCATTCTTTTTTGCAAAAAAGTTAGCCGAAGCCATAAACAATGGCACCCAGGATTGACATCATATTCTCTATCTTTGTCACATGAGATCTGAAATAAAGCCTAATATACTCGTTGTAGATGACCTCGATCTGAATATTTTCTACTTGGAGGAAGTTATTAAGCCATTGAATGTCAATATAATAAAAGCTTATTCCGGAGAAGAGGCTTTGGTAAATATCCGGAATCGGGAACTTGCTCTTGCATTGATTGATGTCCAAATGCCGGGAATGGACGGACTTGAACTTGCATCAATCATTAATGCCGACCAGACCCGTGAACTTGTTCCAATCATATTCATTACCGCCCATGGCTATAACGAGTTTCATGTCGAAAAATACTATGAGACAGGTATAATCGATTTTATTATTAAGCCTTTTCATCGGACAATCCTGTTAAGTAAAATAAAAATTCTTCTGGAATTAAGCCGGCAAAAGCATAGAATAAGAGAATCGGAAAGAATGTACCGCACCCTTTTAAATGCTTCTCCAGAAGGCATTATTATTATGGATATCAACGGAGAAATCCAGGAAATTTCGGATATGACATCTGAAATTTTTGGCATGACCGATAAAAATCAATTTATAGGGAAAAATATCCGTAGTTTATTCCCAAAGGAGGAGCATCTCCGGTTGCAGGAAATGATGGATAAATCCGTGAAAAACGGTTTGACACAAAATGTTGAATTTATACTGACTAAAGCCGACCAATCACAGTTTATCAGCGAGATCAGCACTACCCTTATTCATGAAAATGAACAGGGCCCAGGGTCATTCATGGCGATTATCAGGAATATTTCATCTCGAAAAAAAATGGAGCAGCAATTGATCCATACTGAAAGAATGGCCAGTCTTGGAGAGATGGCCGCTGGTATTGCCCATGAAATCAACCAACCATTGAATACCATTTCGTTGGGCCTGGAAAACCTGCTCACTGAGATCAGAAAGAATAAAATTATCGATAAAGTATACCTGCACCGGAAAGCCAGTAAAATATTTGATAATATTTCAAGACTCGATTATATCATTGATCATATCCGGACTTTTTCACGAAGCAACGATGGCGACATCCTGTCCAGTTTTAACATCAATGACAGCATCCGGGAAGGCATATCGATGATTTCAGGCCAATTCATCCACAGAGGAATTGATTTAATTGTCAATCTTGAGGAAAATATTCCTACAGTCATAGGTAACACATATAAGTTCGAACAGGTTATCATCAATTTACTGATCAATGCGAAAGATGCTCTTGAAGAAAAGCAGAAATCCTTAAGTACAGGGATTCATAAGATAATTGAAATTAGAAGTTATCAAAATCACGATTCCATTTATGTGGAGGTTAAGGACAACGGTGTGGGTATTAAACCGGAACTGTTGGACAAAATCATGCTCCCCTTTTATACGACAAAAGAGGCAGGTAAAGGTACAGGCCTGGGTTTGTCCATCGCGTTCGGCATCATTAAAGAGATGAATGGTAACATCGAAATTCAAAGTGAATTATCATTAGGGACCACAATACAAATAATCATCCCGGTTGAATATAAAGTGGAGAAGATAGACCCATGAATAATCTTAAAGTTCTTATTCTTGATGATGAAAGGCAATTTTCCGAGGAGTTGGCCGAATTTTTTCAGAACACCGGATTTGAAGCGCTTATTGCAAATACAAAAGCGGAAGGGTTAGCCACTTTGAAAAGAGTGGCAGTTGATTTGCTGATTTTGGATGTGAGATTGCCAGGAGCCAACGGCCTGGATATTTTAAAAGAAGTAAAAGCTTCTTATACCGGACTTGAAGTAATTATTGTTTCGGCCCATGGGGATATGGATACTGTTATCCGGGCCATGCGATTAGGCGCTCTCGATTATCTGAGAAAACCCTTCAGGACGATGGATATTCAAATTGCCATTGAACGGACTGAAAAATTTCTCCTTCTTCAGCAGCGAATCCGGCAAATGGAAGAAAAAAATTCACTCATTTCCAAAAGCCTGGAAGAAAAAATTGATCGTCATTTGATCGGAGTGAGCCCTCAAATTTTAAAGGTTCTTGACCTGGCCATGAAGGTTTCAGAATTTCCGGATACCAATGTATTAATCACGGGTGAAAGCGGGACCGGAAAAGAGAATATTGCCCGGATCATCCATTTTGCCAGCATCCGTAAAGATAATCTGTTGTGTACTGTCAATAGCAGTTCCGTCACTGATTCATTGATGGAAAGCGAATTCTTCGGTCATAAAAAAGGCTCATTTACAGGCGCTGTTGCCGATAAAAAAGGTTTTTTTGAAGTGTGTGATCATGGGACACTTTTCCTTGATGAAATCGCTGATATGCCGTTGAATTTACAAGCAAAAGTCCTGCGAGCCATCGAAGAGAAAAAAATAACCCGGGTAGGGGATACCAATCAAATTTCAACCGATTTCCGGATTATTTCTGCTTCCAACCATGACCTGGAAAAATTGGTGGAGGAAAAAAAATTCCGGCTCGATCTCCTTCACCGGTTAAATACACTTCATATTCACATCCCGCCTTTACGGGATCGGACTGAAGATATTGAACCTCTTTTGTACTATTTCAATGAAGCGTTCTCCCGGAAGATCAATAAACCCACCCCACGGATTGAAAAAGAAGTAGTCGCAATGCTGAAGAATTATGAATTTCCCGGTAACGTCAGAGAGCTGAAGAATATGATCGAACGGGCCGTCATTCTTGCTCATGGCAATTCCCTTGGCGTTCACGATTTTCCTGTTAAGGATAAATCAAAATCATATGCACGGACTAACCCTAACCGGCTGACGTTAATGGAACAGGAGATAGAAATGATCCGGCAAACACTTCAAAACTTAAATTTTAATCAGAAAGCCACAGCTAAGCAATTGGGTATCAGTCGCGATACCCTGATCCGGAAGATGAAGAAATATAACATTAAAATCAGACGTAACGAGGATCCTTCCTGAAATCGCACACCTGTGTGATTGTAAAATTGTTTTTCCCAGTATTTAAAATTTTTCTATATCCTTCTTTCCCGGAGCGATATTCCAGATTCCCTTACCAATGCTACAAAAGCGGAAAAGTTGCGGGAGTTGCATTTTTATTTCAATAATGCGGTATATCCTTTGCCTATACAAAATCACGGATAGTTACCGCCTCCTTTTTTTACTTCATTCGGATGAAAAATATTCTGTATCGGAATTTCAATTTCCAGATCTTGGGAATTTTTTTTCTGGTACTTATTAATGTTCATTCTAATGGACAAGCAACGGCTTTTCAAACAAACCCCGGCACTGCTGAAGTTAGTATCAACCCAATTGAACCTTTTGCTCCTTGTATCATTACCTGTCCGGTACCAGAGAATCCTTATGGTACTGATCCTTCTGCGTGCTTTGCTACACTAAGTTTTATTGCGACTACTTCTATTGAATGCGGGGAGATAGAAATCAATTATTATATAGGGATGACTAAAATATACTTCCCGTATAATTTTCCGGTAGGCATCACAGAAGTTACCGCTTTTGCAATGGAGGGAACCAAGTGTACCTTTAGCGTGACTGTTATTGACAAGCAGGCTCCAACGATCACCTGTCCATCGGGAAGTCCCTTTAACAGGAATACAGATGCAGGAATGTGTCATTACACTGTTCAGGGCAATGAATTCGACGCAGTGTTTTCGGATAATTGTTCCGGGACTACCATCATCAACAGTTTCAATGGAACGACAACGCTAGCCAACGCACAACTGCCAAAAGGTTCAACCGCCATCACCTGGACAGCCACCGACGCTTCAGGAAATTCTTCAAACTGTTCCATAACGGTTGTTGTGACCGATAATCTGTTACCCACGATCACCTGTCCTTCGAACATCACGGTGAGCAGTGATTTGAATAACTGCTCGGCTTCGGTCGTGGTCCCCAACCCGGTGACAGCAGATAACTGTGCCGTCTTAAAACTAACCTGGACCATGACAGGCGCCACTACGGGCAGCTCACCACTGACAGGTGTCAATTATGTTGGTACCTATACCTTCAATATTGGAATCACCACGATAACCTACATTGTATCTGATGAAGCCAACAATACCGCCACCTGTTCATTTACCGTGAGGGTTAACGATACCCAGGCGCCTATCATCACCTGTCCATCGGGAAGTCCCTTTAACAGGAATACAGATGCAGGGATGTGTCATTACACCGTTCAGGGCGCTGAATTTGACCCGTCATTTTCGGACAACTGCCCGGGAGTAACAATCACCAACAGTTTCAACGGATTAGCAACGCTTGCCAATGCTCAGCTTCCCAAGGGAACGACGACCATCACCTGGACAGCCACCGACGTTTCAGGAAATTCTTCAAACTGTTCCATAACAGTTACCGTTTCAGATAACCAGCTCCCCACGATCACCTGTCCGGGAAACATCACCGTCAGCAATGACCTGAATAACTGCTCGGTTTCGGTTGTGGTCCCCAACCCAGTAACGGCAGATAACTGCGCAGTTACGAAACTGATCTGGACGATGACAGGCGCCACCACGGGCAGTTCACCGGTCACAGGGATCAATTATATTGGTACCTATACCTTCAATATCGGCATTACCACAATTACATATATTGTTTATGATGAAGCCAACAACAGCGCTACCTGTTCATTTACCGTGGCGGTTAACGATACCCAATTACCAACGATCACCTGTCCATCAGGAAGTCCCTTTAACAGGAATACAGATGCAGGGATGTGCTATTACACCGTTCCGGGCGCTGAATTTGACCCGATGTTTTCGGACAATTGTTCCGGGACTACCATTATCAACAGTTTCAATGGTACGTCGATACTCGCCAATGCTCAACTGCCAAAAGGTTCAACCGCCATCACCTGGACGGCTACCGATGCAACGGGAAACACAGCAAACTGTCCTATAACGGTCGTTGTGGCCGATAATCAGCTCCCCACGATCACCTGTCCTTCGAACATCACGGTGAGCAATGATCTGGATAACTGCTCGGCTTCGGTCGTTGTCCTCAACCCAGTAACGGCAGATAACTGCGCAGTTACGAAACTGACCTGGACGATGACAGGAGCTACCTCGGCCAGTTCACCACTGACAGGGATAAACTATGTGGGAACCCATACTTTCAATATCGGTATCACCACAATTACATATATTGTTTATGATGAAGCCAACAACACAGCCACCTGTTCATTTACCGTGACGGTTAACGATACACAACTACCAGCCATCACCTGTCCTTCGGGAAGTCCCTTTAACAGAAATACCGATGCTGGGATGTGTCATTACACCGTTCAGGGAACTGAATTCGACCCGGCATTTTCGGACAATTGTTCCGGGACTACCATCATCAACAGTTTCAACGGAACGGCAACGCTAGCCAACGCACAACTGCCAAAAGGTTCAACCGTCATAACCTGGACGGCTATCGATGCAACGGGAAACACAGCAAACTGTTCCATAACGGTCGTTGTGGCCGATAATCAGTTACCCACGATCACCTGTCCTTCGAACATCACGGTGAGCAGTGATCTGAATAACTGTTCGGCTTCGGTGGTGGTCCCCAACCCGGTGACGGCAGATAACTGTGCCATCCCAAAACTACCC
>JALNZC010000038.1 GCA_023229525.1 Bacteroidales bacterium
TACTCTCTGCCAGAATCTAAACATGTAAAATCCCAGTTGCTCAAAATGGACGACCAACAGGCTGAGCTATACCGGATCGTAGCAAAAAATTTCTAGGGTGTTGCAACGCTGAAAACAGGAGATTTTGCAATCAATCCGGAACTGGAAAGTAAACTTATGGTTGTTATCGTTTATAATACTTCTTTGTCTTCCTGTGCTGTGCAAAACATCTGTGATTACCTGGTTGTTCTTCACGGATCTTCGACTATACAGGCCAATGCACTCGGTTGCAGAAATGAGTCTGAAGTGGAAGCCGAATGTGAGGAGGTAACAACCAGCGAAATTAATAACCAAAACGAAATATCGTTATTCCCAAACCCTGCCAGAAATAAGGTTGTAATTACAACCCCCGATGAAGTAATAATAGAAGATGCAATAGTTTATTCCCAAACCGGGCAAAAAGTTTATCAGGGGAAACCGGTAAATAACAATCTCGATATTTCAACTTTTCAACCCGGGATGTACATCATCGAACTGGTTTCCGATCAATGGAAAATCAGGAAAAAACTGATGGTCCAATAAACAAGCAGGGTTGCCGGCAGTATCCTTCAGGAAGTTCATTTTTTTCTTAGCCGCAGGGCATTGGTAATAACCGATACTGAACTGAAACTCATGGCTGCTGCCGCAATCATCGGGCTCAGCAATATTCCGAATAACGGATATAAAAGTCCTGCTGCAATGGGAACTCCAATGGAATTATAAACAAATGCGAAGAACAGGTTTTGTTTTATGTTTCGCATTACTTTAATGCTTAAATCCCTGGCGCGTACAATACCATTCAGATCCCCTTTTACGAGTGTAATTTCAGCGCTTTGCATAGCGATGTCGGTACCCGTTCCCATTGCAATTCCGATGTTTGCCTGGGCCAATGCGGGAGCATCGTTGATGCCATCGCCAGCCATGGCCACTATATGTCTTCGTTCCTGAAGTTCCTTTACTTTTTTATATTTATCATCAGGGAGACAATCGGCGATATAACCATCCAGATGAAGTTGTTCGGCAACAGCCCGGGCAGTAAATTTATTGTCGCCGGTCAACATGTGAACTTTTACCCCCATATGTTGCAGGGCTAAAATAGCTTTTGCGGAGGTTTCCTTGATCGTATCGGCAACGCTCACTATCCCTTCCACCACATTCCCTAGTACCATGTACATGACCGTCTGACCTGTTGATTGCCATTCCTCTGCTTTAATTTTCTTCCTATCATCCAGCGAAGCCTTGAAATCTTCTATTAACCGGTAGTTCCCAAATCCTATTTTTTGATTGTTGTAAACGGCCTGAACGCCTTTACCGGGAAGCGATTCGAATTTATCCAGCTTTATCAGCTCAATGTTTTTTTCTTTGGCCCCTTTTACTATTGCATCAGCAATCGGATGTTCGCTGTTCGCATCGATAGATGCTGCCAGTTGGAGTACCTCTTCATCGCTCAGTTTTCCGAACGACAGGAAACTTTTGAGACTTGGTTTTCCCTCTGTTATAGTGCCCGTTTTATCGATAATTAAAATGTCTACCCTACTCATTTCTTCGATGGCACGGGCATCTTTTACCAGCACACCCGACTGGGCCCCGCGGCCTGTTCCCACCATGATGGACATTGGTGTGGCTAAACCCAAAGCACAGGGACAAGCAATTATCAGAACCGATATTGCATTAACAAAAGCATATATATATACCGGTTCGGGTCCCCAGATTGCCCAAACTGTAAACGTTACAAGAGCAATTGCAATGATTATCTGAACAAAATATCTTGCCACTATATCGGCCAGTCTTTGAATAGGAGCTCTTGACCGGCTTGCCAGATTCACCATTTCAATGATTTGAGAGAGTAGGGTGTCGGAACCTACCTTCACGGCTTTCATTTCAAAAACGGTTTTCCCATTGATTGTACCTCCGGTCACCTTATCCTCTTTCGATTTATCGACAGGAATGGGTTCTCCTGTTATCATACTTTCATCGATAACAGCTGAACCTTCTGTTATTATTCCATCAACAGGAACCTTTTCACCAGGCTTTACCCGCAGAATATCACCAACCTGGACTTCTTCCATGGGTATTTCTTTTTCCTGCCCGTTACGGATAACCCTTGCTATAGGAGGAATCAGGCTCAACAATGCTTTAATGGCGGAATTTGTCTTGCTGTGTGCCCTGAGTTCCAATACCTGCCCGAGTAACACAAGGGTAAGAATGACGGCCGCCGCTTCGAAATACAATTGCATATTCCCTTGTGCATCTTTGAACTGGGGAGGAAACAACCCGGGGATCAAAAGACCGAAAAGACTGAATAAATAAGCAACGCCCACGCCAATGGAGATCAATGTCCACATATTTGGAGCCCATCTGCGTATGGAACTCCATCCACGTTTAAAGAAATCCCAACCTGAATAGAAGACCACAGGAGTGGCTAAAATAAATTCTATCCAACTCCAGACTTTTTTCGAAGCAAAATTTTCAAGATGGAGAAAAGGGAGAAACTCAGACATTGCAATAACAAAAACAGGAATAGTCAGTACGAGGGCGATCCGGAATTTTTCTGTCATTTTTCTATAGGCATTTTCTCCTTCGCTTGTATCCTGTGTTTTTTCAGGGACGAGATCCATACCGCATTTGGTACACAATCCCGATTTATTGCTCTTTACTTCAGGGTGCATCGGACAAGTGTAAACAACACCACTATTGGCAAAACTTTCCTGTTTTTTCAGATGCATACCGCAAACAGGGCAGTCGCCGGGTTTAGGATATGTTCTATCACCCTCACATCGCATGGGGCAATAATAGTTGCCTTTCTCCAGTGTACTTGCTTCAGGTTCATATGCAGGATGAGGATATTTATGAGGATGTTCATGAGGATGTTCATCCTGTTTAATCCCATCAACCGGAACCAGTTTCATGTGACAGACCGGACAGTTCCCGGGTTTATCGTAAGTTTTATTTCCTTCGCACAGCATAGGACAAGCGTACTTAACATTGTTGCCCGATAACGCTGAATTTTCAGAACTTTTCATGATTTTATAAGTTTACCCTGGATTGTTATTTCGATTTACAACTTTAACTACCGCCCTTTTTTAACACCAAAAACAACTATAATACAAGCATTTACGGATTTGCGGTGGTTGGCTGTCCGAATTTTCCTACAAACAGCAAATAATCAATTCGCAAAAACATCAGGTCAAACCATGGACCCCAATTCCGCCCCAAGGAGCAGGGAATTTACCGAGAGAACCTCAGCCCCGCAACCTGTCTCCTCAAGGAGTAAGGGCCAGGGTCCGCCCCAAGGAGCAGGGAATTTACCGAGAGAACCTCAACCCCGCAACCTTTCTCCTCAAGGAGTAAGGGCCAGGGGATGAAGTGAATAAACCAGTTCCCCTTTGAACCTTGTTTGATAAATGTGAAACAAAAACAAAAAAATTGCTGTTTCATGATGACCGAATTCTTCGCGGATCATTTATTTACCGGTCTTTCATATTTACAACAGCCGGGCAATGCATCATATGTTTTGTCGGCAGTTTTGGTATGATCCGTATCGTGTCCAACTTTGGAGACAGCTTCTTCGATCTTCGTCACTGAAGTTTTTGTGTCATCAAATGTCACGGTTAACATCGCATCTGCGTCATCCCATTTTGCTTTGGTAACGCCTTTCACCGATTTAGCGGCCTCCTCTATCCGGCTCTTACACATCCCGCAATTACCATAAACTTTGATTTTTTCCGTCTTCGCTTCATTGGCAAAAATTGTGGTCATACTGAAAAACAGCAAACCTACTACTAACATCATTGATTTTGTTTTCATAATTTTTAAAATTAGTTGGTTAATAATAATTTCCTTCGTCTTACGTCCTTCGTCCTTCGCCCTATAATGGCAACACGCGGGCAAACGCGCATAGATTTTATCATCTGCTTTAAACTTTCCGGTATCATGTCCTGCTTTGGCAATGGTTCTTTGAATTTCACTAAGATCGGTTTTTCCGGGGTCAAATTCCACTTGGATTTTATTTGTCTTTATATCCCAGATGGCAGATTTAACGCCATTGACCGATTTGGCAGCCTTTTCAATCCGGTCCTTACACATTTCACAATTGCCGGAAACGGTGAACATTTCATTTTGCACCAATTGCTTCCTTGATTGACCAGTATTAGCAATACTCGCCTGTTTTTGTACGGGTGAATGATCCTGTTTGTCATCCGGTTTTTTATCTGCAGGCATATTCATCCCGGGCATACTTTTAGCATCCTTTGTTTTAGCATCGGTGGATTTACCTTTTTCGGATGCACCTTTGCTATCTGATGTTTTGTTATCTCCGGGCATATTCATCCCAGGCATGGAAGATACTTTCCCTCCTATAGGATTCATCATGCTTGGTTTGCCTTCAAGTTGGGCTGCAGCATCCACGCTAAATGTTCCTTGGGTTACAATTTCTTCACCTTCGGCCAGACCATCTGTAACAATATAACTGCTGCCCAGCATGGGGCCGAGACCAATTTCCCTGATTTTGAATACGGGTTCGTTTGTGCCGGGCTGTTTTACATAAACAATAGAACGTTTGCCTGTCCACAACACTGCTGACCGGGGAATCACCAATTTGTCCTTAAATTCAGTCAAGTTGGCCTGGACAATACCTGTGGCAAACATTTCCGGTTTTAATTTTCCTGATCGGTTGTTGATTTCAACCCTTACTTTTGAAACACGTGTTACCGGATCAACAACAGGGTCAATAAAGATTATTTTTCCTGAATAAGTTTCGCCGGGTATGGCCTGAACCGTAAAATCAAGGTTATCTCCTGTTTTCAGAAAAGGCAGGTCGCTCTCGTAAGCGTCAAACATCACCCACAAGGTTGAAAGATCGACAAGGTCATACAATACAGTGCCCTGCGACACATAATCACCATTGTTCACCCGTCTCGAGGTTACAATTCCAGACATAGTTGACACCACATCAAATTTGGTTTGCACGCTGGCTGAATTTTCAATGGCTGTTATTTGGGTTTCTGTAAGTTTCCAGAGTCTCAACTTTTCTTTTGCCGCTTCATAAATCTCCGGTTCCGTTTGTTTTGTCTTCGCAGCTTCCAGTAATTCCTGCTGAGCTGTCACCAATTCAGGTGAATATATTAAGGCCAGGGTTTGGCCTTTTTTAACTGTTTCCCCGGTAAAGTTTACCAATAATTTCTCGATCCTTCCCGGGATCTGTGCCACCTGGCTTTGTAACAACCGTTCATCGGCTTGTATCTTTCCATAAAGACGAACCTCTTTTACCGGCTGTTGGCGTGTTACGACAGAGGTCAGGACATTAGCGAGTTGCGCCGCTTCTTTGGTCAAATGAATTGCATTGGGGTCAACATCTGCTACATTTTGGTTCAGAGGGATCAGATCCATACCACAGATGGGGCATTTCCCTGCTGCATCCCTGCGGATTTGCGGATGCATCGCACAGGTCCAGATTGTTGTCTTACCATCCTGCACCGTAAGTTCATGTTTTTCCTCCACTTTTCGGGAAGTATGAAAGAACAACCAGCCAATAAATAACCCTCCAAAGGCAAACAAACAAAAATGGATGTATTTATTGAGCAAGAGTTTTTTCATTAATGTTCTATTCTTCATAGTCTTCATGATATCAATTTTCTTGAATGGGTGAAGATGCCATTAAACGTTGCAACCAGGAAATTGCTGTGTTGTAATCTGCAACGGCTTCAATCTTTTTAAATTCATACTCAAGCAACTGTTGTTGTACCCGTAAGATATCGGTCAGCGGTGTTACGGAAGTGGAAAAGTTTTTTAACATGATGTCCAGTGTCTTTCCGGCCAAATTGCTTTGATTGTCGTACAAAATGCTTCTGCGCTGACCATCCTTAAATAGCTGAACTGCCGCATAATAATCTGTTTGCAAAGAATTAGCGGTTGCCTGGTAATTTTGCTTGTTGGCAGATTTTAACAATTCTGCTTCACTTTTCATAGCATTATACTTATTCCTGTAAATGGGCAGGGTTACCGTTGCCATGGGCATAACCATATCCTTTCCATTCATCGACGATGTTGACATCTCACTTTTACTGATCACCGTATAATTCAGGCCAAGACCCATCATCGGATAACTCATTTTGGTAACCATTTTTTTTCGGGCATCCAGCGATTGCTGCTCGTACTGAATCATTCCCAGCATCGGGTTATGCGAAAGCATGCTATCCGTAACCGCCAGCAAGGATAGGCCAAGAGAGTCGGGGATAAGCGAAACAGGAAGTTGAACCGGGAACTCCGGATTCCGGTTCAGATAAGCATTAAAACGGGCTACAATTGTGTTTCGCTGAGTTTTCAATAGCGCAACATTATTCTCAAGTTCACCAATCTCGATCTGGATCCGGTACAAATCGGCCAATCCCGAGCCACCGGAAGAGGATCCCATTGAATTGCTTTGCATGGCTGGTGGCGACTGAGTTGAATTTGTCCCTGCCTGGTTTGCGGAATTGCCACCCATGGTCTGCATTCCTTGCGAATTACCGGAACTGTTTTGTGAAGATCCGGCGATTAAGGATGACTCCGACGAAGGACTACTATTACTACCTGCAGGTGCAGCTTTAAATTTAACCAGGGTGAGTCGTTCAATCATATGCAGGATATCAAGGTTCTTTTCCGAAATCTGAATATTCTGCTGAACCTTTTGCAGCTCGTACCAGCTCCTCTTCACATCGAAAAATACCTGCAATTTGGCATCCCTGAACGATTCATATTTTGCTTTGGCCATGAGGCTCATCTCATCTTTTGCTGCTTTCAGGGTGCCAAACCAGGGAAACATTTGCATGAGTTTGATATCGGCGTTCTGTCTTCCATCTACGAGCTCCATGGGTTGAATAAATACCCCCACGTTTAATTCAGGATCCGGCAGAGATCCAACCTGTGGAACTTTCTGCAAGGAGGCCTTGTATTCATAAAACTTCTGCTGTACTGTAGGATTATTCTGAGCTGCAATAATTAGGTAACGGTATAATGAATCCCGTTGGGAATAGGCTTGAGAATACGTTGAATTACATAGGAATACAATTGAAATACATAGAGATACATAGAAATACAATGGAGTTGGAGGTTGAAAAACTATTCTTAAAGGATGATGATTATTCATTCCCCTGTTTATTTTGATTTTCATTTTTTGTCTCTCTTATAAAATTGTTTAATCGTACCTGTAGATCTTTATGAATAACGATAAATTCATTGAAAGTATCCAATGAAATCTTTTGCCTCTCCAATAGAAGCTCTAACCAATGCTCGATTGCTTCTGCCAAAGATGCGCGTGAATTGTAATAGAAACGGCATTTATCCAGGTAATAAAAACGGTGATAACCTTCTGCAATATTCGCACCAACTGAATCGATTGAACGGATAAACTGGTCCCCGATATGTTTCTTATCTTCAAAATTCATTTTTGAATAAATAAGCCATGCTTTAGTTGACAACTGCCTTGCCAACTGATACACTTTCAATTCCTTCAAAAGGATGTAGTTTTTCTTTTCCATAAAATGTATTTCAATTTTTTTTCAATCGTATTTCAATAGTATTTCAATTGTATCTCAATCGTATTTCAATTGTCCCCCCATCGTATTTCAATTGTACCTCCTTTTATTTCAACCCCCTCTCCCTCCAAATACTCTGAAGCATAGGAACTACAAATATGGTCATCACCTGAATAATCATCCCACCAAAGGTGGGAATTGCCATAGGAACCATTATATCAGCCCCCTTCCCCGTGGAAGTCAACACAGGTAAAAGAGCAATTACGGCAACAGCAGTTGTCATCATGGCCGGACGCACACGTTTCAGGCCGGCGGCAACTACTGCTTCACGAACCTCGTGGACGGTTGTCGGGCGCCGTTGTTCAAATACCTGGTGTATATAAGTTCCCATAATAACTCCATCATTGGTAGCTATCCCGAATAGCGCAATGAATCCTACCCATACCGCGACACTTAGGTTTATGGTATGCATCTGGAACATATCACGAAGGTTTATCCCGGCAACGGAAAAATTCATAAACCATCCCTGTCCATAGAGCCAAAGCATAATAAAGCCTCCTGCGAAAGCTACAAATACTCCGGAGAAATGGATGAATGAAGCCGTAACCGTGCGGAACTGAAAGTACAGCAACAGTAAAATCATGATCAAACTGATGGGAATCACAATAGCCAGACGTTTGGTAGCTCGTAACTGCTGTTCATAGTTACCGGCAAATTTGTATGAAACCCCGGGAGCCAATTTCAATGAACCTGATGATATTTTCTGTTGTAAAATTTTCGCTGCCTCTTCAACAACGTCCACTTCAGCTTTGCCTTCCAGCATGTCAAAAATCACGTATCCCACAAGGAAGGTATTTTCACTCCTGATCATTTGCGCTCCTCGTGTATAGTCGATATCAGCAATTTCGCCCAGTGGGATTTGTACGCCATTCATCGAAGGGATCAGAATGCGTTTTAAATCTTCGGGATTGTCTCTCAGCTCGCGGGCATAACGGACACGGATGGGAAAACGCTCACGTCCTTCGACCGAAGTACTGAGCGACATGCCGCCAACAGCTACCTGCAGGATTTCCTGTACATCGCTGATGCTCATTCCATACCGGGCCATCGCTTCACGGTTCAGTTTAATTTCAACGTAAGGCGCACCTACGGCACGGTCATAGAATACAGAGGACGCTTTTACCGAGGGCACCTCCTTAAGCGCTTTCTCGAATTCCATACCGGCTTGTTCGATGGATCCAAGATCGGGACCATATACCTTCAATCCCATAGGTGCACGCATTCCTGTCGACAGCATGACCAGTCTTGTTTCGATGGGCTGAAGTTTCGGTGCAGATGTCAACCCGGGAATATTGGTGACCTTTACGATCTCGTTCCAGATATCGGTTGGTTTTTTAATATTCGATCTCCATTGGCGGAAATATTCTCCTTTGTCGTCTTGAATCAGGTACTCGTTGATGTTTTTTGTAATACTTTGGAATACAGTTGAAATACTTTGAGATGCAGTGGAAATACTTGGAAATACTGTTGAAATACTTTGTGATGCAGTAGAAATACTTGGAAATACAGTTGAAATACTTTGAGATGCAGTGGAAATACTTGGAAATACTGTTGAAATACTTTGTGATGCAGTAGAAATACTTGGAAATACTGTTGAAATACTTTGAGATGCAGTGGAAATACCTGGAAATACAGTTGAAATACTTTGAGATGCAGTGGAAATACTTGGAAATACTGTTGAAATACTTTGTGATGCAGTAGAAATACTTTGTGAAGAATTATTGTCTGGATAGGATTTTAATACTAACCACTTACCATCAATCAAAACGAAGAATTTCTCCTCTTCTTTGTTATATTTTATCCCTTCAATTTTTTTTATTTCAATTGTATTTCCAAGTATTTCAATCGTATTTCCAGGCATTTCAACAGTATCACCACGTACCTCCTTTTTCACTTTCTCCACATTTATCAAAAACCTTCCGTTGGCATCAACCTTAAACCTTTGTCTGTGCCCGTCTTCATCCAGGATATATTCTGATCGGTAGTTGATGGTATTCTCGAACATTTGAACCGGTGCAGGGTCCAGTGCCGAATTAACCCTTCCCCACTTGCCAACTGCAATCTCAACTTCAGGAATGGCAGAAAGCCGATTATCAAGCGTTTCAATATATTGTAGGTTTTTTTCGATACTTGAGTGGGGCATACTGGTCGGCATAAGCAGGAAAGAACCTTCATTGAGTGAAGGCATGAATTCCTTACCGGTACCGGGAAAAGTCTTTAAAGGGCCCTGCCATACAGCCGTTTGCCTGAAGCTTTCCCAGCCTGCCTTTTCAAAACTATTGGCTACAAACCCAAAAATTTTATCAAATCCCTGCCATACTAAGATGCCGAATAGCAGTGTAAAGGCAGGTAGCATGAGGAATTTCCATTTATTACTCAGACACCAGCGGATGATTGGTTCATAAAAATGGACCATACTCATCAAGGCAGCGAGAATGACGGTTACGATGCCAGCCACAAAAATGAAATTGATAAAAGCGCTGTTGTGAGCGCCCAACGGCAACCATTCGATGGAGAGGTACCAGACCGCTACCAACACAGTAATGGCAATATTGATGTAGTTTGGAAACTCCTTTCGCTTTTCCGGCCAGCGGCCATCAAGCAAATTGTTGATGCCAATGGCTACTAATGCTAAAACCGGCCAGGTGTGCCAGAAAATGACAAACAAAATACCCGCCCCGATCAACATGCCATTCCATATTTTGCGTATTTTATTCCTGTCGAATCGTATGTTGAAGAAAATGTGTACCAGCGTTGGTAAAACGATGATACCAAGAAGAAAAGCTGATAACAGGGCAAATGTTTTGGTAAATGCAAGCGGGCGGAACAGCTTTCCTTCGGCGGCTTCCATCGCAAAAACAGGTAAGAAACTTACAATGGTAGTGGCAATCGAAGTAACTACAGCAGCCCTCACTTCTGTGGTGGCCTGGTAGATTACATCCAACAATTTTTTTCCTCGAATCCCTTCATTCTCCGGCATCTCCAGGTGTCGGAGAATGTTCTCAACGTCAACAATGCCTATGTCGACCATGACGCCAATTGCAATGGCAATCCCTGAAAGAGCGACAATGTTGGCATCAACGCCGAAGAAACGCATTAAAATAAAGGTCATTAACACTCCAAGAGGCAATAATCCTGCAACAATAAATGAAGCCCTCAGGTTCATGACCAGAACGATGATGACAATGATGCTTATCAGGATTTCATGAGACAGGGCATATTCAAGTGTGCCAATCGTCTCTTTGATCAATCCGGTCCGATCGTAAAATGGCACAATGCTCACTTTAGATATGCTGCCGTCCGGTAATGTCTTTTGCGGAAGCCCGGCTTCAATTTCCTTTATTTTCCCCTTCACATTATTGATCACCTCCATAGGGTTAGAACCATAGCGGGCCACAACCACAGCCCCCACAGCCTCCGATCCGGCTTTGTCAAGTCCGCCACGGCGTGTGGCCGGTCCGTAAGTTGTATGAGCAACATCTTTGATGCGGACGGGGACATTATTTCTAACAGCAACTACGGAGTTTTCCAGGTCATCCAAGTTTTTAATATAACCAAGTCCCCTGATGATATACTCCACATTGTTTAATTCAATGGTTTCGGCGCCGATATCGAGATTGCTTTTACGAACGGCATTCATCACATCCATGACCGAAACACCGAATGCTTTTAAAGCCTCCGGATTAAGATCGACCTGGTACTCTTTGATAAATCCACCGACCGATGCCACTTCCGATACACCTTCGGCAGTTGCCAGGCCGTATTTTACATAAAAATCCTGGATCGTTCTTAACTCCTCTGGGTTCCAACCGCCGTTTGGTTTACCAGTCTTGGGATCCCTCCCTTCAAGCGTGTACCAGAATATCTGACCCAGCGCCGTTGCATCAGGCCCTAACGTAGGTTGTACACCTGCAGGCAAAGTTCCGGAGGGTAACGAGTTGAGCTTTTCGAGGATGCGCGAACGACTCCAATAGAACTCTATTTTATCTTTAAAGATGATGTAGATAAACGACATGCCAAACATGGAAGTGCTGCGCACAGTACTTACCCCCGGTATTCCAAGCAGGGCAGTAGTCAGTGGATAGGTCACCTGGTCCTGAATATCTTTGGGGGAACGACCCATCCATTCGGTAGCTACGATTTGCTGGTTGTCGCCAATATCGGGGATAGCATCTACAGGTACCGGGTCACGCGGAATAAAACCGGTTTGCCAGTTAAATGGGGCAAACACAATCCCTCCAACAATAAAGGCGATCAGAATGATGAATGTGATCAGCCGGTTATCCAGGAAATACTTTACAAGTCGGTTAAACATAGGATTGGATTATGTGATTTGTTCTTGTCATCCGGACATTGGGTTTATTTCAGATGAATAACTTACCAGGATAAAGATAACAAATGTTATATATAATTGCTGATGCTTAACTTACCATATCCCAGGTGTTTCTTTGTTCTCATATTTTGCAAGTGTAATTTGTGAACTACTAAATTGATTCAATGTCGGAATTTTACCAACATCAAATACAGGAAAATACCCATGATTAAGGCATATCCTTCAAGAGTAAAGAAGAATTTTCAGAAAAGGAAAACCTGCAGGAACTGGGTAGAATGTCCTGCGGAAATAAGATCAGCTCGAGAGGGTTTGATGCAATAACCTCCCAAAGAATAATATAAGGATGTGGACGGGATTATGCTTGAAAATGCCAGCAGGGTCGGCAGGGAATGTTGATTTAACAGGGTTTTAAAGCCTTCATTGAAATCAATCCGGACTTGAGAGGTTTCAAAATTATCGGTGATCCGAAACGTGATTTTTTCGTTATGACAAAATGGACAACTCCCTTTACAGCAATTGTCGGGTGACGAAAATATAGTCGTGCGTATGAGATTTTTTCCGCAGTAATGTCGTGTGATTGTCAATCCGGTTGCCCCGAGAAGCAATAAAAATATTATTAAAATATGTCCGGCTTTTTTTATCATACTCCTTAATATCAGCCTTTCACGATTAATAACGATTACGTATTTAATTTATTATCCGAACCTTGTTTAACAATCATTGTCTGATGAATTTGCTGCTTATGACTCCGGATGAAGAATCGATCCGAAGAAAATATTCTCCGGTTTGCAGTGTTGAAACATCCATGGAAACCGGGAAATGCTGGTTCCCAAAAATTAATCTTGAGATAAGTTTCCCATGAATGTCCAGGACATCAATATTTTCGGCTGTGATGTCATGGTTTTTAAGATTAATGATCAGCCTATCCTGGATGACAGGGTTGGGATAGATTAACAATCCCGTGGCTACAGGTTGATCTTCCACCCCGACGGTACTGCCATAAAACGAAAGGTTATCAACCCAAAGATAACTGCCGCTAACCGGAACATTTCCACTTGCAGAAAGAACGATAATAGCAGAATCGGGGAGCAGGCCATTAAAGTAAGTGATGGGTAGCGTGAAGCTTTCCCAGGCCATGACCATACCGGGAAGCGGATATATAAACTGTCCGACGGACTGATGTATATGTGAAGCCGCATTCCACTTTGTAAAGTATGCTGCAATGTAACCCTGGTCTGCTCCTCCTGCCATGTACTGCCAATTCCCTTTCAGGGACATCGGACGGTCATTGTAAGCAAATCCTGAAACGGCCTGATAAGTATTTGGATTCAGTACTCCGCTAACAGCGATTCCGGGTTTAACTCCCATTCCGGGTATTGTTCTGGAGACAAGTTTCAGGTAAGCAGATCCAGGATTTCCCGGGGAGCCTTTCTGGCAGGTATAAACTCCTGTAGGATAGGTGACTGGATTTAAGGTTCCCCAATTGTCCGGAACAATATAACTATCTATGCTGGTCCAGTTTTCAAAACTGCTATTGGGTATCTGTGAGAAACTTGAATTGGCGATTACAATAACAAAAAAGGATAAAATTATCCTGGTTTTCATGTTTGGAATATTAGTAATCCTGTTTGCAAAGATACTAAAAACTCTATATGATTATGATTACTCGGCTAATCTGTGTTACCTTTGGAAAAAATTATTATTACCCATGAATTTCATTGAAGAGCTTCGCTGGCGTGGGATGATCTATGATATGACGCCGGGCACGGAAGAACAACTGATGAAGGAGATGACTTCTGCCTATATCGGGTATGATCCAACCAGTGACTCCCTGCATATCGGGAACCTGGCTTCGATCATGATGCTTGTGCACCTGCAACGCGCCGGACACAAGCCTTTTGCCTTGGTTGGTGGCGCCACCGGTATGATCGGCGATCCCAGCGGAAAATCGGAAGAAAGAAACCTCCTGGACGAAACTGTTTTGCGTTACAACCAGTCATGTATCCGGAAACAACTTGAAAAATTTCTCGATTTCAATTGCGGCGTGAACGCTGCCGAGTTGGTCAATAATTACGACTGGACCAAAGAATTCAGCTTTCTTCACTTCCTTCGGGATGTCGGGAAACACATTACCGTCAATTATATGGTCGCGAAGGATTCGGTGAAAAAACGCATGGAATCAGGTTCCGGCATTTCTTTTACAGAATTCAGTTATCAGCTCGTTCAGGGATATGATTTTTGCTGGCTTTTCGAACATAAGAACGTGAAACTCCAGATGGGAGGCTCCGACCAATGGGGCAATATTGTCACAGGAACGGAACTGATCCGCCGTAAACTGGGTGGTGAAGCCTTTGCCCTTACCTGTCCCCTGATTACCAAGGCCGATGGCGGAAAATTCGGAAAGTCGGAATTGGGTAATGTATGGCTTGATCCGGAAAAGACATCTCCCTATAAATTTTATCAGTTCTGGATGAATACTACCGATGCCGATGCATCTGAATACATTAAAAAATTCACATTGTTTTCAATGGATGAGATTGAGGAACTGCAAAAACAACATAATGAGGCGCCCCATCTGAGAATATTGCAGAAAGCGCTGGCCAGGGATATTACCATCCGGGTTCATTCGGAAGAAGATTATCGTTCAGCGGTTGAAGCTTCTGAGATCCTGTTTGGCAAAGGTACCACTGAAACGCTGAAAAAGCTTTCAGAGAACACATTACTGGCTGTTTTTGAAGGAGTTCCCCAAAGCGATATACCCGACGACGTATTTGCGAAATCGGTTAATGTCGTAGATTTTCTAACTGATTTTACTCACATTTTTCCTTCGAAAGGAGAAGCCCGACGAATGCTTAAGGAAGGCGGTGTACAGATCAACAAGGAAAAAGTAGGAGAAGGTTTTTTAATCACCCCCGATCGTTTATTAAATAAAAGGTATTTACTGGTTCAGAAAGGGAAAAAGAATTATTTCCTGGTGAAGGTTCTGTAATATCTGAAATGAAATCCAAACCATGTTGATCCTTGCCATTATCTTCATCAATCTTGCCATGGTGCTTTACACCATTGGTGTTTGGGCAGAGCGCATCAGGCGGCAACTGAAATGGTGGCACCTTTGGTTTTTCTGGTTAGGATTTGTCTGTGATACCATCGGGACTTCTTCAATGACTGAGATCGGCGGAGCGCTGATCCGGTTTAACCTCCATGGAATTACCGGCCTGACGGCCCTCCTCCTGATGCTTTTTCATTCAACCTGGGCTACGTTTGTTCTGGTCAGGAAAGATGAAAAAAGGATTCAAACCTTTCACCGTATTAGTATTTTTGTGTGGATCGTGTGGATGATTCCGATGATCGGAGGAATGCTATTGGGAGCAAAAATATAGGTTGCGAGGTAGCGAAATGGCGAGGTAGCGAGGTAGCGAAATGGCGAAATGGCGAGATGGTGAGATGGTGAGAGGGTGAGATGGTGAGAGGGTGAGATAGTGAAATGGTGAGATGGTGAGATGGTGAGAGGGTAAGAAAGTGATTAAATGATAAATTGTTGTAAATTTATAGATTATCCACAAAGTCTATGACCATGGAAAAGATTTATAAAAATTGCCAGAGTTGCGGAATGCCATTGAAAAAAGATGAAAAAGGAGGTGGAACCAATGCCGATGGGAGTAAAAGTTCGATGTATTGCTCGCATTGCTTCGAAGGTGGCACATTTACCCAGCCTGATATTACCGCTGTGGAAATGAAGGAACTTGTAAAGGGAAAATTAAAAGAGATGGGTTTCCCGGGATTTATAGCCTGGTTCTTCACTTCCAATATTCCACGTTTAGAACGGTGGAAAAACTAACAAAGAATGCGTATACTGGTAACCTACTGGTCGAAGTCGGGTAACACACGTAAAGTAGCCGAAGCCATTTTTAAATCTCTATCCTGTGAAAAGGTCATTAAACCTTTTGACCAGGTTGATTCTTTCGAAGGGTTTGACCTTATCTTTATCGGATTCCCGGTGATGCAATTCGGCCCTCCGGCCCCGGTCCGGAAATTTATTACAACCTTTACCCCAGGAAAGAAGATCGCCCTGTTTGTCACTCACGCTTTGATTACCGGAAGTGAGGATCCCCATTACCGGAATTTACTCCGGAAGGAACTCGATCAATGCCGGTCATTGTGTGCCGGGGCCGACCTCATGGGCATGTTCCATTGTCAGGGAGAACTTTCAAAACCCATTGCCGACACACTCCTTACCAGCAACAATCCCTTGTTGATGGAATTCGCTGCGATGCGGCCGTTAACTATCGGACATCCCGATGTACACGAGCTGGAGGAAGCCCGGGATTTTGCACAAACGATCATTTCCGGGTTATAATTTATAATAAATATTTACTTTTGGCCATACTTTAATTAAAAAAATCATGAGAAAGGCCGGACTAATTTTTACACTCACTCTTTTATTTCTGCAGATAAATGCACAGATCAACATTGAAAAATCATTGACTGAATCAACGTGGATTGGGCATCTTACCAATTCAGGATATAAATATTATTCAATGGATGTCGTAAACAATCAATGCAGAATATATAATCTTGATTTTTCTCTTTGGAAGACCATTCCGCTTTCCGTTCCGACGGGATATACCCTTTATGATATTGAATTTGTTTCGGAAAACCTGTTTACAACCGATGGCCTAGTTTCACTTGCATACATGTACTACCAATATAATACCACATTGCAATACTACACCTATGAAGTAAGGATAATCAGAGAGGATGGGAATATAATGGTCACTGCCCCAGGTGCTGCTTATATGTATGTACTTTCGACCGGGGATAACGGTACGAAATTTTTAGTCTATTTGTATGACTATTCAACCTATCCCTATTTTTTGGGTACCACTATTTATTCGTTGCCCGGAACTTTAGTCGGGGAAAAACTGATTGCGGGGAAAGACAAATCCGAACGCTTTGCATATCCAAACCCATCACGTTCTTTCGTAACCATCCCCATTCCTGATAACAGCAGTAAAACGTCGGTAGTATTAAAAATATTTGACATCACCGGACTGGAAATCAGGAATATAGAATTGAATAAAACCAGGCTGAATTTACGCTGAACACGATTTCTTTCCCATGCGGAACATATAACTATGTAATTCTCGCCGACGGGAAAATGGTAAAAAACGAGAAGTTCATTGTTGAAACACGATGAAACAATGAGACTTTGCTCTCATGGAAATTGCAGTTAATTCAGAAATTGCCGGGCATAATATTTGGCTGTCAATTTTTCACCGGTGGCTTTTTCAATCATTTCGTTCCAGTACCATTTGCTGCCAGGCATGAATACTTTCTCTTTCAAAAAGGCTCCGACCTGTTTGTTACCCACGAAACTCTGGAATTTGTAATCGTCCGATTTGATGATATTGGCCACGATATGGTAGTAAAGTTGAGAGGCAAGCAACTCACCAAGCAGATAATTGTGGTAATAGCAGGGATAGTTGGCAATGTGGATCTTAGTGGCCCAATCGGGCTCGTTGCGGCCTTCGGGTCGTTTAATTAACTGGTATTTTTCAACCAGGTCCCACCAGAATTTATTCAGATCCTGGTCGGGATTTTCATACATTCCTTTTTCGAACCGGTACATCACCTGGACCCAGCGGCTGAATACCAATTGTTCCAGCCGGAGCGATTTGAAACAATTCTCAGCTATTTTCAGTTTTTCCTCCTCGCTGATGCCTGTCATATCTTTGATCCATTGGGGATTTGATGAAAACCGCCCGAACATCATGGCAATGGCTTCTGTAGTAAACATGTGTGCAGGGTCCCTGAGAATGAATGGAAGTGTGGTATCAATGTTCTTGTCATAAATTGCATGGCCAAACTCATGAAGCATAGTATTCATCCAAATGGAGTTGGGTTTTACATTGCAAAGCACCCTTACATCTCCCGCATTATTAATATCAGTGCAAAAGGCATGCTGATTCTTTCCCGGTTTTTCATATAGGTCGCTTTTCTTAAGCATATCATCAATCGGAAGCCCGATACCGGCATAAAAGGAGGAGGTCAGCAATTCGAGGTTCTTATCCTTATAATATTTATCGAGATCAACATCATAGATCTTGGGCGCTTCCTGGAAAAAGCGGTTCTGATAATTCCAGGGCATCAGCTCATCCTTGCTTTTCATGTTATAGTATTTCACGAAATAGATGTCGATGTCGTCTTTGACCTTCGCAAATGCACCTTTGGTCAGGCTGTCGAGTTCATTGAAAATGTTACGTACCTCTTTTGGATCCTGGTCACTTAGTGTCAGGCTCATCTCGTGGTAATTTTTAAAACCAAGAGCTGTGGCAACTTCATTGCGGAGTTTTACCAGTTTTTTAATATCATCAGCCACAACATTTCCGATCTTTTTCTGGGCCACCCATACTTCTTTCTGGTATTTAACGTCCTTAGATGTGCGGAGTACTTCCTCTACCTCGTTATCAGACATTTTCTTTCCTTTTAACTCCGTGCGGAAGTTGCCGTATTTCTGTTCGATCACGGTACCGAGACGCACCATGGCATTGAGTTTTGCCGTATCCGCTTTGGCCATGAGGAACGACCGGTAAAGTACATCCAGCTGGCGTAAGAGTAAACTGTCAGTGATCAATCCGGAAACTTTAATTTCTTCAAGCTTTTTCAGCTTCTCTTTATCGGAATAAAGCGCCATCATCTTCAGATTGAGGTCCTCTGCTTTTTTGAAGTCCTCCGGTTTGCCTGAGATTGCTGCATCCCAGGACGCAAGGGTCGTTTGCTTGTAAAGTGGAATAAGCAAGGAATCATGCTTTCTGATAAAATCGGTAAGTTCTTTTTTCATTTTTTCCTGTTTGGAGGTACAGCCTGCCATTAACAGTAGGGACAGTGCTAATGCGTAAATGGGTTTCATAGGATAATGGTTTTGGAATAAAACACAAAGATAGGTATCTGTCTGAAAGATAGCCATTCGTTATTAGAAAAAAGTTGAAACAAGGGAGTATGCTTAAAAAGATTCAGGCCGGATTGCTCCGGCCCAAACCAAAAATAGAGAAAAAGAAGGAAGAGAGAAATCTGTAGTTAAATACTGTTAACCTTAATGAGCTTTTCAGAGCCGGTCATACAGATACCACAGCGTTGAGCCGGTGCGGTATCATAGGTGTTTCCGCATGTGGGACAAACATAATAGACTACGGATAATGATTTTACAGTATTGTTTCCAAGAGCAGTCAAGGCATTTTCATACATCACCTGATGTTTTTTTTCGGTCATGAAAGCATAGTTCAGACTGATTTGAGCCAGTTGATTTCCCGATGCCCCTGCGTCTTTAAGAAATTCCGGGTACATGGTAGTTACTTCATAGGTTTCACCTTTAATTGCATCCTGCAGGTTTTCTTTGGTAGATTTTACAGTAAATTCGGGGGTTATGGAAGGAATTTTGGTTCCGGATTCTTCAAGTACCGCTTTATGATTGTTGGCGTGGACCCTTTCAGCGGTTGAAGCCGCTTTGAAAAGTAAGGCTATCTGGTGGTAACCTTCCTGCTCTGCCTTTTTTGAATAAGCGGCATATTTTGCAGAAGCAGTGGTTTCACCCTTGAATGCGGCCAGTAAATCATCGGTTGTTTTTGTTTTTGCATCCGCTGAAGCCGCTCCCATGCTTTCTTTTCCGTTGTTTGTATTGTCTGAAGAGTGAGTATTGTCAGTCTGTATTGCGATTGGATCCTGCAGTTTTGAAGTTGTTCCGGAATTGTCGCATGAACTGAATACTACCCAGCCTGTTATCAGGGCTGCACTTATGATAATCATATGCTTTTTCATGTTTTCTGTTTATTTTATTGGTTTATTTTCGTCTGCAAAGGTGCACCCATCGGTGTTAAACCTTCCTTAATGGATTCTTAAAAATGGCTTAAAAAAATCAGGAATTGAACTGAAGGGTAAAGGTGGTTCCTTTATTGGGCTGACTGGTGACTTCTATCGTGATTTGTTGCAGGTCAGCAAGCGTCTGTACAATGGAAAGGCCCAGTCCGTTGCCCTCTACCTGCGAACTTCGTGAAGCATCGGTACGGTAAAAACGATCGAAGAGAAAGGGGATATGTTCCTGCGGAATGCCCGGCCCGTTGTCGGCGATGGAAAGACTGTTCTTCTCCCTGTTCCATGAGCAAACAACTTGTTCACCGGTTTTGCTGTATTTAATGGAATTACTAATCAGGTTTTCGATCATGATCTCCAGGAATCCGGCATCGGCATGAACCATGACATCATCGGAGAGGTCAATCTGGAGTATCATATTCTTTTCATCCAGGCGCTGCTGCCACCGTTCCCTGATCAAGTGAAGCAGCGCGCTTAGTCCCACAGTAGTTTTATGCAGGGTGAGATTCCCGGCATCCAGCCGCGACAGTTGTAATAACTGGTCAATGATCCGGTTCAAAGTATCTACCTCCCGGATGACCTGTTTGATCTTTTCCTCATAATGCTCCGGTTCACGGGTCTTCCGGATAAGAACTTCAAGTGTGCCTCGAATACCGGTTAAGGGTGTCCTCAACTCATGAGAAATATCAGCGGTGATCTGTTTCTCACGATTCAGACTGATCTCAATCCTGTCAAGCAGTTCATTGATGGTGGCGGCCAACTGATAGATTTCATCCTTGCGTAAAGGTAACGGTATATGTTTGCTGATAGTTTTGTCACTTACAGTCGCAGTTGCGTGGATAAGCTCATTCACAGGTGCGATGCCACGGGATGCTGCCCAGGAGGTAGCAAGATAAAAAATCAACAGCATCAGCGGAAAGGCTATGCATAAAGTGAGACGGAGATTCGACAGGACAAGACTCGATTCAACCTGTGGAAGTCCGATGTCGAGTTGTCCCAGAAGTTTACCTTTATCATTAAAGATCGGAAACTGCCCCTGCCGGATCAGTTTTCCATTAAATTCAATGTTAAAAAATGTAGGTTCTCGCAACGAATCGGCAAACAGGAGGTGGTCGTTCAACAGATTATCCGATCGGAAAGCCAGGCGACCCTTTGCATCGACTATCTGTAAAAAAGTCGGACTCACTTCGGCTTGCCGGTGTTCCGCTTCAAACTTTTCGGCAGACATATCAAGGATAAGAGAATCTCCTTTCCAATGAATATCCTTAAAAACCTCCTCCTTTTCCAGACGGATTTCTGAATCAAGATGCCTGAAAGCGGTGATATACACCACGGTATAAACAACTACAAAAACCAGCAGGGTAGTAACTGCTGCGGCAGCTACATTGAACAGTGCTATCCGGCTTTTAAATCGCAGGCTCATAATTCCTCATTAACGCGGTATCCTACGCCACGGATGGTTTCAATGAAGGATTCCGTGCCCGGTTCATCCAGTTTTTTCCTCAGAAAGTTGATGTAAACATCGATAACCGAATTGTCATAATCAAAATGGATGTCCCAGACTTTTTCAATGATTCGTGTACGTCTGCTCACCTTGCCTTTATTGCGCAACAGAAATTCGAGCAGAGAAAATTCTTTCCGGGTCAGGTCGATGTTTATTCCTTTTTTCGTTACCCGGTGTGATTCAACATTCAATTCAATATCTCCACATTTGAAAATGGAACCGTCGCCCTGCTTGTTCCGCATCAGTACCCGGATCCTGGCAAGCAGTTCTTCGAAAGCGAAGGGTTTCCGGATATAGTCATTGGCGCCGGCCTCGAGTCCGAAAACAGCATCGTCGATGGTATCTTTTGCAGTCAGAAAAATAATGGGGATTGTGGGACTTTCTTTTCTTACTGACCGGCAAATCTCAATTCCGTTTAATCCGGGCAACATCCAGTCAAGCAGAATCACATCATATTCCGTCAAGTAATCAATCGCCATCTGCAAACCGGTTTTGCCGTCATGGGCAACATCAACGGCAAAACCTTCTTCCTCCAAACCTTCTTTAATAAAATTGGCAATGGAAGTTTCGTCCTCTACAAGTAGAATTCGCATACACAAATGTATAAAATAGAAAGAAGATTTCTCTAATCTTCTGAATCTTCATCCGGGGTTGCATTATTTAAAGAACCTACCCCTAATTCCACTCCTGCAGCATGTTTGTAAACCAGTTGTCCGCCAAGATACCCTGTTCTTCCTACGCCTGCGACCGAAGCAGCAAACAAAAGAAATGCAACAACTTTCAACCATCCTGTTTTTTTCTTCAGCAGTTCTGAGGCAATTCTTACAACGGCGGCGCCAACAGTAAGCCACAGGGTTATGGTCGCTGCTTGTTCATGAAGGTCCATGGCTTTTTTCAAACTTCCTTCTTCCAGACCTTCGCCGGCAGCATCACCGGTGAGATAGGCTGTAATAGCTCCAGCTGCGGCCAACAACAATAAATAAAAGGATGCCTGGCGGAAAAATGGTTTCTTTATAAATAATCCAATCAGTTCAGATAAAAATCCTACGAGTAATAATGCAATAGGAAAATGAACAATCATTGCATGGAGGTGTGTCGCTGATATCATAATATTTTTTTGACAAAGGTCAATACTCTTGTCTTTATCGCGACTTAAACCATGCTTAAAACTGGCTTAAATTTTACCTTGAAACTTTTTTCCCTATGGCAAGGTGGAAATGAGAAATGACGAAGAAAGGAAATTATTTTTAAGGATATGTTCGTCTCTCGATGTTCCTTATTCGATATTCCAGGTTGATCCTTCTTTCCCGTCTTTCACTGAAATATGTAATTTCTGCAGCGTATCCCTGATCTGGTCTGATGTGTCCCAGTCTTTGGTTTCCCTTGATTTCTGGCGGATGACGAGGATCAGTTCCATCAAACCATTTATTTTTTCAGATTGGTCGCCTGAATTTTCATCCTTCAGCCCCAGGATGTCAAGCAGGAATGTTTTCATGGTCGATCGCAAAAGTTCAAGATCTTCAGCGCTGATGGTCTCTTTTTTATCATTCACCGAATTGATGATCCTGACCATCTCAAACAGGTTGGCAATCACCCCCGGACTGTTGAAATCGTCGTTCATGGCATTGTAGCAACTGGCAGCAAGTTCCCGGATACCGGATGCCGGATGCTGGATGCCGGGTAAAGAAGAAGGGATAAGTTTTTGCAACGTTTCATATCCGTTCATCAGCTTCTTAAGTCCTTTTTCTGTCGCTTGCAGGGCTTCGTTAGAGAAGTCGATGGTACCCCGGTAGTGGGCCTGAAGGATGAAAAAACGGATCGTCATCGGTGAATAGGCCTGCTTCAGGGCTTGGTGACTTCCGGTAAAAAATTCTTCCAGGGTGATGAAATTGCCCAACGATTTGCCCATCTTCTGCCCGTTGATGGTGACCATGTTGTTATGCAACCAGTATTTCACCGATTCGTGGCCCAGCGCGGCCTGGCATTGGGCAATTTCAGCTTCATGGTGCGGGAAAAGCAAGTCCATACCTCCGCCATGGATATCAAAAAATTCGCCGAGATACCTGGCGCTCATCGCCGAACATTCGAGGTGCCACCCCGGAAAACCATCACTCCAGGGTGAAGGCCAGCGCATGATGTGCTCAGGTTGAGCTTTTTTCCAGAGAGCAAAATCGGCCGGATTATGTTTTTCATCCTGGCCTTCAAGCATCCGGGAATTTGTCATCAGGTCGTCAAGAACACGGCCGGAAAGTTTTCCGTATTCATGAGTTTTACTGTATTTTTCTATGTCGAAATATACAGAACCATTAACTTCATATGCAAACCCTGCATCCAGTATCTTTTGCACCATCCGGATCTGTTCGATGATATGGCCTGAAGCGCGGGGTTCAATGCTCGGCCGTTTGACGTTCAGTGCTTCCATGAAGACGAAATAGCGGTCGGCATAAAATTGGGCGATTTCCATTGGCTCCATCTGCTCCAGACGGGCTTTTTTGGCAATTTTATCTTCCCCCTCATCGAGATCGGCTTCGAGATGGCCCACATCGGTAATGTTGCGCACATACCGCACCTTGTACCCGAGATGCTGCAAATATCGGAAAACCAGGTCAAAGGTAATAGCCGGCCGGGCATGGCCCAAATGCGGATCGCCATACACGGTCGGTCCGCAGACGTACAATCCTGCAAAGGGTGGATTGATCGGTTCAAACCGTTCTTTCTTCCTCGAAAGGGTATTATAAAGAGAAAGATTATTGTCCATGATGAAAGGAATCGCAGGGCAAAGGTAAGAAACTCATGGTTCGGATTTCAAGTATTATTTTAGTACTTTTATGGCTCAACTTGATATCGAACGATATTCTTTATGAATTCGAAATCGTCAGGTCTGCGTTTTACCAGTAGCACTTTATTAACTTTAAACAATTTTCCGCGACCGGGTCAGTTATGATGTTTTATGATATATTACCTAAGAATTTAGAGGCGATTAAGAACATATTTTCATCCCTTCGGTCGCGGAACTATCGCATTTATTTCACCGGTCAGGGCATTTCACTGGTCGGTACGTGGATGCAGAATATCGCATTGAGCTGGCTGGTCTACCGGCTCACCGGGTCCGTATTTCTTTTGGGATTGGTTGGTTTCACCAGTCAGATTCCGACCTTTGTCCTTGCTCCTTTCACTGGAGTGTTGACCGACCGGTATAGCCGCCTTAAGATCATGATTTTAGCCCAGGTGTTTTTCATGCTTCAGGCGCTTACCATGGCGATGCTGGTATTGTTCAACCTGATCGAAGTATGGCATATCATTGCGTTAAGCCTTGTTTTTGGTATAATCAGCGCTTTTGATGCCCCGGCACGTCAGTCCCTGGTCATCGACCTGATTGATAACCGTGCCGACCTGGGCAATGCCATTGCCCTGAATTCCGCCATATTCAACGGCGCCCGTCTGGTAGGACCGGCTATTGCTGGAATCACTATTGCAGCAGTGGGCGAAGGGATCTGTTTTCTGTTGAACACTTTTAGTTTTGTCGCGGTCATTATCGCTCTTTTGCGGATAAAAATCCCAATCCGGCAAAAACCCTTGCAAACAGGCAATTTTAAAGAAAGTTTCAAAGAAGGTCTTCAATATACTTTCCACTCCATGCCGATCCGGACTTTGATCCTGTTACTTGCCATTTTAAGCTTGGTAGGACTTCCGTTTATTGTCCTTTTACCAGCCTATGCCAAAGAAATTCTACACGGCAGTTCCGATACCCTGGGATTTCTGATGTCGGCCATGGGTGCCGGAGCGCTGACAGGCGCACTCTATATGGCCACCCGCAAAACGGTTCTTGGACTGGGTAGGATCATCTCCTTAAATTCAATTTTACTGGGAGTGGCCATTGTATTGTTATCATTTTCGGAAAAACTGCATTTTTCACTGATCGTCTTTTTCTTCGGAGGACTTTCCATGATCTTGCTCCTTTCCGCCATTAATACCATGCTTCAGACCATTGCTGATGAAGACAAGCGTGGCCGGGTGATGAGTTTTTATGCCATGGCCCTGATGGGCATCAGTCCAATCGGGAATCTTTTTGCCGGAACCATTGCCAGCGGGATCGGGATTTCCTATACTCTACTGATCGGGGGGACAGTTACGTTGTTATCAGGACTCTGGTTTGAAATGAACCGGAAATCCCTGCGGAAATATGTCCGTCCTATCTATATAAACAAGGGTATCCTCCCGGGAATTCCTCATGAGGTAACCTGATCTGTTCAATTTCCCTGTCGCTATCATTGTTGCTGTGGCTTTCGGAAAATATGAATAAAATCATCCGGGAATTTGTCGAAAAAATACTCAAACGCCGGATATTTTTTAAATCGAAATATATTTTACCTTTGATAGGTTCACTGTGATCCAATCCGGAACCGCTTCATCAGTAAGGTTTATCACCATGAACCATACCCGTTTTCATGAAAGGCATACATTTTTTAAGTTAGTACTCCGGAGGAATGGTGAGTCAATCTTAACCTTTATCTCACAACATATGATCATTTAACCGAAACAAAAATAACAGCTATGAAAACAAAAACTTTTCTTGTATCATTTTTCATTTGTAGTCTTATTGGTATTTCAGATGCTTTTTCATGCACCATTTTCCGCTTGACTGCCAAAGACGGCAATATTATGGTTACCCGGTCGATGGAATTCGCAGTGAATCTTCACTATGATTTGATCGTAGTCCCCAGGAATAAAGCATTTATCAGCCCTTTCTCCCAGGACAAACACGGTATAACCTGGTCGACTCGCTTTGGTTATGTAGGCGTTGCTGCATTCGGTATGAATTACGGGGTAAGCGACGGAATGAATGAAAAAGGACTGTCCCTTAGCGCACTCTGGTTTGAGAACAACATGCAATGGCAGGAAGTCACTCCGGCCGATAGCAACATAGCTCTTGCGTTTACCATGTTCTCCGATTGGGTATTGGGCAGTTTTTCAACAGTGGATGAAATAAAAGCAGCGCTGCCAAAGATAAAAGTGTTCAATTATGCGGATACCTCAAAGATAAAAATGCCGGTACTTTTACATTATATCGTGTATGATGCAGCAGGTGGCTGTATCGTGATCGAGTACGACAAAGGGCAATATAATATTTATGACAACCCGCTTGGCATCATGACCAATTCACCTTCCTTTCCATGGCAAATGAATAACCTGCGCCAGTATATCGGCTTGGAACCTTATAATTCCATGGCCGTGAAGGGGGATGGATTGACCATTAGTCCCACCGGCCATGGACAGGGGATGGTCGGACTTCCAGGCGATTACACCCCTCCGAGCCGCTTCGTCCGCCTCGCCATGTTCAACCGTTTTGTCGACCGGCAACCCGATGCCATGTATAATTTAAATCTATCCCAGCATGTTATTAATACCTTTACCATTCCTTTAGGGATCATCATCGATAAAGCCCCGGACGGAACCATTATCGACAAGGAGTCAACCCAGTGGGTTTCCTTTCGCGATATCTCCAACCGGGTGCTGTATTTCAAAACCTATGAAAACCCGACCCTGCGCAAGATCGATTTGAACCAGCTCGATTTTTCCGTTAAAGATATAAGACGGATATCCATGTACGGAACGCAGGAGACCATTATCGATATAACAAAATAAGATACAGGTAAAAGAATCAGAACGGGAGCTGGCCACCGTCAGAATTTTTCGATAACTTTCGAAGGAATCGAACTTGTGAAGGAGGTTTATCAACAGTAGCACGGTAAAATTCAATGACCAACAGGGATTGTCTGGCATAGGTGAATTCTATTTTCTCAACCTGTTATGCCTTGATTATTATAAGACATTCTATCTCCAGAAAGAGCAGCGCTCCGGAAATCAGCAGGGTAATTGAATATCTGATTTTACGATTCATACGTTAATGTGGCAAAAATAATGCTTAAAATGCCCCCGTCGATGCATTAACGCATCATTAACACTCCATTAACAAAACCTCTGTCAGAGTAGTATAGCTTTGCTTAAAATTAAAATGAATCCTTATGAAAACGTTTTTTTGGGCAATTACCCTTCTGTTAACCGGCATTACTCCCCTGATGAGCCGCGCCGATGGCATCGATTCAGCTTTAATCCATCAATATTTTCATGAATTACAGCAGGCAATGATCCGCGATCATGGGCAGTTTTGGGGACTATCCATGGATGGCCCGATCTTTTGTATCGATCCCGATACCCGGGAGATAGTTGCGAATTGTCAATCGGCTCATTCAAGTCTCAGAAAGGAAGGAGATCTTTACCGGGGAACCCTGCCGGTAGGAACAAACTCTGCGAATTCGATCATGAATTTCGAAGGAGAGAATTGGACTATGGTGATGTGGCCTTTACCGGCTGATGACCATATGCGTCTCGACCTGATGATCCATGAATCTTTTCATCGCATTCAGAAGTATCTGGGTTTTAAGATGAATAACCCTATGGTTTCTTACCTGGATAAAAAAGATGCCAGGATATTGTTCAGGATGGAGATCAACGCCCTTTACAAGGCCATTTCCTCCAGGGATGGTGAAATGTCCGGGGAGTTGCAACATGCACTCTATTTCAGGAACCGGCGCTTCACACAATTTCCCGACCTCGAAAAGGCTGAAATATTACTTGAAACGAATGAAGGGTTGGCACAATATACAGGATACCATATGGTATATCATCTTGAAAATGAATTGAAACCGACTTATTTTGCAGATTTGTTGCAGTTACTTGGAAACACCCCTTCTCTTGTCCGTTCGTCGGCCTATTTTACGGGTCCGATGTACGGAGAACTTTTAGATCGTCTGAGCCCTGGATGGAATCGTACACTCCCTGATCAGGTCGATTTTCTATCCATAGGTATGAAGCTCCTGGGTATTACGCCGGATTCATTATCCCGGTTGGATGAAACGAAATTCCGGCAGGATTACGGATATGAAAAAATCGTAGCAGAAGAGACCCTGCGACAGGTGGCGGCGGAACATCAATTGGATGAATTCCGGAATAAGTTTTTGGGGGACAACGCTTTTACTATTCATTTTAAAGAAATGAACATCGTTTTTAACCCTGGCAACCTGGTAGCCCTTGACGATACCGGGACCGTTTATCCGAACTGCAAGGTTTCCGACTACTTTGGAGCGCTTCAGGTAAAAAAGGGAGCCCTGATGTTCAATGACTGGAAATCCATGAATCTGACCCCACCTAATTCAGTTTCCGATACGCTCGTTACCGGTGATGGCTGGGAAATTCATCTTAACCCCGGATGGGCTGTACGCCGGAATATGGATGGAAAATATGAATTGAAGAGGAAATAGGGGAACTGTTTTTTCAGCTCATGATCAATGGAATAAACCCAAAGGCAAGCTTTGGGTCCCAATTCCGATCTATGGGACGTGGAATTTACCCTGAAGACCTCAACCCCTGCACCCTTTTTCCTCAAGAAGAAGTAGCCGGGGGGATGAGGTGATTAATATCCTGATCATCAGATGTGAAGAAGGTGAAATTCCGAAAATCGGAAAAAATATTTGAGGAAAGTTGACCGGATGAAATAGGATTTATTATGTTATATCTGGCGTTTGAAAGTGGAAACATAATTTGACTCTTCGCAAAGATACGTACTTGAAATTTCAGTTATCTGTAAAAGTGTTTGTTGAAAAACTTGAAAAATCATGGATGTACGTGATGTTTCTCCAGGAATATAAGCAAAAACCAGCCAGAAAGCGAAAAAGTTCCGAATAAAAATTTCACACAAGATTGTTCACTGTTTTGGATTGTTCACGTGCACGTGAAACTTATAAATGTATTACATTTGCATTTTTAGGAACCAATTATGTAATTCAAAATACATTTTATGGAACGTAAGATTGAAAAAAAGCTGGTCGACTGGAAAAATAGTTCATCTCGTTTGCCATTGATTTTACAGGGTGCGCGGCAAGTTGGTAAAACATACAGTTTGCTTCAATTCGGGCGCAAGTACTATAAAAATACGGCCTATTTCAATTTTGAAAGCAGTAATGAATTACATGACATTTTTGACCGTGATCTCTCTCCCTCACGAATTCTGAGGGAACTTTCTGCCTTTACATCAAAACCAATGATCCCCGGGGATTCCCTTATCATTTTTGACGAAATACAAGCGTGTGAAAGAGCTTTGACATCCTTGAAATATTTCACCGAAGAAGCTCCGGAATACCATCTTGCTGCAGCCGGTAGTCTTTTAGGAGTGTCGATTAACCGCAAGCGTCATTCATTTCCGGTAGGTAAAATCCAGTTTTTGACGATGCATCCGTTGGATTTTGAAGAATTCCTGCTTGCACGGGGAAAGAACCAGGCAGTGTCGGTCATTCGGGATTCATATGAAAGTAATGAAGCATGCAGCCTTCATGAAACCTTCCTGGACGATTACCGGGTCTTTATCGGAGTCGGAGGGATGCCACAGGTGGTCAATGAATTCATCAGAACCAGGGATTATAATATGGTTATGGCACTTCAGAAGAATATCAAAGATGCCTATATTGCCGATATAGCAAAATATGCCGGGCCGTCAGAAACCGTGAAGATAATCGCCGCTTTTAATAGTGTACCGGCCCAACTGGCAAAGGAAAACCGGAAGTTTCAGTATAAAATCATTAAAAGCGGTGCAAGGGCAGTTCATTATGAATCGGCCCTTGATTGGCTGTTTGCTTCCGCAATGGTAAATAAATGCACAAAAGTATCCAAGGGACAAATGCCGCTTAATGCTTTTGCAGAAACTGCTTCTTTCAAATTATATATAGCAGATACAGGGCTTTTGTGCGCCGGATATGGAATTTCTCCGGAAGTATTTCAGAGTGAATCTCCGGCCTGGCACGCAATTAAGGGAGCACTCACAGAAAATTATGTTGCATCGGCTTTAGTTTCTAACGGATATACTCCGTATTACTGGGAGTCGGAAGGGAAAGCTGAAATTGATTTTTTAATTCAAACTCAAAATGGTGCGGTTATTCCGGTGGAAGTGAAATCAGCTGAAAATGTAAGATCGAAAAGTTTGCTACAGTTTATTTCCAGGCACACTCCTCAATTCTCAATACGAATCTCCGCAAAGAACTTTGGTTTTGAGAATAAAATCAAATCTACCCCACTTTATGCGGTTTTTTGCATTGATTATTAAAGCTGTTTGCCAAATTAACTCAATGATAATGATCTGATAAGAATGGAAGTTTTCAACCGGCTGAAAGAGCAGGTTGAAATCCATGGCGAAGTACTGCCCTGGACAATACTTTCCAATGGCTTTATATTCCGGGATCACAGGATACATCTTAACCCATTTGCAGCTAAATTCTTATAACTATCTTATTTTGAGTTGAGAAAGAGGGGAAGAGTTCTGTTTTGAGCACTATAGATTTTTTTCGGACAAGGGGGGCATATCTGTAATTCAAGGCATCATAAACATGCTTCGCTTTGTATTCTGGTTCCGAACATTTCCTGATACTGATTATTTCATCAGTTTTGTTTTGAGCCAGGGTTGTAACACATTTCTGCGTGTTCATGATCCTGACAATTTCCCCCTAATCGCTTCTGATGCCCTTTTGCTTTAACTGGTAACGAATGGTATTGACCAGCCAGTAAGCCATTAATCCCAAATGAAAATGGGCCATCGATGAATCATCTTTTTGATAAAAGACAGGGCGTAGATCAAGATCGGTTTTCAAAACCCAGAATGTATATTCGATCTCACGAATAGTATTATAGATCATCCATATACAATGCATGGCCGATGCCGTAAAGCCGATCCTTGGTGATTTTTTTGATATCGTCCCCGGTAATCTCACAAAACGCTGAATTTTCCCTAATCCAATAACTTGTCTTGTATCCCGATGCAGGATAAACCTCCCGGTTGATCAAATGGGTCATTGCCAAGGCTATCTTCTCCTTGTCCTATCCCTTACTTTCAAAAAACTTGTCGAGTTTTAATTGTCAGATGGCCTGATAATATAACCATTCTGCACCAACTTCACGAATGTCCTTGTTCCGCAAAGAGTTCATGTCAATGGTCTGCCAATCCTTATTATTAAGTAAAACATCGATGCGCTTTTCGTTGATCATTTGTTGGTAAAACCGCTCGACATACGTGGTTACCACAGCATCACATTCCTCGCGAAACAGCTTATTATCCAACCCCTCAACCCGCAAATTCAGTCCTTTCTGAATTTTCTTTAACTGTTCGCCACTCAGTTCGTCTAAAAACCCGGCTGCAAGCATCGTGCGATGACATATTCTGTTCTCAAAGTTCCGGTAACTCTCCACCAAACGGTAGTAACCTGAAAGCTCTCCCGGTTTTGGATTATGTCGCATGCTCGATCTGAAATACATGGCCGAAAAGTACTTACTTTAACCTTCCATGTCAATACCCCCCTGAGCGCTACAAACCAAGGTTTGAAAAATATCTGTATATATTATGATTGATTATGAATAAAATAGCGTTTCACAATTGTGTGAAAAATCTGGTTATATTAGAAAACACACCATTTTTAGCAGATTTTTTAAGAAATATTAACAGTTGACAGGGGTTAAGCTGCAAGATGGGTTAAAACCCTGATCGTGGTATGTGAAAAAGGTGAAATTCCGAAAATCGGAAAAAATATTTGAGGAAAGTTGACCGAAGGAAATGGAATTCATTATATTATATTTGGCGTTTGAAAATGGAAACATAATTTGACTCTTCGCAAGGATACGTACTTGAAATTTCAGTTATCTATAAAAGTGTTTGTTGAAAAACTTGAAAAAAAATATAAAAATCGCTATTGATTCATATTCATATCATAAAATCAAGTACACATTCATTCGAAAACCCTTAAAACATTAATCCCAAATATTATGAAAAAGATATATTTACTATTTGCAATATTATCATTTCTTTATCTGGAAACAAGGTCTCAAATTTCAGCCTTTCAATGTGCAACTTTTTAACCGACTCAGACACAATACGATGGAGGACCGCACTGTACCATGAATTCAGATGTATGGACTGCGTTTTTCAAGAAAAAAGAATCGTATATTCCTTACCAAAATGGGAATCCCTTTACAACAACTCCCAAAAAGATAATTGAAATTAATTTTAACATTTTTCAAAGATCTAATGGAACAGGGAATTTTCAGAATACTGTAGCAGATAAAGCAAGATTATTAGTTATTCTTGGATGGTTAAATGATAAATATTCGGCTTTTCCCCCTTCCGATCCGGTTTACCCTCCAATACAAGAATTGCCTCAGTTTGATGATCAAATCGAATTTAGCCTTGGGCCTACAGGTCAAGAACGAATATTTTTTTACCAGGGCGATAATCTGTTTAATTCATTAGATCCATATGGGTTATTACCATCTACAGTTGCGTCAGTTGATCCTAACAGAATGAATCAACTTAATCTTTATTTTACCGGAGCCTATAATAATAATGCATTTTGGGCCAGCATGCCTACATTTAATATCAGTGAAGATATGTTTGTAATGGCGCCTGGTCAGAATAATCCTTTGCCCTCTGGTGATTTTGTTCTAAGTGGAGGAATAGCCCACGAATTAGGTCACACTTTGGGTCTTTATCACACTTACCTTGGTGGTGGTGCCAATGCACAATGCGATGTCCCTGATGAATATCTATCAGATATTTTTGGACTTCCTGAACCTGGAACATGTCCTAGTATTTACACATGGGAACCAAGCTCTTGGGTATCACCTAATGATAGAATAACAAATAATATTATGTCGGGAAATAAGGATACCGAGTATGAATCTCCGATGCAGGCTGGCCAGATGCACCGTTCCCTTGCATTAAAAGCTACACGAAAATACGTATCAGAAGAGGTTTTTAATCCGGATTATCCAGTTCTTTTAAATAATAATTTCCCCTTACCCTTTTTATCAAATTGGGTGTTTGATTTTAATATTAAATTGTATACGGATCTTATTATTCCTGCCGGTGTTACACTTACTGTTAAATGTGAAATTGTAATGCCATATAAAGGAAAAAAATCGTCCGTCAAGGAGGAAAATTAGTAGTAGACGGCGGAAAAATAACTACAGATTCTAAAAACCATTTATGGCAGGGAATCGAAGTCTGGGGTAACCATAACCAACATCAATACACTATTAACGGACATTGTGCACAGGGAATTGTAGAACTTAAAAATGGAGCTGTAATCGAAAATGCTTATAATGCGATCTCATTATGGCACCCAGGAGATTATTCTTCATCAGGAGGTATTGTAACCGCAACGAACACGACTTTTAGAAATAATTGGAGAGTTGCTGAATTCATCTCCTATCGAAATCATCATCCTGTTAACGGACAGCCTACAAATTATCTCAGTAGTTTTACTAATTGTCAATTTATTACGGACAATAGTTATAAATATTCGGACCCATTCAATGCATTTATTACAATGTGGGATGTTATCGGAATAAATATCTCTGGCTGCAGTTTCCTTAACTCAAAGACCATTAATTCAGACGGAAATCGTGGTTTTGGAATCTATACTGAAGATGCAAAATATTTTATCTCTCCTTTATGTACTAACCCAGCCATTCAACCTTGTCCGGAAAATAACCTAATAAAATGTTCGTTCCAGGGTTTATATGCTGGAGTGTGCGCTCAAAACTCTGGAGGATTAAATACTCCAATAATTAATAATGCAGTATTTGTTGATAATAGCTATGGAGTAAAATTGAAACAGACTAATAATTCAACAATTATTAAAAGTTCTTTTGACATTGGTTCAAATACTCTCTGTCCTGGTTTTACAGGAATTGGAATCGAGTTAAAAGATTGCAATGGTTATTGTGTCGAAGAGAATCAATTTTTCCACACACCGGGAAGCGATTCATCTGCAAATTATATTGGTATTCGGGTATTTGGAGATCTTGATAATCAAGCAGTTCAATATAATGAAATTTATAAGAATATTTTTAATGGGATTAATGTCGCTAATCAAGCAGAAGGAAAAAATTTAAATTCAACTGAACAGTCAAAAGGGCTATGTTATTGGTGTAATTTGAATCAGAATAACATCTATGATATGTTTATCACTGGTATTGGAATTCGCATACATCAAGGGAACTATCCGGATGAACCAGCAGGGAACTGCTTCTCGAGAAATGGGAATAATCCATACAGCGATATAAATAATCAGGCTGTCTGGCCTATTTCTTATTTATATTCCGGTGAAGAACCCGGATGTCAATATCCTGTATATACATACAATGTATTTACGAATGAATCCCAATCTCAGAACCCTTGTTTTTCCCATTTTTCGGGTGGAGGGACAACAATTGACAAATTGTCTGTCCAGCAAAGAAATGAACTGGAGGCAGAATTTGCAGAAAACAGTATAATATGCAATACGTTACAGTCATTAATTGATAACTTGAAAGATGGTGGAAATACGGGAGCCTTGAGCTTTGATATTGCCTCAAGTATTCCTTCCAAGACAATGGAGTTAAGAAATAATTTATTAGGAAAATCTCCATATCTTTCTGAAAATATACTTAAGCTCGCTGCCGATCGGTATGATGTGCTTCCGGAAGCAATCCTTTTTGAAATTTTAGCGGCAAATCCGGATGAATTGAAAAACGATAATTTAATACAGTATATGCAGGAAAAACCAAATCCATTATCTGAAGAATTGATAGAGATTCTGAAATCAATCGCTGGTGATTCAACGCATAAAACCGCTCTGCTTGAACAGATTGCCACCCATGATTCAAAAAAAATGAGAGCTGCAAATTCCATTATCCAGGATATGGTACGGGATAGTACAACAGATGCAAATGCCATCCGAAACTGGTTTGCCAATTTACAGAGCATGACATCTGATTACCAGATCATTGATTCATGGTTACAGGAAAAAAACACTATTTCCGCTTTATCATTGTTAAATTTGTTACCACAGACATATAATTTAACCGGTGATGAATTAATTGAATTTAACTACTACAAAGATTTGAAGAGTTTACAAGCAAATTTGATTACTCAAGGACGGAATATCTTTCAATTGAACCAGGATGAAAAGGATATTCTCAATGATATCGCTCAAAACAGTAACGGAACTGCTGGAACCCAGGCACAGAATATACTTGAATTTGGATATGATTATAAGTTTTTGGACTGTGCCGTAATAGCTGAGGACCATACGAAAAGTTCGAAAGCAAAGCATACGAAGGCTGATAACAATGTACTTGAGCCCAGTGTATCCGCATTTCCCAATCCCTCAAATGAATGGTGTGCTATACGATATGCTATTCCCCGAGCAGGAACCAAAGCTGTTATTCAAATTAATGACCTTAATGGGCAACTTGTGAAGATCTTTGAAATTAGTCATTCCCGGGGCCAGGTTGTTTGGGATGTACGTGATGTTTCTCCAGGAATATATTTTTCTTCTTTAAAAACAGAAAAATTCATTAAAACCGGTAAACTCATTGTAATTCACTAATTTGTTAATGACTCCACGAACTTTTTCAATTTTTTTAATTGAGGATCGTAAGTCTTTTTTTTCCTATGCCAGGGTTAAAATATTTCGTATCTTCACACCGAGCATATCATGATTTATGAAATACATCATTATTTCATTTTTTCTGTTTTTCTTTTATTTCAGAGTCTATTCACAACCCCTTACCATCAATTGGCAGCAATGCTATGGTGGAAATGATGGGGAGGCCGGTCACACTATGCTGAAAGTTAACAGTGGCTTTCTTCTCTTTTGTGGAACAAGCTCCAACAATGACCAGGTAACTGGCAATCACGGAGTATCTGATTATTGGCTGATCAGAACGGATTTAAACGGGAATATCGAATGGCAGAAATGCTATGGAGGAAATGATAATGAAGACGCTATCAAAATGAGTCCCTGTTTGGATGGAGGTCTTTTATTATGTGGGTCAACATGGTCGGCAACCCCTTTGGGAGGTTATAATGGTGATGTATATGGTAATCATGGCACATCCGATTATTGGCTCGTAAAAGTTGACAGTCTTGGAACAATTGAATGGTCAAAATGCTATGGTGGAGCACTGAGGGAAGATCTTTATAGTATCACCTCTACGTCAGACTCCGGATTTTTCTTAGCGGGATGGTCAAATTCCATTGATGGCGATGTAACAGGAAATCATGGTTTATATGATGCCTGGATTGTAAAGATTAATCATTCTGGGATTATAAAATGGGAAAAATCATATGGCGGATCCAATATCGATTGGGCAAATAACATTACATCCACGAATGATGGGGGATTCATTTTCTGCGGAGTTACCTATTCCAATGACGGAGATGCACTATGCAATTTCCACGGCGGCTGTGATGTCTGGGTCGTCAAAGGAGATTCCCTGGGGAATATTGAATGGCAGAAATGCTATGGTGGTATTGATTATGAGGGGGGAAATTCAATACTTACAACACCTGATGGTGGATATATTTTTATGGGGGTTACTGCATCAAACGATGGCGATGTCACGGAGAATCATGGTGGAGGTGATATCTGGATTGTTAAAATTGATCATGAAGGAAATCTGATCTGGCAAAAGTGCTTTGGCGGGTCTAAAGATGAATTAGGTTATTTTATTAAACCCGGAAATGCAGGATCCTTTTTTATTGGAGGTGCTACAAATTCAAATGATGGAGATGTTTCAGGAAACAATTCCTTGCCATACGATGTTTATTATGATATGTGGTTGATAAAAATTTCGTCAGAAGGAACACTTCTCTGGCAACAATGTCTGGGCGGGGATTATGTAGAAGTTTTGGTTGATTTATCTGAATTACTTGATGGCCAAATGATGTTATTGGGATCAACCAACACATCCAACAATTCGGGAGATGTACAGTGTGATCATCATGGACCCGGTACCAATGATGTATGGTTGCTTTCCGTCAAAGACACTACAGAAGTCGGTGTCGATCCTGAAAAAGATGAAAACATTTCCATTATTTCTTATCCTAACCCTGCTGCTGATGAAGTAACAATTCAATATTCATTGCGTGGAAATAATCTTAACCCATTTATTTTGATCTATAATGAACTTGGTACCATTTTAAAGTTAACTCCGCTTCTGGAAAGAAAAGGAAAAATCCAATGGAATACAGGGAATATCGGATCCGGAGTCTACTATTATAAATTTTGTAACAATCAATTCACGAAAACAGGAAAGATTATTATTCTGAAACAATAATGACACTAGTGTCTTGACAAATTAGTATAGAAACATTATCTTTGTGGAATAAAACCACAAAGCCATGACAAGGATGACATTTAAATTAAAATTAAAAGACCGTGAGTTTCTC
>JALNZC010000002.1 GCA_023229525.1 Bacteroidales bacterium
TAAAATCATCGGGGTCAATATGAATCGTCTGGAAAAAGAAGATCCCATCGAAATCCTGAATGTGGATAATGATGCTGTCAGGGAGTCTCAAATCCTTCGATTGAATAAACTCCGCGCGGAACGGAATAACGAAGAAGTAACCCTGGCCCTTAGCGCATTAACACGATCGGCAGAAACAGGAGAGGGTAATTTACTGGCGCTTGCCATTGATGCAGCAAGGAAACGGGCATCCCTTGGTGAAATTTCCTATGCACTTGAAAAAATTTATGGGAGGTATAAAGCTGTGATAAGAAGTATTTCCGGAGTGTATTCTTCGGAATCCAAAGAAAATGAAACGTTTCAGAAGGCACGTGAATTGGCCGATAAATTTGCTGAAATGGAAGGACGTCGTCCACGTATCATGATTGCAAAGATGGGGCAGGACGGGCACGACCGTGGCGCCAAAGTTGTCGCAACCGGCTATGCCGATATTGGCTTCGATGTTGACATCGGTCCGTTATTTCAAACCCCGGCTGAGGCAGCCAAGCAAGCCGTTGAAAACGATGTGCATATTCTGGGTGTTTCCAGCCTGGCCGGCGGACATAAAACCCTCGTTCCCCAGGTAATCGAGGAACTTAAAAAGTATGGCCGTGAAGATATCCTGGTTATTGTGGGCGGTGTGATTCCACATCAGGATTATAAATTTCTGTACAAAGCTGGTGCAGCCGCTGTTTTCGGTCCGGGAACCGTCATTTCCGATGCCGGGATCAAATTATTGGAGATTTTGATCGAAAGCAGGAAGTAATTCATGAACCTGCATACTTTAACATTACCCAACGGGATCCGGTTGATACATCATGAAGTATCGAATCCGGTGGCACATTGCGGGCTGTTCATTAATGCCGGTACCCGGGACGAAGCTGAAACCGAACAAGGGATCGCTCATTTTATCGAACACATTATCTTTAAAGGAACAGAAACACGCAATGTATTCCAGATTCTTAACCGTTTGGAGAATGTCGGAGCCGATCTGAATGCTTTCACCGGTAAAGAGGAAACCTGTATCTATGCTTCATTTCTGAGCAAATATTACGAACGTACCCTGGAACTTTTTCAGGATATTTTTTTTCATTCGTCATTCCCGGAAAAGGAACTCATAAAGGAAAAACAGGTGGTAAACGATGAAATCCGTTCCTATAAAGATACCCCGGCTGAACAGATTTTTGATGACTTTGAAGACTTGGTATTTACCGGACACTCTTTAGGAAAAAACATACTGGGAACGGAAAAAAGCATCCGGAAAATATCCAGGAATGATGTGCTTGATTTTATTCACCGGAATTACCTCCTGGAAAATATAGTTATTGCTTCGGTAGGTAATATCCCATATACCCGTCTGATCAAACTTGTAACCCGTTATTTCAGTGAACAACCGGAACGAGGCGACGCATTTCCAAGGATACCTTTTCAACATTATAAACCCATCCAGAAAATCCAGAGAAAAAGGATATTACAGGTTCATTGCCTGCTTGGCGCACCGGCTTATTCCTTTCACGATGACCGAAGGATTCCATTGGCTCTGCTGAATAACCTGCTGGGCGGGCCCATCATGAATTCACGCCTGGCACTGGCATTACGCGAACGTAACGGATTGACCTACCATAATGAATCAAACTATACCGCTTACTCAGATTCCGGAGTAATTACCATTTATTTCGGTACTGAACCATCCTTGTACGAAAAAGCCCTGGATATCGTTCATAAAGAATTGAACCGGCTCCGTAACAAGATGTTAACTGCTCTTCAGCTACATACGATCCAAAAGCAACTTATCGGACAATTATCCATTGCCCAGGAATCAAACCTCTCAACAATGCTGTCTGTGGGAAAAAGTTATCTGCTTCAAAATCGATATGATCCCGTCGAAACCATCATTCAAAAAATAGATAATGTGACTGCCGGAGAATTGCTTGATATTTCGAATGAAATTTTTAATCCCGACCTAATGTCCTGTCTGACATATTTACCCAAATGACGTCATATGTTTAAAGACCTTCAAAATACGGAACTTTTGCTTGAATATGCCGAAGCGCATACCACATCGGAGTTGCCGGTTTTACAAAATCTTAATCGTGAAACACATTTGACACAGGTTTACCCGCGAATGCTGGCAGGGCAGATGCAAGGAACCTTTTTACGTTTCATCAGTGGAATGATGAAACCGGAACGGATCCTCGAAATAGGAACCTTTACAGGTTATTCTGCTTTAAATCTTGCTTTTGGATTGAGTGACGGAGGAATTCTTCATACTATCGAAGTCGATCCGGAACAGGAAGAAATCATAAACAGGTATATACATGAAGCTGGATTTGAGAACCGGATTACCTTGCACATCGGACCGGCCCTGGAGATCATTCCCACACTGAACCTGACCTGGGACCTGGTCTATATCGATGCAGATAAACCCAATTATCTGAATTATTATAATCTGGTTTTTCAACAGGTTCGTCCCGGCGGTTTCATTTTGGCTGATAATGCGCTATGGGATGGTAAAGTAATATACGACAGGAAGAAAATGAATCGCGACACGCGGGGAATCGATACATTCAATACATTTATTCAGAATGATGATCGTGTTGAGAATATGATCCTGCCTTTCAGGGATGGAATTATGATAGTAAGGAAGAAATAGAATCAGACCTTGTATTTAAATTTTAACTGATCGAGTTCTTCATTGGCATTTATGACCTTTTTTTTCAGATCTTCTTTGAATACCAACATTTTCCGGTGTAACTCAGGATCTCCAACAGCCAATATCTCAGCGGCAAGAATGGCTGCATTCTGGGCTCCGTTGATCCCGACGGTTGCAACCGGAATTCCCGGAGGCATCTGGACAATGGCCAGCAGCGAATCAAGTCCTTCGAGCGAAGCTTTTATGGGCACCCCTATAACAGGGATCGTTGTAAGGGCCGCAATTACACCCGGAAGATGTGCTGCCATCCCGGCTGCCGCAATGATAACCTTGATACCTCGTGAATGGGCATTTTTCGCAAATTCTTCTACCTTCCCGGGTGTTCGGTGAGCCGAAAGCGCATTCATTTCGAAAGGAATCTGCATTTCGTCCAGAAACTTTGCAGCAGCCTCCATTACCGGAAGGTCGGACGTACTGCCCATGATAATGCTGACTTTTGGTATCATTTCTTTTTCATTTCCTGATTAATTGCAAAGACATGGCAAAAATAAGGATTATACTTGATTTTCCGTATATTTAACTACTTTTGCAAAACTGAAATATATGCTTGATTATGACAAAAGTACAAGTCAGGGAATTGGTTTTTGAGAAGTTTATTAACTCTGCGGAAATCGACGCTGCGGTGCAACGGGTAGCCGATGGTATCAATCGTGATTACACCGGGAAAAATCCACTTTTGCTTGCAATCCTTAACGGAGCCTTTATTTTTGCCTCCGACCTGATGCGAAAAATCACCATTCCCTGCGAAATATCGTTTGTAAAATATGCCTCTTATTCCGGCACTCTGACCACGTCGAAAGTCAGGGAATTGATCGGAGTGGAAGAAAACCTGGAAGGAAGATATATCATTGTGGTTGAGGATATTGTTGATACCGGTATCACTATGGATAAACTGCTTCAGGAGATCCGGGAAAAAAATCCCAGGGATGTGAAGGTAGCTTGTTTTTGTTTCAAACCGTTAGCCTTTAAAAAATCCTTTCCGATCGACTATCTTGGCTTGAGTATACCCAATGATTTCATTGTTGGGTATGGCCTTGATTACGATGGACACGGAAGGAATTTACCAGAAATCTATAAAATTGCTAAAAGTTGATCAGGTAAGGATACGGACGATAATTGTTGTAAAATGGAACATATATTTATCTTGATTTTATTTGGTCCACCCGGTGCCGGGAAAGGGACACAGGCTGTAAAAATTGCCGAAAGATTTGGATGGAAACATGTTTCAACCGGTGATATTCTCCGGGCGGAAGTAGCCCATGGAACGAACCTGGGATCAAAAGTAAAAGCTGTGATAGAGGCCGGTCATCTTGTTTCGGATGAATTACTCATTGAAATCATGGAATCGGTTTTTCGCTTGAACGACAAAGTCAAAGGGTTTGTGCTGGATGGTTTTCCACGTACCCTGAAACAGGCGCGCGAGCTGGACAAAATGTTGATAAAACTGGGACAAAAAGTAAAGTTGGTTCTGGCGCTTGATGTGAATGAAGATGAATTGGTCAAGCGGCTTATAAAACGTGCCCGGGAGCAGGATCGTAAAGATGATACTGAAGAGGTGATCAAGAACAGGCTGGTTCAGTATCACAACCACACCAGTCCGCTTATCGATTACTACAAGGAACAAAACCTGTTCAAGGAAATTTTTGGTGAAGGGACCATCGAAGAGATCTTTGAAAAACTTTGTAGTGTGATAAAGAAATGATACAGGATGCAGGATGCAGGATACCAATCGATACCTGTTCGCCAAGATGCAAAATTTCTGCCGCAGTTTTTCCGTTAAGTAAGACCAGAACCCCGCAATTTGAAACCTAATGGCCGATTCGAACTTTGTTGATTATGTTAAGATCTTCTGCGCTTCCGGAAACGGAGGGGCGGGTTCGAAGCATTTTATGCGCACACGAACCAATTCACGCGGAGGACCTGATGGTGGCGACGGGGGCCGGGGAGGACACATAATTCTCAAAGGAAACCCACAGTTCTGGACACTGATCCACTTGAAATTTACTAAACATCTTAAGGCCGGACACGGTGGCGCCGGATCTAAGCAACTTATGCACGGCGCCAATGGAAAAGATGTCATCATCGAAGTTCCTCTTGGAACTCTGGCGCGCGATGCAGAAACCGGAGCCTTCGAATGTGAGATAACGAAAGAAGGACAAACGCATGTACTGGTATCTGGCGGAAGAGGAGGATTAGGGAATGACCATTTTAAGACTGCCACACGCCAGTCCCCCAGATTTGCCCAACCTGGAGAGCCCGGTATTGAATCGTGGAAGATTCTTGAATTGAAACTGCTGGCCGATGTCGGTCTGGTCGGGTTCCCCAATGCCGGGAAATCAACGCTTCTTTCCGTTATCTCTGCTGCAAAGCCGCAAATTGCCGATTATCCTTTCACTACACTTGTTCCCAATCTTGGGATCGTAAAATATCACGACCAACGCTCCTTTGTTATGGCCGATATTCCTGGAATCATTGAGGGAGCCCATGAAGGGAAGGGTTTGGGTTTAAGATTCCTAAGGCATATTGAGCGCAATTCTGTTTTACTGTTCATGATCCCCATTGACACAAAAAACATCCGAAATGAGTACCAGGTCCTCCTTCATGAACTGGAACAGTATAACCCGGAATTGCTTGATAAAACACGCCTCCTTGCAATTTCTAAATCCGATTTGGCCGATGAGGAGATCCTGCATGAATTAAAAAAAGATTTACCTGAAATCCGTCATGTTTTTATATCATCACATAAAAAATCCGGACTGGAGCCGTTAAAGGCTATGTTGTGGGAGGAGCTTAATCAATAAGGATTACACTTTGCTTGAAACGTTAACTTACATAGATAAAACAATCTTTCTCTTTCTGAACAGCCTTCATAACGCATGGCTTGACCCGGTTATGTTCTGGGGCACGAAAACACTAATCTGGCTACCATTGTTCCTGTTACTCTTGTATTTCATTATACGGACCTATAAATGGCAGACCATCTGGATTTTGCTTTTCGCAACCCTTATGATCACGTTCAGTGATCAGATATCCGGCCTTTTCAAAGAATGGCTGGCACGGCCCCGTCCAACCCATGAACCAGGTCTTTCCGGAGTGCATACTGTTTGTGGCTATTCTGGCGGACTTTATGGATTTTATTCGGGACATGCTTCCACAACCATGGCCATTGCAATATTTTTCATTCTTCTGATGAAAGAACGTTACGGATTTATGACTTTGCTCCTGCTCCTCTGGCCATTATTCATGTCATACACGCGTATATACCTGGGTGTTCACTATCCAGGAGATGTACTTTTTGGGATGATGATGGGCGGGATGATCGGTTATCTCACTGCCCGTCTTTGCCAGGTTTTCCTAAGAAAAATAACCGGAAACCGGATTCCGCACGCTCAATGAGGAATTTCTATTGAATTGTAATTATTGCACCCTGAACACAAGGCCAATATTGGCGTAAGTTGAGTTGTATCCCACCTCGGCATTAACCCCGATATTGGGTGCAAAGAAATAGGAGGCACCAAAAAAGATCCCAAAGTAGGGATACACAGGGAAAGCATTCCCATGGCCTGGCCGATCATCATAAGTATTTGCGCAGAAGCCGATTCCAAGGGGAATACCTGCATAGTTATCCAATCCACGCACCCCCCAGCCATAATGGTAAGCGCTTCTTGCCCCAAACATCATATTCACCCAGGTTTCCCGCCAATCCTCGCCAAATCTATGGGCAAAGAAAGAAAATCCGGCTTCTCCGCCAAGAGTCAATACTCCGGGGCCTAATTCCCACATCCCGGTTTCAAATGCCACTTTCGCTGCAGGACCGAAGCCAGTCCCATTACCAAATACAGGAGTACCTGGCCCAAATCCAAAATTTACCAGCCAACTTCCTTTACTCATGGGATCGACAGGAGCAGGTTTCTGTGCAACGACAACTTTAGCGCTAAAAATACTTAAACAGGCGGCAATGAATAAAATTTGAATGTTTTTCGTCATTTTAGTTTAATAGTTGGTTATTAAAACCAAAACGACACCTTCCCCAGATTATTGCTTACAAGATGGCCGGGTTATAATTCTATATGTATAAGCATAGGTGAAGTAGTTCCATACCCAATCGGAAAGGGCTTTTAGCCGGTTACGGAAACCGGTAATCCGTATCAGGTGCAGCCCCATCCAGAGAAACCAGGCGAAAAAGCCCTGTGTACGTAAAAAAGGAAGATCTGCTACTGCTTTATGCCGGCCAACAGTGGCCAGGGTTCCGAGATCAAAATAATAAAATTTCCGGGGTGGTTTTCCCTTAAGTTGCAGAAGGAAATTGAGCGCCAGATTTGACCCTTGCTGCATGGCTGGAAAAGCAAGCATCGGATGACCATTGATCATCCGGGTTGTAATCATGGCAGCGACATCCCCGATCGAAAATATATTGTCATACCCCCGGACTTTGTGGAATTCATCTACGAGTATTCTGTCTTTTTGAATACTGGAGGGCTTTAATCCTTCCACCAGTTTACCCTTTACACCGGCCGACCAGATAAAAAAAGCAGAACGTAATACAGTTTCGTCGGTCAATGTTACATTCACTCCATCATAATCCTTCACCATGGTGCTAAGCCAAACTTTTACACCCATTTTTGTCAGAAATTCGTTGGCTTTGACCGAAGCGCCGTCCGACATGGCCGGTAACAAACGGTTCCCGGCTTCGATAAGGTGAATGTTCATAAGCGAAGGATCAATTTCGGGATAATCCTTTGCAATAATGTGTGACTTGAATTCGGCAAGCGCTCCCGCTAATTCAACTCCGGTAGCTCCTCCTCCAATAATGACAAAGTTGAGGATGATCTTTTTTTCTTCCGGTTTTTTATACAATGTAGCCCGTTCAAATTGTTCCAATAATGTGTTCCGGATGGTCAGGGCATCGTCGAGCGTTTTCATGACCAGGCTGTTTTTTGCCAATTTGCTGTTGTTGTAAAAATTGGTTTCGGAACCGGTAGCAATAACAAGATAATCATACTCGAATTTTCCGATAGTGGTATCAACAAAGTTGTTTTCAGCATCGATCTTTTGAACTTCTGCAAGATGGAATGTGAAATTCCGGTATCCTTTAAACATCCTCCGGAAAGGGGAAGCAATGGATGTCGCCGATAGTCCGCAGGTGGCCACCTGGTACATCAAAGGTTGGAAATTATGGTGATTATACCGGTCGATAAGAATGATCTCCACCGGTTTGTTTTTTAACTTCTGGATCAGGGTAATTCCGCCAAAACCGCCCCCGATAATGAGGATTCGTGGTATTTTGTTCATCTTAGATTCATTAGTAATGAAGCTTGCATCCTGGCTACCAGGGGATGACTAGGATCTTCGTTGACCAGAGTCAGATAACAACCCAGGGCAGAGAGTTTCCAGATATGATCGATTCCGTTTTCCCGGATGATAAAGATGCGACGAAAATGCTGCGATTGGGGGATTTTTAAAGAGATGCAGGCTTGCATGGCACGGATTATAGCATGATCGATTGAATGTTCATCTTCAAACCCAAAATGAATGAGAAGATCGCTCGATAAAAACCGCAATTCCCGGGCATTGAATGCTTCAATGAATTCGGCAAGCGCTTGTGGCAATGGATCATATCCGTATGGTACCAGCATTTGCATATCTTTCAGGGTCTTAATGACGATAATTGCCGGAATAATTCAATTTCCCGTGAGGTCAGTTTTTGAGGAATATCAACCAATATCCTGACAAACAGTGAACCGAATTCGCCTTTTTTCAAATAAACCGGCATTCCCAGTCCTTTGAGTCTTAACGTTTTCCCGTTTTGGGTTTCTGGCGGAACCTTAATGTTTACATTCCCTTTAAGCGTGTTGACCTTCACATCTCCACCCAGAATGGCTTTGTATAGTGGAATATGAATTTCGGTGGAAAGGTCGTCCTCTTTTCGTTCAAACCGGAGGTCGGGTTCAACAGTTACATGAAGGTATAGATGACCACTCTCACCCCCGCGCCGTCCCTTCCCACCTTTACCTTTGACACGTAAAACCTGGCCATTCCTGACACCAGGTGGAACCGTGATCTTAATTTTTTCCTCTCCCAGGGCAAGCATTCGTTCCACACCTGTATACCCTTCGTTCAGCGTTATGGTTATCTGGGCTTCGTAATCCTGTCCTTTCAAGGGTGTGTTACGAAAGCCTGAAGAAGACCTGCTTTCCGGAGCAGCTCCTCCAAAAAACGAATTGAAAAAATCGGAAAAATCGGCTCCTTCAAAATCTTCAGCGTTATAAAAATGGGAATTTTGCTGCCTTCCACCCTGTTGTGACCGTTGTGAGAATCCATCTCCTCTTTGTGCCCAGGCACCTGCCTGCTCGTACTGTTTCCAGTCCGCGCCCAGAGTATCATATTTCTTCCGTTTCTCCGGGTCACTAAGGACGGTATAAGCTTCACCCATCTCTTTGAATTTCTCTTCAGATTGCTTGTTTCCCGGATTTTTATCCGGATGATACTTCACAGCCAACTTACGATACTGCTTTTTGATCTCCGCCTGAGAAGCATCTTTTCCGACCCCTAGAATTTTATAATAATCTTTGTACTCCATGTGTTACAACCCCTCTAAGAAATCTCAAATTCAAAATTCAAAATTCCAAGTTCAATATTCGATATTCAATATTCTGTTGTTCCTGCATCAATATCCATAAACCCTTCCCTCAATCCGCTCTACTTTCACCTTCATCACGTTTACTTCCCGGATAGAAGGAGGATTGAATGTGAATTCACGTTTGGCATAATGTGCCATGATGATATTCAACGCGTTTATCTTTTCCTCCGTCTCCCGGATGAACTCCACTTTCCCGTAACAAAGCACCGAACGGTATTTCATGCTCCACGAACAGGCGACTGCTTCGTTTTGGTACCTTATTGCGTGATCAATACTAAAATTAATACACACCTCAGGATTCTGTCGAAGGATATCCACCTTTTTCCCTTTCCGTGCTCCATGGATGTAAATGATATTATCCTTATACCCGAAATTCAACGGAATCACGTAAGGTTTATTTGTAGCATCAACCATGGCAACATGACACCATTGGCATTGGTTGATGATATCAAGGATTGCATTTTCATCGGTGATGGGACGGTTTCTCATAATATGTACATTATGAATAGTTCTGCAATGCCGAGTAAAAATAGTAAAATTTTGAAAAATAAATAATTTTGAAGATCGTAGCTTTTAACCTAACTTCCAATTTCCAATTAACTGAAAAGTTTTCGGTAGACCTCTTCTATTTTTCCAGTGGTGACGATCTGGATGGAAAAACGCTTGAAATCCAGACCTTTAGTGTTGTATCTGGAGATGAATATCCGTTCAAATCCCAATTTATCTGCTTCCGTTATCCGTTGTTCAATGTGATTGATGGGTCGGATTTCACCACTAAGTCCAACTTCAGCAGCAAAACAACTTTTTGATCCGATAGGTGAATCCTGGTTGGAAGAAAGAACTGCCGCTACAACTGCCAGATCGATGGCTGGGTCTTCCACCTTGATACCTCCGGCAATATTTAAAAAGACGTCTTTATGACCCAGCCGGAAACCGCTGCGTTTTTCGAGAACCGCCAGCAACATATTGAGCCGGCGAACATCGAAGCCGGTCGTGGAACGTTGTGGTGTGCCGTAAACTGCAGAGCTTACCAGCGCCTGGGTTTCGATGAGCATAGGACGCTGTCCCTCCATCATGGCGGCGATGGCGGTACCGCTTACCTCTTCATCACGCTGGCTAAGTAATATTTCCGAGGGATTTGTGACTTCCCGGAGTCCTGAATCATTCATCTCATAAATACCCAGTTCGGAAGTAGAACCGAAACGGTTTTTCAGTGAACGAAGGATACGGTATCCATAATTGCGGTCGCCTTCAAATTGTAGAACAGTATCAACCATGTGTTCAAGTACCTTGGGACCGGCCAGGCTACCATCCTTGGTAATATGTCCGATCAAAAAAACCGGTGTGTTGGTGATCTTTGAGTATTTTTGCATTTCGGCCGCACACTCTTTGATCTGGGAAACACTACCGGCCGATGATTCAATGAGATCAGTCTGCAAGGTTTGGATGGAATCTGCAATAATGATATCGGGTTTTAATCCCTCAAGATGCTGATAAATGGATTGTGTATTTGTTTCGGTGAGGATATAGCAATTTTCATTTACGATTCCCAGCCTTTCGGCACGCATCCGAATTTGTTGCTCACTTTCTTCGCCACTGATATACAATACTTTCTGATCACCGCATTTCAGCGCCACTTGTAACATCAGAGTCGATTTTCCAATTCCCGGTTCACCACCAATCAACACGAGCGACCCGGGGACCAAACCTCCACCCAGCACCCGGTTTAGCTCTTGATCAGGAATAATGATCCGGGCTTCATGATCATAGGTGACATCGGATATTTTTATTGGGGTAGTGGAACGACGGTTATTCAAAGCAAATCCCACACCGGCTTTTTCCTCTCGCTGAATGACCTCTTCCACGAAAGTATTCCACTGTCCGCAAGAATTACACCGTCCCAGCCATTTGGGCGATTGCGCCCCACAATTCTGACAAAAAAAAGCTGTTTTTACTTTAGCCAACTATTTCGATTTGCAGATTCTTTATTTCGGATACCCGTACAGACGCACCGCAGTGCGTCTGTACGGCATCCAGCATCTTTTATCCTGCATCCTGTATCCTGTATCTTTTATCCAGCATCCAGTATCCAGCATCTTTTATCCTGCATCCTGCATCCTGTATCCTGTATCTTTTATCCAGCATCCAGCATCAGGTAAGCGCCTTATGAATCTTTTCCAGGGTATGGGTTGTTGAAAATCCTTTAACCAGTTCAATCATAACTACCTGTCCTCCCCTGGATTTCACGATATCGGCCCCGACAATTTCTTTTCCTTCATAATCTTTCCCCTTTACGAGGATATCCGGTTGTATTAAACGGATCAGCTCACGGGGTGTATCTTCACCGAAAAGTATAACCGCATCGACAAAAGAGAGAGCCGCCAGCATAATAGCCCGGGCATTTTCATTGTTGACTGGCCGGTGCGGACCTTTGAGCCTGTGAACCGATTCATTGGTGTTCAAACCAACAATCAGGATATGTCCCAGGTCACGGGCTTTAGAAAGATATTCAATATGCCCCTGGTGTAAGACATCAAAGCAACCATTGGTGAAAACAATTTTTTTATCTTTGAAACGCCAGACAGCCAGATGCTTCTGAAGATGGTCCCAGGTATAAATTTTTTCTTTAATTAGTTCTAATCTTTCCATGGGAATGTTTATTGAACGAAAGTAAAATCAATGAAATTCCTCCTATCATCAGGATCATTCCGGTTTGCGCTACCCATGCGATCCATCCGAGCGCCAGACCGGTTGTACGGACAATGCCGTACAATTGCAACGTTTCCTGGATGATAGCCGGATAAAGTCCGATCCCTCCCGGGGTGATCATTATACCGACGCTACCTAGAACCAAGGAAGAAAGCCCTGCTCCCGGGCCAAGGGAACTGGTATCGGAAAAACAGAAAAAACAGACATACAGCATGAAAAAATAAAACACCCAGATGACAATGGAATAGAATACAAATAATCCGGGTTTCCGGATCAGGGTGAGTGATTTCAAACCTTCCCAGAACCCAAGGACAAGATTTTTCATTCTATGATAAACAACAGTTTTCCTGACCCTTTTATGAATAAGAAAGTAAATTATAACAATGATAGTAAGAAGCCCAAGACATCCCAGCACTAACATCTTGGTATAATCCAGGTTCCCGAATTTTGCGACAAGTCCAGGATAAATGTTGGTGTCGAGGTAGTTGCTGATCGTCCCCATTTGAGTCAGGATCATCAGGATGAAAAGCAATAAAAAACAGATCATATCCACTGCCCTTTCAGTTATAACCGTTCCGAAAGATTTATTAAAAGGGATATTTTCATATCGGGCAAGGATGCCGCATCGGGTCACTTCGCCAAGACGTGGAAAAGCAAGATTAGCGAAATATCCTACCATGACTGCAAAAAATGTATTTTTCAGTGAAGGGTTATAGCCCATAGGTTCAAAAAAAAGCATCCAGCGTAAAGACCGTAAAATGTGACTGCATATTCCCAGGATAATGGTCAGTAATACCCAGTTGTAATTAGCGATCCGAAAGGAGAAGAGAATTTGCTTCCGCTCATCAACCGTCAATCCCCTTAAAGATAACCAGATGATGACAATTCCCAAACCAAGAAAAAGAACAAATTTTATAAATGTGGTTAACCGGTTTTTCGAAGGAACATCTGCAGCTGGAGTGGCGGTCATTACCGTATTTTTATACCCTAGACGAGTTGATTTGTCAGATCGTCGGAGATTTGGCATGATGGATCTTCGATTTTACGTCTTGGAACTTAATCATACCGCAAAATTAAGAAAAAAGTTCAATATTATCGATCAACCGTACATCGCCCAGGAAAACAGCTGTAAAGGCAACAGCCCTATTCTTATGGCTCCAGTTTTCCAGTGGTAGTAAGCTTTCTCTGTCACCAATCTCAAAATACTCAACACGCATCTCCGGATTAGTCTGGATTTTTTTTATGGCCCATTCCTTCAATTCCCAAACCGGAAGCTTACCCACTTTTTCTTTGGCCTTGCAAAGAACTTGATAAATTATCGGAGCGATCTGCCGTTCAGCGATGGTAAGCCTCATATTCCTTGAGCTCATAGCCAGTCCGTCGTCCTCTCTGACTGTTTCGCAGGCAATAATTTGGACCGGAATTTTCAGGGTCTGGACCAGGTAACGTATGATGGCCAATTGCTGAAAATCCTTTTTCCCGAAATAGGCCCGCGAAGGGTAAACTATATCGAAAAGTTTTTTAACTACAATAGCAACACCCCTAAAATGGCCCGGCCGGAATTTTCCTTCCATCACCTTGTCAAGCATACCGAATTCAAGATCTAATGGTTCTGTATGGCCATCCGGATAAATTTCTCCGGATTCGGGAGAAAAAAGAACATCGCAACCCAATTCTTCAAGAATCTTCGCATCCCGTACAAGGTTACGGGGATACTTTTCCAGATCTTCTTTGTTGTTGAATTGAATGGGGTTAACAAAGATGCTGCATATAGTCAGGTCATTTTCAGCCTTTGATCTGCGGATCAATGTCAAATGCCCTTCGTGTAAGGCTCCCATGGTGGGGACAAATCCAATTTCAAGACCTTGTTTTTGCCCGGGTTTCAGGTAAGTCGAAATCTCCTTAATAGTTGTAAAATGTTTCATGGAAATTTACAGTTCAACAAACTTATTTTTTATCGCAAATTTAATAAGCTCCACGGTAGATTTTAATTCAAGTTTTTTCATGATGTGATTTTTATGGGTTTCTACGGTACGGATGCTTATATCAAGCTTTTCACTGATCTCTTTATTGATATATCCTTCCGCAAAAAGCCTGAGAATTTCGATTTCACGGGAAGTAAGGGTGACGGGTCGCTGCTGAAGTACAGGTTCATCTTCTCTGGCTGATCGGAGATAGCTTTTCAACATGATTTTCGAAATGGATTCAGCAAAAAATTCTTCGCCGTCGTTTATGGTCTGTATAGCCTCGAGAAGTTCTTCACGGGAAGTGTTTTTAGGCAGATAACCACGGGCGCCCGCTTTTACCGAATTGATGATAAAATCTTCATTTGTGTACATGGAAAGAATGAGTACTTTGATATCTGGATATTCCATGGTAACCCTCCTGGTGATCTCAATTCCGGAAGTATCCGGAAGGGAGATATCGAGAATGAGAACATCTGGCTGATCAAGCGCAATCTTTTCGAAACATTCTTTCCCGGTTGATGCCTCCCCCAGGATTCCTATGTTATCGGCGCTCATCAACAGGGCCTTGATCCCATCTCTGACGAGTTGGTGATCATCCACGAGGAAAATCTTGATGATTGACATAATGTATAGTAATTGGAACTTTAAGTGTGATGGTAGTGCCTTCGCCCCGGACTGAACGGATTTCAATCTGGCCTTGTAAAAGGCTGGCCCGCACACGCATATTATGTATACCGTTACCACCTTCTTTTCCTGCCTTTTCCACCGAAAATCCTTTGCCATCGTCATGGATGATCAGTGTCAGGGCCTCTTTTTCGCGAACAAGGGTCACATTGACCATACTGGCTTCGGCATGTTTGACAATGTTGCTTATGGCTTCCTGTGTCAGACGATAAAGATAGGTTTTGGTTTTTTTATCCAGGTCATCAAAATTACCTTTTGCTTCAAAATGGATATGTAAGCCGCTATGCTCCTCTGTTTCCGAGAACAGGTTCCGGAAAGCAATGGGAATGCTGAACGCTTCGAGAACAGATGGGAGCAGGTTATTTGAAATCCGCCGGACCTCATCGATGATCTGGTCGAAGTACTTTTTTAATTCCTGAATAGAATTTTTAATCTCTTTTCCGTCCTGGTACAATAAACTTTCCAGACGAAGTTTAATGGCAATCAGCAACTGTCCGATCCCATCATGCAGTTCACGCGAAAGGCGCTGACGTTCCATCTCCTCACCATCAATGACAGATCGCATCCGTCCGAACCGTTCTTTTTGCAATTCTTTGGTTTTATCCTGGATTTGGTGGGCCATGATGTTAAACGATTCAGTAAGGGCTCCGATTTCATCGTGAGCTGTAACGGGAAGATCCTGGTCATAGCGCCCTTCGCCAAGGCTGACAGCTGCATCACGAAGTTTCCTCAATGGTTTTGTCACCCGCCTGGAAATAAAAAAAACGACACTGAAAAAAATGAGCGTCAGTACCATGCTGAGTAAAAGGATGAGCAGCGTATAATATATGGGAACCGTAACCGCTTGGCCCGTTTCCCTGCTACCCCGGATCATCCAGATTCCATGAAAGGTGATCAGGTTGATCAGGATAACGGCAGCAATAAAAGGTATAACGAAATACAAAATGAGTTTCCAGTGGATCGAAACATTCTTCATGGGTTTTTACTACTTTTGACTCCGGACTGTATCACGCTTTGTTATTGATTATGGTCCCCCTGGACGGGTTTATAATACAGTGTCAATCCCGGTTTGATCTGGTAAGCAAACATACTAAATTTATCATCCATGCGATTGCAAATTATAAGGGAAGCATGTAAAAACTTTATTGCCGTGGGATTTATCTTTAAGGTCATACTTTTTTTCGCATCCATCCTTATGGTGAGTGCTCAGGAAAAGACAGTCACGTTTTATGTCGATCCTGCCGCAGTTCCACCTGATCTTCCGATTACTTTCAAACATCTGTCTACCCATGTCAGTTTTAAACCGGAGCAAAACCAGGTTATAAGAATAGCAGCATTTACAGTTATACCAAACCATTCCAATATAGATTCTATTGTTTTTTATACTCTTGATTTTCAAATCAGTAACCATGTCTCTTAAGCGTAAAATCCTGACACGAACAGTTCTCGTCGTTTCTTTTGTCAGCTTATTTACCGATGTTGCCAGTGAAATGCTATATCCTATTATGCCGGTTTATTTAAAATCGATAGGTTTCTCGGTATTACTTATCGGCATTCTCGAAGGCTTTGCAGAGGCAACGGCAGGAATTAGCAAAGGTTATTTTGGCCATTTATCTGACCTTTGGCAGAAACGGGTGCCTTTTGTTCGTGCAGGTTATATCATGAGTGCATTCTCCAAGCCGATGATGGCGCTATTTACATTCCCGGTCTGGATTTTCTTTGCCCGGACTCTCGACCGTTTTGGAAAGGGGATCCGCACCAGTGCCCGCGACGCCATGCTGAGCGACGAAACCACAAAGGAATATAAAGGAAGGGTTTTCGGTTTCCACAGGGCCATGGATACTATAGGAGCTGCCATTGGTCCTGTTCTTGCCTTGATTTATCTCTGGTTTTTTCCCGGGCAATACAAATGGTTGTTTTTCATTGCCTTTTTCCCTGGCCTGATTGCCCTTGCCCTGACATTCCTCCTCAAGGACAAACCGCACAACACCACCGACCTACCGACTCACCATCTTATCGACTCACCAACTAAGATTGGTTTCTTTTCTTACCTCGGGTACTGGAAAAAAGCGTCACCTGCTTTCCGTTACCTGGTTGCGGGATTGCTCGTTTTTACCCTTTTTAACAGTTCTGACGCATTTCTTCTGTTGGTACTTAAGGAAAATCACCTTTCCGATACACATATGATCGGGGTTTATATTTTTTACAATCTGGTGTATGCTCTCTTTTCCTATCCGGTTGGCATTGTAGCGGACAAAATCGGATTAAAAACCATGTTGTTCATTGGCCTTATTCTGTTTGCGGTAGTTTATACCGGAGTTGGATTTGCTTCAACTATTCCGGTTTTTGCATTCCTTTTTTTCTTTTATGGGATATATGCTGCTTGTACCGAAGGAATAAGCAAAGCGCTACTTTCAAATATAGCCAATCGGAATGATACCGCAACAGCCATCGGGTTTTACAATAGTATGGCCAGCATTTGCACCCTGCTTTCGAGCAGTATTGCCGGTATTCTTTGGTTTGTAATTGGCCCCCGCGAAATGTTCCTGATTTCGGGCGTTGGAGTCTTCCTGGTGGTTTGTTACCTATCCTTTGTATTTCGTTCTAAATATTTTAAAATACACTAACCATCTGGCAACTTAACGAAACCGATACCCTTTATTTCTGGGGCCAAACCATCAAACAACCCCAGTATCGCTTCCAGTATTTTTCCATCCGATGAGGAGATGATCATGCAAAACTCGAAGTTTTCGATCTGCAGGGAAACCTGGCTTCGACACTGGTGGTCAAATTCCAGCTACCGGGCACCTATGAAATATCCTTCGATTCCGATGCTGTTTATTCCGGGTCCGGAATAAGGAGTAACACATCTGTTGCCCATCACCTATTGCAGATCAGTATTATCAAGCTTACCACATCAGAATACACCCATACAAGTAAAATAGTACAAATCAAATAATCGCTATCTTTGCACCGGTAATATAGATTTCCCTTCTCCCATCCCTGTCTCCTGAAGCCGAAGGGAGAGGTGTATGGAGTTGATTTTGAAGAAAAAACTAAACTTTTTGTCGAATAAAGTTACAGTCATAATCGGTTTGAGCGGGGGAGTAGATTCCTCGGTGGCAGCATATCTGCTCAAACAACAAGGATATGAAGTTATCGGGGTAACTATGGCTATCTGGGATGGTCAATACGAATCGACCACAAAACATGCGTGTTATGGTTCCGGCGAAGAAGATGAAATTCGCGAAGCGCGGGGATTAGCAGAAAAGCTGGGGATTCCTTATCATGTATTCAATTGTTCAGCCGAATACAAACAGACAGTTCTGAATTATTTTAAATCTGAATACCTGTCGGGCAGAACTCCAAATCCCTGCATTCAATGTAATCAGTTGATTAAATTCGGGATGTTGCCATTGATGGCAGAAAAAAGCGGTATCGCCTTTGATTATTTCGCAACAGGCCATTATGCCCGGATTGGATTTGATACAAACACAAAGCGTTTTTTACTGAAAAAAGCAAAGGATATAAACAAAGACCAGACTTATTTCATTTACCGGCTTTCGCAGGAACAATTATCTAAAGTGATGTTTCCTGTCGGTGAATTCACCAAGCCGGAAATCAAAGACCTGGCCCGTAAGGTTGGGATCACCATGGAAGATAAAGAAGAAAGCCAGGACTTTTATGGCGGAGATTACAAAAAACTTCTTGAAGTGGAGGAAAATCCAGGGAACATTGTCGATTCAAGAGGAAAAGTTTTAGGCCGTCACAAAGGGATCTGGAATTATACGATCGGACAACGGAAAGGGCTGGGTATCGCCTATCCTGAACCACTTTATGTCCTTGGATTTAACAAAGCAGAAAATATGGTCATTGTCGGAATCCGGGAAGAAACTTACAGCAGTTCTTTAATCGTCACCGATCTGAATTGGATATCGGTCCCAGTCCTTGACGGAAAACGCGAATGTACTGTTAAAATCCGGTCTGCCCAAAAAGAGCGGGAAGCCTCCATCGAACCCTTGGAAACCGGTGAAGTGAAAGTGACCTTTTTCCAACCGAATGATTCCATTACCCCCGGACAAAGCGCTGTTTTCTATGAAGAAGACCTTGTCCTCGGAGGAGGAATAATTAAATCGTAAATCTAAAATCTAAAATCATAAATTCTTATGCGTTTCCGTTCCATTATCCTTGCCATATTTATTTGTTATTCGTTAACTGTTGCAGGCCAAACAGCACAGATCACCTCAAAGGATCTGCACGATTATGTTCAGTTCCTGGCCTCCGATTCCCTCAAAGGCCGGAAACCCGGTACTCCGGAAATCAAAGTTGCAGCTTCTTTTATCCGCGATCATTTCAAAGCCGATGGGTTGAAACTTCTGGGAGAGGGAGGTTTTCAATGGGTTGAAATTGTGACCGATGTTACACTTGGGGAGAATAATACGCTTTCTTTCAATGGTTCCGGTGGAATAGTTAAGAAGGATTTTATTCCATTATCCTTTTCTACGAGCGGGACCATGACTGTCCCCGTCGTTTTTACCGGATATGGATTCGACATTGGAACCGACAGCCTCAAATGGAGCGACTACAAAGGTATTGATGTAACCGGGAAGTGGGTAATGGTGTTACGAGCCGATCCGGATCTTGACAATTCCGACAGTAAGTTCATCCCGTACAGCGATGTTCGGAGCAAAGTGCTGACCGCAAAAGATCACAAAGCATCAGGACTACTGCTGATTACCCCGAAAGGACTTGAAAAGGATGACAAACTGATGACACTGATGGTTGAAAATAATGAGATAACTGCAGGGATACCGGTTATAAACATTACCCGTGAACTTGCAGATAAAATGCTGAAATCAACCGGATTTACCATCGATAGTCTCGAAAGGTTTTTGGTTCTTCAAAAGACTCCGCACAGTTTTGAAACGGGTGTGGCCCTGACAGGCTCCATCAGTGTCATCCAGAAGAAAGAAAAAACCGCCAATGTGATGGCAATGCTGGAAGGAAATGATCCATTACTCAGAAACGAATACCTGGTCATCGGTGGACATTATGACCATCTGGGTTTTGGAGGTCCCGGTTCCGGATCCCGGATGCCTGATACCAATGCCGTTCATAACGGAGCAGATGACAATGCCTCCGGAACTGCAATGGTGATGGAACTTGCCAGCCATTTTGCCTCTAGGAAAGAGATGACAGGACGAAGCATGATTTTCGTAACCTTTACCGGTGAAGAAATCGGACTTATAGGATCAAAATATTTTGTGAATCATCCACCTGTGGATTTAAAAAAAATCAAGGCCATGTTCAATTTCGATATGGTAGGCAGGTTTGACAAAGAAAAAAATTCCATTTCCGTCAGCGGAACCGGGACCTCTCTGGAAAGTGACTCATTGTTGCGGTTACAGGAAAAGGGGTTGCCATTTACTGTTGTACATTCACCCGATGGTTACGGCCCGTCTGATCATGCTTCATTTTATTCCAATGATATTCCGGTTTTCTTTTTTACTACAGGAGTTCATACTGATTATCATACACCCTTCGATGATACAGATAAACTGGATTTTGAAGCTGAAAAAAAGATCGGAGATTATGCAGCCGACATCATTCTTGCTGTCGACAAACTTCCCCATGCATTGACCTTCAAAGAATCGGGGAAAAAAGAAAGTGCCGGTCGCGGTGGGCGTAAATTCAAAGTTACCCTTGGTATCCTTCCGGATTTTGCCGGAACCGAAAAAAAAGGTCTCCGGATTGACGGAGTAACCAAAGACGGCCCTGCCGATAAGGGCGGTTTAAAGAAAGGTGATATCATCACGGAGATCAATGGTATGCAGGTAGGTAACATTTATGAATATATGTCTCGCCTGCAAAAATTAAAACATGGAATAACCATTTCCGTTGAGATCATCAGGGACGAAAAAACCCAGGTGCTTATTGTTCAACTTTGATCTGTCCCATTAATCCTCTATTTTGAATCCAGCACTAAGAAACCAGCCATGGACGTTCAATCTATCCTCTCCGAAGCCTTTTTGCTGAAATTCATTAAATTCTGTTTGGTGGGATTTTCAGGAGTTTTTATCGATTTCGGAACTACTTTTATTTGCAAAGAGTTCCTGAAAATTCAGAAATATATCGCCAACACGTTAGGATTTACCCTTGCAGCTACTTCCAATTATTTCCTGAATCGTATCTGGACCTTTCACAGCGTCAGTCCGAATATCATGCTCGAATTCACGAGATTTTTTATCATTGCCCTGATCGGTCTTTGCATCAATTTGTTGATTATCTGGGCCATGTCGGGAAAGTTCAGGATTAATTTTTACATATCCAAATTAGTAGCCACACTGGTAGTCACCCTCTGGAACTTCCTTATCAATGCTTACTATACCTTCGCGTAAGTTTGTTCCATCACTGGACCTTTTTTCCGGTTCTCCCCACAGCAAGTGACCAAGTGGGCGAGTAGACAAGTTTCCGGTTCATTGGCTTGTTAATTGAATACTACGCCAAAAATCCCTACTGAGTTTTCGTCATTGAAGAAGGGATCACAATAAGAAAATCGGCTTTTTTTGCATCGTTTTGCGAAAGGGTATCTATATTTCCTTGTTCAAGACAAGTGATGGTAAGGATTTTCAAATCAAAACTGGTTTTTCGGATGGCTTGTTTCACATACCAGACAGTTCCCTGGTAATTATCACTGTGATAGGAGCCATTGAAATGCAGGAAAGTCTTTTCGTTGAATACTCCGTTCTTCATGATATTCTGTGCCATGGTAGCATCTTTGATTGCCTGAGCCTTACCCAGGTTTTGGCTAAGGTGAACCGGCATCCCTTCACCGGCGTTTTTTACAATGGATTTATAACATTCCAGCGTGTCAAGGTATTTGATGGGTAGGGAGGCGATCAAACCTCGTTCAAAAGCATTAATGCTGTCAAGTCCTTCAAATCCTTTCTGGTTTACTAGTGCTGCAAAACGGCGGGGAATATTTGTAGCAATGAATTTAATCCCTTTTTCCCGGGCAAAATCGACCAATGGAGCATAATCGGTTTTATAGTTCGGCCATAATTTTGCTTCCGATTCAAAATCTTTTTTCCGGATCAGTTTCGAAAGATACTCATTGACCAGTAACTGGTTATCCGCTTCCAGCATTTCGGCGCCAAGGACGAGTTTGTCCCCTTTTTCGGCGTAGAGATCTTTGGTAAGTTCCAGTTGAAGCCAATGACAAATGGGATTATTATGCAATTCACCGAAGAAAATAATATCCGATTTTTTTGCAGCATCCAGAATATCATCATAATCCGCTTTATGACCTTTCGTGTTGTATACTTTGTATGCCTGCTTGTCGCTTTTCATCGAAAGAAAAACAAACAAAATGAGTAAAAGAAAAAAGGGTCTGAATGGGTGCATAATAATTTACAATTTACGAATTTGGGATTGAGAATAAATCAGGGCTTTACAAGTCCCATTTCACGGAACATAAACGGTAATAGTTTGTCCATCCCTTCGATGACCATGACTTTTCCTTTTTCTCCACTCAGGATGATGCGGATGTGATGATTAAATTTCATTTCATATTCAACAATGGCTTGCCGGCACATACCACAGGGTGGAACCGGTTCGCTCACTTCAAAATTATCGGCTTTGGCGCTAACAGCGATGGCTTCGATTACCACATCAGGTGAATTTGAAGCGGCCGCGAAAATAGCCACCCGCTCAGCACACAATCCGGCCGGGAATGCCATGTTTTCTTGATTGCTACCGGAAAATATCACTCCGTTGGCTAGTTTTACGGCTGCGCCTACATGGTAGTGCGAATAGGGAGCATAGGAAGTGGATATAGCAGATCGTGCCGCTTCAAGAAGTTCCTGATCAGGAACTGGCAATTCTGAAGATGAATTGTACTCCTGGTAATCAATAGTGTGGGTAATATTTTTCATCGGTTTGAGTTAATTTTCTGATTCATCGTCATCTTCCTCTTGGTTTTTGACCGGGATTTTGGGTTTTGGTTGTATATATTTACCTGTCAAAATGGCTGAATATCGTTCTCTATTATTAATTGTTGAAATTGCTTCAGTCAATTCGGTATCATCTTTCAATGACGCTTCAATTTTCCCTTTCTGGTAATAGTACCGGGTCACAATTTCCAGTCTGAGCAACTCCTTTACCTGGTCTTTATATTTTTTCAGATCCTCTTCCTTGTCCTTATTCATCCGGCTTTTCAGATGGTCATATTCCTCTTTCACGGCATCGAAATAGTTTTCTTTCAGGGCAGTTTCCTTTAATTGTTCAAGCGCCCGTTCACTTTTGGTTGAATACGAATAATCTTTCCCATTGATGAAGGAAAGAAAATCATTATAAACCGAATCATTAATTTCAAATTTGGAAGCAGGTGGAAGAGAATCATGTTCCCTGACAAATTTAGTGGCATAATCGAAAATCAGAAATTTTCCATACAATGCGAGGGCTACATTGCTGAAACGTTTAGGTTCCGTAACGATATCCGGGTTTATGCCGCCGCCATCGTAAACCGTTCGGCCGTCTTTTGTTTTAAAGGCACGGATCAACGAATCAGGGATGACATTCAAAGATCCATCCTTTTTTTTATGTGTGTAATCGATTGCTTGAATACACCGGCCGCTGGGGATGTAATATTTGGCTACCGTGATTTTCATTTGCGCGTTGTAACTCAGCGGTACAACATTCTGAACCAAGCCTTTGCCGAATGTACGTTGACCGAGAATGACACCCCTGTCAAGATCCTGTATCGAACCTGCAAGTATCTCACTGGCTGAAGCGCTCTGACGATCAACCAGGATTACGATCGGGATAACCAAGTCAACAGGCGGATTCATGGTCATATGTGCACGGTTTTTATCCGGCATCTTACCCTTTGTGCTTACAATTTCCTGTCCCCGTTCCACAAAAATGTTAGCAATATCAACGGCTTCATTTAGTAAACCACCGCCATTTCCGCGTAAATCGATAATTATTCCCTGAAGTGTATTAGCTTCTTTCAGTTTAAGAAATGCCTGCTTTAATTCTTTAGCCGCGTTTTGAGTAAATCCGGAAAGCTTGATATAGCCTGTCGTTTTATCAACCATACCGGAATAAGGAATGTTATCAATTTTAATGATCTCACGGTTAATGGTTTTTTCAATGGGTTTCTCTACTCCATCGCGCTGGATTATGAGGTTTACCGCAGTGCCTGCTTGTCCTTTTAAAATGGTGCTTACATCATCGTATGATTTACCCTTGACTTGTTTTCCATTAATTTCCAATATTTTATCACCTGCTTTCAATCCTGATTTCTGAGCGGGTGAGCCTTCGTAAGGTTCCGATATAACAACATAGCCGCCTTGTTGATGGATCAGGGCACCGATACCTCCATACTGTCCGGTAGTGATGAATTTGTAATCTTCAACCTGTGATTCCGGAATAAAGTTGGTATAGGGATCGAGCGATTGCAACATAGCGTCAATCCCGGTTTCAGTCAACTCGCCTGGGTTGATCTCATCCACATAATCCTGATCAAGTTCTTTGATGAGATTGGAATAAATATCCAGGTTCTTCATGATCTCAAACCCCTGCTGGTTTGGGGCCTGCCCCTTTACAGGCGAGTATCCGAAAAATAAAATGAAAAGAATAAAACAGCCGCCAACAAAAAATCTTGTCATCAAATGTTAAGTATTAATTGAAATTTATTAATTAATTAACTCCTCATTCCTCATTCCTCAATATTTATATTTATGGTACCGGATCATATCCGCTTCCACCCCAGGGATGACATCGTCCAAGCCGTTTCAACGTTAGCCATCCACCCCTGAAGGGTCCATATTTTCGTATTGATTCGATTCCATAAACGGAACAACTTGGTTCAAAACGGCATGATGGCATCAGATAAGGCGAAATGACCCCCTGGTAAAACCGGATCAGCAAAATGAAAAAACTACCCAGTAACTTTTTCATTTTCTTCCCTTAAACGCTGTAAAAGTAAAATTATTTTCCCTTGGATGTTATCGAAGGGGAGGATTTCTTTGGCCGTGTAATGGATACAGAGGAGGATATGTTGATGCCGGGCCTTCAGCGACTCATACAGTTCCTGTTTGTTCAGCCGGTAGGATTCTTTGATCCGACGTCGGATGAGGTTCCGGTGGACGGCTTTATGGAAATTGTGTTTCGGTACGCTTATCATTACCTGAGCGGGAACCGGATCAACCGTGGGATCGATCATCCAGGTGATCCGGAACGGAGGTAGATAAAATGTTAATCCTTCCTCAAACAGCTTTGCAATCAGATGTCGTCCGGCCAATCTTTCCGATCGGAAAAATGTTTGCTTCATAGATTGAGGATCATGGTTTTTCCCCCGCGGATATTGTTGCACGAAGGTAATGAATGGATGGGATTATTTCTTTTTCAATTCATTCTGGATGAACAGTTCAATAGCCATGGTCATGGAAGGAGCTGATTCCATTGGTGCATTCACATGCAAGGTAAGCCCTGCATCTTTTACGGCTTTTTGGGTGGAACTGCCAAATGCTCCGATGGCAATATCTCCCTGAACGAAATCTGGGAAATTCTTAAAGAGGGATTTGATCCCTGAAGGACTGAAAAATACCAGCATGTCATAATCGCGGATATTAATGTCGGACAGATCACTGGCAAGGGTCCGGTAAATGATGGCCTTTTTGTATTGGATTTTATTCTCTTCAAGCATTTTCGGAATCTCCTGTTTATGGATATCCGAACAAGGGAGAAGAAATTTTTCAGTTTTATGCTTTTTAATCAGTTCAATAAGGTTTGAATAATTTTCCTTGCTGTGAAATATTTTCCGCTTTCGGAACTGAACATATTTTTGTAGATAATAGGCTGTAGATTCGGAAATGCTGAAATACTTCATGGATTCCGGAACCTCTATACGCATTTCCTTGCAAATCCTGAAATAATGGTCAACCGCATTGCGGGAGGTGAATATGACTGCAGAATAATCAAGAATATTAATCCGGTCTCTGCGAAAATCTTTGGCGGGAATTCCTTCGATTATAAAAAACTTCCTGAAGGTGATACTAACATTGAATTTCCGTGCAATTTCTCCGTAAGGGGACTTCTCAAAATCGGTAGGCTGAGGCTGGGAAACGAGAATATTCTTTACTTTCAAGGTCGTACTGTATTAACGTTCACAAACTCGAAAACCTTACATGTTAAGGGAATGCATGAAGTTTAGCAAAAGTTTGATCAGCACAAGTAAGGGTAAAATTTCGAGGCTGCAAAGATACACAAATAAAAATAAATACGAAAACTTCCTTAACCCACTTCCAATAAAAAAACCTCGCATGACCCTAAATATAAAGAGTAGTGAAAAAACAATCAGGCAGCAGAAAAGCAGGACATCGGATTTCAGATAGATGATAAAAACCAGAAAAGCAAGGATCACAGGACCGGTGATCAGACAGAAGATCAACAGATTCAACAGATAATTAAAAGTTGTTTCCCGGGTTTTAAAAACAACACCAAGGAACCGGATCAGCATGAATTTAATAACCCAGTACCCGAAAAAAAGAAATAAGATTGCCAGAAATAAGGTGATGTTTCTAAGGCCAAAAAAGTTGAGTCCCCATAATTGCTCATTCAACTGGTAGAGCAAAAGGGAAACAACCAAAAGATACACCAACCCAAATGTAAGTGTAACTCTTTCGTTGAACAGGTTTCCATCGCGGACAAGTTGGTTGAGAAATCGTTTTGAGAGCGGTGCCCTGAAGATTTGCCGGATACGTTTAGAATAAAAAACCTGGGTCCAGGCAAGAAGAATAAAACAGAAGATCAGCATCCCAAGGATCCAATCCTGATTGATTTGAGGATGTTCCCGGGCACGGAAAGTACCGGGAGTTAACAGATGAGATGTAAATACCGATGATGTATATTCGGCTTGGGGCAAATCTATGCTTTGCAACGAAAGAGTAGTATCATTGGCATTGTGGATCCGGCTCATGAAAGAAGGTTTTGGGCGCTTTCACGGGCAGAGAAAAAAGTCCACAACGGATCTTCGGGGACGGGAGCAGTTACAGTCAGTTGTTCTTTGCGAACCGGATGTAACAACCGGAGTTGTCGGGCATGAAGGTGGATAAATCCCCCGGGATTGGAGCGCGGATAACCATATTTCAGATCGCCTTTGATAGGGCAACCGATAGATGCCAGTTGCGCTCTTATCTGATGATGCCGGCCGGTAAGCAGGTCGACTTCCAAAAGATAATAATGTTGACTGGAATCGATAACATGGTATATCAGTTCGGCATCTTGTGCTCCGGCAAAGGGTTTTTCATGAATAAAAGATTTATTTTTCTCTTCATTCCGTAATATAAACCCGTACAAATGATCCGAAGGTTTTGGAGGTGGGTTTTTTACGATGGCCCAGTATGTTTTATGGATTTCCCGATCGCGGAGCATAACGTTCAGGCGTGACAAGGCTTTCGATGTCCGGGCAAAAATTACCGCTCCGCTTACAGGACGATCCAACCGGTGAACCACCCCGAGAAATACCTCTCCCGGTTTATGATATTTGATTTTAAGATATTGTTTTAAAACTTCGCTCAGGGGTTCATCTCCGGTTTTATCTCCTTGTACAATGTCGGAAGCATGTTTGTTGAGGATGATAAGGTGGTTGTCTTCGTAAAGAATATCCTGATCAATACTGCTCTTTTTCATTGGGGAAATCGAGGGTTTTCACATCATTGATGTAAGTGTTCACCGAACCGCGGATTTCTTCAGATAAATTGTGGTAACGGCGTAGAAAACGGGGTGAAAATTCAAGTGTGATCCCAAGCATATCGTGCAATACCAGCACCTGTCCGTCGACTTCCCTGCCTGCACCAATTCCGATAAGCGGGATCTTTAACTGTTGGGTAACCAGACCTCCGAGTTTAGCGGGAATCTTCTCCAGGACTATGGCAAAACATCCTGCTTTTTCAAGCAAATGAGCATCTTCCACTAATTTGGTTGCCTCTTCTTCGCTGGTTGCGCGCACGACATAAGTCCCGAATTTATGGATGGATTGTGGCGTCAAGCCCAGATGACCCATCACCGGGATGCCGGCAGAAAGGATACGGTCCACCGATTCAAGAATCTCTTTCCCGCCTTCAAGTTTGACCGCATCAGCTCCGCATTCCTTCATGATACGAATGGCCGAGTTAAGGGCTTCTTTCGAATTCCCCTGGTAAGTGCCAAAGGGAAGATCAACAACTACAAGTGCACGTTTTACAGCCCTTACCACAGATGATCCATGGTATATCATTTCGTTGAGCGTTATCGGTAAAGTAGAAGAGTGACCGGCCATTACGTTTGATGCTGAGTCGCCAACGAGAATGATATCAATCCCGGTATTGTCAAGAATCCGGGCAAAAGAATAATCGTAGGCGGTCAACATGGCGATTTTTTCACCCTTTAACTTCATCTCCTGAAGCACATGTGTTGTGACTTTGGTCACATTGCGAAACGAAACTGAAGACAACATAATATATATAATTTATATAATTTATAGAGCAAAACTACTATATTTTTATGTATTTTTGTCAAATTGTTTTACTCAAAGTCTATGCGTTTAATTCGTTCCTTCTTGTTTTTCGCAGCCTTGTTCCCGATCCTGATCTCTTGTAACAAAGAATTGAAGGTCAATGCGGATTGGAAAGATATTACTGTGGTATATGGACTGCTTGACCAACATTCCGACACCACCTTTATTAAAATAACGAAAGCGTTCCTTGGACCTGGTAATGCCTTGCAATTCGCTAAAATTCCCGATTCCAGTTATTACCCTGATAAACTTGAAGTAAGGCTCGATGAATACGACGGGACGAACCTCATCAATTCCTATCCCTGCGATACGGTTACCATACATAACAAAGAGGCTGGAGATTCCATCTTCTTTTATCCCGACCAGCTGATGTATTATTCCAAGGCCGGATTAAATCAAAACTACACCTATAAGTTGTATATTAAAAACAAAAAAAGCGGGAATGAAATCACTTCACAAACAGGGCTTGTGCATACTTTTAGTATAGAACGTCCACAGGTTTTTGCCAGCTTTCCTCCAGGACAATCATTTGAAGTAAAGTGGGATCCCGCAAAAAATGGGAAACGTTATCAGCTTGCAATCCGGTTCCTATATCATGAAGCCAAAAAAACGGACCCCAATAAATTAATATTGAAACATGTCGATTGGATTGTTTTCAATAACATACAATCGACTGAGAATCAAACGCTATCCTTCGACTATTACTATCCTGGCGATGCTTTTTATACTGTGATCGGATCCAAAATCCCCGTCGATCCTACCGTTACCCGGAGCGCATACCGTGCTATTTTTATCTTTACTGTAGCTGCTACTGAAATGTCAACGTATATGGAAGTTACAGAACCCTCTTTGTCACTTGTTCAGGAAAAACCTTCTTATTCCAACATCGTAAACGGGATTGGTCTGTTTTCTTCCAGGTTTATAAATTCAACAGATTCGCTCACCCTCAGTTCAATTACCCTGAGTGAATTGAAAGTCAACACCCATACCAAGGACCTGGGATTCTGATTTTGATATTTCACCACCTCACCACCTCACCACCTCACTACCTCACTACCTCACCACCTCACTACCTCACTACCTCACCACCTCACTACCTCACCACCTCACTACCTCACTACCTCACTACCTCACTGTTTCCTATCCTGTCTTTTTGTCATTCCGATGTCACAAAAATTGTTTTGGCACGGTGATTGAATATTCCGGGTCACATTCTGAAAATATTTAAGTTTACTATAAAAGGAGATTTTTAATATGGGAAAAATTATTGGCATTGATCTTGGAACTACCAACTCATGCGTTGCTGTCATGGAAGGAAATGAGCCTGTGGTAATCCCGAACAGCGAGGGGAGACGCACAACTCCATCCATTGTCGGTTTTACCGATAATGGCGAACGTAAGGTCGGCGATCCGGCAAAACGTCAGGCGATCACCAATCCTAAAAACACGGTTTCTTCTATCAAGCGATTCATGGGCGAAAGCTGGGACCAGGTACAATTAGAGGTAAAAAGAATGCCTTACCAGGTATCAAAGGGCGATAACAATACACCCCGTGTAAATATATCAGGAAAATTATATTCTCCACAGGAAATCTCGGCAATGATCCTTCAGAAGATGAAAAAAACAGCCGAGGATTATCTGGGAACAGAAATCAGGGAGGCGGTCATTACCGTTCCTGCCTATTTCAGTGACTCACAGCGCCAGGCAACCAAAGAAGCCGGTGAAATTGCCGGTTTGGCCGTGAAACGTATCATCAATGAACCTACTGCAGCTGCTTTGGCTTATGGTCTGGACAAGAAGCATAAGGACATCAAAGTTGCTGTTTATGATCTTGGTGGCGGAACTTTTGATATTTCTATCCTTGAATTGGGAGAGGGCGTTTTTGAGGTCAAATCAACCAATGGAAATACCCACCTCGGTGGCGATGATCTGGACCAGATAGTGATAGACTGGCTGGCCGACGAGTTCCAGAAAGATGAAGGAGTGGATCTTCGTAAAGACCCGATGGCATTACAAAGGCTGAAAGAAGCCGCCGAAAAGGCTAAAATTGAACTATCCAGTTCAATGGAAACCGAGATCAACCTGCCCTATATTATGCCGGTCGATGGTGTTCCAAAGCACCTGGTAAAAAAACTGACACGTGCCAAATTTGAACAACTGGTTGATACCCTGATGCAATCAACGATTCCTCCATGCAGGCAAGCTTTGCAGGATGCAGGATTAAAACCATCCGATGTGGATGAAGTTATCCTTGTCGGTGGTTCCACACGTATTCCGGCTATCCAGAAATTAGTCCGTGAGTTTTTCGGCAAAGAACCTTCCAAGGGAGTTAACCCGGATGAAGTGGTTGCCATTGGCGCTGCCATTCAAGGTGGAGTTCTTACGGGAGAAGTGAAAGATGTATTATTGCTGGATGTTACCCCTCTTTCCCTTGGTATCGAAACCCTGGGTGGTGTAATGACCCGCCTTATAGAATCCAATACTACGATCCCTACAAAGAAATCTGAAGTCTTCTCCACTGCTGCTGACAGCCAGACCTCTGTTGAGATTCATGTACTCCAGGGAGAACGACCTATGGCTAATCAGAATAAAAGCATCGGCCGGTTCCATCTTGATGGAATTCCTCCGGCTCCCCGCGGTATTCCGCAAGTCGAGGTCACTTTCGACATTGATGCCAATGGAATACTTCATGTAACAGCGAAAGATAAGGCTACCGGTAAGTCACAACAAATCCGCATCGAAGCCTCTTCCGGTCTGTCGGAGGCCGATATCCGCCGCATGCGTGAAGAAGCTCAGGCAAACGCTGATGCCGACAAAAAAATAAAAGAGGAAGTCGATAAACTTAATCAGGCTGATACCCTGGTTTTTCAAACTGAAAAGCAACTCAAAGAATTTGGCGACAAACTTCCGGCTGATAAAAAAGCTGCTATTGAAAAAGCAGTTGAAGAACTGAAGTCCGCCCATAAAAACCATGACATTGCCGGGATTGACCGGACTATGGCAAATCTCAATTCCGTTTGGCAGACCGCCAGCGAAGAGATGTACAAAAATGCATCACAAAGCGGTCCGCAGAGTGGCCCTCAAGGTGGTTCCCACCAGCAACAACAAAGCGATACCGGAAACCCCAAAGGGAATGGAGGTGATGAAGTAACCGATGTCGACTTTGAAGAAGTGAAGGATAAATAAAGGTAAGCGGTTCGTAGTGAACGGGGTAGGAAAATATAAAATCCTTCCCCGTTTTTTTTTACTGATTGTTGATAAATCAATCGGAAAAATCTGAAAATTATTATCATATTTGTATCTCAGATACATCTCATATTTTTTATCTGTTTACATAATTCAATTAATCACGGAGAAATCAATAAAACATTGATTGTATGATAAAAAAATACACATTACTCAGTACACTTATCCTGCTGGTTTCCATATCGATAACCCTTGGACAAGGCTTGGAAAACTTTACTAACTATCCCGAAACCGGGAATACCTATAATAACGGGGTGTTTCTTGGAATGGACGGGTCTACCTGGAACTATTACCAATGCCGTGGTGACATGGTGATCGTTGCTCCTTCTCCAACTTTAGGAAAAAACAGAGTACCAATTGGAGAAGTGATTTCCGGAACGTTGATCAACGGATGCGGAATTTTGAGTTTTGATTACATGCAGGCCTTTTCATCGAATGTTTCTATGGATGTTTTTGTTAACGGGGTGCTTGTATATACCGCGGTAACCAGTGGTGAAGTTGGAATAGTGAAAAATACAGGCCCTATTACAGTAAACATTTCAGGGGATTTTGTTCTGGATTTCAAACAGCATTCTACGGCGGCAGGTCAAGTAAGCATAGACAACGTCACCTGGACTGCCTATAACGTTGGCCCGTTGCCGGAACCCACCAATTATCCGACCGCGTTCACTGCCGTTCCCTCTCCTTTTACTATCAGTTTGAGCTGGATTGATGCCACAGGAGAGCAACCACCTACCTCATATCTGCTTCTGGCCAGTGAATTTGACAATATTGAACTTCCTGTTGACGGGATTCCGGTACCCAACGATCCGGATTTATCAGATGGCGCTGCAGCAATGAATATTTTGCCGGGTGCACAAACGTATCAATTCACAAATCTACCCAGCAATAAACCCTATTTTTTCAAAATATTTCCATATACGAACGCCGGCTCCACGATCAATTACAAAACGGATGGAATCCCCCCGAGCGCGACTGCGACAACACCAAATATTACGGTTATCGCCTCGGAGAATTTTAACAGTGGGACATTCGGACTCTGGACTAAAATGAAAGTAATTGGTGATACTTCCTGGATTATTGACCTGACCCATGGCGTTGGAAATACACCCTGTGCCAAAGCCAGCGGTTTCTGGAGCAGCAGTTCTCATGTCACTGAAATTTGGTTGCTATCCCCGCCGATGAATTTCGATCAATATACCGACGAGGTGTTAAGTTTTCAAACTGCAAAGTATTATGCCGGGCCTGACCTTCAAGTGCTGATATCCAGTGATTATAATGGTACGGGCAATCCGAATGATTTCACGTGGACGCCACTCACTGCAACACTTTGCCCAGGCAGCTGGGTATGGACTTCTTCAGGAAATGTGGATGTTTCTGCTTATGCAGGGGCTAATGTTTACGTAGGTTTTAAATATACCAGTACCGACACCGAATCCTCAACATGGGAGGTGGATGATATTGTGATCCTTGGCGTTTCAACATCCGGCCCGTTGCCGGAACCAACCAACTACCCGACAAATTTTGTTGCAATACCCTCTCCATTTAATATTAACCTGAATTGGACAGATGCAACCGGTGATCAGGTTCCCACAGCATATCTTGTTCTTGGAAGTTCTTCAGATAATATTGAACTGCCGGTTGACGGTATTCCCGTTTCGGATGATCCTGACCTCGCCGATGGTTACGGCGCTATAAACGTTCAGGCAGGGGTTCAATCGTGTCATTTTTCAAACCTGCCATCAAACGTTCCTTATTATTTTAAAATTTTTCCCTATACCAACAGCGGAATTCTGATCAACTACAAGACGGACGGAACTCCCCCGGCCGCCACTGCCACGACCCCCAATGCTTACATTATCAATTCGGAAAATTTCAATAGTGGCACATTTGGCACATGGACCCAAATGACAACGGCTGGCGACACTTCATGGATAATTGATATGACCCATGGTGTCGGAGGTACTCCATGTACCAAAGCAAGCGGCTATTTTAATTCCGCAAATCATCTTACTGAGATGTGGCTGATTTCTCCGGCGCTGAATTTAAATCATTATACCAATGGGATATTTAATTTTCAAACCGCAAAGAATTATACCGGTCCGATACTAGAAGTGCTTATTTCCAATGATTACAACGGAACAGGCACCCCCGATGAGTTCACCTGGATTCCACTTTCAGCGACGCTTAGCCCCGGTGGCTGGGCATGGACTTCTTCGGGAAATATAGATATCTCCGCCTATTCAGGGCAAAGCGTTTATCTTGCTTTTAAATTCAGCAGTACCGACACTGAATCGGCCACCTGGGAAGTTGATGATATCCTGGTCACTGCAGTTCCAACCTTCGATCTTCCCATTGTAACAACGAACCCCATCTTTACCGATGTAACATATAATTCTGCCACCGGTGGAGGAAACGTTACCGATGATGGCGGCTCTACAATAATTGCCCGCGGACTTTGTTATTCGACCACATCGAATCCTACAATCGGCGATCCTCATACTACTGAACCCGGTACACTTGGCGAATTTACGAGTACCATGACCGCATTGACCGCCCAAACCACCTATTTTGTAAAAGCTTATGCAACCACAACCATAGGTACCGGTTACGGAGAGGAGGCATCCTTTTCCACTCCCTGTGAACCCATCGCACCTGTTTCCGATTTTTTTGCCGATACGTTGTTTGTCAGGATCGGGGAAACAGTTACCTTCTCTGATGCCTCTACGAATTGTCCGACCTCATGGGACTGGACTTTTGCAGGAGGCAGCCCGGAAGCATTTTCCGGCCAGACCCCTCCACCTATACAATATAATATCCCGGGTGTTTACCAGGTTTGCCTGACGGCCACCAACGATTACGGAAATTCAACAAATTGCAAGGATGCTTACATAACCGTGTTGGGACCAACCAATGCACATATCGTCATGACCGAGATCATGTACAATCCTCCGGAAAGCGGTTCTGATTCCCTCGAGTTTATCGAATTATATAATAACGACCAGGTATCCTGGAACCTTCAAAATTTCTATTTTGACAAAGGCGTTGTTTTTACTTTTCCGGATTACGCAATGACACCCGGTTCTTATGTTATTGTAGCAAAAAATTCTTCAGCTTTCCAAAACACGTTTCATGTCCCTTCGATACAATGGACGGAAGGAGCCCTGAGTAATTCAGGTGAACCGATCGTAATTAAAGATTATCTCGGTTATATTGTTGATTCCGTATATTACAGACCCGATTTGCCATGGGATACCTTAGCCAACGGATTCGGACCCTCACTGGAACTTTGTGATCCCAGTGCAGACAATACTGACCCGTTAAACTGGCGTCATGCCATTGAATTCCAAGCAATCAATGCGGCAGGAGACTCCATCTGGGCTTCTCCCGCGGCTGGCTGTTCTTACTTTCCGGTCGCTGATTTCTCTGCCAGTGAAACAACCATCGTAGAGCATGGTTATGTAACCTTTACGGATGCTTCTTCTTCAAACACAACAGGATGGGAGTGGACATTTGATGGAGGGACTCCTTCCTCATTTTCAGGGAAGTTTCCACCTCCGGTGCAGTACAATGTTCCGGGGCAATACACGGTTTGCCTTGTTGCCAGCAACAACATCGGAAATTCAACAAACTGTAAACAGGATTATATTACCGTACTTAGCCCGACAAATGCAAATATTGTGATTACCGAAATCATGTATAACCCACCTGGGAATGATGCAGATTCGCTTTAATTCATTGAATTGTATAACAACGATATCGTCACATGGAATTTACAGAATTTCTATTTTGATAAAGGAGTTACTTATGCTTTCCCGGAGACTATACTGAGTCCGGGTGCATTTCTTATCGTTGCCAAGAATTCTGCCAGTATGCAAAATACCTTTAATATACCATCACAGCAATGGACCGAAGGTTCACTCGATCACCAGGGAGAACCGATCGTATTAAAGGATCATCTTGGATTTGTTATTGATTCGGTTTATTATCATCGGGAATTACCATGGGACACTTTAGCCAACGGACATGGACCTTCCCTTGAACTTTGTGATCCGAATTCCGATAATACCGATCCGGCCAACTGGCGTCATGCCCTCGAGTTTCAGACGGTGAATGCCACAGGTGATTCAATCTGGGCCTCACCACTTGCCGGATGTTCCTATCCGCCGACAGCTAATTTCACTGCCGACAATACCGTTATTCATTTACATGATTATGTGACTTTTACGGATGAATCTTCGTCGAACACCACAACATGGGAATGGATATTTGATGGTGGAACACCCTCCACTTTCTCCGGACAGAATCCACCACCTATCAAGTACAATGCCTTCGGTCTCTACGATGTTACTTTAAGGGTTTCCAATATTGCAGGACATAATACATTGATAAAATCCAATTATATAGATGTCGGATGGGTAGGGATACCGAAAGCCGAAAACCCAGCAGGATTCTCTGTTTACCCAAACCCATCTTCAGGAAAATTCAAGGTGGTTTTGAATGGAGAAAAATCCTGTATGATCCGGATTCTGGACCCAATTGGAAATATTATCATGGAAAGATCAACCCGTACCGAAAATAATTACTTTGACCATTCTGGTTTGACACCCGGAATTTACATTGTACAAGTAACGGAAACGGAAACCAACCGGTCATCAAACCAAAAATTAGTCATTCAATAATCTTAATTTATTACTTATGAAAAATCGTATTACAGCTTTTCTCTTGATGGTCCTGCTGTTCACCGGTTCAATAACATTTGGACAGGGACTTGAAAATTTCGCTAATTACCCAGAGACAGGAAATTCCTATCATGATGGAACCTTTACCGGCCAGGATGGTTCTATGTGGTCGTATTTCCAGTGCCGGGGCGATCGGCCCATCAACCCACCGACACCTTGTATCAGAAAGAACACAGCCACAGCAACTGGTTTGATCTATTCCGGTTCAATACCCAACGGTTGCGGAATTCTCAGTTTTGATTATAAACAAGGATTTTCCTCTGCAGTTAACCTGAATGTTCTGATCAATGGCTTGGTAGTAGGAAATGTTATCAGTCCCGGAGGAAGCGGAGACACCAGCGTGGTCCATAACTCGGGTCCTATTACAGTGAACGTTTCCGGTGATTTCATCATCCGGTTCGAGCAGGTCGACCTCTCCTCAGGACAGGTAGCTATTGATAATATTACGTGGACTGCATACAACACAGCTCCGTTGCCGGAACCCACCAATTATCCGACGGCCTTTACCGCCACCCCTTTGCCCAATACCATCGCCCTGAATTGGGTGGATGCCGTGGGTGACCAATTACCGACTGCTTACCTTTTGTTGGCCAGTGAAAATGATAATATTGACCTGCCTGTGGATGGCGTTCCTGTACCTGATGACCCAGATTTGACAGATGGTACTGCCGCCAAGAATATCCTTCCCGGTGTTCAGACCTATCAGTTCACCAACTTACCCAACAATAAAGCGTATTTCTTTAAAATATTTCCATACACCAATACCGGGAGTAACATCAATTACAAAACAGATGGCGTGCCACCTGCTGCTACAGCCATAACGCCAAATTATTCAATTATCAACTCCGAGAATTTCAACAATGGTAATTTTGGTTCCTGGACCAAAATGACTGTAGTGGGTGATACTTCGTGGATTATTGATTTGACCCATGGAGTTGGGGGTACACCATGCGCCAAAGCAAGCGGATTTTTTGCCAGTTCCTCGCATGTTACTGAAATGTGGCTTCTCTCTCCGGCTATGAATTTCGATCAATATACCAGTGAATTATTGAGTTTTCAGACAGCAAAGAACTATACAGGTCCCGACCTTGAGGTAATGATATCCAGTAATTATGACGGAACCGGCAACCCCAATAACTTTACATGGACACCGCTTACAGCTACACTTTCAGCCGGAGGATGGGTATGGACTCCTTCCGGGAGTATAGATATATCAACCATTGGTGGCACACATGTTTATGTTGGTTTTAAATATACAAGCACAGCTACCGAATCATCCACTTGGGAATTGGATGATATTCTGATCCTGGGTATCTCCGGGATCGGCCCTTTACCTGAACCAACCAATTATCCGACAAGTTTTGCTGCAGTGCCTTCTCCCTTTACTGTTAAACTGAATTGGGTAGATGCTGTCGGGGCCCAACTTCCAACCGGCTATCTTGTCAGGGGAAGTTCTTCAGATAATATTGAACTGCCTGTGGATGGGGTGCCTGTTCCGGATGACCCTAACCTGGCTGATGGTTCGGGTGCATTGAATACTCTTCAGGGTGTACAGACCTGTCAATTTAATAATTTGCTGGGTAACACGCCTTATTACTTTAAAATTTTTCCTTACACCAACACAGGAATTACTATCAATTATAAAACCGACGGAACACCACCCAGTGCAAATGCCACCACACCCAATATTTCTATCATCAACTCCGAGAATTTCATTAACGGTAATTTTGGTACCTGGACTAAAATGACAGTTACAGGTGATACTTCGTGGATTATTGATCTGACCCATGGAGTTGGGGGAACCCCCTGCGCCAAAGCAAGCGGTTTTTTTGGCAGTTCCTCTCATATTACTGAAATGTGGCTTCTCTCTCCGGCGATGAATTTCGATCAATATACCCAAGAATCATTGAGTTTTCAGACCGCGAAGAACTATACCGGACCCAGCCTTGAGGTATTGATATCCAGTGATTATAATGGTTCAGGTAATCCGAATAGTTTCACCTGGACATCACTTACGGGAACACTTTCGCCAGGGACCTGGACATGGACCCCGTCCGGAAGTATTGATATTTCAGCCATTGGAGGGACACATGTTTATGTTGGTTTTAAGTATACGAGTACCGCTACTGAATCAACCACCTGGGAAGTGGATGATATTCTAATCCTTGGTGTCTCATCGGTGGGCATCCCGGAAACAACAATGAATAATGAATTCACTGTGCTTCCAAACCCTTCGGATGGTCAGTTCCGGATACTTTTCAATGATAATTCACTCAAAGAGATCCGGATTTATTCAATGATCGGAACCGAACTCTTTCATGCCAATACCAGTCAATCTGAATTCGGTGTGTACCTTCCGAACCTTTCCGCGGGGATTTATTTCATCCAGGCGAAGAAAACAGGATCGGATAAACCGGAAGTGAAAAAGCTCATTATCCGTTAGCAATTAACCTGATCCGGAAAGAAAAAGGTTGTCTTCACAATAAGACAGCCTTTTTTTATCTTTGTCCGGTCAATTCTTGGGTAATGCGGTTTTACGGATTTTTCCTTTTTATTTTGTTATTCTGGCCGATGACTCCGTCAATGGCTCAGCAATCACAGCGGGTCAAGGATGAGGATCAACCGTTACGCGTTGAAATTTCTGCCAAGTCCGATAATGAAACCTACCGGGTAATACCTTGTGACAGCAACGGTATGATCATGTTTTTCAGAAGCGTAGAAGTGGCTGCTGAAAACCAGGTCAAATGGTATTTTTCTTATTATGATAAAAATCTGACCCATTTATGGACAAAAAGCCTTCCCTTGTTGAATGACCAGGATTACCGTATTCATCAACTGATCAGCGACACACTGGCTATATTATTTGTCCACACAGGGAAACCCCGTTCTGACGCTACTGATTTTAAGATTCTACGTATATCACTCACAAAAGGAACCTTTATTCTTAACGATGGTAAACTTCCGGAAAACGGGGAGATCGCTGCATTCGGAATCCGGATGGATAATGCCTGGTTTGGGATCAACTTTAAGGTTAACGTGGGGCAAATCGGATATCTCCGGATGAGTACAGGTCTCCTTAAAACTTTTCCTTCAGGAATCGGAGCCCAGATTAATATTCAATGGATCCGGCCCGATTCCCTTGGTGATCATGTTTCAGCCATAGTCAGTCGAAAAGTATCGAAGAAAACCACGGAATATTATCTTGTCAGGTACGATTCTACCGGTAAAATCCAACGCGAGATCCCCATCAATACAAACAATACCGGGCAGGAGCTCAACCATTTCCAATATATTGAAGAACAACCCGGAAGAGAGATGATCATGGGAAGTTATGGTCAGGAAACAGGTTCCGTTAACCAGAAGAACAGGGTAGCAGAAGAAATGACCGGGTTGTTTTCGGGTTCTGTTGTCAACAATTCTTTAAAAGCATTTTCATTTTACAATTTCCTGGAAATGAAAAATGTCAATGCATTGGTAGATGAAAGGGAAATGCTGAATCTCAGGAAAAAATCATCAAAAAAAAATAAAGCATTAAATGAATTCTCTGTAGATTTTTCGCTACTGTTACATGAGATCATTACGTGGAAAAACCAGTACATTTTAATCAGTGAAATATATTCTCCACAGTACCATACAGAAAGTTTTACGGAATTTGATTATTACGGCCGGCCTTATTCAAACAACTATTCGGTTTTCGACGGTTACCGTTATCTGAATGCTGTTGTAACCGCGTTTGATGAAGATGGAAAACTTTTATGGGATAATGTTCTTGAGATCCGTAATCTTGTTTCGTTCGATCTCAACACGAAAGTCTCGGCCTTTTTTAACGGGAACGACATAATGTTGTGCTATCTTAGTGACGGGAAAATCGGATCCAAAATCATTCATGAGGACAAGGTCATTGAAAAGCCCGTCTTTGCTTCACTTGAAATGCTTTACCCCGAAGATAAACTCCTCTCGGAATCAAAAGAGCGGATCCTCCCATGGTATGGTAACTATTTTATCGCTTATGGATATCAGGAAATAAAAAACATTGCCTTATCCGGGAATAATAAGCGCATGGTGTTTTATTTCAGTAAAGTCAGATTCGACAAATAGCGGAAATTATCCCTCCATGTTGGCAATGATCTCTGAACCGAATTCAGAGCATTTGAGTTTTGTTGCTCCTTCCATCTGCCGTTCAAAATCGTATGTAACCCGTTTTTTCTGGATGGCTCCTTCCAGTCCTTTCAGAATGAGACCGGCGGCTTCGTTCCAACCTATGTATTCAAACATCATCATACCGGAAAGAATTAATGAACCTGGATTTACCTGATCTTTCCCCGCATATTTGGGAGCAGTACCGTGTGTGGCTTCAAAAACAGCGTGTCCGGTGACATAGTTGATATTGGCTCCGGGTGCAATTCCAATACCACCCACAATAGCAGCAAGTGCATCGGAAATATAATCGCCGTTCAGATTTAAAGTGGCAATGACTGAATATTCTGCTGGTCGTGTTAATATTTGTTGCAGAAAAGCGTCGGCAATGACATCCTTAATAATGATCCTTCCTTCAGTCATTGCCTCTTTTTGTGCCGTTTCGGCTGCAGTTTCTCCCGACTTTGCCTTGATCGCATCAAACTGATTCCAGGTAAAAACCTGGTCGCCAAACTCCCGTTCCGCAAGTTCATATCCCCATTGTTTAAACTGTCCTTCGGTAAATTTCATGATATTCCCTTTATGTACCAGGGTTACCGACGGTTTTTTATGGGTAATGGCAAAAAGGATTGCAGCCCTGACCAATCGTTCCGTACCCTCTTTTGAGACCGGTTTGATCCCAATGGAAGAGGTTTCCGGGAAGCGGATCTTTTTTACACCCATTTCCTGGATGAGGAAATGGATTATTTTTTTAGCTTCAGGAGTTCCTTGAAGCCATTCAATTCCGGCATAGATATCTTCAGAATTTTCACGGAAGATAACCATATCTGTCGTTTCGGGATGTTTCACCGGCGAAGGAACCCCGGTGAAGTACCGAACGGGGCGAAGGCAGGTATAAAGGTCCAGATTCTGCCGTAAGGCCACATTAAGAGAGCGGATTCCTCCTCCAACCGGTGTAGTGAGCGGGCCCTTAATTGCCACAAGGTATTCACGGATGATATCGAGGGTTTCCACCGGTAACCATTCACCGGTTTGCTTAAACGCTTTTTCTCCTGCAAGTACCTCTTTCCATTCAATTTTCCGGTTTCCGGAATAGGCTTTTTCAACTGCGGCATCAAAAACACGCACGCTTGCATTCCAGATATCCGGCCCGGTTCCGTCCCCTTCGATAAATGGAATAACAGGGTGATCGGGAACGTTAAGTTTCCCATTTAATAATTTGATTTTTTCTCCATTCATAATTGTCATATTTTAAGTTGGGGTTAAAAACTATAAACTCAAAAGTCAAAACTCAAAACTCAAAACTAAAACTTAAAGATTAAAAATTATTTGTTACTTTATTTATCCATTCTCTATTATCCAGCATCCATTATCCAGCATCTTGTATCCAGCATCTTGCATCCAGTATCTTGTATCCTGCATCTTGCATCTTTTCATTTCAGTGTTTTGATAAGTGCTCCCCATTGTTTGTCCACCTCAAAATAATGTTTCAAATAATAATTGCCCAGGAGGAAGTGAGCCTTAACGATTTTCACACCCCGGGCAGCCATGCTGGTGAAGAAACTTTTAATCATCCCGGAAGCAATTCCTTTACCCTGCAACGAAGCGGTAACAACAATACCGTCGAGAAACACATTTTCATCTTCCAGGTAACGCCAGGTCAGACCACCAATGATCTTGTCTGTTTCATCCGTTACGATATACTGATGGTCGTTATCGGAAATATCTTTGGGATAATTTTCACGGAAAAAGAGCTGATAGAGCTGACCTGTTTCACGAGGTTCAATCGGTTCGCGCAAGGTATACCGTTTTCCTGATTTATCCTGGATCGGGAAACGTACGACCACGTGCTCTTTTTGAAGTTGGCCCACTTTCAGGAAATCGATATCACCATTTCCCTGAATACGGGGGAAAACCATCCGGTTGAATACATTTTTATCGTCACTCTCCTTCAGAACTGATTGCAGGTCGGATAATTCTATCAATTGTATAGCCAATCCATCGTGATTTTCGTGCATACGGTCAATCAAAAAATCGAATGCTGTTTGAATTTCGGAACTGGATTCCGAAAAATAAGTATGACGGTAAAAATAAAAGCGGACAAGTTCAAGGTATTGATTCAGTTTGTAAAGTTCCATCAATTCCCCCATGGTTTGCTCCTTGGCTGCCAATGTCGTTAACTGGTTCATTTTGTACCAATCCTGGTACTGATCGATTGCACTGAACAGGGCGACCGGCAGATAATATTTTTTCAATGAAGACTGGATATATTGATCCAAAAACGTCTGTATATCAGCACGATCAAAACAGGTCATGGATTTTCCGCCAATATCTTGCTGCAGGTTTTTCAGGAAACCGGATGCTTCATCAATTCCAAGTGCCTCAATACATGCATCAAAAATCCAGTTTACGTCGAGTTGTTTTCGGCACCAGGGATAAAGTGAAGCGGTTTTGCAATAATAATCCTGGAGCATCGGAGACACAAGCGAAAGGGTGTTCTTATATTTTGACCATCCTGCCAGAGAAAGCACCAGGGCGTTTTCACGGAAATCCATTTCGGGAATTGAGACATTGGAGGGGGAAATCGAACCTGGAACAATCTGATAACCACTATGATGCCACGCTTTAAAAATAACGGCAAATGACTTGATAAAGATTTTTTTCCAGGCATTTGCCCTGATATAACCGGAAGATCTGTGAATTTCAGATAATTCCCTGATTTTATCCCAAGCGGTCAGACCTCCGATATACTGGGTTGTAAGGATTCCCAGATTAGGCCGGCTGCTTCCAAGCAACGGAGCAACAGCAGGTTCATGGGGGAATCCCGCCAATGAAGCAAGCCAATAAAAAGTATCCGGACTTGGCCTTTTGGAAGGATTTTCACTCATAACCATATGCAAGTCATAGTGTTTGCCCCCTATTGTATTAATACTCAACCGGTAATGCTTGAATTCCTTGTAAGCCAGCAACCGTAATATCCAGATTCCCTGATCCGGAATCCCGGCCAGGTCAAATCCCTTTTCATTAAAAGTCAGAACAATACTCTCATGAAGAAAAGTGGTGGTTCGGAAAATTTTGGTGATACTTTGTTTTTCAGTATCGGAAATTCCATGTTCAAATACCAGTTTTGATTTCCAGGAGGCAATGGAATAAGGTTTGGATTTACTCTCAATTTCTTTCTCGAATACGGAGGCCAGCTGATAAAAATATTTTTCTGCTATTTTTGATAAGTATGGATCTTGTTTGTGTAGGATCCATCGCGATAATTCGGCACGCATCGGAACATAGTATTCCATGTGTGTGACGGCAAAATTATAAAGCATCCCGAGCACATCTTCAAATGCGCGCCTGCGTTTTTTTGTTGCCGGCCATTTCAGGTTTGTACGGTAATAATAAAGTCGTTGTTTCAGGGCATCGAGCCGGTGTTTACCAAAGTTGCTGGAAGCAATTTCGCGGATCGATTTTTCATTCAGAAAAGAAAGTCCCGATTCGATAAATGGTGGCATTGCCGCAATGTCTTCAGGACGAGGAACTTTTAGAAGGATCAACCGGTATGCAAGACAACGGATCTCCTCCTCTGGATGGTATGCAAGCGCTTCAAGCCGATGTCGTAAGGTAGTGGTCAGCCGGGGTTCTGCAGTCCCCAGAATCTTACCCAATTCTTCCAGTGAAACGAGAGCTTCCTCAAAATCACGATAATATGTATTGAAAAGTAGATTATTGGCCCGGATTAGCATATTGTCACGAACCGATTTAAATTCGGGGAAAAACGTTTGTTTTAATTTTCTGAATCCGGATAAGGAAATATTGGAAGAAATAGATCCAAGCGGGATATCCCAGCCCTCTTTGACCGGAAAGAAACTGATCAATTCAGGATTTCCGGTCCAGATTTTTGGCTGACGGGTAAAAATCCCCAAGTCGATCAGGTCAGAATTTATGAAGTACCTGAGATCTCCTACCTGAAACCAGTTGCCCTTGTATTTCTTTATCCTGAGTGCCATTCTGTTACGGCGATTCACCAAACGATGGGATTGATAAACAATGTCAGTTTCCAGAATTCCAAGATCGCGAAATAACCATTTCGGTATATTTATCGTAAACCCGTCACCAGAAATGCGTACGGTGTTACTCTGGTAAAGCTTTTCAATGATATCTCTGAAATTGGATTCGATGACCTTACGATTGAACGATCCTTTGGGGGTAATTTCCCCTTTTTCCCCACTGAAATCGCGGTTGAGGAGGGTAAAATTGATTACCCGTTCATACGTCGCCACATCATTGTTTGCCTTCATGACAATCTGATGGAAATATTCTTCCTGGTTTTCACCCGACAGCGCTCTGAACAAAGAATCTTCACGATCAGGGACGATGAGTAAAACATTGTAGGGACGGTTATCCCCCACCAGAAAAACGTTTTTAATACCGGGAACTTTATAAAATTTCTTTTCAACAACCTGCGGCGCTACTGTTTGCCCGCGATTGTTCTTATAAATGTCTTTGATCCTGTCGATGATCTGGTAATGTCCATCTTTTGAAATTTTAAAGACGTCGCCTGTAGCGAGCCAATAATCTTTTCTCTGGGAGTCAGGATAACAAATTGTATCCCCGGGACCGGCATCTTCCAGATAACGCCCGACATAATGTCCACTGATTTCAAGTTCGGAATCACCCCTTAGCCGGGTTGAAATTCCAGGCAAAGGGATTCCAACCGAAAAATCCCGGTATGTTCCTGAAGGGGTCATAGTGATACCACCTGTTGCTTCGGTCATTCCAAAACCGCTGTTGAGATGGATCCCATAGAGGTTGAAAAAATGGAAAACGGCCGGATCAAGATAACCCGCGGCTGAAAGTCCCCAGTGTAACCGGTTACCGACGACTTCCCTGACAGCTTTCTCACACAGATCCGGGTTCCCGACCGAACCGATGGTTTCCTGGCAACGATCGTACAGTTCCTGCCATCGCAATGGAATACTGATAAAACCTGAAGGATTCGTTTTCGGAAAAAGGGAAAGAAGGGTCTCAGCGGAAGTGTTTCCGGTGAAAATATAGGTTCCGTCCCAGAAAATTGCACCTGTCATTTCAAGATACCTGCCAAAGGTATGATAGAGGGGAAGATAGGAAAGAAAAAGTTCATTTCCCACTTCGGGTAAAGCAGCAGCACGGGCGAAACGTTTACTGACGATATTATAAATGGAAAAAGAGACTCCTTTCGGGAAACCGGTGCTACCTGATGTGAACATGGTCGTAGCAACCATGTTGTTTTGCCGGACCGGCTGACGGGCCAGTGTAACATCGTTATCCCACCTGGAAATTTTTTTCCCTTCCTCGACAAGATAAGGAATATTCCGGGTTTTCGAGGTAGCCGGCTGTAATGAGAATATCTGAAATTTAACATCCGTTTTATCGCGAATCTTTTCCAACAAGGCCAACCGGTCTTCGGTATCTGCGAGGGCAATGTTGATTTTCAATTCATTGAAAATCGAAAGTAATACGTCAATTTTAAAATGTGGGCTCAACGGTGTATCGAAAATGCCAAACATCAGGCAGGCAAGATCGGTGCAGGCACCCTCCAGGCAGTTTTCGGTATAAATAGCAACCCTTGGCTGGTTGGGTACTGTCCTGTAAAAACCACCCGCAATTTCGCGCAGGTGCCGGAAAATCTGCACATAGGTCCAATCAATAGCCAGGGCCGAAGACATGTCCTTGAACAGCACAAGATCCGGGTGAGCAGCTACGCGTTGTTCCATCATGTCGCGCAGGTTATAATCTATGCTTTGGATGATCTTGAATACCCATTTGACCCATTCTTCACGCAATCTTGAAGTCTTTAGAGCCTTCAGAAATACCGGTTTTTTCGTAGTATTAAGAAAATCAAGCCAGAAAGGTTTCTTCAATGATTTTTCCCTTTTTGTATTGAAGATCAAGGAAGTAGATTTTATGATCTGCGTTACCAGATTTCCTTCGGCGGCGTCATCGTCTTTTTGACTTTTCCACTTTTCCAGTAAGGTCTCTAATTCAACCATTGTTCGTTCATCTTTGATTAAAAACTTTTATAAATTTATAACCTTATTTTTAAATAAAAACTATTACATTTAAACTTCTAAATATATCGTTTATTTTACTTTCAAAATTAGTTATTTATGTTACTCAATACTAAATCGATACAGGACACTTACAAAAAAATCGAGGAGGGTGTTTCCAGAGCAAAATTGATGTTGGAAAAACCGTTGACACTTACAGAAAAGATTTTGTATGGTCATTTATTTGAAGGGAGTTTGAAAAAAACCTATATACGGGGGAAGGATTATGTGAATTTTTTGCCTGACCGGGTGGCCATGCAGGATGCCACTGCCCAGATGGCCCTTTTGCAGTTTATGACTGCTGGCAAGAGAGCGTCAGCCGTTCCGGCAACAGTTCACTGCGACCATCTGATCCAGGCTCAACTTGGCGTTAAGACTGACCTGACCACCGCCCTGGTTCAAAACAAGGAGGTTTATCATTTTCTTGAAACAGTCTCTGCAAAGTATGGTATTGGTTTCTGGAAACCCGGTGCAGGGATCATTCATCAGGTGGTTTTTGAAAATTATGCCTTTCCCGGGGGGATGATGATCGGGACCGATTCACATACACCCAATGCCGGCGGGCTTTGCATGGTTGCGATTGGTGTTGGCGGGGCTGATGCGGTTGACGTTATGGCTGCCATGCCGCTTGAACTTAAAATGCCGAAAATTCTGGGCGTTGAATTAACCGGGAAACTCAGCGGATGGGCTTCACCTAAAGATATAATTCTGAAACTCTCCGGACTATTGACTGTTAAAGGGGGCACCGGATTTATCATTGAATATTTTGGCGAGGGTGCAGAATCGCTTTCCTGCACAGGTAAAGGAACCATCTGCAACATGGGCGCTGAGGTAGGTGCCACTTGTTCATTGTTCAGCTATGATCAAAAAATGAAGGCGTATCTTGTGGCAACCGGACGGGAAGAGGTTGCAGCACTTGCTGATCAATACAGAGACAACCTGGTACCGGATACCGCCATTTATAAGAATCCGCAGGCTTATTATGACCAATACATTAAACTTGATCTTTCGACCATTGAGCCCTATATCAACGGTCCCTATTCGCCGGATATAGCTCATCCCATATCGGAATTCAAAGCGTTCATTATAGACAGTAAATATCCGGAGACATTGGAAGTAGGGTTGATCGGCTCATGTACCAATTCCTCATACGAAGATATCTCACGCGCAGCTTCCATAGCCAGACAAGCAAGAGCAAAAAATCTTAAGGTCAGGTCGGAGTTTATCATTACACCCGGATCGGAGCAGATCAGGTTTACCTGTGAACGTGACGGGTTACTTGAAGTTTTCAGCGATATCGGCGGTGTGATCATGGCGAACGCTTGTGGTCCATGTATTGGTCAGTGGTCAAGGAAAATGGATAATCCCGAACGCAAAAATTCGATACTGAACTCCTTTAACCGGAATTTTGCGAAACGTAACGATGGAAATGCCAGTACCCACAGTTTCATCGCATCCCCGGAAATCGTCACTGCCCTGACCCTTGCAGGTAATCTTACCTTCAACCCGCTGAAAGATACCCTGGTAAATGAACAGGGAAGGGAAGTGAAACTGGATGAACCGTCCGGTCATGAACTTCCTCCGAAAGGATTTGCCATGAAAGATACCGGATACGTGGCCCCTCCGAAGGATCCCTCCATGGTTTCCGTTCAGATAGAACCTGATTCCGATCGCTTACAGTTGCTGGAACCTTTTGAACCCTGGAATGGGAAAGATATTACCGGTCTGCGTCTCCTGATCAAGGCCAAAGGAAAGTGTACCACCGACCATATTTCCATGGCCGGACCTTGGCTCAAGTATCGCGGACACCTCGATAATATTTCAAACAACCTCTTGATGGGAGCCCTTAACTTCTTTAATGAAAAGACCAATTCCGTGAAGAATGTCGAAACCGGTGAATATAATGAGGTTTCTAAGATCGCCAGGTATTATAAAGCGAAGTGCATACCTACGATGATTGTCGGTGATGAAAATTATGGTGAAGGATCCTCCCGGGAACATGCTGCAATGGAGCCACGACATCTTGGCGTCCGCATAGTACTGGTAAAATCGTTTGCCCGTATCCATGAAACAAACCTGAAAAAACAGGGAATTCTTGCCCTGACTTTTACTGATCTTGAAGATTATAATAAGATTCGCGAGGAAGATCAGTTTGATCTTATCGGGTTGGATAAATTTTCACCCGGAATCCCATTGGAATTAATCATCTATCATTCAGACGGAATGTCCGAGGTTATCGCTCTCAATCACAGTTACAACGACCAGCAGATCAAATGGTTCAAGGCAGGCGGCGCCCTTAATTTTATGAAAACCTTAAAATAGAATATCAGGAATCCTGTTTTATCTGCGGGTAATTTTTTTCCATATACCTGCTGACCCAATAACCAGCCATCCGACGTGGCATTAACCGGGTAAGAATAAAAAACTGGAGACGGTTTTTTCATCCTGGTATGCAGACCGCTGTTTTACCGAGTTTTTTCAATCCATAGCGGGCAATATCCAGTGGATCCATAAGGCTGATATTCCTTGATAGAATATGGGGTTGTGTCGACCAGAACATCGGTGTCGAGGTGGTGCCTGCACAGCCAACAGCTCCGGCCACAACTGCCCACTCCCCATATTTATTGTGAAAGGCATCCATGGAATTTTTTATCTTTGGCAACTGTGAAAACAGTCGGTACATGATTTTTCGGAGATCAGTTTTCGTTGCAATAATACTTAAATCTTTCAATAATGAAGGGATTGCTCTTTTTCTTTTTAAGGATGTTGAAATTCTTTCACAACATCCGGATGAAACTGTCCGGAAAAACTGAAGATGATCTTCATGCTCAAAGAGTTGTTGGAGGTGAATCCTGGGAAGAGTTTTGTAATAACCTGAAAACGGCCGGCGCCTCTTTACTTTATCCGGGAACACCGCGTGATGCTTTTAACCAGGCGGAAGGGCTGAGATACCTGACACGACTTACACGCGGCGGATTGGAAGCCTTTGTGGAATTTTGCGATCCGGCATTTCCGGTATTGCGTCGCATGGCACATGAAACGATAAAACTCGGAGCCGATAACCCCGACAATTATTATTTCAATGCACAGATCAGCGGTAAATATTCGTACCGCATCCGTGGAAAAAGAAACACAGTTCATTATATCGGTTTTTTTACTCAGAATGGAAATTACGGATCGACGGGTGGACTGGCTCCCAGTGGTGCGTTGGAAGATTCCGAACTAAAAATCGAGGAAGACGGCAGTTTCGAGATCATCCTCAGTAAATCTCGGGCTGGTAAAAACTGGTTAAAAACCGAAGATGCAACTACAATGGTTTTGGTGCGGCAGACATTCTTTGACCGGTTCGCCGAAACTCCGGCTGAAATTCTTATTGAAAATCTGGATGGCAGAACACAACCGGATCCCATTACCCCGGCTATGATCGATGAAGGATTGAAGACAGTATCCTTGTTTGTAGCCGGGGCCTCCTTGCTTTTCGCACGATGGGCGAAAGGGTTTCAAAAGCATACCAACCGGTTACCTTTGTTTGATCCTGAAGTTTCCAATGCCGCAGGTGGAGATGCACAAATTATTTATTACCACAGTTATTGGAGATTGGCTGTGGATGAAGCCCTGGTAATCGAAGTTATGCCACCGGATTGCGATTCATGGAATTTTCAACTCAACAATTACTGGATGGAATCGCTTGATTATAGATATTTTACAATTTGTATCAATAAAGCATCGGCCCACTATGAAGCAGATGGATCAGTCAGGGTTGTCGTTGCCCATTCCGACCCGGGAATTCCGAACTGGATCAATACATGCAATCACACCGAAGGGACCATGCTCTGGCGATGGTACCGGTTGAAAGATAGTGCACAAGCGATGGAACCGGCATGTAAAGTAATTAAGAATTAGGTATGACGGATTAGGAATTAATTGATAATTATACATTGTTCATTAATATTACTTGAAATACAATGGCTGGAGAGAGTTTCAGGAAAAGTCCATGGTGGTTTAATGGGGTGAATGTGGTATGGAAAAAAACCTATTTTTTAGGAACAAAGATCAAGCTGGACAAAGATGAAATGATCAAAACCGCCAGGGCGAAGACGGGCCTGCACGATCTCGGCAAAGAGTTCATGGATGAACCGTTGGAAAGACTTATTACTTCAATCAATAAAGAAGCTAACCTCCATCCGGTCGGAAGATTTATTACCCGGGAACGGTTTGTGAGTTTATTATGTATCCGTCTTCGCGCTGAATATTTTTTCAGGAAATATCCCCGGATCCTTGAACAAGATCTTTACCCTGCCTGGATCATCATTGGATTGCAACGTACCGGTACCACAAAGCTTCAACGTCTGCTGGCAGCCGATCCGGATCACCGGGTCATCCCCAGTTGGGAAGTGATCAACCCCGTTCCCATCAACATGGATTATTTTGAAAATACACATCAACTCCTGGATCATAATCCAGAATCCAGTATCCAGAATCCAACATCCAGCATCCTTTATCCTGATCCTCTCCGCGTGAAGATCGCCAATACCTCCGTCAATGCTGTGAAATTCATGTCACCCGGTTTCTTTGCCATTCATCCGATCGATACAATGGAGCCCGAAGAAGATATTCTGTTGCTTGACATCAGTTTTTTAAGCACCACTCCGGAAGCTATGATGCAGGTGCCTTCCTATGCATCCTGGCTGGAACAAACCGATCAATCGCCGGCCTACGCTTATGCCGTGAAACTGCTGAAATTTCTGCAATGGATTAAACCGGCCAGAAGGTGGGTGCTGAAGACACCGCACCACCTGGAATTTCCCGATCTGATCGAAAAGTATTTTGGGAAAGTGCACTTCCTTTGGCCTCACCGGAGGATCTATGAGTCGGTTCCTTCATTCCTAAGTATGGTCACATACAACCAGATGATTTTCAGTGATCATGTGGATGAGCAACAGGTTGCCCAGCACTGGATCAGGAAGACCGGTTATATGCTACAGAAAGCGCTCGATTACCGGAACAAGGGAAATAATCAAGAGAAGTTCCTCGATATATACTACAAAAATTTCATAAATGATCCAATCGATACATTGTCAGGAATTTACTCAATGGATGGCGGGTTAACTCCCGAACTTATTACACGGTTTAATCAGCATGAACGTGATCATCCGCATCGAAAATATGGTGCCCATCAATATTCGCTTGCCGATTTCGGGTTGACCGAGGCCGATATCGACCAACATACCACTTCCTATCAACAATTTATTTTGCAACACAATGGCTGGGATCAGGCATAAAAAATATGATAATCCTTTCATCGCGACGGTTACGGGGATAACCGATCTTTTCAGAAAATATGAACCGGCGGGAACCCTTAAACACAGCGACAGGCTTGAAGGAAAAACCGTACTTGTTGACGGATCCAGCTCAGGACTTGGATTTGCTGTTGCCACTGAATGTGCACGCCGGGGCGCCAGGGTGATAATGGCGTGTCGGAGCGGAATACCAGAGAAAGGGGAGAAGATAAAACAATTGACCGGGAACCCGAAGATACACATGCTTCCCGTCGACTTTTCCGATATCAATTCGATACGTCATCTGGCAGTTGTCATCCATAATCAGTTTGCCCCGATTGACATTTATATCTGCAATGCAGGCATTGTTCCTAAACAAAGTCGCAAAACGAGTCAAGGACTTGAAGAGATGTTCATGGTCAATTATTTCTCGAAATTCATCTTTGTTAACCTTCTGTTTGGGAATAGACTTTTGAACAAAAGAACAAAAGAACAATCGAATATTGAAGTCCGTACGAAGCATAACAGGAATCATGAATCAGCTCTAAATCAACCGAAACCTGCATCCTGTATCCTTTATCCTGCATCCGGTATCCAGCATCCGGTTCCACGAATCATCTTCATTGCCTCGGAAAGTCACCGCAATCCGGAAAAGTTTGAATGGGATGCTTTCGGGAAATATCAAGATTACTCTATCGGCAAATCAGTTGAATTGTACGGTTATTACAAATTATTACTGACGACCTTTGTGAAAGAACTTTCGCGGCGATTGAATCCGGATCCGGAAATCCGGTGTCCGGTATTTGTATTGTGTCCCGGACCGGTGAACTCAAATATCGCACGTGAGGCGCCCGGATTTTTTAAACCTCTTTTAAAACTTGTTTTTACTATTTTCTTTAAATCACCGGTCAAAGCTGCAATACCGGTGATATACCTGGCAGCCTCCCCGGATGTTGAAGGTAAACCATTTGACTACCTTTTCCTGATGAACCGTAAATCGATCGATGAAAAAGCAGCCGCTCCGGAAAACGGTAAACGTTTATGGGAATTATCCGAAAAACTATTGCAAAGTATTGAAAATGCGTAAAATGGCCTTAACGGTAAGGATTGTTATCTACATTTTATATAGCATCTGAATTTCTTCTTTCCACAAGGTTTCATCGGGTGTTTCGAGGATCAAAGGCATATTGTCGAACCTGGGATCATGCATCAGGTACCTGAACATATCAATGCCAAGGACTCCTTTCCCTAAATTATCATGTCTGTCGACCCGGCTGTTCAACCCTTTTTTCGAATCGTTAAGGTGTACTCCTTTAAGGAACCGGAAACCGATGATTTCATCAAAGGAATGAAAAGTTGATTTAAATCCTGCTTCAGTCGAGAGGTCATAACCTGCGGCAAAAGTGTGACAGGTATCAATACAAACACCGACGCGGCTTTGATCTTCGACAAGGTTGATAATGAAACGAAGTTGTTCAAATTTAAAACCCATATTACTTCCCTGTCCGGCCGTATTTTCAATGACTGCGATAACTCCTTTGGTTTTTTCCAATGCCATATTTATAGAGGTAGCAATTCGTTTAAGGCATTCCTCTTCACTGATTTTGCCCAGGGAACCGCCTGGATGGAAATTCAGACGATCGAGACCCAATTGTTCACAACGCTGCATTTCATCGAGGAAGGCTTCCCTCGATTTTTCCAACCCTTCCTTTTCGGGATGACCCAGATTGATCAGGTAGCTGTCGTGAGGTAGGATCTGAAAAGGAAGATATCCCAACTTTTCGCAATTTTCACGGAAAGAGGTGATATTGTTTTTACCGAGAGGCGCTGATTTCCATTGACGCTGATTTTTGGTAAATAGGGCAAACCCCCTGGCTCCGATTTCATGGGCGTTGAACGGTGCATTTTCGACACCACCCGATGCACTGACATGTGCTCCGATATATTTCATATTCTGTTTTTTTTACAAAATTAAAAGTAAAAAATTGGTTGTTTTAAAATCGGGGATTGATAAAATTTTTATAAAAATATTAGATACTTGAAAATGTGATATTTATGTTAAGTTCGGATTTATAAATAAGGTCATGAGTTCCTTTCAAATATGATTTTTCATCTTTATTTTTGTTTTTCAACTCAAAACTAAAATAAAACTATGAAAAATGTCGTCAGATTCTGGGTGTTATTTGCATCAATTTTATTTGTTCAATCTATCTGGGCACAATCGGAAGTCCAGGTAAGTGGTTTAAAGGCCGATGAGGTTTGGCCGGTAATCCGTTTTGTGTTAAAAGAGAGCAATCTCGGGGTTGCCACAATGGATCAGCAGGCGGGTGTACTTGTCACAGCGCCCAAAGAATATTCAACTGCATTAGCCAAGTTCAGAGCCTGCGTGGTGTTTACTTATAAAAATGATAACCTGGTGATAACCATGAAAAATAAACAATCCGCTACCAGTACCGGTTGGGAAAATTCGATTTTACCTTCAAAAAAAGCAGACGATAAGCTGGTAGGTGGCTTCGCGGATGCCATTAAAGGAGTAATTGCCAATCCTGAACAGATCAGCAAACTTAAGGATTCGGGCGCTCCTGCTGCCACTACAACCAAACCTGTTGCTGGTAACCAGGCGGTTCAGACATCTGCGCTAAAGCCCGAACCCCCAAAACCTTCACTGGCAAACGCCAAAGAACTGCGTTTCGATGATGAAGATAATTATACATTTAGTGATGGAATGTGTGCCCTGAAAAAAAATGAATTGTGGGGATTTATTGATACCACGGGGAAAGTGGTCATCGATTTCACGTTATTTAAATTGGGGAACAAGATTCCTAAATTTTCTTCTGGGATCGCTTTAATGGCTAACCAGGAATCATCAGGAATGCGCATGCCTGTCTTCATCGATAAAAAAGGGCAGCAATTGTTCAAACCACAGAAGTTCTCGGCGGCTACTCCTTTTGAGAACGGGATCGCCATTGTAGAAAAAACCAATGAAAAGACCCGCATGAGAACCTATTCATTTATCAATAAACAGGGTCAGCCCATACCCGGCGCCATTGAACCGGGATCGGGTAGGGGCTTGTCTCTTGAATTAAAACCTTTCCATGAAGGAGTGACACCACTTTATAATAATAAGGCCAGTGCCTGCGGGTTCATCAACTCCCAAGGAAAATGGGTAATCCCTCCGACTGCTTATGGTGAAACAGGAGATTTCGGGGATGGTCTTGTATCTGTTCAGAATAAAGTGAACTGGTACTGGGGATATATCAATAAAAAAGGGGAAGTAAAAGTACCTTTTGATTACAAAAAGCAACCGGGTGTTTTCTCCGAAGGTTTGGCTGCCGTTGAAAACTCACAGGAAAAGGTGGGTTTTATTGATCAAAATGGGAAAACAGTATTGCCATTCATTTATGAAGAAGGTCGTTCTCCTTTTAACAACGGTCATGCTATTGTTTATCTGAAAGACAAAGCGCCCGGTTATACCATTATTGATAAATCAGGAAACGTTGTTCGTAAGCTGGGCCCCGATCCCATTCAGGTTTTCGATAACGGTTGGATTTACTACAAAGAATGGCACAAAAAATGGGCGATCGGTATTTTATCCCCGGATGGAAAGGACATCCTTCTTCCTGAATATTTTACTTATATCGGTGAGTTCGCGAACGGACTTGCTTATGCCGTTGCCATTATTGATAATAAGCAGGTGAAGGGATTCATTAACCTGAATTTTGATTTTGTGATCATTCAGACGTATTGATAAAATTATAAATGCCAGATGATTTAATCAAAAGTTTTTGTAAGTTTGCACCTCAATTTTCTGACTTTTGTCGGAAAATATCGGGGCGTGGCGCAGTTGGCTAGCGTACTTGCATGGGGTGCAAGGGGTCGGAAGTTCGAGTCTTCTCGCCCCGACAAAAAAACAAATTCCCAAATCATATAATATTCCAAATTTAAATATTATGTGGTTTGGGTTTTTTGTTAAAACAACGGATTGGCTAATTCCCAATCTATCTTCCGCATCCTATATCTGGCAAGATATATCCAGTCTCCGTCATCTGAAAAATTCTTACCTTTGCATCGCATTAAAAGGTTAATATGTCTGAAAATATTGAGAATGTCCGTTGTCTGATCATTGGTTCCGGTCCGGCAGGTTTTACCGCCGCCATTTATGCATCCCGCGCAGATCTGAAACCCGTTATTTACCAAGGTATGCAGCCTGGAGGTCAATTGACCATCACTACCGATGTAGACAATTTTCCGGGCTATCCAAAAGGGATAACCGGTCCTGAAATGATGGAAGAATTCAAACAACAAGCCGAACGGTTTGGCACTTTAGTGCGTTCCGGAGTTGTGACCCGGGTCGACTTTTCACAGCGACCATTTATTGCCGTAGCTGATGATGGTAAGACAATCTTTGCTGAGACAGTAATCATAGCTACCGGGGCATCCGCAAAATGGATGGGCCTTGAATCGGAAAAAAAATTCATGGGTATGGGTGTATCGGGTTGTGCCACCTGCGACGGCTTTTTCTATCGAGGCCAGGATGTGGCTATCGTGGGAGGAGGAGATACCGCTGCTGAAGAAGCTACCTACCTTGCCAAGCTTTGTAAAAAGGTTTATCTGATCCATCGCCGGAATGAGTTGCGTGCTTCCAAAGCAATGCAGCATAAGGTTTTAAAAACAACCAACATTGAAATATTCTGGGATAGTATTCCCGAAGAGGTTCTTGGTGATAGTAGCGGTGTGACCGGATTACGGATTCGTAATGTAAAAACCGGTGAATCAAAAGATTTATCAGTGATGGGATTTTTTGTTGCCATTGGCCATAAGCCCAATACTGAAATCTTTGCCGGACAACTGGAACTAGACGAAATGAATTATATCAAGACCAAACCTGGTACTACCCAAACCAGTGTCCCCGGGGTATTCGCCTCAGGCGATGTTCAGGATCATTATTACCGCCAGGCCGTTACCGCTGCCGGCACAGGATGTATGGCAGCAATTGAGGCGGAAAGATTTCTTTCCAGTTAAAGATGTATGATTTGAAAATTTGAGGATTTGAAAATTTGAAAATGAATCAATTGATTTTATTATTGAGATGAGTTTTTTAACTTCTGGTTTTTATCCTACTGAAAAATGATAACTTTTTTCAAAACCCCCACCAATTTCTATGCAGTCGAAAGCCTTGACAAACTGTCTGGTGAAGATTTGAAGAAACTCTCATGGTTATTTGGCAGTGCGGACTATGTGACCGAACCGGTTGTAGCGGGACATTTCATCGGTCCCCGCCCTGAAATGATCACCCCGTGGAGTACCAATGCAGTTGAGATTACTCAAAATATGGGAATCACAGACATTACGCGAATAGAAGAATTTTCCCAATTCCCCTCGTCCCTCGTCCCTCCTCCTTCGTCCTTCGTCCCTACATTTGATCCGATGCTTCAGCATATTTATGAAGGTTTGGATCAGCATATTTTCAAGGTTCACCGGGAACCGGATTCCATCCGGTACATTGAAGATATTTCAGCTTATTCCGACCAGGAAGGTCTGGCGCTCAGCGCGGAAGAGATCGGTTACCTGCTTCAAATCAGTCACAAACTTGGCCGCCCGCTTACCGATAGCGAAGTTTTTGGATTTTCACAGGTCAATTCAGAACATTGCCGGCACAAAATTTTTAACGGCACTTTCATCATTGATCGTAGGGAGATGCCGGAATCTCTTTTTGAACTGATCAAAAAAACAGCCAGGGAGCATCCCAACTTCCTGGTTTCTGCTTATCATGACAATGTCGCCTTTATCCTCGGACCTGAGATTGAACAATTTGCCCCTGCTATCCAGAACAAGGCAGATTTTTTCGTCATCAAGGACATCCAGACCGTCATTTCATTGAAGGCCGAAACACATAATTTCCCGACAACGGTTGAACCATTTAATGGAGCCGCGACTGGTTCCGGTGGTGAGATCCGCGACCGGATGGCGGGAGGAAAGGGGAGCATTCCCCTTGCAGGCACTGCCGTCTACATGACTTCTTACCCCCGGTTTGATGGCGGACGAAGCTGGGAGAAGCAGATCGATGCCCGTTCGTGGCTCTATAAAACCCCGGAAGAGATACTGATAAAAGCTTCCAATGGCGCCAGCGATTTCGGGAATAAGTTCGGGCAACCATTAATTTGCGGTTCCCTATTGACTTTCGAACATGAAGAAAACGGAAAGACTTTCGGTTATGATAAGGTCATCATGCTGGCGGGTGGTATCGGTTATGCCCGGAAATCAGATAGCCTGAAAGGTATACCGGAACCGGGGCAACGTATCGTTGTTCTGGGTGGCGACAATTATCGCATCGGTATGGGTGGAGGCGCAGTCTCCTCAGTTGCAACCGGTGAATTTGGAAACGCGATAGAGCTGAATGCCGTACAAAGATCGAATCCCGAAATGCAGAAACGGGTCTTCAACGCGATCAGGGCCTTGACAGAAATGGATACAAACCCAATTATTTCAATCCATGATCATGGCGCCGGAGGACATCTCAATTCGCTGTCCGAACTGGTTGAATCAACTGGTGGTACGGTCTATATTGATGCTTTACCACTTGGTGATCCGACGTTATCGGATAAAGAGATCATCAGCAACGAATCGCAGGAACGGATTGGCCTTATTGTTGGGGAAAATGATGTGGAGATGCTCCATGAAATTGCCGAACGCGAAAGGGCTCCAATATATGAGGTTGGAATAACAACAGGAGACCATCAACTGGTTTTTCTTAACAGAAAAAATGAAAGCAAGCCAATTGACCTGAATTTGGAAGATTTCTTCGGTAAACCTCCCAGAACCCAGATCCGGGATTCCTCCTATGCAACCCGTTTTTCACAACTTACCTATAAACCCTCCCGGTTGCATGAATATCTTGAGGAAGTTTTACAATTGGAAGCGGTTGCCTGTAAGGACTGGTTGACCAATAAAGTGGACCGTGCCGTTTCTGGAAAAATTGCAAAACAGCAAACCTGCGGAGCGATTCAATTACCCCTTAACAATCTGGGAGTTGTAGCGCTAGATTACACAGGTAGGAAGGGAATAGCCACATCGCTCGGGCATGCACCGATCGCGGGTTTGGTAGATCCCTCTGCCGGTTCCAGGTTATCCATTGCTGAAGCGCTGACCAACATCATCTGGGCGCCACTTACTTATGGGTTGAAAGGCGTGTCCCTGTCTGCCAACTGGATGTGGCCTTGCAAAAATGCCGGAGAAGATGCGCGCCTGTATGCTGCCGTTAAGGCGGTAAGTGATTTTGCAATTGAATTGGGAATTAATATCCCAACTGGTAAGGATTCTTTATCAATGACACAAAAATATCCGGGGGGCAAGATGGTATTCTCTCCCGGAACTGTGGTCATTTCAGCCGTTGCAGAAGTATCTGATGTAAAAAGGGTTGTCAGCCCTGTATTGATCGAAGAACCTGGTTCATACCTTATTTATATAGATTTTTCAAGGGGAATGCTGAAGCTTGGAGGAAGTAGTTTTGCTCAGGTTGTCAACGCAATCGGAAATGAAGTTCCGTCAGTGAACGACAGTGGATATTTTATCAGGGCTTTCGACGTCATTCAGCAGTTGATCATGGATCAACTGATTCTCGCCGGTCATGATATTTCAGCGGGTGGACTTATCACAACACTACTTGAAATGACTTTTCCAAACGAAGGTTCCGGAATTAATGCCGACCTGACCCAACTGAAAGAAAGGGATATTATTAAATTGCTTTTCAATGAAAATCCCGGGATCATCATTCAGGTAAAAGATATCGATACGATAAAGAAATATCTGGCAAAAGCACGGGTAGATGGTATCCACATTGGATCGGTGAGTAATGAAAGAAATATAACCATCAGAAATAGTACGGATAGTTATTCCTTCGACATTGAATCGTTACGTGATATTTGGTATCGGACATCCTATCTGCTCGACCGGAAACAATGTGGTGACAGCCTTGCATTGAAGCGATACACCAATTACAAAAACCAACCGTTGAAATTCCGGTTTAAGGAAAATTTTAAAGGGACATTTGCATCCTATGGGATTGCTTCCAAACGCCGTATCCCATCCGGAATCAAGGCCGCTATAATCCGCGAAAAAGGAGTTAACCGTGATCGTGATATGGCGTGGGCACTGTACCTTGCCGGATTCGACGTAAAAGATATCCACATGACCGACCTGATTTCCGGCCGGGAAAATCTTGAAGACGTTAACCTCGTCGCTTTTGTCGGGGGGTTCTCAAATTCAGATGTACTGGGTTCAGCCAAAGGTTGGGCCGGAGCCTTCCTTTACAATGAAAAAGCAAAGATGGCGCTGAACAACTACTTTAAACGCGATGATACCCTTAGTCTGGGTGTGTGCAATGGCTGCCAGTTGCTCGTCGAACTGGGTCTGATCTATCCGGAATCTGAAATACAACCAAAAATGTCGTGGAACGATTCACATAAATATGAATGTACATTCGTGAGTATAGATATAGTGAAAAATAGTTCGGTGATGTTGCAATCGCTGGCCGGATCCAAACTCGGCATCTGGGTGGCTCATGGTGAGGGTAAATTTAACTTTCCGGCACCGGAAAACCAGTATCATATTCCGGCAAAATTCAGTTATCATGAATATCCGGGAAATCCAAATGGTTCGCAGTATGATGCTGCCTGTATCGCTTCCCACGATGGACGGCATCTTGCCATCATGCCTCATCTGGAAGATTCGGTTTTACCCTGGCAGTGGACTTATTATTTGCAGGATCGCAAAAACGATGAAATAACTCCATGGATCGAAGCGTTTATCAATGCAAAAAAGTGGATCGCAAAAACAAATAAGAGTGAAGATTCAGAAATAGGGAATTAAAAAGTATGGTTAAAATTGTTTTGATAACAGGAGCAACAAGCGGATTTGGAAAAGCCATCGCGATTAAATTTGCACAAAATGGAAACAATCTGATCATTACAGGAAGAAGAAAAGAATTGCTCGATGAGGTTGCCAAAGAACTTGTGCTGAGCTTCAATATCGAAGTTCTGCCACGCTGTTTTGATATAAGAAAACCGGAAGAGGTGAATGAAGCCATCCACACTTTACCGGAAAAATGGAAAAAGATCGATATACTCGTAAACAATGCAGGCCTTGCTGTGGGATTAAATCCGATTCACGAGGGCGTTCTTGATGACTGGGAGCGCATGCTCGATACCAATGTCAAGGGATTGCTGTATATGACACGGCTGGTTGCTCCGATGATGGTGGCCCGCAAAAAGGGACATATTATTAATATCGGTTCTATTGCTGGCAGGGAATTGTATCCCATGGGAAATGTATATTGCGCATCAAAATTCGCGGTCGACGCAATTACCAAAGGTACACGCATCGACTTGTTGGCTCATAACATCAAAGTCACTCAGATTGCCCCCGGCGCTGCCGAAACAGAATTCTCTCTGGTCCGTTTCAAGGGCGATAAAGAACGAGCCGACAATTTTTATCAAGGTTATAAACCCCTTACCGCTGAAGATGTCGCGGAAGTTGTTTATTATTCGACTACCCTTCCGGACCATGTTAATATCAACGACCTTGTATTAATGCCCACGGCTCAGGCCAACGCAACATATTTCCACAAGAAATAGAAGGTCCGTCAGGTAATTATTTCACTATTTTCTTTATTATTGCACTGCAAATCAGGAAATAATTCCCGGTTATAAATTTATTGATATGGAAGTTACCCGCATCTTTGACCTTTTACCATACCACGAAATTACCTTCAAACCCAAAGAAGACGTCATTTCATCCAAAGAAAACGGTGAATGGGTCAGGTATGGCATTAAACAATACAGGGAAATCGTAGATAATATCAGTTACGGTTTCCTGGTATCCGGCGTACAACCCGGGGATAAGATTGCCCAGATCAGTACCAACAGGGCTGAATGGAACTTTGTCGACATGGCGATTTTACAAGTTGGTGCCATTCACGTGCCTATCTATCCTACTATCAGTGAATCCGATTATAAATATATCCTTGGCCATGCCGAGGTCACGTATATATTTGTTTCAGGGATGGAATTGCTACGCAAAATCCAGCATATTCTCCCGGAAATTTCACATATTAAAGGGGTATACACTTACAAGGAACACGACGGGTTAAAGCACCTCAATGAACTCATCGATTTAGGTAAGAAAAACCCAAACCCTGTGCTTCTGGAACAACGAAAATCAGCCATTACAGAGAAGGATGTTGCCACCATCATTTATACATCCGGAACGACCGGAAATCCCAAAGGTGTAATGCTGACTCATCATAATATTATTTCGAATTTTAAGGCATGTGCACACATTCCGCCTTTTGGTGAAGAGGCTAAGGCTGTAAGTTATTTGCCTTTATGCCATGTGTATGAGCGGATGCTGAATTACCTTTATCATTACCTTGGATTTTCTATTTACTACGCTGAGAACCTTGGAACCATCACCGAAAACATAAAGGATGTAAAACCGGATATCTTATCAACTGTGCCGCGGTTACTCGAAAAGATCTACGATAAATTGTTTGCCACCGGGCACAAACTTACCGGTGTAAAACGATGGATATTTTTCTGGGCGTTGCATCTTGCACTGAGGTATGAACTGAAAGGCGCTAATGGCTGGTTTTATGAATTGAAACGAAAACTCTATGACCAGCTGGTCTATTCAAAATGGCGTGATGCACTGGGAGGGAAGCACCTGTTGGTAGTATCTGGTGGAGCTGCATTACAGCCACGTTTGGCGAGAATGTTTACTTGTGCCGGCATCAACGTGTTGGAAGGTTACGGATTAACAGAGACTTCCCCTGTGATTGCAGTAAACGAACTTAGCGAAAACGGAATGATGTTCGGAACAGTGGGTAAGGTTTTAAAGGGAGTTCAAGTGAAAATTGCCGGCGATGGAGAAATTTTATGTAAAGGGCCGAATGTGATGTCAGGATACTTCAAAGCACCTGAAATGACCCTTGATGCCATCGAAGCTGACGGTTGGTTCCATACCGGTGACCTGGGTCGTATTGAATCCGAAGGTCATCTGAAAATCACCGGGAGAAAAAAAGAGCTCTTCAAAACTTCCTTTGGCAAGTACGTTAGCCCACAACCCATCGAGGATACTTTTAAGGAATCCCTGTTTATTGATCAGATCATCGTTGTTGGTGAAAATCAGAAATTTGCCGGAGCTCTCATCGTCCCCGATTTCACCTTTTTACAATCATGGTGTAATGTGAAAGAGATTTCCTATACCACAAATACTGAAATGGTCCAACTGCCCAGGATCCGTAAACGTTTTCAAACTGAAATCAATCGTTTTAATAAATTATTCGGTGATACGGAAAAAATAAAAAGCTGGGATCTTCTGGAGGAAGAATGGTCCTTTGAATCGGGAGAAATTACCCCTACACTGAAATTAAAGCGGAATTTTATCCTCGGGAAATACAAAAACCGTATTGAGAAATTATTTGCCTAAAAATCAGGCCTATGCTGAAAATAACCCGACTTTTTGATCTATTGGAGCTTTACCGAAACGAATTCAAATCCCTGACCAACGTATTTAATGTCAAAAAAGAAGGGAAATGGATTTCTTATTCCGCTTCGGATTATTGTGAATACAGTAGATTAATCAGCCTGGGTTTGTTATCGATGGGTGTGAAGGAAGGGACTAAAATAGCCACGGTGATGTTAAATTGTCCCGAATGGAATTTTTTCGATATGGGCATCATGCAGGCAGGTGCAGTTCAGGTTCCTATCTATCCGACCGTAAGTGAAGATACTTACCGCTATATCTTTGTTGATGCACAGGTTGAATATCTCATCGTGTCCAATAAAACCATTTATGAACGGTTATCTAAAATAGTCAAAGATATTACTTCGCTTAAAGCAGTTTATTCGATTGAACCGGTACCTGGATTACGCAGTTGGACTGAAATACTTGAACAGGGAAAAAACTTTAGCAGACCGGATGACCTTGAAACGATCAAAAAATCGATTCCGCCCTGTCAGATGGTTTCCATCATTTATACATCCGGAACGACCGGCAGGCCCAAAGGAGTTATGTTGTCGCATCACAACTTCGTTACCAATTACCAGGCAATGAAGGAGATCCCGCCTTTGGAATACGGAAACCGGATTCTCAGTTTCCTCCCACTTTGCCATGTTTATGAACGAACGGCCAGTTATGTTTTTCAGTCTTTCGGGGTCTCGATTTTTTATGTCCAGGACCTGGATGAACTTGCAGATTATATCGGAGAAGTAAAGCCCCATGCATTTGCAGCGGTACCAAGGGTATTGGAGAAAATTTACAACCGGATTGTCGCTCGTGGCCGGGCTCAGAGATTACCGATCAAGGTCCTGTTTTTCTGGGCTCTGCGACAAGGCCACAAATATGAGATAAATCATGCCAGGGGATGGTTTTATGAAATCAAATTATGGGTCGCCAACCTGCTGATATTTACCAAATGGAGAAAAGCCCTGGGAGGAAATATAAAATTCATCGTTTCGGGAAGCGCTGCGCTTCATCCGCGACTTACCCGTATTTTCTGGGCTGCCCGGATTCCGGTACTGGAAGCCTATGGTTTAACGGAGACTTCACCCGGTATTGCCCTTTTCCGTTTTGACCCCGGAGGAATTAAATTCGGAACTGTTGGTCCCCTTCTTAAGAATGTCCAAGTGAAAATCGCTGATGATGGCGAAATCCTGGTTAAAAGCCCGGGAGTAATGATGGGCTATTTTAACCGTCCAGAAAAAACCGCGGAGGTCATGGACAAAGAAGGATGGTTCCATACCGGTGATATTGGCGTGATGGAGGATGGTAAGTACCTCAGGATTACCGATCGGAAAAAAGAAATTTTCAAAACATCTACTGGCAGATACATTGCCCCTCAAGTCATTGAACAGAAATTCAAGGAATCTCCTTTTATCGAGAACATTATGGTTATCGGTGAAAACAGACCTTATGCAGCAGCGCTGATCATTCCCAATTTCGAGTACCTGATGAATTGGTGTGAAGTAAAACATGTCGGGTTCGGTTCAAGGGAGAAAGTAATCCGGAATCCACGGATCATCAAGAGGATCAAACAGGAAGTTGACAGGTTCAACCAGGACCTTGGGCAAACCGAAAAAATCAAGAAATTCCGGTTAATGGCTTGCGAATGGAGTGTGTCATCGGGTGAATTATCCCCGACCTTGAAACTCCGCCGTAAATATATCCTGGAACAATATAAAAAAATCATTGATGAAACATATCGTTCCCCGGAATACAATTACCGTTCGGAATAATGTTAATGCAGGATTTTGAAAATAATTTCCTTCATCAATTCACCATCCCCGGCGTAAGTTGCATTGTTTTCAACTCCTTTTGATTTCAAATCATATTCCCGTAGGATCGAAATGATCTGAATAATCCTGGCCACGGGGAAACTTCGGGCTGCCTGCAGATAGTCGTTTACGAAAAAGGGATTTACGGAAAGTGCGGATGCCACTGAATTCCGCGATTTGTCAGTAAGATAATGGTAGGTCAACACTTTCGAAAAGTAAGCAAAGAGGATGGGAATCACTTTCACCAGCGGGTTTTCGCGGGGATTTGCAGCAAAATGGAGGATGATCCGGTTTGATTTTACAATATCCTTTTGAGCGAGGGCCTTTTGAAGCTCAAACACATTGTAATCCTTACTTATCCCGATATTTTTTTCAACGTCTTCTTCGGTAATCGCGGAGCCGGGAGCTAAATTGATCAGCAGTTTTTGAATCTCATTGACGATCTTTCCAAGGTCGGATCCGAGAAATTCTGCTAACAAGGCTGCGGCTTTTGGATTGATGGTATAGTTCTGCTGATGTAAATAATTATTGATCCAATCCGGAATTTTATTGTCGTACAATCTGGCTGATTCAAAAACAACCCCCTGTTTTTCTATGGATTTGTAAAACGTCTTTCGTTTATCAACTTTCCCATATTTGTAACAAAGTACCAGGATCGTGGAAGATAGCGGTTTATCAACATAGGATTGAAGCTCTTCGATTTTGTCGAGCTCTTGTGCTTCTTTTACAATGAGTACATGGTAATTGGCCATCATGGGAAAACGCCTGGCATAACTCGCCAGGGTCGGCACGTTCGAATCTTTTCCATAGACAATGGTCAGGTTGAACTCTTTTTCAAGGTCATTCAGGATATTTTGTTCAATAAAATCAGAAATTACATCGATGAAATAAGGCTCTTCGCCATGAAGGAGATAAACCGGATGATAGATCTTGTTTTTCAGATCATTCATCAACTGATCAAAACTGAATTCATTTTTTCCGGCCATATGCTCGTGTCTGAATTGACAAACCTGGGATTAATCGAACCTTAAATGTCTGACCAAAAGTTTTTTCTCGATCAGGTCGTTCATCGTATCCACTCCAATTTTCAGATGTTCCTCGGCAAATTTCTCTGTCACTCTTTTATCGCTGATCTGGGTTTTGATTCCACTGCCGACCATGGGCTGATCGGAAACCAGAAGCAACGCCCCTGTGGGAATCTGGTTGGCAAATCCAACAATAAAAAGGGTAGCTGTTTCCATGTCGATAGCGATTGACCGGGTAACGCGAAGGGCATCCTTGAATTCTTCATCATATTCCCATACCCTGCGGTTTGTCGTGTATACCGTACCGGTCCAGTAGTTTTTCCTGTGGTTGAGAATGATGGTCGACATGATTTTCTGGAGGTTGAACGCCGGCAATGCCGGAACACGTTCAGGAAAATAATCATCCGATGTGCCATCTCCCCGGATGGAGGCAATGGGTAAAATCATGTCGCCCACTTTGCACTTTTTCTTGAGCCCGCCGCATTTGCCCAGAAACAGCGCCGCTTTGGGCGTTATTGCACTAAGTAAATCCATGATGGTAGCGGCGTTCGGACTTCCCATGCCAAAGTTGATCAGGGTAATTCTACCGTGTGTTACACTGGGCATGGCTTTATCTTTCCCGTTAATCGGAACATTGTACCATTTAGAAAACATTTCAAGATACCGGGTAAAATTCGTTAACAGGATGAAATCACCGAAAGCATCAAGATTTGTTCCGGTGTAGCGGGGTAACCAGTCATCAACGATCTCTTTTTTCGTCTTCATAGTTCTCTTTTTTTTAGTTTGTCCGAAAATTAACGCTATCGCAAACTTACATAATTATACGTAATTATACAATCCGATTTCCCGGTTTTTTCCGTAAGTTTGTATCTGAACCATGATACATCAACTTAACTTACCGGAATTTAAACCACGCATACGTGACGATAGCGGAAAAAAGGAAATCTTTGACCGGTTCCGGAAAAAATTTATCCGTCTCACACCCGAAGAATGGGTTCGGCAGCATTTCCTTGATTTTATGGTTACCCGTCTGAAATTCCCGGCTTCACTGATCGTGGTGGAAGCATCATTGATCTTTAACGGGATGACCAAACGGTTTGATATCCTGGCATACAACACAAGTGGCAATCCCTGCCTGGTGGTTGAATGCAAAGCGCCTTCCAGAGAAATTACACAGGATGTTTTCGACCAGGTGGCTATATATAATATGACCCTTGCGGTGAATTATCTTGTTGTTACCAATGGGTTGACTCACTATTGCTGTCGGATTGACCATCAGGCCCGAGCGTACACTTTTCTGAAAGAGATTCCCACGTTTGAAATCGTGAATCGTACATCGTAAATCAAATATAATCCATGGAAATCATTGGCAACATCCCTCAAAACCTGATCAGTTTTCTGCTGGTTACCGTATTTTCCTTGCTGATCGGGTTATCGCAGCGGCAGATTCACAGCCTGGCGCATGAAACCGGCCGTACTTTCGGTACCGACCGGACCTTTACATTCATCGGTATACTGGGATTTATTCTTTACCTGCTCGACGGACAAAATGCCATACTTTTCATGGGTGGTGGATTTGTGCTGGTAGTTATCATGGGTATCTCTTATTTTTACCATATCCGCGAATTTAAAGATTATGGTGCCACTACCATTGTTGTAGCCCTCATCACATACTGTCTGGGTCCCCTGATCCTGACCCAACCCATGTGGATGGTTTTGCTAATTGTAGTTACCGTACTGATTTTCACTGAGCTGAAGGAAACTTTTGCTTCCATTTCAAAAAAGTTTGATCGATACGAATTCATCACCCTGGCCAAATTCCTGATCATTGCAGGAGTGATACTGCCGGTATTGCCCGACGAGCCCATCATCAGAGGATTAAGTTTGACTCCCTATAAAATATGGCTGGCAGTTGTGGTGATCTCCTCCATATCTTATTTCAGTTATTTGCTGAAAAAGTTTGTTTTTACCCATGCGAGTATCATTCTATCCGGTATCCTTGGCGGTTTATACTCCAGTACTGCAACAACCATAATTTTGGCCAGGAAAAGCAAACAAGAACCACAGCATATCAATCAATATATTGCCGGGATTATTTTTGCTACCGCGATGATGTATCTGCGGATACTGATCCTTATCCTGATTTTCAGTCAATCGTTATTCTCGCGCGTATGGCCGTTCTTTCTTATTCTTTTCATTTTATCGGTGTTTACCGGAGTGGTTATTCTTTTTTACAGGAACCGGGTGATCACGACCCACGATCAGGAGCTGCAAGCCGATACAAACCCACTGGAGTTCAAGGTAGCCCTTATCTTCACTGCGCTTTACATTGCCTTTACGTTTATCACTTATGAAGTATTGTCCCGCTTTGGAACCCCGGGACTGAATGTATTATCGTACATTGTCGGATTGACGGATATCGATCCTTTCCTGATCAATTTATTTCAGGGGAAATATAGTGTTTCACCTGATGCTGTTGCGCTGGCTACACTTCAGGCTATCATCAGCAACAATGTCCTGAAGATGATTTACGGATGCTTTTTTACCGGTAAAAATGCCCGTTTTTACCTTATTTCGGGTTTTCTTCTTATCATTGCAGCAACCATTCTAGCGGCATTTATTGTTTAACTCCTGACGATGGCTGATCTTTTTACCCTCGTGGTTAATAAACTTGATGAGTCGTTTGATATTCAGGAAACCCGGAACTACGGACTTTCACTGGTGTTCAGCGAAACCGGTTTCTCCTATGCTGTTCTGGATTTCAGGCATAATAAATATTTAGGAATCCAGCAGGTCAAAAAGAATGATCATTCACACGGACAGGGTGTTCCTGCCGTTAAACCTTCCTTTGATGATTTCCTGATAAACGCTTTCGATGCCATGCCCTGGCTTAAAAACCAATATAAAACAATAAAAATTGCCTATGAAGGGAAAAAATCGACGCTGATACCATCGCTTCTATACGATGTAAAAGAGCGAGAGCATTACCTGCAGTTCGGATTTTCAAACAGCCTTGAGGAAAAAACATTTTCTGATCACCTGGTACCCCTGGATATCCAGCATGTTTTCACGATTCCGGTCGCTATCTTTAATTCCATTAAAGTACATTACCCATCGGTCAATATAGTTCATTTTTCCAGTGTAGTCATCAAAAGTATCTGGATCAATTATAAAAACAGGATCAATACCGCCAGGGTATTCCTTCACATTCGCGAAAACAGGTTTGATCTGATGATATTCGATGGCCGCCAGATGAGCTATTTTAATTCTTTCCCCTTTCAAAACGGGGAAGATATCTGCTACTACCTGATCTTTGTAATAGAACAATTGAATCACAATCCCGAAATCATGCCCCTTGTTTTACTCGGCAATATTGAGAAGAGCGCTCCCGATTTTGAATTGCTTTATAAATATATACGGAACATTGAATTTGCACACCGGAACGATGCTTTTATATACAGCAACACGTTGAATCAATTTCCTCCCCATTTCTTTTATCCACTGTTAAATTTCCAGGCATGCGGATTGTAAGCGGAATATACCGGGGGCGGCGATTGCAACCGCCGGCAAATCTGCCGGTACGGCCAACAACTGATTTTGCCAAGGAAGGATTGTTCAATGTACTCAGCAACATCGTTGATTTTGAGTCGCTGTCCATACTTGATCTCTTTACCGGAACAGGAAGTATCTCTTTTGAGTTTTTATCCCGTGGCGCAAAGGAAGTTACTGCTGTAGACGCCAATCACAGGTGCATCGATTTTCTTAAGAAAAGTGCGGCTGAATTCGGAATAACGAATCTGCAGGCGGTCAAATCCAATGCTTTCGTCTTTTTAAAGCATATGGTTGCAAAGTATGATCTGATATTCGCCGATCCACCATACGATCTGGTCGGGATAACTGAAATACCGGATTTTGTTTTGGATTCTGGTTTGCTCGACAACGACGGACTATTTATCATGGAACATTCTGCCCGCTATCAATTCGAAAAACATCCCAGCTTTTTCCAGACCCGCGCTTATGGCAGTGTCAATTTTTCCTTCTTTAAAAAAAGCTGAAAGAAAATCCTGCGAAAGAAATTTGTATTCAATCGTAAATCGTAAATAGTTTAATATTCGTCTTCATGGAAGAAGAAATCGTCTTTGGTGGGATAATCGGGCCAGATATCTTCGATTCGCTCATAAGATTCGCCTTCGTCTTCGATTTCTCTTAGATTTTCAATAACTTCCTGAGGCGCCCCGGATCGGATCGCCCAATCGATCAGCTCATCCTTGGTTGCAGGCCAGGGAGCGTCTTCCAGTTTTGAGGCCAATTCGAGTGTCCAATACATTTCTGAGTGGATTTGTTAAATTCGTGCAAAAGTATAAAAAAAAAAATCAAATAAACAAACGAAAAATTTTCGATAATTGTTGCTGGATATTGGCTACTGGTTGTTTACTTTTTTAAACAGACCATAAATTTCATGTCCGATATTTAACTCAGGGTTAATAGTGATTAACGAAAGGTGATGGTAAAGACTATACAAACAGGTAATCCATTTTGCTTTCTTTTGTATATACCATTTATCAAGGATTTTTCCCTTGATAAATTCACTCTTTAAAACTTCCTTAGCTTTTTCTTTTATCAATAGATCAGCATTTTTCCTTTTCGAAACAGGGCTCATCAATTTTTGATTTTTCTTCCATCCTGATCCATGCAAAGTAGTTTTGAATTGATAGGTAAAATAATCAACCGGGATGAAACCTTTCTGAACCAGGATTTTATTCAGCCCTTTCCCATCATAGTAATTCACATGATTAATGAGTAGTTCAGATGACGAATGCGTTAATATTGCCGTCAAATAATGTTTCCAGACATCTTCATGTCCATTCGGGGTAATAAAATGGAAATATCCATTGGGGGTTAGGTACTGATTTACATTGCTCAAAACTTTTGATATATCGGTTACATGCTCGATTATGTCACGGGCAATCACCAGATCAAATTTTCCGACAAACTCAACTACGAAATTATCCGGGATTCCACGTATTATATTGTATTTGTGATGTTCCTGATTGAAATTAAGTACCTCCCGGTTAATATCCATCACCGTTATTTCGATACCGGGAAAAACAAACTGTAAACCAGCAGAAAAATAACCCGATCCTGGACCTAATTCCAAAATGGAATGAGGTCGAATTTTTTTAGATTTTAGTGAATAGCCAAAAATAACTCCCCGCCTAAAGTTCCTTTCACAATTTTTAAATTGTTCTTCATTACTTGTTATCAGGGATTCTTCAATGTAATAAGCGAAACAACCTTTTGACGTTTCCGCATCGTTCAGCATTGGATCCAATTGAATGTGGTCGCATGTCGGGCATTTGATAAGTCTTGATGTTTTAATGTCCCAGTAATCCACTACAGCAATCTGCTTTCCGGTTTTTCCATTACAAATCCTGCAATTTTCCTCTCTCTCGATAAGTTCTCCGTCAATGACGGCCGGTATTTTCCTTAACAGGCTTTTCATTTTTTTTCTGAAATCAAATCCCAATGTTAAAAACAACCTGTTCAAACACAATCTATCCCTTTATATTATACAAACACCACCAAAGTTATGAAAAACATCATAAACCAGCCTTGTATAGCTCAAATCATGAGATCCATTGCTTGCGAAAGGTGTACATTGGAAAGCAATTATTTTTACGGTTGAAAAGCTCATGACCGGATTTCCGCACCGTTTTTATCAGGACAACTTACCTAAGAATTTGTGTGAATAGGGTTTACCGTTTAAACGCAACCGAACCCCTTATTTTGTTTTCGGTATCCAGCATACTTCCTGGGCGCCAAGATCTTTTCCGGTTTTCCTTGCCAGTACGAACAGGTAATCGGATAAACGGTTCAAAAAGTGAATTATTATTTCATCCACTGGACTGAATTGGTTCAGACGGATTACAGAACGTTCAGCGCACCTACATACTGTTCGTGCCACGTGACAAATAGAGACCACCGGATGACCACCTGGAAGGATAAAATGCTGTAATAAAGGAAGTGCTTCATTCATTGCATCAATCTCGTTTTCAAGCAATATGATGACTTCTTCTTTCAGAATCGGCAAATCACGGACTATTTTATCAGGATCACGGGCAATCAATGCCTCGGCGATGAACAGGTTTTCTTGTATGATAAGTAATATCTCGCGGTAATGTGCATCGATATTCTGATCACGGACAAGCCCGATAAAGCTGTTCAATTCATCCAGGTTACCATAAGCTTCCACCCTCTCGTGACTTTTCGCAACACGAGCCCCACCCAGCAGAGAGGTTTCCCCCTTGTCGCCACCTTTTGTATAAATTTTAAATTTCTCAGCCATATCAAAGTTCAAAACAGGATGCAGGATGCAAGATACAGGATACAGGATATCGATTATTGTTTATGATTTTCATTATAAATGAATGATAATGAGATTTATGTGTGAGAACACAAAGATAAGAATAAATCTAAAATCGTAAATCTAAAATCGTAAATTTGTTATTAAATTGTAAGACCTATGCATGCTTCTATTGATCAACCTTTTATTTTCCACCTTCTGGGTGGAGTCGTGCGTTTCATCTTTATATTTGGTGGCGCCTTTTTTCTGCTCTGGTATTATCTTAAGTATTCAAAAAAACTGGTACAATCTGCTATCACCCCGGATGTTCAAAATATCCTACTTCCTTTGAAGTTGCAGGCATATGAAAGGTTTGTACTTTTCCTTGAGCGTATCCATCCCTCCAATCTTGTGATGCGGCTCAACAATCCTGATCTAACATCCGGACAGTTGCAATCACTGCTGGTTCGTACCATCCGCGAAGAATTTGAATACAATCTTTCCCAGCAACTCTATGTTTCTACTCATACATGGGAATTGATCAAAAATGCCAAAGAGGAAATGGTGGCGCTGATCAATAAAGCATTCGCCAAAACCGGAGACCAGCTTATGGCCAACGACCTGGTCAAAACTATTTTTGAGGACGTGATCGAAAAAGGTAAATTACCATCGGAACTGGCACTCGATGAAATTAAGAAAGAGGTAAAAAACCAATTTCCACAGAGTTAATTCAGGTATTCATGCAATTGAACGGGAGATTGTTTGGGAACCTCCGATACTATTCAACAGAGTGGTTTATTTTTTAAAGCGGTAAGCAATTGTAATACTGGCCACCGTATTTGTAAAACCGAAAGAAAAATTACTGGTTGTCATTTCCTGAGAATATGTATTCTGCTCATATTTTACCACACCATAAGTGTATACTATGGAAGGATTTATTTCGGCAGAAATCACCAGGACATCATTTACAATATACCCGGCACCAATCTGCAATGAAACGAGCGGTGAAACTGACCACATTGTAGTTTTGGAGTCATTTACGTATCCTTCTTGCTGGTTTTTCCCAAAGCTATAACTGCATCCGCCATCAAGTCCCCAAAGGAAATATAAGCTTTTTACAAGTGGAATTCTTCGTTCAAAGCCAAGGCGAATACCAACCCCGCAGTTTGTCAGTTTGTTATCCAATGAATCCTCCTTGCGACCCCAACTTTTATTCAATCCGAGATTCAGGGATAGCAGACTCAGTCTGAACATGGTATTGGATTTGCCTGTTTTGTAGTTGATCCCGAATGAGTTTAAACCGGAAAAGTTCAAACCGATTTCATGGTTGCGTAAGGGTTTTTCAGTTTGTCCGATGCTTAGCAATGGGAAGCAAAATACTAAAATTAAAACTGCAATAAATAGTCTTTTCATGAGATTAGGTTGTTGGTTTGAATTATCGGGTTAGTTGTAATATGAAAATCAATGATGTTTCAGCCTGTAATGGTACTGATATATTTCGGAAAAACCAAACTTTTTATATAATTTTATTGCGGGGATATTATCAGTGAGTACCTGCAAATATGCTATTTCTGCACCCTGATTTCTTCCCCATTGCAGAATATTTGCTACAATCCGCATTCCCAGACCGGTATTCCGATAAGGTTGACCTACAACAATATCAAATAACCCGAGAAAATTTCTTTCCAGCACCCCCAATCCAACACCAAGCGTATTATCTCCCTGCATTACAGAAACCAGGCATTTCGGAGTGAGTGTTTGTTCCATGATATTTATATAGGATGACTTCCGTGAAGGATCAAATCCGTTCATACGGATAAATTCATCGAGCCAACGAACATTTATGGTTTCTTCTATTGTTACTTTAACAGTTTCCGGATGATGAACGTTTTCAGGTTGGGGCGGCTTTGAAGGATCACAATTTTTTAACCCATCAAGCATACCGGACTCCTTCCTGTTCGCTTCATCCGTTGACACATTGTTCAGAACAGAAAATTGAAGGATTTGAAAAGAGATATGGGAATGAATAAAGTAGCCCCGTTTTTCAAGCCGCAGATCGATATCCTGTGGATCAGCGATGGATGTTATTTTAAAACATGGTGCAATGCCCTGATTTGTATACAGGCCTTCGCAAAAAGTGATCTTTTCATCAGGATCGATCGTAGAAGGATAGAGCATATTCACACTGTTGGAGCGTTTGGTCACACCGTTTGCAAATCGCAGAAGCCATCCGTCGTATTGCAAGGTTTGCAGGGCCGGCCAAGCGTTGTTGGAGATCTCTTCAAACCGCCGGATCATAATGAAAACTTAAAACTTAAAGTGTAAAGCTCAAAACTTTATTTCAAAAGTCAAAACAATTGATTTATCCTTAAATCCTCAAATCTTCAAATTTTCCCCCGTTTGAATCGCTGTTTCCCTTCTGGGGTCATCTTTTCACATGCATACTGAAAAATAAGCCTCGGTGAAGTATCTTTGTATTTCAATAAAAAAAATTCGGCAGGTTCTGGCTGTTTTTTCCAGGCTTCGCGCAGGAACCAGCCAAGTCCCTGATGTACTTCACGTTCGGGATCTTGCATCAGGGGTGCAATGAACTGGAACCAGGGTTGAAAATCACTGGAAAGTTTCATTGGTTTGATCAGGCTGACGGCAGCCGCTCTTCGCTGGAATTTATTCTTAGCCGAACGCCAACCGGCAATACTATCCAAGGTTATGAACTCTTTTTTAAAAAAGAGCGCCATGATTTCTCCACAGATATAATCGGTATGTGCCCAGTTTGTAATGCCTATCGAAAACCAGCTTTCCACATCTTTAAAGGTATCGGGGGTCCACTGTTTGTGTAATTTCAGTGTCATCAGAATGGCCATGCTCACCTCTTCATATTTGGGAGACTTCACAAGGATCTCCGCCATAGATAAAACAGAAGGAAGATCCATTCCGGGCAATGCAAGGATTTCAGCCACTTTGGCCTCGAACATTCCGGAAGGTAACCCCCAGCCATTGTACCCCTCTTTAAAATAACGGGAATATTTCTGAACAATGGCAGGATCGGAATGCTCCATGCAAAATTCACGGAAGTTGTGGATGATTTCGTTAGTGTTCATAGGCTGGGTGTTGGATGCAGGATGCAGGATGCAGGATACAGGATACAGGATACAGGATACAGGATACAGGATACAGGATGCAGGATGCTGGGGACAAGATGTAAAATAATTAAGAGCTATCAAATTTAGTAAATCTAAAACAAACAGATATAGTATACAACACGATTGTTATTCCGCAAGGTACTCCCGTGCTTTTTCCAATGCCTTAGGTATTCCTGCCGGATTTTTTCCACCGGCCGTGGCAATGTGGGGTTGTCCGCCGCCACCGCCCTGGATCTCTTTAGCCAATTCCCGGATGATTTTCCCGGCATGCAGATCATGTTCCTTTACTAAATTATCAGCAAGCATAACGGTAAGCGAAGCTTTGCCTCCGTTTTCGGAAGCAAACACAAGAAATAAATTGGGGATTGCGCGATTCAGCTCATGGGCCAGGTTCTTAACAGTTTCGGCATCAAGATCAACAAGGACAGCAAGGAAGTTGATTCCATTAATGGATTGCACCTGTGTTATATACTCTTCTTTGAGTTGGTGCAGCTTTAATTTCCCCAATTCAGCCACCTGGCGTCTCAACTCCTGGTTTTCTTCCTGTAGATTCTTAACGCCTTTTATAAGGTCTTTCGGATTTTTCAGCAGTTCGCCCACTTCGTCCAGAAGTGTTTCTTTCGCATTCCAGTATTTTTCTGCTTTTTCGGCAGTGATTGCTTCAATCCTTCGGATTCCAGCAGCGATGGCGCCTTCGGATATGATTTTAAACATTCCGATTTGCCCGGTCGCTGCAACGTGGGTTCCTCCGCAAAGTTCAACGGAGTAATCAGGATCAAAAACGATAACGCGAACAAGGTCACCGTATTTCTCACCAAACAGTGCCATGGCTCCCATTTCACGCGCTTTCTCAATGGGAATTGCCCGTTCTTCCTTCAGGATGATATTCTCACGGATTTTGGCATTCACCAGCGTTTCCACTTTCGTGATTTCTTCCTTTGTCATCCTGGCGAAATGAGTGAAATCGAACCGGAGATGCTGATCATCGACAAGCGATCCTTTTTGTTCGACATGGGTACCCAGAATATTTCTCAGAGCAGCATGTAACAAGTGGGTCGCCGAATGGTTGTTGGCTGTATTTGTACGTTTTACAGTATCAACCCTGGCATCAACCGGCAAATTCGGATTGCTGAAAATGGAGGGTGTAATATGTATGAAAAGTTCATTTTCTTTGAGGGTATCCAATACTTCGAGTTTTTCTTCCCCCGATACCAGCCAACCCTTGTCGCCTACCTGACCACCGATTCCGCATAAAAAGGGGTTTTATCCAAAACGATGTGATAATGCTCCCGGCCTTTGGTTGTAACCATGCGGAATTTGGTGATTCTGGAGTTAGTTTCCAACATATCGTATCCTTTAAATTCTGACATTCCGGCATCGCTTACTAAAACAGTCCAATCGGATGCATCCAATGTAGCATCCTGCCGCGAACGGGCTTTTTGTTCCTCCAATCCTTTTTTAAACCCTTCCATATCGACCGTCCACCCGAATTCCCGGGCCATGAGTTGCGTTAGATCGATGGGAAACCCGAACGTATCATAAAGTTCAAAGGCAAAAGCACCCGAAATAGCTGGTGAGCTGGTGAACTGGTGAGTTGGTGAGCCAATGAGTTGTTCAGTTTTGAAATTTGAATCGAGGTTTTGAATTTTGAGTTTTGAGTTTTGAACTGACTCAACATAATTATTAAACCGTTGAATCCCTGCGGAAAGTGTTCTCATGAAAGCGGCTTCTTCTTCACGGACCACATTGTTTATCAACTTTTGTTGTGCAATAAGTTCGGGAAAAAACGGACCCATTTGGGCGACCAGAACGGGAAGCAACCTGTAAAGGAATGGTTCTTTGATCCCGAGAAACGTATATCCATAGCGAACTGCCCGCCGGAGGATGCGACGGATCACATAACCTGCTTTCACGTTCGATGGCAATTGTCCGTCGGCAATTGCAAAAGCTACGGCACGCAAGTGATCGGCTATGACCCGCATAGCGATATCGGCTTTGGGATCTTTGCTGTATTCTATCCCCGCCTTCAACGCAATAGCTTGTATAATGGGTTGGAATACATCGGTATCGTAATTTGACTTTTTACCCTGCAACACCATACACAGGCGTTCGAATCCCATACCGGTATCAACATGTTTGTCCGGCAGTGGAACTAATTTTCCGTCCGACTGACGGTTAAATTCGATGAATACAAGGTTCCATATTTCGATAACAAACGGGTTCCCGGTATTGACAAGTGAGGCGCCCGGGATTTTATTACGGTCAGCATCTTCGCGGATATCAGCATGAATTTCCGAACAAGGGCCGCAGGGACCCGTATCACCCATCTCCCAGAAATTATCTTTTTTTGATCCGAACAGGATTTGTTCCTCTGGAATCATGGCTTTCCAGTACCCAAAGGCATCATCATCCCGTGACAATCCTTCGGTTTCATCCCCTTTAAAAACAGTAACATACAATCGTGTTTTATCAATTTTCAGGACTTCTGTCAGCAGTTCCCATCCCCAGGAAATGGCTTCTTTTTTAAAATAATCTCCAAATGACCAATTACCAAGCATCTCGAACATGGTATGGTGATAAGTGTCATGGCCTACTTCCTCCAGATCGTTGTGTTTTCCCGACACCCGAAGACATTTCTGAGTATCGGCAATCCGCTTGAATTTAGCTTCCCGGTTACCAAGGAAAATATCCTTGAATTGGTTCATGCCGGCATTGGTGAACATCAAAGTAGGATCGTTTTTTATCACCATGGGGGCCGAGGCGACAATTTCATGTTGCTTCGACCTGAAAAATTCGAGAAAGGTCTGTCGGATACTTGTAGAATCCATCTAATTATAAGATTAACAATTCGTTAACAATCTTTAACATTTTTTAAAAACCCCAAACGGCTGCAAAGTTAATTATTTACTTAATTTTGTAGACGTTAGCTTGCCTGTTTTGATTAATTCTTTATTTAGCTATTGATGAGCAAAGTAAAGTACAAATTCAATAAAAAATTATTAACTTTCGACCGGGTGCATACAACATTCCGGAAGAGGTTGTTGTATTTTTTCTCGCATTTATCAACAGGTGTTGTGTTTGCCGCAGCTGTGCTTATCCTGGCCTATAATTTTCTGGATTCTCCAAAGGAAAAGGCACAGAAACGGGAAATTGATGAATTAAAACTCCAATACCAGATTCTGAATGATCAGCTTGACAGGGCAACAAAGATAATGGCCGATTTGCAGGACCGGGATGATAATATTTACCGGGTGATTTTCGAAGCAGAGCCGATCCCGAATTCCATCCGGGAAGCGGGTATCGGTGGAATTGACCGATATGAGCCTCTGAAAGGCTATTCCAATTCTGATGTCGTAATCGAAACAGCAAAGAAAATGGACAGGATACTGGGAAAGCTTTATGTTCAGTCAAAATCTTTTGATGAAGTTTTTGGCCTTGCTAAAAATAAGGAAAAGATGCTGGCATGTATCCCGGCCATTCAGCCAGTGAACAATAAAGATTTGAGAAGGATCGGCTCTTATTTTGGCACCCGGATGGATCCTTTTTATAAAGTCAGGAAATTTCATGAAGGGATGGATTTTTCGGCATCGGTTGGTACCGAGATTTATGCAACCGGAAATGGTATCATTGTTGATGCCGGCCGGGATACCCAGGGAGGATATGGTAATGAAATAATCATTGATCATGGTTATAATTATAAAACAGTGTATGCCCATCTTTCAAGGATTTTTGTTAAATCAGGTCAAAAAATATTGCGTGGACAAATCATTGGATATGTCGGCAACACTGGAAAATCAACATCCCCGCATCTCCATTATGAGGTACGGAGAAACGGCGTACCATTAAATCCTATTTATTTCTTTTTCAATGATTTAACATCAGAGCAATTTCAGATGATGTTGGACCTTTCTTCCCGGCCTTCTCAAACCATGGACTAACGGAACTTCGGTTGATGCTAAAAACAAACAAGAAAATAGAAAAAATCTACTATTCCATTGGGGAAGTGGCTGAATTATTTGAGGTAAACACGTCGCTCATCCGATTTTGGGAGAAAGAATTTGATATTTTACAGCCACAAAAAAACAAAAAGGGAAACCGGTTATTTACCCGGCAGGATTTAAATAACCTTCGTATCATTTATCATCTGGTGAAGGAGAGGGGGTATACGTTGCAGGGAGCAAAAGAAAAGCTTCGACAGAATAAAGAGGATGTTGGGAAACAGGTGGAGATCATCGATTCTCTTAATCAGATCAAGGGCTTCCTGCTTGATTTGAAAGAACAGATGTAATGCGGGAAACATCGATGCCGGGTTCAGCTTCATTTTTTGAAAATGTTTATGATGTCGTTCGTCAAATCCCGGCCGGCCGGGTCACATCGTATGGAGCAATTGCAGAATATCTGGGGTTGCGGGGGTCAGCCAGGATGGTTGGCTGGGCGATGAATGCAGCCCAGACACCGGACAACGATGTTCCTGCACACCGGGTAGTGAACCGAAACGGGATGCTTACCGGAAAACATCATTTCGGTGGTCCGTTGATAATGCAGCAACTTCTTGAGAGTGAGAATATAGAGATCATTGATGACCAGGTGGTACGGTTCGGTGAATTGTTTTGGGATCCGGCTAAGGAGTTGACAAGTTAAAAGTGAAAAGTGATAATGGATTTATTAAGTGAATTGCACAACATCCTATATCCTGTATCGTGTATCCTGTATCCCGTATCCTGTATCCAGCGTCCTTTTTTTAATTTTGTAGATGACATAATATGAATATAGAAATAAATATCTCCCAAATAACTGAAGCGTTACGACATGTTGATGATCCCGATCTCCATCAAGACCTGGTAACGCTCAAAATGATCGAAAATATTCAGATCGAGAGTCCGGTCGTCCGTTTTGATGTTGTACTCACAACACCGGCTTGCCCGCTGAAAAACCAGATCCGACAAACCTGTATCGATGCTATCCATCAATATGTACATCCTGAGGTGGAAGTAGTTATAAACATGACTTCCCGGGTCACTTCAAGACGAAAAGAGACTGATTTGATGCTGAAAGATGTAAAGAATATTATCGCCGTTGGATCCGGCAAAGGGGGTGTCGGAAAATCGACTGTGGCTGTAAATCTCGCAGTTGCCCTGTCTCAAACGGGTGCCCGCGTAGGCCTCATAGATGCTGATATTTACGGACCTTCTGTCCCGATGATGTTCGGGATGGTCAATGAGCGCCCAAAGGGTTTCGATAAGGATGGAAAAACATTTGTCTATCCGTTTGAAAGGTTCGGAATTAAAATATTATCCATAGGATTTTTTGTCGATCAATCGAAAGCCCTGATATGGCGAGGTCCGATGGCTTCGATGGCTCTGCGTCAGCTTTTTACGGATGCAGAATGGGGTACACTCGATTACATGATCGTTGACCTTCCACCCGGAACCGGCGATATTCCACTGACCCTGGTCCAGGATTTCCCACTCACAGGCGCGATCATTGTGAGTACTCCGCAAGAAGTCGCTATTGCTGACGTGCGAAAAGCGGCCGATATGTTCCGTAATGATAAAATCCACATCCCGGTGCTCGGATTGGTCGAAAATATGTCATACTTTTCGCCACCTGATCAACCTGAGAAAAAGTATTATATCTTTGGTATGGGAGGATGCCGTAAATTTGCTGCAGAATTGAATATTCCTTTGCTGGGGCAAATACCGATCGTTGCTGCCATTGCCGAATCAGGTGATGCCGGAAATCCGGTTGCGACCGATCCGGAATCCCCGATAACCGCTACTTTTAATGAGTTGGCCGAAAAAGTAGCACAACAGATAGCGATAAGCAATACAATAAGGGAATCATTTGAAAATTGATAACTTAACCCGACCTAACTGATAATTCCAATAAATATGTCTGTAAACGAAGAACTGGTATCGAAAGTAAAAAATGTTATTGAGCAGATACGTCCTTACCTGCAAGCTGATGGGGGAGATGTTGAATATATTAATCTAACCGAGGATAATGTGGTGAATATCCGACTTCTCGGAATGTGTGGAAATTGTCCCCACAGCCGGATGACACTGAAAAACGGCATCGAAGCTGCCGTTGTCCGGGCCATTCCGGAAATCAAGGCTGTAGAATCCGTTATGGTTGAGTAAAAACGCAGTTTATCACGAAAGATACCTGGCTACAATAGGCATGCGACGCCCCATACCGAATGCTTTAGGAGAAACCCTGAGGATGGGAGGTGTCTGATAACGTTTGTATTCGGAAGTGTTGACCAGTTTCAGAACCTTTCTTACTGTTGATGCATCAAATCCCTCCCGGATCAGTTCTTCAGGTCCAGTGCGTTGTTCTATGTATTTAAAAAGAATCTGATCAAGGATATCATAACCAGGTAAAGAATCAGAATCTTTCTGGCCAGGCCGCAATTCTGCCGAAGGAGGCTTAAGGATAGAATTTTCCGGGATGACCAACTGGTTTGAATTGATGAGCCTTGCCAGTTCGTAAACCTGGGTTTTGTATACATCACCAAGTACCGACAACCCGCCGCTCATATCCCCATACAATGTCCCGTACCCCACCGCAGCTTCACTTTTATTGGAAGTATTAAGCAGGATGTACCCGAATTTATTTGATAATGCCATCAGGATAACAGCCCGGAGACGAGCTTGAATATTTTCTTCTGTCAGGTTAAATGGCAGATTGCCGAATTGTGGTTCCAGGGTGTGCTTCAGCGCTTTAAAGCCTTCCTCAATGGGGATAATTTCGTATGGAACACCCAGATTTTCGGCTAAAGTGCGTGCATCTGTAATGCTGTGATCCGAAGAAAATTGCGAAGGAAGGAGAATCGCCCTGACATTTTCGGGACCAAGTGCTTCCGCTGCAAGGACAAGTGTTACTGCTGAATCGATTCCTCCCGAAAGACCAATTATCGCTTGAGCAAATCCCATCTTATTGAAATAATCACGAATACCAAGGACCAGGGCAGAATGGATCATCTGTATACTGGATGCTGGATACTGGATTTTTCTCTCTTCCAGAGGTGAAAAATCTGGGAATGATCTTGATGTATGATGCAGGATGCAGGATTGATTTTCTGGATTAAAATCGATGATCTGAAGATCTTCTTCAAAGCGTTTGAGCCCGGCAATTACGTCTCCGTTCGGAGCGATAACCATGGAATCGCCGTCGAAAATGAGCTCAGTCTGGCCACCAACCTGGTTAACATATATCACAGGAAGATGGTAGGTAATGGCATTTCTGGAAAGTACTTCACGACGGATAGCCGGTTGATCGTAATTAAAGGGTGAAGCTGAAATATTGATGACCAGATCGGGATTCAAGGAGATCAGCTCATCCATGGGATTGCGTACGTATAGTGGGTCATCGGCTACATTCCAAAGATCTTCACAGATAGTTACTGCAAACCGGCAGCCGAGGTGTTCTATCAGAGAGTAGGGGAGCCGGTTTGGCTCAAAATAACGATATTCGTCAAAAACATCGTAATTGGGCAAAAGGGTCTTATTTGTCATTGCCTTTATGGCGCCGTCGGCAAGGAAATAAGCGGTATTATAGAGCGGTTTACCACGCGGAGCAGGATTAATCGAAGGAGCGCCGACTACGGCAGCAATTCCCTGACACGCCAATGCAATGGTTTCAACTGCCTGCCTGCACTGACGGATAAAATCATCAAATTCAAGAAAATCGCGAGGCGGATAACCGCAAACTGAAAGTTCAGCAAACACAACGACATCGGCTTGCAGAATTTTGGCTTGGTTAATTGCCGAGATGATCCGGGCTGTATTACTCGCGAAATCACCTACATGATAATTCAGTTGTGCCAGTGCAATTTTCATGGTCTCATTTAGAAAAGAAAACCAAGATTCAACTCTAGATAATTCAATGTACTCTTTTCATTCAGTTTCGATTTATCGTTCACTCCTCCGTTAAGGACATTATTGAGTGCGTTAGAATAAGAGAGGCCAAAAAAGATTCTGGAAGAGAGATCGAGATGGTACTCAAACCCCAACCCGATAAGCAACGATTCCCGGATTAAGGAGGTTGCCTCATTGATATCATATTGCTGATCAAAAGAATCCCCGCGATCGGGTTGGAAAGTTTCTTTGGCGATAACTTTCAACCGGATTCCGGTACCGAAACCAATCTGGCCGAAAAAAGAAAAACGTCCAAAATCTTTTGTTTGCATCTTGATCATGAGCGGGATCTCGAGATAAATAAAGTTATATTTACGGATAACTTCACCTGTTAACACAATGGTATCGTTAGGCTTAAGTCGTTTATCCGGATAATTTAATTTTCCATTAAGGAATTGAAAATTAAAACCGGTCGAAAAAGCATATCGTTCTGCAAAATAAATATCGCTCACAAAGCCAATGGTGGCTCCCATTCTGGCGCCATCGTAAGAATAATCCTTCGTGCTTGGATTCATCCAGCCGATATTCGGTGATACCTTCAGTCCAAGTTTTACCGGAAGATTTTTTAACTGGGGATAGCCTGTAAAAGGAATAAGCAATATCAGGACAGACCATAGGATTATTCGGTATGCTTTTTTCATGATTTCTTTTTTTAATGATAATTAGGAATGTCGAAAAAACAAAAATAAGTATTAATATCCCGACCCGGTAGGAGATTTCCATAATTTTATCCAAAAATAATTAACCGGGAAATGCGTTTGAGATTTGGGTGGGGAATGGGAGGAAGGAATGAAGGAATGAAGGAATGAAGAATTGAGTGATTGAGTGATTGAGTGATTGTGTGATTGTGTGATTGAATAAGTAAGGTAGTGAGCAAGCGAGAAGCATATTTTGAATCAGCTAATTTTTTCTTGGGTTTATATTTCGAAAGGGTGAGGATTTTCAGATTTTTCTGGATTTTATCGGGAATTTGGCTGGTAACGGACATTGGATGTGTTTCTCACAACGATCGTATTAGCATAGATGTATCAAAAGTTGATGTTCCTGCTGTAAAAATTCACAGGTATGATTTGGATTTATTTAAAGTCAGACCGGGCTTTCTCCGGCAGGACCTGGAAAAATTAAAACCCGGATACCGGTTTTTTCTTGACACTGACCTAAACGATTCATCGAAAATTCAGCAGATAAAAATATACCTTGAAACTCCCCGTAATATTGACTTTCATGCAGCAGTACAAGCCCGATTTAAGGATGTTACTTTCTTGGAAACTTCGATCAGAGAGGCTTTCCGTCATGTAAAATTTTATTATCCTGGTGTAAAGATCCCCAGGGTATACACTTATATTTCGGGGGGCGATTATGATTTTCCGGTCCAGCTTGCCGACAGTGTACTGTTGATTGGCCTGGATAATTATCTCGGTAAAGATTTTAAAGCTTTTATGGTGGATGGTATTCCGCTTTACCGTATCGCGAGGATGACTCCGGATTATATCCTTCCCCAGGTTTTGAAAGTGATGCAGGCCAACCTGGTTCCAGAACCATTGCCAGGAAATAATTTGCTCGAACAAATGATCGAGGGCGGCAGACGGCTTTATTTCGTCCAGGCCATGATTCCTCAGACTGATCCGCGTTTTATTATAGGATATAGCGTTGAACAGTACGAATGGATAATCAATAATGAGGCCCCTGTATGGAGCGCTATCATCGAAAACCAAATCCTCTATTCTACCGATGGCAGGATCATCCGCTCATTCATGGCCGATGGCCCTTTTACACCGGAGTTTTCCAAAGAGGCACCCTCCCGTCTCGGCGAATTTCTCGGGTGGCAAATCGTAAAGAACTATATGGAAAATGAGCCACAAGTTACGCTACCACAGATGATGGCTGAAAAAGATTTCCAGAAAATTCTCACCCTTTCGAAGTATAAGCCTAAGAAATAGAGTGTGGTCAAGTAGACAAGTCAACCAGTTCATCCTGCCACCTGCCCACTTGTCCACCTGCCCACTTGTCCACCTGCCCACTTGTCCACCTGCCCACTTGTCCACCTGCCCACTTGTCCACCTGCCCACTTGTCCACCTGCCCACTTGTCCACTTGTTAATAACTTTTTTCCGTTAATGTATTACTTTTCTTATTCCAGGGGGATTAATCTAGAAATCTGTTGATATGCTGGTAAAAACATATGGCAGTGCCGTATTTGGAATCACAGCTATGACCGTAACTGTGGAGGTTCATATGGATCAGGGTATCCAGTTTTTTATGGTGGGATTGCCCGACAATGCCGTCAGGGAAAGTCATCAGCGCATTGAATCAGCCTTACGGACAAACGGGTATCGGATTCCCGGGAAAAAGATCACTATAAATATGGCGCCGGCTGACATCCGAAAAGAGGGGTCATCATATGATCTTACCATTGCTATGGGAATACTGGCCGCGAATGAAGTAATAAAACCGGATAAACTTGAACATTACATGATCATGGGGGAGCTTTCGCTTGACGGAAGCCTGCTGCCGATCAAAGGAGCCATATCCATTGCCCTTGAAGCCCAGCAAAAGGGATTCAAGGGGATTTTACTTCCTGTTCAAAATGCGAGGGAGGCAGCCATTGTACGTGAACTTGAAGTTTATGGGGTTCAGACAATCCGGGAAGTTATTGATTTTTTTAATGACGCCTGCATTTTATCGCGTCAATTTCCTGAAGTAACAAACGAAACCGATCAAGCCTTTTCTGAACATGAATATGATTTTGCGGATGTCAGGGGTCAGGAGAACATAAAACGTGCAATAGAAATAGCCGCTGCTGGTGGCCACAATGTCATTCTGATCGGACCTCCCGGAGCTGGAAAAACAATGCTGGCAAAACGGCTTCCATCCATTCTGCCCCCATTGAATTTCAGGGAAGCCATTGAAACAACCAAAATACATTCCATTGCAGGGAAACTTGGAGTAAACCGGTCACTGGTATCGATGCGACCTTTCAGGGCGCCTCACCATACAGTTTCGAACACGGCTCTTGTCGGTGGTGGTAGTATTCCGCAACCGGGAGAGATCTCTCTTGCTCACAATGGTGTTTTATTCCTCGATGAACTGCCGGAATTCAAAAGATCGGTTCTGGAAGTCTTGCGTCAGCCAATGGAAGATCGTGTCGTGACAATCTCCCGCGCCAAGGTAGCCATTGAGTATCCATCCAGCTTTATGCTTGTGGCAGCAATGAACCCTTGAAGTTGCATTGCTTATTTCCCAGCTTTCCTAAATTGGATGGAATATACGCAAGCTTGATTGCAATGTCTTCACGTCCAACGGTTATTTTCTCGGTAATGACTTCAATGATTGTCCGTTTTTCTTCAAAGGGCATTTGGGGCCAGCGGTCATAGAGGTCTTTGGCGTCTCGTAATATGGTGTCTGATGATAGGGTTTGAATTTTAAGGAAATCGACTTCGGCCATGAGTTCAGGGAGCTGATTTTCGATTTGAGCTAATTGTTCTTCAATGGGTTTGTAGTGACGGGGGAAGCTGTCCTTGGAGATTTCGCCGGACAGTCTCATGGCCACTAGTTCATTCATTTCTTTGCGGATTCTGTCAGCTTCGCTAGTTTGCCGGGACAGCATGGTTTCCTTTTCTTGAATAATTGAATCTGTTTGGGAAAGATAGGTTTTGATGTCCTGATCAGTGAGTAAAAAGGCTTTAAGTTGTTCATGATAGATTTCATCAATGTCTGCGGCCAGAATTCTGTTTTTGCAGGCTTTACAAGTAAATACGTTGGAAGGATGGAAAACATACATCTTTTTACCGCAAGAGCAGGACAATAGACCGGAAAGAAGGTGGGCTGGTTTAGGTCCCGGTTTCCGGCGTTTGATTTCCTGTTCTTCTAAAATTCGATTACATTCATTCCAAAGCTTATCAGAAACTACAGCCGGACAAGCGGTAACAATCCATTCACTTTCCGGTTTAAGAGTCCAATGTTTACCCTCCCCTAAGCTTTTTGTGTAGTTGGCCCGGCGTTCACCTTTGGCCGTTGGGTCTTTAATCAATCGATCAACAGTTGTGTCAGAAAATTTTGAGCCGTTCCGGGTCCGGTATCCGAGGTCGTTTAACTCTTTGGCCGTAGTTTTTTTTCGTTTATGCTTTAAAAATATCTCGTAAAGGAGTTTCCGGATTGGGGCTTCTTTTTCATCAACCACCAGCTCCTTTCCGTCCCAACGATAGCCAAACGAGCCGGCCCCACCCAGTGGCTTGCCTAATTTAGCGCGGACGGGAACTGAAGCGGCTACCCGGCTGGAAATTTCTTCCCGTTCCCATTGAGCCATAGCCGCTATCATGGTGTAAAAGAGTCGTCCAGCCGGGGTGCTCGTGTCTATGGCTTCCTGAAGCGATATTAGGTCAGCATTGCTTTCCCGAAAGAGGTCAGCAAAGTCGAGCAGTTCTCTGGTATTTCGGGCTAATCGGGCCAGCTTGGAAAAGATAAGTCCGGTAATGTTACCATGTTTAATATCTCTTAACATCCTCTTGGTTTCCGGGTGATCCATCACGGATTTGCCGGAAACTGCTTCTAAATGATAGACCTCAACAACATTCCATTCTTTGGCTTCAGCATATAATCGAGCCCGTTTTTCGTGATGTTCAGGCGATTCTCCTTTTGCCTGATCTTCGGTACTGACACGAATCCAGATACCGACTTCTTTCTTGGTTTCCATTCTATTGTGTTGCCGTGAGCCAAAATTACTCAATTGTTATGATCGTGAAGCAGCTAAAGGGGCGAATTTTTATATATTTGCCGGGTTATTATCGTTCCTAATCCAAATAATTGCTGAAGTTACCCCCATCATTGGAAAGCAAACCAAATCTACTCATTAACCATGACAGAAGAAATAAAAGAAGGCTATATACACGATTATGTTTCTGGTGTTGAAATAAAAGCCACACCTGAAGAAATTGAAGCCGTCCAAGTTTATTCAAAAATTCTTGTCGAGGACTATGAGTACCCAAAAAACCACCTTCAAACTCGACCTCAATGGAGGGTAAAAGTAAGACCTTCTGATAACAAAAAAGAGTATCCTGTTGATATCGTTATTTTTGAGAATAACAAAAAGGAAGATGGAGCGGAGATCATTATCGTTGAATGTAAAAAAAGGAACCGTAAAGACGGTAGAACACAGCTAGAAGATTACTTAAGATTTTCTAGAGCCAGTATTGGTGTGTGGTTCAATGGTGATGAAAAATTATTTCTTAAGAAATCTGAAAAAAAAGGAAAGGTTCTGTTTGAAGAAATACCAAATATTCCAAAGTATGGTGAGAAGCTTGAAGATATTGGACTGTACAAAAGGAAGGATTTAAAAATAGCCCATAACCTTAAAAGTGTTTTTAAAACGATAAGAAACTACCTGGCCGCCAACGCAGTTGGAATTACGCGAGACGAAGTATTCGCTCAACAAATTATCAATGTGATCTTCTGCAAGATTTACGATGAGCGCTTTACTAAACCGGAGGAAACAGTTAATTTTCGTGCGGGGATTGAGGAAGACTCAAATATTATAGCTAACCGAATAAAGGATATTTTCGAAAAGGTTAAAACACAATACGGTGATGTTATTGAGAAAAATGACAGAATATTATTAGATGATTCCTCATTAACATATGTTGTAGGTGAGCTGCAAATATATTCAATCACTCAAAGTGAGAGGGATGCAATAGCGGATGCCTTTGAAACATTTATTGGCCCCTCTTTAAAGGGTGGCCAAGGTCAGTTTTTTACTCCACGCAATATTGTCAGGCTAATAATTGAGATCGTCAATCCGTCTGAGACCGACAAAGTAATTGATCCGGCCTGTGGTAGTGGCGGATTTCTCGTTGAAGGGTTACGACATGTTTGGCGGAAGATTGACCAAAATGGTAAAAAATTCAACTGGCCTGATCCTGAGATTTATGCTGAGAAACAGAAGGCCGCCATTCAGAATTTTAGGGGAATCGATAAGGATAATTTTCTTAGCAAGGTTGCTAAGGCTTACATGGCGATAATCGGTGACGGTCGCGGGGGCGTGTTTTGCGAAAACTCTCTTGAGAATTTTAAAAACTGGAAGGTCTCAACCAGAAATGGAATTAGTATTGGCGAATATGATGTGGTTGTTACTAATCCACCGTTTGGAAAAAAACTTAAGATTGATGACATCGGAATTCTAACTTCTTTTAATCTTGGCCATAAATGGAAAAATGACAAGAAAATAAAAACTTTCGAATTGACCAATATCCTTCAAGATGCCCAGGCTCCTCAAATTCTTTTTGTTGAGAGATGCTTAGAGTTATTGAAGGATGGAGCTAAAATGGGATTTATTGCCCCGGAAAGTATGTTTTGTAACCCAAGTCATAGATACATCGTTCAGTATATTAAGTCTATAGCCAAAATAAAGGTAATAATTTCGTTGCCTGAGGAGTTGTTTCAACCATATACCCATGCTAAAACTTGCCTGGTTGTTCTTGAAAAGGACCTAAAAAAGGCGAAAGCTGATCACGAGATATTTATGGCTGTTGCTAAGTGGTGCGGTCATGATTCAAGGGGCCTTGAAATCCCCTTTGATGATATCCCCAAGATTCAGAATAGATATAATCAATATGTGACAGATGGGAAGATTGAATATGATCATTTAGGATTTACAATTTTAGAATCTCACATTAAAAGTAATGTTTATTTACCTAAATATTACAATCCGGAAATGCAGGATAAATTGAAAATTCTATCAGAAACTCACGACTTGGTCGAATTTAAGGACTTAGTTAAAGCAAAGATTATTAGAGTATCAACTGGTGATGAAGTTGGCAAATTGAGTTATGGAACTGGTAATATCCCTTTTATTCGGACGTCTGATATCGCAAACTGGGAAATTAAAAGTGACCCAAAACAGGGTCTGAGCAATGAAATCTATGAGTCATTAAGGGAGAAGCAAGATGTTTGTGAAAATGATGTCTTAATGGTTAGAGATGGAACATATTTAGTTGGCACCTGTGCTATTGTCACCAAACTCGAAACAAAGATTCTTTATCAGAGCCATTTGTACAAAATCCGGTCACTTGACCCTGAGAAATTGCATCCATATTTGTTATTGGCGTTACTTTCCGCACCAATCGTTAAAGAACAAATAGCCGCTAAGCGTTTTACTCAGGATATTATTGACACGCTTGGGGAACGATTATATGAGCTCGTTTTACCTATACCGAAGAATGCCAAGGATAAGGAGAAAATTATAAAAAACATTGAAGATGTAATTTCTTATAGGATAAAAGCGAAGGAGATTGCTCGAACCACTATCTTAGAGTTAGCTCCTGATGGCACTGATTTTACAGATGAATATGATTTCTTGACTATGAGCAAGTAAAACGATAATGTAGTCTATTTTTTCGTAAAATTATGTAGCTCCGGCGTCCTTGCCGTAAATAATGCATATTTACTTAGCAGATTTCTGGCATATGGATTATGTAATCTTCTTACCCGCTTTATTCCATATTTAATCGAATTTTCTTCTAAAGAAATGATCTTCCCTAAGGAGGAGTTTAATGATATCTTTTTTGCTTTAAGCAAAAGGATGGTTCCGGCAGTTTCAGTGGCTAGATTTTTAATATCTTCTCTCAAATCTTTAATAGTTTTGAACATTTTTTCAAAATCGGTTTTCAGTTTTGGCAATCGTGATTCCCAGGATGAACTTATTAAATTCTGGTCAAAATCGATTAATGCTAAACTTGAAGCCTCCCCATCTTGATTAAAAACACATAAATCTAATACGTTTAAATCGACTAGGATGGGCTTTTTGAGGTTTACTACCCCTATGTTCTGGTTGTCATCAGAATAACAATCAAGGAGAAATTTATTGGCTAAATAGGAATTTTGATTTCTATAAAGTTTTTGAAAGTTCATTATAAGTTTATCGACCTCATCATTATTTTTCTCATCGATCTTTAGTAATGTCGCAAATTCAGCGCCTCTTTTCCCATCACTCCTCATCATTAAATCACATTCTTGGGCAACAAGTATATAATTACCTTTATTATCTCCTTCGTAAACTTCAAAAATATCTCCATTTCCTAAAGGTAAATGAAGTGAGTTTAGTATTTTACTTTCAAGATAAATTTCAGCCCTTCTTAGTTTATCGCTGTCTTTATTTGGCTGACTGTCAAATTTGACCTCAAAACGAATATCACTTATTTTTTTTGCTTGTTTAATATCCGGATTAACAGTTTTGGGATAGGAGCTTGAAAACATAAATTCTCTAATCTTCTGATTATAAAGAATGTCGAAAAACCTTAATAGTGTTTCCACTTCCCAGACACCTTCTTCATTTGAAGAAATAAGGACTGATTGATCAAAATCGTATGTATCAATGGATTTTATCCCCTCTAACACATCTGTTTGTACCTTAGTAACAAGTTCCAGGGATTCAGATTTTATTTTCTCGAAATATTTATCCAGAATTGCCTTTTTTATTCCATCACATATTAATTCTGGTGTTGAAATTCTTTGTTTTGTTAATGCAAAAAAATCTTTTGTATCCAGGCCAATCTCCTTTGCTAACTCTCCTCGCTTTTGAAATTCTTCATGCACCGAACTGATAGTATGGGTGATTAGAATACAAAAAGCTTTATCTCCCAGGCCCGTGTTTTTCACTTCCAATATTAGACTATTTCCCTTGGTTCTTCCTGTTGTGAATTCCTCATCAATAGCCTTGGTCAAATCTTGATCAAAAATAAGTAATACTTTTTCCGTTCCAGTTATTTTCTTATCAATATCCTTTGAAATAGTGCGCCATTCTTCAGGACCAATCAACTTTAAATACCTCTCTTCAAATATATTCTTTAATTCATGTGTCTTATCATAATCATCTGGTTCGAAGGTTGTATCATTTAATCCGGCAAAACTCTTATAGATTGCAGATTTTTTAGGATCATCAAAGGTTTCCCATTTTTTAAGGAAATCCTCCAAAATAACATCGATGTCTGGTAAAGTAAAATTTATATCATTATTTAAAATTGCGATCACCTTTTCAGTTTGACTAGCTCCGTGCAATGTTCTGATATGACCTGCAATAATCGAATATACATCATTAATATTGTAATCATCAATAAAATATGCTTCTTTTATCCCTACCTGATTGAGTAAGTGGCCTAGTTTTTTTATAGTCTCCGGCAGGACATTTTGTTGTATAACTTTTAGTTCAGGCTCTTCACTCATAAGATCAATTTTCAATAACCGAAGATAAGTTTAGTTGAAATATATATCGATGATTATACTGATTAGTTTCATTAAGTAGTAAAATTTCACATCCAGATGATTCAAGTAATTGCTGAACAATAAATAGCCCCAAGCCTCTTCCGATTCTTTTAGGCTTAGTTGTTATAAATGGTTGGAATAGACTGTCTTGAACGTTTGGGTCTACTCCCTTGCCATTATCAAATATCCTCAAGAAAGGTTCCTTTAGCTCAATGGTAATTAATGGATCAAAACTGGATTCAATACTTTTTTTCTCTTTGAGCCAATATTCAGAATTAATAATAATATTATCAATCACTTGGGTAATTTTCCCTTTGTTTATGCGAATGCTATAATCCTGCCCAGGTTTAACGAAAACAATTTGAATTTTTCCTGAAAATCGTTCTTTATAATAATCGATGATTTCATCAAGAAAACTTGTCATGCCAAGTAATTCCTTACTTTCTCTTACATATTTCAAGGAAGGGGAAATATGACTTAATTGTTTTCTAAATGATTTTGTGGCATTTTTAATGTATTCGATATAAATGTTGATAGAAAGTTTATCAAGGGTATCCTTGCTATTAGTCTTTTTTATTATCCGATCAGTTTCAAGAACGATCCTGTCAACAATATTAAGTAATTCGTGAGAAAGAGCTTCGGAAGTAAGTCCTAGTCCGGCTAATTCTGCAAATTCCGAAAGTTGCTGTTCTAGGTTTTCTATTTGTGGCTGTAAGAATTCAATATGTTCGTCTATTTTTTTCGTTTCGGCTAAGGTTGACATAACTTCCTCTAGCATAGCTTGCGCCTCTTCAATAATCTTGGCTAACCTTTGTAAACGGTCTGTAAACTCATGGTTATCTCCTGGAATTGATTGGCCCGTCGGGTTTTCAGATAAGTCAGAGACTTCATTCTCAATCGATTTTAAGTTCTCCTTTATTAAAGTTGCTCTTTGACTTAATCTTTTCGCGGACAATGAAGTATCTCGCAATTGCTTAAAGGAATCTTTGATGTCCTTAACTCCGGTTGATTGTTGGGCGATTTTTATTTTATATTCATTATAACTTCTTCTAGTCCCTTCCAAAATGTTATTGATTTGTTCAATAAAATAATCCATAATTCGATTAAAATTTCTTGAATATGGATTATCCATAAAACCTTCTCTATCAGTCTTCTCTTTTAAGTTGTAATTGTCTCTAGCACTGATAGATACGAATCCAATGATGTTTTTTGGTCGCAAGCCATAAAAAGAACTTCCAGATGTTTGCAAATTTGCTAAATTGAGCCAGTCTTGCCCATTTATTCCATATGGTTTAATCCCAAAGCCATCTCTAAATACCCGTACTCCAACTTGGTTCTGTACAATCCTCTTAAACTCTGAGAAAGAATCAAATACACTTTCAATGGCTTTAGAAGTTTGAAAATAGAAATCATCCATTTCACCATTAAAATTTCCAGGGTGGGCGATAACCTCTTCATTTTTGTTTTCGTCATGAAGTACCGCCATCTTATCAAGATCACGCAAATTAACCTCTTTCTTAAAACTAAAAAACCCGCCATGTAATTTTGAATATTCCAAATTTTGAATAGAATACCTTTTATTATGGCTTGAACTTGTGAGATACGAAAAAAAATCCTTTCCACTATCTGGAAGAATGAATTTCTCATAAAAGGCAGTGTTCTCTATTGAATTTGAACCATTTATTTTTTGCAGTTTAATTTCACCTTCAAAAAATAGTTTATCCTCAGTTACTTTAAAGGAGTACCGAGAAACTGCGTTTTCTCTAATACTGTCATTAAGTTCATCAAGATCAACATTTTGTCCATTCAATTTTAAATAAACGGTAAAAACTCGCTTCTCCTTATAGGGGAATATCATCTGAGAAACTTGCCCTCGGAATCTATCCCAGGAGCTTCCTTCCCACCTTAAGGGTTCTTTAAGATTAGTTATTACGAGTACTGTGCCTTTCTCGTTTTTCGCCTTTGGAAAAGTGCCGAGATGAACTGGAACGGAAGTTAGCCATATATCATCATTAAAATCATTCCAGTCAAAGGCAACGTGATTTTTTGTGTCGCTGTCAATTTTCCCGGTAAACAGTTCTAACCTGTTTCCCAATCGTTGGGTGCTTAATCTTCCAACCCCTTTCTCTCCAATCGGAGTGCGTCCTTTGGGAGTAACCTTACCGTCTTCTCTAAATTTCTTTTTCGCAGAAAGAGATATTTTCATCCAACTATTCCAAATGTCGCTGTCCGACATCCCGAATCCATTATCCTCAATCTTTATATATCCCTTGGCTGAGTCTTGATAAAAAGCATTGGGATTTGATAGGTAGTCTTTTGTGTTTACTTCGACCTTAACCCAATCGGCATCAGCGTCATATGAATTTTTAATCAATTCCATGATTGCTGTAACTTCATCGGTAACCAGCTCTTCGCCAAGTTGTCGAATGACAGCGGCACTAATGTCGAAATGCGTAATATTGTTTTGATCAGCCAAGCTTCCTAAATATTAGAATGTCTTCATTATTCATTAAAGCCGTGTCTTTATTTCGCTTAGCCATCCGCTTATTGATTATTTCGCGCTCGACCTGAGTTACTAACTTTCCACCCTTGCTCTCGATTAATTCAATAAGAATTTTGCTGTTAGGGATAGTAAGCCCGGCCACCCTTCTATTGCCAATAGTCCATATCTGGTAGCTATTCTTTTTTAATACCTGGAAAATATTATCCAAAGTCTTATTTAGGTCCAAAATAAAAGCCGCCACCTTATTATGTTTATTTTCGTTGGTATTAATAATACTCTGATAAGTATTTCTAAAGGTTGGGCTTATTTCAAGTAAAGATATCAAATCTACTTGATTTAACTGTGATGTGATCCCCCCTAATGATCTTCTATCAATTTCGCTAGTTGTCCTTAAGAAATCCCTTGTTGCAGTCTCATCAATATCTGGGAGATCAATCCATTGCAGCGGCAAATATGAGTGTTGTCCATAAGTGACGGTCGTCTTATTATCCCCATACGGTGGAGAAGTAACTAATAGATCGTAAAAGGGTTCAGCGGTAGGGTTGAATATCCCATCTTTCGAATTTAAAAGCTTGATTTCTACGTTTCCAGTATAACTTCCATTATGAACCATCCCAAATTTTGTCAGATAGTCCACGTGAGTCCTGTAGTCCTCAAGGCTTTTCGCTAAATGATATTTGAAAAGATCAGTGGCAGATAAGTTACGGTTCAGTATTTCTTCTTGAGGTCTAGCGTGCAACTTAAAGGTGGAAGTTCGATCATTAGAGGTTAACCGAACGGTTTCTGAAAGTATCACCCATAAGAACCTTCTGATAGAAAGATTATCCACTTTCCGAATGGCTCTAACGAGCCTGGAAAGTTCTTTGGCAATTTCCGGCTTAAACCATTTACTTAGCCCACGGAAATCCACTTCAATATATTCGGACTTATCGGCTCCGATATTTTCTACCAGTTGAGATTGGCTATGCTTCAGGTCATTCAGAAAATATGGCCCAGTCCGAACTTTTGCTATAAGTATCGCTAATGGGTTGATGTCGAACCCATAACAATCAATGCCAGTTTCCATGCAAGCCGCTAAAGTTGTTGCTGATCCCATAAATGGGTCCACCATGTTTTTGATCTCTGAGTCCGCCTGAAGTACAATTTCGATGAGCTTTCGTTGGACAACCGGGACCATCATTGCCGGGTACTGAAAGAAATTACGGAGATATTCTCTTCGGTTAAATTCCGGGCAGGTCCATATATTTGAGTTCTCCCCAGTGGCTTTGGTAACCTCAGATATGATCCTCTTGTCTATTTCAATATACCTATCTACAACCCCTATTTTATTAGGAATCAGTTCATAAAAAGTGATTTTGCGTTGTGATAACACGATAGTACATAATTAGCCTTGAGTACAAAAATAGTCTATTGGTACGATAGATCCTTAACCCAGGATGATTTTTTTTAACATTCTGCTGTTTGCTTCTAGCTTCGAGTTAGGAGAATGTGTGGTTATGCCCGTTAAGAAAAGACCCCGACCAGGTAAAACGGTGTTCACTCCAGCCCTATCAACAAAAAATCCGCCAAGCCATCGCCCTGCGGGTTCGTACCTCAGCTTGTCATATTTTTTGCCTTTTATAGGGCATCCATTCACTACAGCCTGCTTTGTCTTGTAGCTATCTCTTTCTTTCCGCTTCGCTCCAGTCAATCAATAGCTACAATCCACCGGCTGATAATGTTTTGCTCGCCTGCGAGCTCATTCGGCTTCGGAATTATATTTCATTTTCCTAACTCACAAGCTTTTATATAAAATGGAATCCAATTCCTCGTGTGTTACATACTTATCCCCCACCCTGCGGGCTCCCAGTCTAAGACCTCATTCGCACTCGCAGCGGCTCGCTGTTCCACAGCTTTTGCTGTTAACCACTAGGCTCAAGGCTGTTTTACCTGGTCGGGTTTACCTGGTCGGGAAACATTTTTCTTATCTTTGGTCACTCGTGACAAATTTCCATGCAGTTGTGATTTTCCTAATATTGATTGTATGGATAAGGTGATTTTTGATACAAATGCGTACAGAGATTTAGCCCCTGGCAGGACATTAGATAATCTTGATAAAATACTGGTACGGATTCGAAAAAGAGAATCGGAAAATGATATTCAGGCTTTAATGAGTCCAATTGTTACAGGAGCTTCGACTTACCTTCTTGCCTAACAAAAATATTAGTTTGTAAATTTAAACTAGAAGATGATGTAAGTAACCTTAGGCCGAGTTGTGGTCTTTATTCCAATAACACATAGCACTTTTATTATATCACAATGATATTCTTTCTATTTCAATCATACCTGAAAGACGTTCTGCAACATTACCATAACCTCTTTCAATATTTTCAATACCTGTTAAAATAGTCGTGCCCTTTGCAATCGAGGCTACAATAACATATGCCAGACCTGCTCTTAAATCAGGAACTTCTAAATCCCCAGATGAAATTAAAGGTGTCTTACCTGTTATTATTGCACTATGATTAAAATTTTTATTTTGAAACCTACAAGGATATCCGAGACAATAAGAAGATAGCTGAGTTTTTGCTCCTAATTTATTTAATGCTTCCAAATAACCAAATCTTTTTTCATAAACAGTTTCATGAATAATTGAAACACCATCAGCTTGAGTCAATAAGATTGCAAATGGTTGTTGCCAATCGGTCGAAAAACCGGGAAATACATCAGTCTCGATCATTGCAGGTTTTAATGGTTCTTTCCTGAAAAATCGAATTTTATTATTTTCTAGCAATTGATAACCTCCCCCTACTTGTTGAAAATACGAAATAAAATTACCTAATGTATTAATAGATAAACCATCAACAATTATTTCTCCATCTGTGGCACAAGCCAAACAAGCCCATGAAGCACCTTCAATTCTATCTCCTAAAATTGAATAGTTTGTACCATGAAGTTTTTTTACACCTTCGATTCTTATTTTACGTTCAGGGTAAGTAAAAATAATTGCTCCCATCGACCGTAATAGACTTATAAGTTCAATAATCTCTGGTTCCATGGCGACATTATTTATTATAGTGCTACCCTTCGCTAATACACTAAGGAATAAGCATGTTTCAGTCGCACCAACACTAGGGTAATCTAAGTCAATATGTGCACCAACTAGTCCTTTTTCTGCAAAAGCCTCATATCCATAATCTGTTTCTTCGACAGTACCTCCGAATAACTCAATTGCCTTTATATGAAAATCTACTTTTCGCTCACCTATTTTACATCCTCCTAGAACTGGAATTTTAGCTTTACCAAATCTATGCAGTAGGGGCCCAAGAAGCAATATTGGTATTCTGTTACTTCCTGAATCAGGTAATGGCACTTCATAATTCTTTATTGTTAAAGGGGATATATCTAGTATGCTGTTTTCGATTGATTGCCTGTAATCTACTCCAATAGATTTTATTAGCTCTAGTGTTATGTTAACATCCCCTATAGGAGGAACGTTTTGAAGAGTAGAGGAATCATTTGATAACAAAGCTGCGACAATTGCTTTTGTTGCAAAGTTTTTTGCTCCGTAACACTTTATTTCACCATAAACAGGTTTTCCTCCTGTTATTTTATATGCATATTTCATAAATTACAATTTTATTTATTTTTTTTAAAATCATTATTAAATTTACGATACTAAATTAATCAATGAAATCAGAACAATTTGCGCATAATTCAAATTTAAACCGATTACCTTTAGAAAGCTGTTTAACTTGATTAATACGTTCTTCACTATACCAAATATCGAGAATATGTTGACTTGCGATATTTCCGATTGCATGAATCCCAAAGTAATCATGTGAGCAAATAACGGCTTGCCCATCACACCTAACTTCTAATTTTCGTGTTACACAAGAACATTTTGCTTTTAAAGGTAAATTATTTGGTTGTTCTTTATGTTTAGCATAACCAGCCCTTGTTCCTAGATGAACCCCTCCTTTTATAAATCTATATTCATTTGCGAACGTATTTAAATTTACTTTCCTATAAAACTTATCTTTTAACATAGCATATTCTTCATCATCTTTCCAGTCATATAATGATATGTTTAATTGGACTACATTTAAAGAGTTTAGAATATTAATAATGTCTGATGTTAAAAAATCTCCATTTGTATTAATATACACATTCAATCCAAGTTTAGCACTAAACTCTAATATTTTCAAGAATCTTGGATCTGTAAAAACTTCATTGTAAAAATGGAATGACACTCTTCCATTAAAACCAACATCTACAGCAAGCTCATTTAAAATTTTATAAATCAAATGTAAAGGCAAGAATTCAATAGGACGTTTTTTCTTAAGGTAAGACCGAGTACAGAAGCAACAACTTCTATTGCAATACGAATGGCATTCAATTGATATCCTTTCGAAAATAGGATAAGGTAAATTCCCATTTGACTCTTTTAGTATTCTCCAATTCATTTTCTATCAATCATTGTTTGATACTAATCCATATTCATTAAAGGCACAATTTCAATGTTGCTAGATTTTGTTTTAATAATAATATTACTTCCATATTGACCACCTCGAAGGAACACATTTGGGTATACAAAACACCTCCTTCCTAACAGCACACCAGGTCCACAACTTGAATTCATAGCAATTCTTGAACTATCTCCAATTATGCTTCCAAATTTAACTAAGCCTGTTTCCAATATTTCACCGGACAACATTGGTATTTTAATTGTTTTTTTAAGATTATTAATCTCTTTGTTGAAAATACTTGGGGAAGCTAAAGATACACTTGCACCAATATTAACTTCTCTTCCCACAACACAATCACTCATAGTAACTTTATGTGTTATTTTTGAATTGCTGAAGACAATACTTCTAGCTATTTCACTACAATGTCCAACTACAACATTGTCTAATAATATAGTATTATCACGGATACAAGCATAATCATATATTTGGCAATTATTCCCTATATAAACATTTTCACCTATGATTGCTGTTGGAGCGATGTATGTATTTAACTGCCCCATGTTAACCTTAGAGTTAACGAGATTGTAAACCTGTTCAATGTTTTTTACTATTTCATAAATAGGGATTTTATTTAAATCCCTCCAAATTTCCTTTGAGACTTCCTTTTTCCACGCAATAAAATTATTTAAGTAAATCATAAAGCAATTAGTTTTGACCTAAATAATAATTTGCAAAACCAACATATTCAGTAGCCATACGCTTTGCACTAAACAAAGTCTTTGCCCTTATATAGGCATTCTGTGCCATCAACAAGCGCTGATTATATGAATAACTCATAAACTCATTAAGCTTTTCATAACAACTATTCAATACTTTTTCATCAAAGATTAATCCAGTATGATGATTTATTATCAGTTCTCCTGTGGCTCCAGACTGTGGAGCAATTGCAATAAGACCATTTGCATTAGCTTCTGCAATAACTCGTCCAAAGCCCTCCATTGGCGAAGGATGAATTAAACAATCGCTTTTCCGATACCAATCTATTGGATTCTTCTGCCACCCCAGAAAGAAAACTCTTTCTTTCTTATTTTCTTCCTCAACTTTTTTTTGAAGTAATTCAATTTCACTACCATCACCAATAATATTCAAAATAATATCAGGATAATAATTTGCAAGATTTAAAAAAGCATCAAGTCCAACGTGAATATTTTTCCACGGAACTAATCTTGAACAGATTAAAAAACTCTTTGGCTCTTTTTGTACTTTAATATTCTTTTCATCTTCGACAAACCAACTTTCGTTCACTCCATTATAAATACAACATACTTTTTCGGATAATGAGATTTTTTTTAATGAATCTGCACTACAATTGCTTATACCAATAATCCTATCAGCTTTGTTAAATTGTTCCCAGTTAATTTCATTCATAAGCACTGTTTCTAATTTATTGTTTGAAACAATTCTAATACTTTTATTTGGGTAAACTATTCCCCGAAATACAATAGCACACTTTACATTTTTGCTTTTTGCTTCTTGAATATCAATAGAAAAGGCTCTATGATTACTTATCATGAATGAATCTTTTGTATCAATCGCCAATGAATTCCTAATACACTCAATATATTCATCACTATTGTCACACAAAAATAACTTTACAAGTGGATTTAGAGTACTAAAACAAGTCAAATCAAGCGAATCTTGGAAACTCCATATTATTAAATGAACCTCAATATCATATAGTCTGCAAATATTTGAACTTAATGTCCTAATTGATTCTTCTGCTCCTCCTTCAGAAGTTGTTACCCATGTAATAATAATTTTTTTTAATGACATCAAGTTTAATAGATTTATAGTTCTTGAGATAAAATATAATTTCTAGCGCTTGCTTCAACTCTCATAAGATTCTCAAAAGCTTCATCCAGATTGCGTGCAAAAACAAATACTCCATGTTTGTATATCGTAAAAGCTAAGCCATGTTTTTCTAATTCTTTTTTCCGAGGAAGAAACTTAGTTTTTAGTTGAGGAATAATATACGAAATGAAAATTTCTGCAACATCTGGTCGTTGAATCATTCCTTCAGGAATAGAGGTATGGTCATTAATTTTAAATTCTTTTTTTATTTTTGCGTCTTCAGCTTTAAGGCATGGAACTTCACCAAGTATATCCATTAAGTTAATTGTAGAGGGGATCGCCTTATTTTTTGAAGCAAAGGCTAAGCTATATTTTGTATGGGAATGAATACAGGCATTACAATTTGGAAATAAATTGTATATGGCCAGAGTAATTGGTGTTTCCCCTGGACCTAAGTATTTACCTTTTTCAATAATTTTTCCATCTAAATCAAGTACTACCAAATCTTCAGTATGAACATGCCATCTTCGAAATGCGGAACCTGAAGGTGTTGTAATTAATTTATTCTCATTACATCTAACACTTATATCTCCACCTCCAGTATCAATTAAATCATAAAATAACAAATCCTCTAATACTGAAATTATTTTATTTTTTTCTTCAATGAATAACATATATTATATAGTTAGCAAATAAGATGAGATTCAGCAAGATTAGCACGACTTAATAGTGCAAGATAGGATTGAGAGGAATTGCAAAGGATAACCTGCCTATCTTCAATGGTTCCAATAACTTGAATTTTATCGAAATAGAAACCAACATTTTTTTTAAATAAAATACGTATTTCTTCAACATCGTAAACAATTATTCTTGTTTTACTGATAGTATTGGTTGTAAGTGCAACAATATTTTCCATTATCAATTAGCAATGTCGGCATAAGAATTAATGAATGTATTATTTTATGTTCTTGTTATAATTTTAATTTACAAGATTATCATCCGTGTTAAGCCTTCATAATTTCTGATACAAATGAATCTTATTTATTAAGTAAAAGCCTCTTTGATAAAGTCAAAAAGGTCAATTTCAATTATTTTGGCCAATTTTGAGCACCAAAAAAGTGTCGGACTCAATTCCCCCCTCTCAATCCGGGAAATGTTCTGAAAGTTGTTCCCCATCTTATCAGCCAACATCTCCTGGGTCCATTTCTTCTCCAGCCTCTTTTTGCGTATGTAAGCGCCAAGCTTCCGGTTAAATTCTTCCTTTTCCATGATATAAAAGCAAATACTGAAAATTTTTTCTCTCTCAACTAACCGTATGCGGTTAAATTGATTACCTTTGTTACAACTTCTATAAATCATTCTTGATTATGAACCCTTAAACCAAATTCTTATGAAAAAAAGTCTACTCCGAGTTGCTCAAACGTTATCGATTTTGGCAATTTTTGTCCTGGGTGGTTGTACTACCACCAAGATTTTCCAAACAAGCTACCAAAAGGTACCCTACCTCTCACTGGCTAAAGATGTACCGGCCTCCCAGACAAAAGGAGGGATCATAGTAGAGCTGCGAACTACCAAGGATAATGATTATCAGGAATTTGGCTTAAAAAGAAATTTTACTGTTAAGTATAAGCCGATCATTTCCCTTGGAACGGTTTTAGATGAAAATGGCCTGGCGACTGATGTTGTTTCGCTGAATTTTAACCTTACGGAAGAAATGGCCGTGTTTATGGTGACGATCAATAATAACACTGATCACATCCTTAGAATGAACGATTCCCGGATAATTTTTGTCACTCCCACATCGGATGACCCCAAGCTTGGTCTTAATAAAGAAAGTCTAAAATCTCTGATCACTGAATTACCCATTTACAACAAAACTGTTAGCTATTTGATGTCAAAGTATCCGGAAACCAGCCCTGAAAGCATTAAAAATCAAGTTGCCGCTGCTCTGTTTGATATCTTTGGTAAGATGAAGATCATTAACAACCTCGGCAAGGAAATAATACCGAGTATGAAATCCACTGGGTTTTTGCTATTTGACATTTCACCTAAGAAAGTCTCGGAAGGCAAAATTTCCTTTGTTGACGTGGTCTCGAAAACTGACCAGGCCGGTAATCCGACAGAGAAGGTCCGGTTTGATTATCAAACAGCCCTAAATTATGAATATTACAAACTCGGCCCAGAAGGTAAGTGGACGGTAATCAGTGAAAATGAGTATACTACAGGCCTCAGTAATCCCCCCAAGTATTACTATGACAAAGCGGCTAAGAGATGGGTTGAAGGAACACCCCATAAGAAATAATCGAGGGGCCGATAGTCAACTTTTATTATCAAAGGGGACATTGCCTATAGGATTGGGGAGCCTTCCTAAATAGGTGATGTCCCCTTTATATATCACAGAAATAGAATAACTTACCACTTTCAAATATTCAAGCGGACTCTAAGCAAAGAGCCACAGCGATTGCCTCAAACTGCCTTATATAGTCTCCCTCCTTTGTATTTGCCGGGCCTTCATTCAATTCCGGGTATCTGGTTTTTAAGAATTTACTGATATCCTGTTTGCTTTTCGCCTGAGAGCAAGCCTGTTTAAGTTTCTCAATGGTCAGTTGGGAGTATCTTAAGCCGTTTTTCTTGACTGTGGATTTTATTAACGAGTAAACCCGGTTCAAATTTGCTGTCCTGCAGACTGACCGGCAGAGTTTTAAGGCCACGGCTGATACTTGGTAATCTGTAAGCAAGCGATTAAAGGCCATAAGAATTTTTCTTTCCCGGTTCTTGGTCCACTTACCTTTAAATGTCTTAAGGCCCCAGTCGACCAATTCGCCATCTGATAATACGGCATAGCCCAGACATCTGGTTCCCGGACTAATCCCGAGAATAGTAATCGGTTTTCCTGGCATGTTGTTGAATGAGGTAGTTGAATAAGGCTCCTCTGGTTTTTCTGATCTTGTAATCCGGGACGGACAGGACTTTGACAAGGATTTCCCGGAGTAGGGCCTCCGGAAAACGGTTAGTGTAAGCGATATACATTTGGATCGCCTCCTGGTCGTTTAAGGCTTCAGCTAGCTCATAAGCGAGTTGTGTTTCTTCGGATTGATTCATATTGTTGTTAAAACTTAGTTTATTAACAGTCCCATCGATATCGTTAGCGATTTTATATTTAATCGAATAATCGAATCGATAGGGACAGGGCAATTTGAAAATTCTTTCACCACTTTTTCCACAGTCTTTTCCCCAGATTTTCCCCCAGGGAGGAATCCAAAGGAGCTGGTAGCTTTTTGTTCGGGAATTTTGGGGCTCTGCTTTAATGAGGTGTAGGTTCTCCAGTTTATGGAGAGCCATAATCGCCTCTAACTTGGTGCAACCAAGTTTTCGGCTGATTTTGTGATATTCCAAACGACTGCGGAAGTTTTTGTTAGCATACGCGGCCAGGAGGCTGTAAATTGCCAAGCCGTTTACCCCTAAAACCAGGCTGGATTTTCGTAAGAGAGTGGTTGGCATGGAGAACCATCTAGCTTCACTACATTTCTTTTTGCTTGATAACATATTTTTTTGATCGCAGCTGAGCCAGTTTTTTCTCCCTGGGCTCAATTTCAGACCGCGCTTCCTTGAAGGACTCACGAAAGAGTTCTTCGGCGAAAGTGTGGTAGATATAGGCCAGACGGATGACTTTGTCTGCCAAGGGAATAATTCGACCTTTTTCCCAACGCGATATCTCGGTCTTGCTTTGCAGCCCGAGTAAGTAGGCAACATCACCCTGAGTATAGCCCATGAGTCTGCGATGTTTACGTAATCTATTAATAAATGAAGGTTTAATTTCATTCATAACATTTAGGTTATCAAATAAATACACCGCCAATAAGTCGGTGAAAATTACCATGAGTGATAACTTTTTAAATATGTAAACAAAAAAATGCACCCGACTAGAATGCATTTGTTGAACTGATTACAAAATATTAAAAATGAAATAATTATGAAATAAATGCAAAACTATTAATGTTTAATGGTAATAGTTACCAGGGTCGGTAATTTTCCTGGTCTTTTTACTTTCCTCATGGAGCTTACAATGAAAGATGATAAATGTTCTTTCACAATTAAAAACGTAAGCCATGAAAACAACCACTGAAACCGGCAAAGGAGTTTATGACATCCTTACCGATCACATTATTAATCTTTTAGAACAGGGCACTGTGCCCTGGAAACAACCCTGGAGCCAGAAAGAGCCGCCCCAGAATTTGCTTAATCGTGTTCCCTACAAGGGAATAAACATGATGCTTCTGTCGGCCTTTAACTTCGAACGTAATTTGTTTCTAACATTCAACCAGATTAAGCATCTGTCTGTCCAACTAGAAAAAGGGGCCAAGTCTTTGCCGGTTATCTTTTGGAAGTGGCCGGAGCCGGAAAAGAACCAAGACGGAAGTATTGTTAAAACAGATGATGAGAAGAAACTAAGACCAGTCCTTCGCTTTTACTCGGTTTTTAACATTTCCCAAATTAAAAACCTGCCCGAACAGCTCATTCCGCCTCAAGATATCAGGCAGAATGATTCAATCGAAAGTTGTGCCCGGATAGTTGAGGGTATGCCCAATCGGCCGACAATCCAGTTTGTTGACCAGGAGGCCTACTATAGCCCCTCACGCGATACTGTTAATGTCCCGGATATCAAGTTCTTTGAATCAAGCGAGGGCTATTATGCCACGCTATTCCATGAGTTAATTCATTCGACCGGACATGAGAAACGGCTGAACCGGGCAGCAGGAATGAAAAGCATTTCCTTTGGGTCCGAGAAATATTCGACTGAGGAGCTTATTGCTGAAATTGGGGCCTGCTGTCTGGAAGCCCAGGCTGGAATTTCAGATCGGGATTTCCAGAATAATGCTGCCTATATTAAGGGCTGGTTAGCCAGACTTAAAAAGGATAGCCGTTTTATCGTCTTTGCCAGTTCACAGGCCCAGAAAGCGGCAGACTATATCCTGAATGGGCATGACAAGGAGTTAAAAGTTGCCCCAGTCTTAATCTCGACCGGTAAGGAAGTATCCCAGAAAACGAAAAAGAAGAAGATTGCAAGAAAAAAGCCGATTTCTTAATCAAGGGACAGAAAGACAATTTCTAAAACTGAGACGCTATGAGAACTAAAAATGATGTTAGAGTTACATTGGAAAATTTTGTAACCAGTCCTGAATTAGCCGAAGTCAAAGTAATCTACAAAAACCGACAACGGGAAAAGGTAAAAGTATGTAGTTCCAGAGATGCATATCAAATATTTTATCAAATATTTGATAAAGATACCATTGAATACCAGGAACAGTTTTACATGTTATTACTAAACCGGGCCAATCTTGTCTTAGGCTGGATCAAACTCAGTCATGGCGGCATGTCAGGTACAATAGTTGATCCAAAGGTTGTCTTTTCAATTGCTCTTATGACAAGCTGCACATGCATAGTCCTTTGCCATAACCATCCGTCTGGCTCAACTATTCCGAGTGAAGCAGATATAGCTTTGACTAAGTCGTTAAGCCAGTCTGGGAAGTTATTAGAAATATCCTTACTTGACCATCTGATTATTGGTCAAGAGGGATGTTATTATAGTTTTGCGGATGAAGGCAGACTATAGTAACCTAAAAAAGAATCGATAGCCCGATGTATAATATACTCGGGCTATTTTATTTACAGTGCACTATTAATCTGCTAAATTGATATTAACTGTGTTGGCGCTCAGATTCTTTAAGAATCTCCACCAGATAATCACATTCTTTGGCAAAAGAGTTCCAAAACTGGACTCCTAAGCGCACTTGAGAAGACTTGGATGCTGAAATGGCATCTTTAGCCTTGTAAAATGAGCATGTTTCAGAAGTTCCAAAAATACCATTTTTAAAAAACAAACCTTGTGGAAATTGGAACACCTGTAACCTTGTTTTCAAACTTACTTTTGCATTTTCCCAAACCGAACTGGGCTTTCTTAGATAATCCGAGAGAAGTTCAAGGGCTTGCTCATAATCGGTATTTGTACTTGGCTGAGTGGCAAGTGATGCATTTACTTCGAGTAATTCCTTGTCAATCATGACAAGCTGTTGTTGCAGAACGTGGTCAGGAATGATTCCATCAAGGTTTTTCTTTATAATGCTTGACTGCTTTTCAGTGAGTTCAGTGATGTGTTTTTTCAATCGTTCAGTTTCTTTGCGCTGGTCCAATGTTTTTCTCGCAAGATTCTCTCTCACTAGTTCTTTAAGTAACCTAAGCTTGGCATCATCAAAGCTATATTTGTCTACAAAATTCATATATGTCTTTTCAAACTTGTCACGGTTGTGGTTTGACCCATTGTTGCCGAAACGATAATACGGATACTTTTTATATTTCCCCCTAGACCAGCAACCAGTCAATTTTTTTCCTTCGGCATCTACTACGAATTTTCTTAAAGGAAAATCTGGATGATTGGTGAGGTAGGCAGAATGTTTACGGCCTTTCAGTTTTAAAACACGTTGAACCTGGATAAATAGTTCTTCGGAAACAATGGGAGCAAATAAACCCTTATGTCTTTCTCCAAACTTTATGATCCATCCAGCAAAAAGTTCATTTTTAAGCAATTTGTAAAAATATCCTTTGGTTAAAGGTTTGCCATTTTTGCCCGCCAGACCTTCTTTCGTTATTATTCTCCTGACTTCTTCTGTTGGATAGACATTACTAGCGACTAGTTCAAATGTTCTGTAAATCAAGGGGGCTAATTTTTCATTTTGGGCAATCGTGGCTTTGCCCCCGACTCTTATATTGTCATAACCAAGAGGAGCCATCCATACGTAGCGGCCATCCCGCATTGCATCTCTCATACCACCCACACTTCTCTCGGCCCGGATATCATTGTCAAACTGAGCTATGTTAGCCATGGTATTTTCCATGAATCTTCCCACCGGATTATTTTCAAAATGTTCCGAGGTCGATTTTATTTCTACTCCATATCTCTTTAATAGAAGGCGCAACTGACTGTAGTCATCCGTATTCCTCGAAAGGCGGTCTAGTTTATAAATAATAACGGCTTTAATGCCGTTTTTTTTATCAGCACAATAGGAAAGGAGTCTTTGTAACTCAGTCCGGTCGGCGGTTTTTGCACTTTCGCCTTGTTCTATGAAGATTTCCGCCACTTCATAATCGTGCCTTTGAGCATATTCAAGACAAATTTTTTGTTGGGTACTTAAGCTATTGCCCTCGTCAACCTGTTCTTTGGTCGACACTCGGACGTAAATTACCGCCCGTTTTAGGTTGTTGTAATTGTTTGCGTTCATATTCTTTTTTGTCCAGAAAGGCCTCGACCAGGAGGCTGGCCAAGTAATCAAGGGCGACCTCTTCCGGGACATGATTAGGGTTTGTGATACCCAAAGAGGGGTAGCGAACCAAGTCTTCACTGCAACGCGAAAGCTTGTCGTTACCCCTCTTTGGGTTCAGATATTTATTTGCTATTAAGCTTTCGCGTTGCTCTGCCATTATAACATTTAATAATTATTTTTCAAGTCTGAGTCAGGAGGAATATGATAAGTTCACCTCTTGTAAAAATATTATACTCTTGTTTAGGAGCCAGATAAGAGGGTAAAACTTGTTGATTTAGGTAATTTTTAGACTCTATTTTTTGCGAATGATTTTTCCTATGCTCAGAATATGAGCATAGATAATCAAACCAGTTCAGACATCACCCCCATCGGCTTGACCAGTTGGCGGAATGAGAACAAGCCATTTGGCATCAAAGACCAAGACCGTCTTGGTCATATTTACGTAATCGGAAAAACCGGCACCGGTAAAAGCACTCTCTTGGAAAACATGGCTATTTCTGACATTGCGAGAGGCAATGGTTTATGTCTGATTGATCCCCACGGGGATATTGCCAGCCATATTTTAAATTACATTCCGGAAAATCGAGTCAAGGATGTCCTTTACTTCAATCCCAATGATACCGAGTTTCCCATTGCCTTTAACCCAATTTTAGGTATTCATCCTAACCACCACCACTTAGTGGCTTCTGGACTGATTTCCACCTTCAGAAAGATTTGGGCTGACTCCTGGGGCCCCAGAATGGAATACATCCTCAGATTTGCCTTACTTACCCTCTTAGAAAACCAGAATTGTAGTTTGCTCGACATTCAACGACTTTTGACTGACCAGACCTATCGCAATGGACTGTTGTCCCGCTCCAAGAGCCCTCATATTCTATCATTCTGGCATAACGAATTTGAGAAATATTCGCCAACCCTTAAAACGGAAGCTATTGCCCCGATTTTAAATAAAACGGGGCTGTTTTTAGCCAGCACGCCTTTAAGACTCATTGTCGGACAAAAAATCCGTGGTTTTAATTTAACCGAAATAATGAATCAGGGTAAAATCCTGATTGCCAATCTCTCTAAAGGAGAATTGGGCGAAGATGTTTCATCGATATTGGGGAATATGCTGGTCACTAATATCCAATTGGCGGCTCTGTACCGGGCCAAACAACCAGAATTATCCCGGAAACCTTTTTATCTCTATGTTGACGAGATGCACTCCTTTGTTTCGATGTCTTTTGCTGATATTCTGGCTGAAGCCAGAAAATATCGACTGTCCATATTTTTGTCTCACCAATATATTGATCAACTCCAGGAGAAGATCAGGGCGGCCATCTTTGGCAATGTCGGCACCATTATTTCTTTTCGCATTGGCGCTGAAGATGCCGAGGTACTGGCTAAGGAATTCAAGCCAGTTTTTAATGACAACGATCTCATTAGCTTGCCCAAATACAATATGTATATCAAGTTAATGATTGATGGGACCAGCTCCCAGCCTTTTAGTGCAACCACAGTTCCTTTGGAAGAAGCGCGATATAATTTAAAGGGAAAAGTAATAGCTGTCTCCCAGATAAAATATGGAAAACCAAGGGGTGAGGTGGAAACAACTATTATTGAGCGATATAAGGAAAGGCGAAGACCGGAAACGCCGAAACTTTTTTGAGGTGCTTACTTTAAATAAGTTTTTCGAAATATTCAAGATCAATTTCTAACAGGATTCAATCCCGAAGAATAATATGATTCAGGATCGTATTGCCTTCATTCTTAAAGCAATGTTTACCAATATCAGCATGGTTCCTATCGTGTTCACGAGTGACCTTTGGATAATAAATAGTTACAATATCTTCATTTCTCCACTGAAGCCTACTTATAGCATTGAACAAATCTGTAATAAAGTCTTGTGAAGCACGATAACAACCAAAATATGTTGATTGGTTTGATGGTTCTTTAGATAACCCCATACCAACTAGAATTTCTTCGAATCTATCAACAAATTCGGTTCTAGTTTCTGTATTAACAAAATTATAAGTTAAAACTATGTTTTTCATAGGAAAATTGTTAAGTTTCTCAGTTTCCGATAATTTGACCTACAAAAGTAATTAAAAAAAATACTCGATTGTTACACTGACTTTCTTTTTTCTTTCAACTATAACCAGTTATCTCCTGGATCAAACTTAGATAATGGTAGTCAATCAAATGAATGAGTAATTTCATAAATCTTTTTGAACAGACATGCGGCTAATATCCTTTATTCCAAGGGGTAGTTGTTTGTGACATCTAAACTGAAACAGGTATGGAGTCAAAATCAGAAGAACAGGGCATCCTTGCTATATATGAATATCTTGGAGTGAGGACCAATGTTATTCCTTACAATTATTTTGTAATTTTGCCCTAGGGTTCTGTTCAATGTGCTATAAATGAAGTTATTAATCTTTTTATAAACCTCTTATCCTTATCACTATGCAGTACATTCTCGCCTTAATCGTCATTGTTGTACTCTACCTCTTATATCGGTCAAGAACCAAGAAGATGGATGAACCTGGGGCTCATTGGAATCATTTCTTCGCCGGTTTGCAGTTTTCTACTAACGAGTTCTATGCTCTGGTTGAGGAAAACATTAATACCCAAGCCATGCCGGGTGTTAAAATATCACGGGTAAATTTCTCGGAAGCCAGCATTCTCTCTGATAAACGGGAGTATTTACGGGTGGAGAGAAAAGATGACCTCTTTGATATTTGTGCTGCTCCCTTTGGTGCCGGATTCTTTGTCTCATATTGGCTCGGTGCCCCGTCCCACGTGGTAAAAAACCTGGCCAAATCAATCCCGGTTGTAAATGCGGTTAGTGGTGGAGTTACCTATTTCAAAGTTGATACCGCCTGTATGTTTAGAGGTCTGGTGGTTAGTTGCATTACTTCCACCATTGACGAGATTACCACCTCTAAAGGCGTCCGAGGCTTATCAGAAGGTGAACGAATGGCCATGAATAAATGAGCCGGGTCGAAGCTTTAACCCAACAATTTTATAATTGGGAAAGACGAGGCCGAGGCTGGGAAGTCTATTCCGATCCAGTTGATTTAGAGCCACCCTTACAGCCCTTTTATTACCACTCCACGGCCAATGATATTCCAGAAACGCATTTTGATGATGGGTTACGGCCCACGTTGGTTTCTCGTTTTATTAAAGGAATAAAAAATATCCTTTCTCCCCAGGAACCTTTTTACTTAGAGCCTTTAGAAGAAAACGACTTTGAACCATCTTACTTTTCTGATGATGATGAGTCTCTAATTGCCTTGAGCGTATCATTACCAAAAGATCAAAGGATCAAGGTCGATGAAATAGAGCATTTGCTAATCATGCTCTCCCTGGCCGACTATCCAATTAGTTTTGAGATTATTGCCAATTGCCAATCAATTCGTATTCAGTTTGTCTGTCGAGAATCGGATGCGCTTGATGTTCAAAGTCAAATAAAAGCCTATTACCCTCTCAGTCATTTGGAGGAAAGCGACCTGGACGATATTTTACCCGAAAATAAATCGGGCTACTTCCTGGATTTTGGTCTCAGAGAAGAGTTTATGCGACCCTTGGCCACAGCCAAGAGCTTTGATCTCGACCCCTATATTGGCTTATTTGGACTTCTCGAAAACCTAAGACATGATGAACAGGCGGTAATTCAAATTCTCTTCCAGGGGGCAAAGTACAGTTGGTCGGAAAGCATTTTGCGCTCGGTGATTGATAATGAAGGGGATTCGTTTTTTGTAAACGCCCCGGAAATGGTCAAACTAGCGGAAGACAAGGTGTCAGCCCCTTTATTTGGAGTGGTCATTCGAGTCCTGGGGCTTAATGATAGTGGCGATAGTGATTTAATGTATAAATTGTCTCAGACAATCAGACAGATAAGCAATTCACCCTTTAATGAATTAATCCCACTTTCAACTTCTGGCTATAAGTCGGAGGATTTTGCTCTGGATATAATGCTTAGGCAATCCCATCGTTTGGGGATGCTTTTAAACAGCCATGAGTTAGCAAACCTGGTACACTTTCCTTCAGCATCAGTCGTCTCCCAGAAACTGAAGAGGGACTCCCGCAAAACTAAAGAGGCCCCTGGAATATTCTTAGGGCACCCGCTCTTTCTAGGCCACAATTATCATCAAGGCCAGGAAAGGCGTGTTACCATTAGCCCGGAACAACGCCTTAAGCATATGCATGTTATTGGGGCGACCGGCACCGGTAAATCTACTTTACTACTGTCCACTATCATTCAAGATATAAAAAATGGTGAAGGCGTTGCAGTTATTGACCCACACGGTGATTTGATTGAAAGCATTTTACCATATATTAATCCCAGCCGACATCAGGACCTTATTCTACTTGATCCGGCTGATATTGATTTCCCGGTTGGGTTCAACATTTTAACGGCTCATTCCGAGATTGAAAAAGATATCCTGTCGAGCGACCTGGTAGCCGTTTTTAAAAGACTGTCCACCAGTTGGGGTGATCAGATGAATTCGGTTTTTGCCAACGCTATCCTGGCATTTCTGGAAAGTGAACAAGGGGGTACCTTAGTTGATTTAAGACGGTTTTTAATTGAAAAGGACTTCCGGGATGAGTTTTTGGAAACCGTCAGAGACCCTTCGATTGTCTACTACTGGAATAAGGAATTTCCCATCCTAAAAAGCAGTTCTATTGGCTCAATCCTGACCCGTCTTGATTCCTTTTTAAGGCCCAAGCTCATTCGGAACATGGTTATTCAAAAGAAAAGCCTTGATTTTGAAAGCATTATGGATACTAAAAAAATCTTGCTGGTCAAGCTGTCCCAGGGAATAATTGGGGCCGAAAACAGTTATCTCCTGGGGGCCTTTATTGTCTCCAAACTTCAGCAAGCCGCTATGGCTCGTCAAGCCAAAGCCAAGCAAGACCGGAGTAATTTCTATTTATACATTGACGAGTTCCAAAACTTCATTACCCCTTCCATGTCGGTCATCCTGTCCGGGGCTAGAAAATATCACTTAGGTCTAATCTTGGCCCATCAAGACATGCAACAGCTGACTAAAAATGACACTGAATTGGCCAGTTCCGTGGTTGCTAATGCCGGAACACGTATTTGTTTTAGGGTGGGTGATACCGATGCTAAAAAATTTGAAGGCAATTTCTCCTATTTTGATGCCTATGATCTCCAAAATCTAGATACCGGTGAAGCCCTTATCCGGATTGAGCGACCCGAGAATGATTGCAATTTAAAAGTCATTCCATATAGAGAACTAGAGCCCAGCACCGCCAAAATGAACAGGGACTTAGTTATGGAGGTTTCACGGCGAACTTATGGTACTCCTAAAGAAGAGGTTGAAGCCTCTATGCGAGAAATGCATGGTTTATCGGAGCCACCAGTCAAAATTGTAGAAGCAACGGCAAGGTTAAGCAATTCTGAGTCAACCCAATCGGCAGACCAAAATGTGATTAAAGAAATTTCGATCACACCAACGATTAACTCTGAAGCCAAGAAACAAGAGACCCAACATAGATACTTACAGACTCTAATTAAAAAAATGGCTGAGTCACGAGGCTACAAAGCCACCATTGAAGAACCCACTCCCGATGGAACAGGTAGGGTAGATGTTGGTTTAGAGGGAAACGGCAAGCGAATAGCGGTCGAGATCAAGGATACGTCAAAGGACGACCAGGAACTACAAAATATTAGAAAATGTCTTAAAGCCGGATATGACCTGGTAATAGAGTGTTCCAGCGATCCGAAGGCAATTGAACGACTAAAGAAAAAAGTAGAGAGTGAATTTACTGAAAGTGAGAAGGCAAAAATTCAGGTTTTAGAACCAGAGGCTCTTTTCTTTTTTCTCGATTCAGAGATTGCCCGAGAAGCCTCAACTGAAACCAGAGTTAAAGGTTACCGAGTTAAAGTTGAATATGGCGCGATCTCCGAAAGCGAGGCTAACAGGATAAAAGAAACAATCGCTAAATCAGTAGTTTCCTCGTTGAAAAAGAAGCCAGACTGAATACGGCGATTCGATTTTATAATTTAATATTCTCTATCCAAGATGACTTTGGGATACAGCTTAACAAGTTGGTCCATATTAATTATTAAGGATCAACTAACTAGATTTGAGAATGCTAAGCTTCGTTGTAATGTCTTTTGTATAACGGTCGTAAGCAAATTGGAAATCAGGGTGTAATAGATTTGAACTTTCATGGCTTTTTCATTGTCTCCTTGAAAATATTTCAGTGGAAAATTCTGCATAAAATGTTTACAAAGTAGCTCTGTCTGCCAGCGTAATTCATATGGGGCAGCATTAAGTCCGGACGGATGTCAAATAAGTTGGTAAAAAATTTAAACTTTTTTAGAACCTGTGTGATAAATTTCTTTACCAATGAATAATTGCTCCACCATCTATTTCTCCTAATTCAGGATTTAGATACATTCGAATTTCCTTAAGAATTTCTTTATAATGTTTATGACCTTCAGCATTTGTTAATGTTCTTGAAAAATCATGGAAAATATCTTTAGGAAGCCATAAGGCACATTCATAACTGTAACGATTCATCTTTGCAAAATCATCAGGTTGAAGATCCCTATGTGAAGGACCTGGAGCTGTTTGCATCCATAAAGTGATAAGTTCGGCAACAACTTGTGATTTTTCTTTAACCTCAATACTATGGTCAATTTTCTTTAATACTTTTTCGTTTTCGTACACAAATTTTGTAACAATCTTGTCATTTTCTAGTTCAACTTTTTTCAAAGCTTGTTCATTTTGCATTTCTATTCGCTTAACAATTGCCTGGTTTTGATTGAAGATTTCTAAAAGCTTTACCAGTTCTTGTCCAATATGTTTTGTAATTTTTAAATGTAGAAGGTAAGTAACTCCACTGGCAATTAAAAAGCTACTAATTCCTGTCCATGTCAATGTTAATGCATCCATAACTAATGGTTTTTGTGTTTATTAAATATTTTGTTCAAAGTTATATGAAATCTTCGGGTTGACAAACAGACAAATAAAAATCCAGTATGTGACTCAAAAGGTTTCCGTGCTCGTGGCACGATCTTAACTTAGCATAAATATTCATTAAAACGCTAGTTATGAAATATGTATGTGGACTGAAGGTGCACAAAGATATCATACTTTTTGCTGTCTACGATGGAAAGAAGTATGATTTTGTTAAGGAATACATCACCATAACAAATTCAATATGAGCGATGGGCGATGGATAACATGAAATAGGTGTAACTCAGATTGTAGTGGAAAGTACAGGAATTTAATGGATTCCAATCTGGAATATTTTGGAAGAGATGGGTTTAGACTGCTTCTGTTTAACCCGTTTCTGATAAAACAAATGTCGATAAGAAAGAGTGAAACAAATGATGTACAATGGATTGCCTCACATTTATCCAAAGGAATACTGCAAGGAAGTTTGTTCCCCAACTATTAGATATGGGGGTTGCGAACTTACAGAAGAAAGTACGTTGAATTGCGGTAGCGGCAGAACCGAGTACTTCAAACTAGGGAACGGACTTTGGAGATGTTTAACATTATCAAGCATTTTTCTTCTCTTTTAGACTATTTTTTATAATCTTTTAGAATTGTTATTATATTTACATTCCTAATCTTAATGTAAATAGGTATTAGAAGATTTATTTGTTCAAGCCAAAATATAAGTACAAGGTAAAACAAAAATAATATGTATTGATTAACTTTAAAAGTTACAACTATGAAAAAAATAGTTTTAACAGACAAGGCGCCAATGCCAATTGGACCTTTTAGTCAAGGAATAGTCAGCAATGGATTTCTTTTTATTTCAGGCCAGCTTCCTATTGTTCCTGAGGGAAAAACAATTGTTATGGGTAATATTTCAGTTCAGACAGAGAGAGTTTTGGAGAATATTGTTGCCATTCTCGAAGCGAGTGGTTACGCTTTGAAAAATGTTGTAAAGACGACCTGTCTTCTTCGTAATCTGGATGATTTTAATGCAATGAATGAAGTATACGCAAGATACTTTAACGATGATCCTCCATGTCGAGTTACTTATCAGGTTGCAAAATTACCTCTTGATGCTTTAATTGAGATTGATGCAATTGCAGTTGGGTAAATTAATTACAGATATAAACAATTGTTTTATTGAAGGTGAACCTTGGAATGGATAGATTTTGAATTGTTTTTGTTTCAATACATTGCATTTAAAATGAAAAGAATTGAAGGTCTTGAATGTGAAATATAGACATATATTTAGATAAAACAGACAATTCCAACATAATAGTTGGAATAAACTAATGCATTTATTTTTTTGTGAAACGTGAATATTAAAATTAATTTGCTATGAAACCGATTCTTCCTGCTCATTTAGAAGAGCTTAAGATGAAATTAGGGTTCAATATGCTAGACCCTGAAACAGCATTGCAGAATACGATGGCTATAGATAATCAGACAAATCTAGGCAAATTATTTTTCGAATATTTTTATGTACCGAGTGATGAAATTATTAGAGAAGAAGGGAGATTTTTGGATGCATTAGATGATGGTTGTTTATTTAAGTTGATACATGCTAATTCAAAAAATGGGAAAACAACATTTATTAATCATATCCAATATTTACTTAACGGTGAATCTGATGATGTAGTCTCTCAAGACGTAAAATCGGAGTTTATTTTATTTGATTTTGAATTATCTGATGGCGAGAATTTTTTGAAAAAGGTTCGTTCATTTATTACTGAGACATTCATCAAACGCGATAATTCAGAGCAACAATCAATTTTAGGAGAATTAGCGAAGAATAATTCATTCGTGCTGAATTTTTTAGCAGATCTTCAAAAGGCAAAACAAGGAAATCCTGCAAATTTTATTAATAATAATTTAGTTTCAGTCATTATATTTATTAAGAAATATCTTTTAGAAAATGGCAACTTTAATAAAAATGAATATGAAGAAAGATTAATATTAGTTCAATCAGTTGTACAAAAAGAAATAAATATTTCAAATTGCGGAGGTTACTTTCTTTATTTGATGTTATTTAAGATTTTTCAATATAGAGATGAAATCACACATAATAGAGTCAAAATAATTTTGGTTTTAGATAATATTGATGATTATTTAGTTAATAATGATATTACATTTTTACAATATCCTCAGATATTATTTTCGACTTTCTTTTTTATGATTTCTCGACAACCTGAAATCAGTAATATATTTATTCGATTATTAAATGAAAAGGCGACTAAGCCCATTGAAAATCCTGTATTTTCGTTTAGAAAGCAATTTTCATTTATATATTTATTTAGGACTGCGAACTTTTACATCTTTGCAAATTTAATTGAGAAAATACGGGCTAAATTATCATCGCCATCTGAAAAGTTTTGTTCGGGATTAATGATAAATAAAGAATTCTACGAATTGCATACTGAATCTCTAACATCTGAAATTATTAAATTAAGACTTGACCGATTTAGTGAAATGGCTAGATTAATTGGAATGAGCTTGCCCAGGGGTTATAATTTTCTCACAACTTTAGCAGATAATTTTGATTTAAAGGAATATCCGAAGGAACAATCTAATGTTAGAAGAATTTATAATATTTGGAATGGCGATAAATTTGCATTATGGGATTTAATAAATACCTATTGGAAAGAATGCTCTGATAATTATTTTAAATATGAAGAAATATTGGATATACTTTATAATAATGTTCAACTTTCGGTTCAAAATAGGAAAAATGGTGATGATGATGTTAATGAATGGTATATATATTTATTGAGAGGTGTACATATAAATTTCTTTCTTTTTTTATTAGAATCAAATGCTGATCTTGAACCTTTATTGGATCATACGATATATCCTTATAGAGACCCCAGCAGTGGAAAGATTAAAAGTATTAGTAGAATTATTCTTAATTACATTATTAATAATTCTGATCGAAAGGATCGACCAAAAAAAATCAGAGAAATTCATAAGAAGGGAATAGGTCTATATGATTTATTAGAGAAAGTGAAATTATATATTGAGCAAGTTAATGAAAAAGCATTAGATGGAAATCCCTTTTATTCATTCGAGGAGGTAGAAGAGTATTTTGCAGAATTATGTGGGTTGAAATCTGATCATTTCGCACACTTATTTGTATTTTATAAGGATCAAATTATTGTTAATGAAGCAAAAGCTGAGGAATATTCTAATATTTATGATTTAAATGATGAAATATTGCTCTTTAAAGAACAAGGTGTTTCATGCAAAGCAGAATTGAATAAAATCCGTATTTTCCATAATGATAGTGCTGCATATATTTCGGACTCATTATTAACAAGTTTTGAATTATATTCGTTCACTATTCATAAACCAGAGTTTCTCAATTTACCTTTACTTTTTGTGATGAAGAAAAAGGATGGTATTTCGGTGGTTAATCATGAATCTCAATTTGTTTTCTATAATATAATCAATGATGTATATAAAAATGTTGAAGATATTATGAATAACATGGTTGATTTTTACATTTCAGTTTTAATCTCACTATTCCCACCAGATAAGTTTCCATGTGATCCAATATTCTCAAAACAATATTTCATCCCGGGGAAACGTGGAGAACGTGATAAAATTGAGGGAGATTTTCAATTTTTAATGACGATATCTAGACATATAACCTATATTCAATATTTCAGGCAGATAGTATTAAAATATAGTGATAGAATAATTGAACTAAATGCTGCCGAGAAAAAAATTGCAAATGTTTATTTATTATACATTCTGAAAAAATATTTTTCACTTTATCTTGATAATTATAAAAAAATTGACGAAAAATCACCAGTTTCAGATAATAACAAATTATATGGGGTCAAAATCACTTATACTAGATTTCTGTCAACTGCGAATGATTATATTGAAAGAAATATATTTGATTTGATTCGATGATAATAATTTAAGATTTAGCAATGTGTTTTTTTTATTAATCGGATTAAGCGTTTTTTTGCTCAATGCAAGCCTCCAATTTAATCCGGGGATACTGCCCGCCTCCTAAAAGTTCAGTTTTCTATAGAATATTGAGATAGTATAATACTCCCTGAGTTACGAAACTCGATCTAATGTGTTTATGATGAACGGCTTATATCTTTTAGATTACCACCTAGAAAATTTATTATCCGTGGCAATAGTTTTACCATTGGATTAGTCCTATTGTTCTCCCAATTAGTCACCGTATCAGTCGTTACCCCTAACAGCCTGGCTACATCTTTCTGTAAAAGTTTTTCTTCTAATCTCTTCTTTCGTAAATATTCTCCGATTGTTTTTGGATTAGCTGGATACTTGGTTCCCAATGGTTTAGTTACAATATTATGGTGTGTGGAAAAAGGCAACGCAAGGTTGTCCCTGTGGTTATTATAACCATCCGACCCGGCAATGCCAATGCATGGGAGGTGAGGTGCAGAAATACCTCAACCGGATTTCCGGTCCCCTTTTCGACCGGATCGACATTCATATTGAAGTCGTCCCGGTCGATTTTAACGATTTAAGCAATTCACGTCAGACCGAACATAGTGACGCCATCCGGAAGCGGGTATTGATTGCCCGGAAAATTCAGGAAAAACGGTTTGAGGGGATGCCCGGAGTATATGCCAATGCACAAATGTCGGCAAGGATGTTAAGGAAGGTTTGTTCTTTAAATGAAACCGGTAAACTTCTTATTAAAACAGCAATGGAAAGACTGGGTTTGTCGGCCCGGGCTTATGACCGGATATTGAAAGTGTCGCGGACCATTGCAGACCTTGAAAATGCTGATCAGATAAAATTGGAACACCTTGCCGAAGCAATCAATTACCGGTCGCTTGACAGGGCAAGTTGGGGGAAATAGGTCCGGAATATCTGTAGGATCCCATTTACAGGATCGTATGCAGGCAAGAATGTTTTAATGACTAAAAACGAGATCAGCTATCACAAAACATGCAAAAATTACGGATGCCATCCCGTTAAGTGTGGCAAAAGCGAGATTTACCCTGGAAATGTCACGCGGTTTGACGATCAGATGTTCATAGGAAAGCACCAATGTAAAAAGGATGGTTCCTAACCAGTAGAGCAGGTGAAAAGACCCTGTAAATCCTGCTAATGTAACAAGGAAAACAGCTATCAGGTGGAATAGCGCTGAAAGGATCAGTGCATTGCGTTTTCCAAGGAATGCTGGCAGGGATTTCAATTGTTCAGATTGATCGAAATCGATGTCCTGTAAAGCATAGAGAATGTCAAAACCGGCAACCCAAAAAATTACTATGAAGGAATAGATCAGGGGTAGGATATCGAAATGTGCGGTCACGGCAAGGTAAGCCCCTATGGGAGCAAGGGCCAGTCCCATTCCAAGGAAAAAATGGGATAATGCAGTAAACCGTTTGGTCAGGCTGTATCCAAGCACCACCAGCAAAGCAACCGGAGAAAGAAAAAAGCAAAGAGGATTCAGAAACCAGGTCGTAAGGATAAAAAGTAGTGCATTGAGAATCACAAAAATCAGTGCTGATGTGGGCCTGATGATGGAATTGGGAATTTCACGCAAAGCAGTACGGGGATTTTTCCGGTCGAATTCCCGATCCGCATAACGGTTGAACCCCATGGCTGCATTTCGTGCAAAAAAAACACAAAGCAGTACCAGAAGAAGCAAGCGGAAATTAAAATTTTCTTCCCTGGTTTTAAGGGCCAGGGAAAATCCAATCAGTGCAAAAGGCAATGAGAATATAGTGTGATTGATCTTGACTAATGAAAAATAATTCAAAAAATGTGCACTTCTTGAAACAGCCATGTGCCGGAAAATTTCAGGCAAAGGTACTAAAAACACCAATCGTTCTTTTCGTTGTAACTATTTCCCCAACCTGTCGTCCAACTTGCTATTCTTCGGATTTCCGTTAATTTTGCAGTTTATTTTTTTACCATGAACAGACAGGTTGAAGTCCTTGTCGCCTATTTGCAGCATTCTATTCACGCGCAGTCGAAATATTCAATTCATTCGCCGTTTGTTTATCATTTTTACCAAAACATTTTGCAAAATGGACAGAGGTTCCCGCAATACCGGATATTGCAGAAGGTACGCAGGGAATTGGTCACAAAATCGCGTTATATAAAGCGCAAGGACCTGGGTTCAAGAGCTAAAGAATCCATTTGCGATCAACGGTTTGTCCGGGTGAAGGATATTGCCCGGCGATCAAGCGTTACGGCTAAAAAAGGCGAATTACTGTTTCGTCTTGCCCGTGAATACAAACCGGCAAAAGTGCTTGAATTGGGAACTTCTCTCGGTATCAGTACCATGTATTTTTCGTTGGCGGTTCCCGAAGGCCGGATACTCACTATCGAAGCCTGTCTGGATTCAGCTAATGTAGCACGTGGCCAGTTCGATCATTACGGGTTGAAGAACATCACCCTGATCCCTGGTACTTTTGAAGATAAATTAGCGCCGGCCCTTGAGCAACTCCACCCGGTGGATATGGTATTTTTCGATGGCAATCATAAAAAAGCTGCCACCCTCCGGTATTTCGATCAATGTCTGCAACATATTCATCCCGGTTCCGTTTTCATTTTTGATGATATTCACTGGTCCTCTGGGATGGGACAAGCCTGGAACATCATCAGGAAAAATCCGCTCATAAAAGTGACCATCGATATATACCATATGGGAATCGTTTTTTTTAAGGAAGAGTTAAGTAAAGAAGATTTCAGATTACGCTTTTAACCCTATATTTGATCCATGGAAAGAGAAATCATCCACCTCGAAAACATTGTAAAAAATTACAAGATTGGCACCATTGTAGTGGAAGCCTTGCGTTCGGTTTCCCTGGTTGTCCGGAAAAACGAATTTGTTGCTTTAATGGGACCTTCCGGCTCGGGCAAATCAACCCTTATGAATATCCTTGGATGTCTGGATACCGCAACCAGCGGGAGATATTTACTGAATGGCGAAGATGTAAGCAAGATGGATGACAATTCCCTGGCTGAGATCCGGAACCGCCAGATAGGTTTTGTATTTCAAACCTTTAATTTACTTCCCCGGTCGACTGCTCTTGAGAATGTCATGTTGCCGTTGATTTATGCAGGGATAGGCAAGGCCAAACGGATTGAAAAAGCCATTCGTACACTTGACGAAGTAAAGCTTACCGACCGTATGGAACATAAACCCAATGAACTTTCGGGAGGACAACGTCAGCGGGTTGCCATTGCCCGTGCCCTCGTGAACAATCCTGCCATTATCCTGGCCGACGAGCCTACGGGAAACCTTGACTCTAAAACCTCTATTGAAATCCTTGGTCTGCTTGAAGAAATTCATAAAATGGGCAATACTGTTATCATTGTGACGCATGAAGAAGACATCTCCGCACATGCACACCGTATCATCCGTTTGATGGATGGTAAAATCCATAGTGATGAGCCCAACCCGAAAATCAAGACCATTGCTGATTATCATTTCAACGGCGCCTGACGCCCGGTTTACGGATTTATCCTTATGTAAATCAACGGATGCATGCAGAAAGAGAAAAACTATAGACAACTTTTTGACGACTTTAACCATCTCTCGATAATGATCATCGGGGATGTTATGGTCGATTCCTATCTCTGGGGCAAAGTTGAACGTATTTCACCGGAAGCGCCCATTCCCATTGTGGCATTACGTAAACGGGAAAACAGAATGGGTGGAGCGGCCAATGTCGCCATGAACATTAGATCCTTGGGGGCTCGGCCAATCCTCTGTTCCGTTATCGGTACAGACGATAAAGGAGACCTGTTTCTTGATCTTCTGAAGAAAGAGAAAATCGAATCTACCGGCATTATCCGCAGTAAACAACGGATTACCACAACCAAGTTCAGGATCTTTGGAAATGCGTACCAGATGTTACGCGTAGATGAAGAAGTTGATCATGACCTGGTTGAAAACGATTTCATCACCCTGATCCGGGTTATTGAACAGGTACTTACGAAAGAAAAAGTGGATTGTATCATCTTTCAGGATTATGACAAGGGAGTAATCACACCAAGGTTGATCCGCGAGGTGGTTGCAATGGCTCAAACCCGAAAAATCCCCGTTACTGTTGATCCAAAGATGAGAAATTTCATGGCCTATCAACAGGTAACTTTGTTTAAACCCAATCTTAAAGAGTTGAAAGACGGGATGAATGTTACTACTGATCTGGGGAACCGGCAAGCGGTCATGGATGTTGCCCAACAGTTACGTACAACCCTCAATTGCGAATATGTGCTCACAACCATGTCGGAAAAAGGGATGGTGATCAGTATGAAAAACAAACAGGAAGAAAAAAGTATCTTCGTACCGGCACATATGCGCAGCATCTCCGATGTCTCCGGCGCTGGTGATACGGTTATCAGTGTCGCTTCACTTTGTCTGGCCGCGAGAAGTTCTCCCTATGAACTGGCTTATATTTCAAATCTTGCCGGTGGACTGGTCTGTGAAGAGGTCGGTGTAGTTCCTATCAGCAAAGAAAAATTGCTGAAAGAAGTACTTACACTTCTTTGAGAACGCCGGATTTTCACTTTTACCTATGAAAACGGATGCCGATGTTATCATTGCCGGTGCGGGTCCTGCCGGATCACTTGCTGCTTATGAACTGGCCATACATGGGGTAAATGTCCTGATTCTTGAAAAATCGATTTTCCCAAGGTACAAAGTATGTGGCGCCGGACTGACCCATAAGATTTTGCATGAAATTCCTTTTGATGTTTCATCGGTTTTTGATACGACGATCCATTCCATTCAATTCTCCTGCGATTTTAAAGATGTTTTTACCCGGAATTCCCGCGAACCTATGATGTATTGTACCATGCGAGAGAAGCTCGATGCTTTTCTGCTTGACATGGCAAAATCTGCCGGTGCCCGGGTTCAATTCGGAGAAAAAGTGAAAATGATAAGTCAAACAGAGAAAATGGTGGAGGTGACGACCCACACGGGTTTGTTTCATGCTTCCCTTGTAATTGGCGCCGATGGCGTTTCAAGCGCCGTGTCCCGGTCAGCAGATCTCCGGGATAATATCAGTCTTGGATTGGCATGGGAAGCTGAAGTAAAGGTAGATCCGGAAATGGTAAAAAAATTTTCAAAGACGGTGTTTCTCGATTGGGGGACTTTCCCGGGTGGTTATGGATGGGTTTTCCCGAAAGATGATCATTTTTCAATCGGGGTAGGAGGGCCGGTATCACTGTCGAAATATATGATGCCTTATTATCAGAAGTTTCTCCGGTATCTGGATACAGGATACAGGATACAGGATGCAGGATCCGGATTCCAGGTTTTGGAAACCATCTCCCTGAAATCCTGGCCAATCCCAATATGTAATAAAAAAAGCAATTTTCACCATGGAAAAATACTGGTGGCCGGGGATGCCGGTGGATTGACCGATCCAATGACAGGGGAAGGTATCTTTTATGCCGTCAGAAGTGGAAAACTTGCTGCTGTTGCTTGTTTTGACTACTTGCAGGGGAAATCATATTCATTGGAAAGATACACGGAATCGATAAACCAGGAGTTAATGAACGAGTTGCTGGAAGCTAACCGGATTAAAAACCTGTTCAATATGGTTCCACTTAAAATACATCATTTGGTTCGGGACAAAGACCATGTTTGGCGGGCCTTCGGTAAAGTATTACGTGGGGAACGTTTGTACTCTGACGTTCGTAAAGGATTTGGAAAATGGAAGTTTTTATGGAGTATAACCTGCTGCCTCTCGAAGTGGGTATCAGATTATAAGGAAAAACACTTCAACAACACCACTCTAAAATAATCCTTTACCCTCACCTTCAACCCCACATCAAACGTCTAATCCCCCTCGTCCCTCGTCCTTCGTCCCTCATCCCCCCAGCATCTTTTTTACGATCTCCGATATCATCTTATTATCCGCTTTGCCGGCCAGCTCTCTGAAAGCGATCCCCATCACTTTCCCCATATCTTTGATGGAAGTGGCGCCAGTTTGTTCCACCACTTTTGTGACCACTGCGGTGACTTCTTCTACGGAGAGTTGTTTTGGAAGGAAAGTTTCTATGATGGACGCTTCGAAAAGTTCTTTTTTCGCAAGGTCTTCCCGGTTGGCATTTCTATAGATATCGGCTGATTCGCGTCGTTGCTTAACTAATTTCTGAAGAATTTTCAGTTCTGTTGCCTCATCGATTTCACCGGTTGTTTCTTCCTTTGTTTTTTCGAGTAACAATGCCGCCTTAATGGCACGCAAGGCTTCGAGTTTTTCAGGATTTCGCGCCAACATTGTGGCTCTGATATCATCATTGATTTTCTGTTCGAGGTTCATTTAATCGACATTTTTATGAAGAAATGAATTTTCGCTACGGAGTTCAACCGATTTATCAGGGTTTTCGGAGAGCATTAATTTGGCAACTTGCGATTCCGAAGATGGTGTTGTTTCGTTTAGTTCGACATTCCGTCGTTTATATGCCGGAATACTTTCGAGTTCATATAGGTTATTCTCGATTGGGGTATGGGTTTTCAATTTTTCACTCAGCGCCCGTAATTTGAAGATACGTTCAAAAGTTTTTTTATTGGGTAGTTCGGCGGATTCAGCTTCGTCTGTACGGGCAGGTGGACTTGCAGGTTTGACGGTATAATTCATGACTGGTTCCGGTTCCTGGACACGATCTACATGTTGAAATTCGTGCACCAGGGTTTCCGTCGGTTCCGGTTGTTTTTCGGGTTCTGGTTTTTCCAGGATGAATTCAAAAGTCCGGATGTTTTCTATGGGTTCAAGTTCAGATTCCTGGACAAACGGGAAGAGTTCCGGGTTTGTTGTTGCTTTCCTGATCTCTTCCGGAGTGTCTGTCATTAAAGGAATTTCGGGATCCGGAACATATATGCGTTTTTCAACCTTTGGTGCAGGAGAATCGGAGTAGAGTGAATGAACCTTAACATCCACCGGCTTCATGGGGTCTTTTTGTTTGTGATCGTCATCAAAACCTGTTGCGATAATGGTGACACTGATCTTGTCATCGAGACTTTCATCAAAACCATTGCCCCAGATGACTTCTGCCGTCGATTTGGTCTTGTTCTGGATATAATCTGTGATCTCGGTGACTTCATCCATGGTTATTTCATTCTTCCCGGAAGAGATATAGAGTAGCAGGTTTCCAGCTCCTTCGATATCGTTGTTATCGAGCAAAGGTGAATTAAGCGCTTCTTCAACCGCCATCTGGGCACGGTTGGTCCCATTGGAAACGCCGGTTCCCATAATGGCTACTCCGCTGTTTTTCATGACAGTTTTAACATCTTCGAAGTCGACGTTAATATAGCCGGCCACAGTAATGATTTCAGCGATGCCTTTTGCAGCGGTGGTGAGTACATTATCGGCGCGTTTAAAAGCTTCCGAAAGGGGAAGGTCTCCGCATAACATGCGCAGTTTATCGTTGCTGATGATGAGGAGCGCATCCACATTTTGTTTTAGCTGCCGGATTCCATCCTCAGCCGATTGCCGGCGTTTTCTTCCTTCAAATGAAAAAGGAATTGTGACGATCCCAACGGTAAGTATGTCAAGTTCTTTTGAAATTTGTGCGATCACCGGGGCCGCACCGGTACCGGTTCCTCCCCCGAGCCCCGCTGTTATGAACAACATCTTGGTTCCCTTTTCGAGTACTGACCGTATATCTTCGGCGTTTTCAAGCGCAGCATTCCGGCCAACGGAAGGCGTTGCTCCGGCGCCTAAACCTCCGGTCAGGTTCGCACCAAGTTGGATTTTAACCGGAACCTGGCTCGATTCCATGGCCTGTGCGTCGGTATTGCATATGATAAAGTCGACGCCTTTAATACCCTGACGAAACATGTGGTTCACGGCATTGCTGCCACCTCCGCCAACACCCATGACTTTAATAATAGATGATTGGTTTTTAGGTAAATCGAATTTTAAAATGTCGGCCATTTTTATCATTTTTTGGGTTGAATAAAAATATTAATAAAGATTTATGAAAACGCTGTCGATTCTTTTTTTTATTAACAGTTTAATTGTTAATAGCGGATCACTCCACATCCTCTTCGAAAATATTCCGGATTTTGTCAAGAAACCGGTCCGGAAATCCCTTCACTGACTTCGACAGATCTTTCGGTTTCTTATCCCTGAACCGTTTTTTCTTGCCTTCAGGTTGTACCGTCTCTTCTTCTGCCACCGGTTCTTCCGGCTTCATTTTTTCCATCTCCTTTTCATAACGGACTATGCCTTCGATGACCAATCCGATTCCTGTTGCATGCATGGGACTTGTCATCTCAGCCGGTACCTCGCTGGCAAGATGTTCATTCGGGTAACCGATTCGGGTGTCGAGCCCGGTCATGAATTCGGTGAGTTGAGCTATATGTTTCAGGTGTGCGCCTCCCCCTGTAAGAACTATCCCTCCGATAAGCTTCTTCTCATATCCGGAATTCCTGATCTCATAATATATGTGTTCGATGATTTCCTCCATACGGGCCTGAATAATGTTTGCCAGGTTCTTCAGGCTGATCTCTTTGGGAGTGCGGCCACGAAGCCCTGGAATGGCGACAATCTCTTCTTCCCTGTTCTCACGGGCAAGAGCAGATCCGAATTTCACCTTCAACTCCTCAGCGTGTTTTTTTATGATCGAACAGCCCTCTTTGATATCCTCGGTAATGATCTCGCCGCCCAACGGGATGACAGCCGTATGTCGTATAATCCCGGCATGAAAAATAGCAATGTCAGAGGTGCCTCCACCAATGTCGACAAGTACCACACCTGCCTCCTTTTCTTCATCACTCAATACCGCTTCAGAAGAAGCAATCGGTTCCAGAATGAGTTCAACCACTTCAAGTCCTGCCTTACGCACACATTTGTAAATATTTTTTGCAGCCGCGGTCTGCCCGATAATAATATGAAAATTAGCCTCCAGGGAACTGCCGATCATTCCTTTCGGTGTCATGATGCCATTTTCACCATCAATGCTGAATTCCTGGGGAATCACATCAAGAATTTCCTCCCCCGGGTTCATGTTGAGGTTATACATGCTGTTGCACAGTTTATCAATGTCCTCCTGACTGATCTCAATTTCGCTGTTTTCACGAATAATATTCCCGCGATGCTGCAAACTTTTAATATGCAATCCGGCAATACCGACATTGACAAATTTAATATCCACCCCGGATTTAACAGAGGCCTCGGCCACTGCATCTTTAATTGATTGTACGGTATTGTCAATGTTGGCTACAATACCCCGCTTCACCCCAATCGAAGGAACTTTTCCGTATCCCAGAATCTCAATTTTCCCATGTTCGTTTTTTCGACCGACTATAACTGCAATTTTTGTTGTACCGATGTCGAGACCTACAATGATGCCTGAATTTTTCATATGATAGTTATATGTTAATTATATTTTAGAACACACCACTTGATTCTTGTATTTAATATTGATGATATTGTATTTATTCCAGCCGATTTTATTGAGACCAAACCGGTAAAAAGCAAAAAGCTTCTGAAATTTCTCTTCCAGATCGTTTGCCTTTCCCATCAGGATAACATGATCACCGATCCGCGGAATAAGTTCAAATTCATATTGCTCATTGACATAGATCTGATCAATCTGCGCTTTAAGGAATTTATCGTGTGAAATATACATCGACAGTTTATAAAGACTCATCATCAGCGAATCGTAATAAATGGAATCGGAAATGATCATGCGATTGACCCTGTAATTTGGATTTTTAATATATGAATCGTCAATGACTCCATTTGCAACCAATACCCGGGCTGAAAAATTGGGATTGGCCGGAAGGAAGGCGCCGGCTTCATCAAGATAGAACGTCTCGTATCGGCGATTAATAATACGCAAAAGCGGTTCCCGCTGCTTTACATCGATAAATAATTCACCTTTATGATTCTCATAAACCGAGACATTGGCCACGTAAGGTTGGCTCATGATGGTTTTTTCGAGAGCTCCGGTATTGATGTAACCGAGCGGTTTGCCAACAGGCAATCCTGCTGTTTTTCTAAGGATCGAATCAATATTTTCTTTTGTAATCAATATGTCGGCAACGCCGTAATCGATCACGATCCGCACTGCGGTACACGTCCGGTTATATTGGTTTATCTCCACAAAGCCGACAAGCACGAAGGCCCCGGAGAAAAGAATTACCCATACACAGATTTTCAATATTTTTAAAAACTTCTTCATTCTTTATTAAATATTACTCAATGCATTGGTGATGGGGTTAACCAATTGATCGATATCACCGGCGCCAAGGGTCAACAGTATTTCTGGCTTGTTTTTCTCCAGTAATGAAACCACTTCGTTTTTCGTAACTATTTTTTTTATTTTCAGTTGGACCAGATCCAATAACATTCTGGAATCCACTCCTTTTATTGGTTTTTCACGGGCCGGGTAAATATCGAGCAGTAACAATTCATCGAGTAATTCCAGACTTCGGGCAAAACCAGTGGCCAGGTCCCGGGTCCTTGAAAAAAGGTGCGGTTGAAAAACTCCCGTAATCTTTTTACCGGGGTACATTGCGCGGACAGCGCTGATGCAGGCCCGGAGCTCTTCAGGATGATGTGCATAATCATCAATGTATACAAGATTATCATTTCGTATCCTGAAATCGAAACGCCGCTGAACACCGCGGTAACTTCGAAGCGCATCTTTCAGGTACGCTTCGTCTATACCAAGAAGGTGACCTGCTGCCAGAGCAGCAACCGCATTTTCAAGGTTGAACCAACCGGGAACACCCAAAACAATATTTTCTATGATCCCATCGGGCATCACCAGGTCAAAATGGAACAGATCCTGCTCCACCCGGACTTTTTTAGCATAAAATCCAGCTTCATTATGAAGTGAATATGAGTAGTTGGAATATGTGTTTTTTTGAATGGATGTAAGACCAACGCCTTGTTTCATGATGAGCGAACCTCCGGTGGCAATATGCGAGGTAAATTCTTCAAACGTTTTTTTCAAGTTACCCGGATGACTATAAATATCAAGATGATCAGGATCTGCCGATGTGATAATGGCAATAAATGGCGCCAATTGGAGGAATGACCTGTCATATTCGTCGGCCTCGACAACACAAAAGGTGGCGGGCTGGTGAGATAGTGAGGTGGTGAGATGGTAAGGTGGTGAGTTGGTGAGAAAATTGGTTCCGTAATTTTTCGAGATACCTCCCAGAAAAGCAAGGAAATCCACATTGGCACAATGCAGGATATGCGCAATCAAAGTGGAAATGGTTGTTTTACCATGGGTTCCAGCAACAGCTATGGTTTTATGGGGAGCCGATATCATGCCAAGTACCTCCGCCCTTTTTTTCAGGGGAAGTTCCTTTCCCTTATAATAAAGAAATTCGGCGTTATCCAATGGAATCGCAGGAGTATAAATAACCAGATCAGGTTTTTCGGGAATGAGGTTAATATTTTCTTCAAAATGAATCGGAATACCCTCACGGATAAGCTGATCGGTAAGGGTAGTTGGGGTTTTGTCATAACCCGAGACCCTTATACCCCGGAGTACAAAATATCGTGCCAGTGCACTCATGCCGATACCTCCGATACCGATAAAATAAACCGATTTTATTTTCTCTATAACCATCAGGAGGGTTGGTTTTTATTATCAGATACTGGATACTGGATACCGGATACTGGATCGTTCAAAGAGAAACGCGGAATTAATTTTACTGCTTCATCAGCTATCTTTTCGGCAGCGTCTGGAATACCCAATGGAGCCATATGCATTTTCAGGCTTATTTGAAGAGCCTGATTCTCCATTACTCGAGTGATCATTGTTCCTAATTTTTCAATCGCTTCCTGATCTCTGATCATCAATGCAGCCTTTTGCCCGACCAGGGCCAGTGCATTTTTTGTCTGATGATCTTCAGCCACATTGGGTGATGGGATGAGTATGGTCGGTTTGGCAACAACACATAGCTCAGAAATGGCAATGGCACCGGCACGCGAAATAATCAGATCGGATACTGAATAGGCCAGGTCCATCCGGTCGATAAAGGGGAGGAGAACAAGATGCTGGATACTGGATACTGGATGCTGGATATCGGGTGATGGATGACAAATGACGAAATCCCACTTTTGAATAAGGGGACTCTGCAAAGATTCTGAGACTTCAGAATTAGATACTTTATCTAACATCCAGCATCCAGCATCCAGCATCTCCTTACAGATTGATTCGAAATAGAATTTTCCCGTCTGCCATAAAAGCTGGATCTTCGTTTGGTTTACTTCAGACGATTCTCTGACAAATTTCAACATGGCTTGATTAATGGTTGCGGCGCCCAGACTGCCGCCCAGAACCAATACCACTTTTGTTTTTTCTTTTATGCCAAAATATGTCCTTGCCTCATTTTCTTTGCCAGCAAGGTTTAATAAGTCCTGGCGGATGGGATTTCCGGTAATTATAATCTTTTCACCGGGAAAAAATTTCTCCATTCCTTCGTATGCCACACAGATCTTTTGCACTTTACTTGCCAGTAACCGGTTTGTGACTCCAGGATAGGAATTCTGTTCCTGGATCAGGCATGGAATGTTTTTTGAAGCGGCAATCCTTAACGTGGGACCGCTCGCATAACCGCCCACCCCAATCACCACATCGGGCCTGAACCTGGAAATGACAGACCTGGCTTTTATCAAGCTGGCCATCAGCTTGAACGGGAACCCCAGGTTTTTCAGGGTAAGCCTTCGCTGAAATCCACTTATATTCAATCCTTCGATACGATACCCGGCAGCCGGTACTTTTTCCATTTCCATCCGGCCAATAGCGCCGATGAAAAGGATATTTATGTCCTTTATCTTCGCCTTGAGTGCATTTGCAATGGCAATGGCCGGGAAAACATGCCCGCCGGTTCCGCCTCCGCTGATGATAACCCGTGTCATGATAGCGCAACTGTTTGAGGATTGATCTGTAAACCCGGTTCATGAAGAATCTCTACCTCAGTACCATTTTTAGTCTCCATTTCCGTTCTCCGGCTGACACTTAAGATAATACCGATCGAAATACTGGTAAACCAGATCGAAGTGCCACCCATGCTGACCAATGGCAATGTCTGTCCGGTAACCGGAAACAAATTCACTGCAACCGCCATGTTTATCAACGCTTGAAAGACCAGACTGAATCCGATACCAACGACCAGCAATGAACCAAAATTGCCCTGACTTCGACTGGCGATTCTGATCACACGGAAAAATAGTATAAGATAAAGCAACAATAGAAAACTGCCTCCTACCAGTCCATACTCTTCAATGATAATGGCAAAAATGAAATCGGAATAGGGATGGGGTAAAAAATTCCGCTGGGTACTCTTGCCAGGAGATTTCCCTAAAATACCACCGGAAACAATAGCGATTTTTGCCTGATCAACCTGGTAAGTAGCATCACTATCCGCTTTATCTTTATTGATAAAATGATCGATTCGGGAAACCCAGGTAGCTCCGCGGGGAAATAGTTTCGGGAATGTTTTTGTCAATACAAATATCATGATGATTCCCACAAGGCCCAATCCAACCAACGATAACATGTACTTAAGATTGATCCTTCCGATAAACATGATTACAAGACAGGTCACAAAAAGAATAGCGGCTGTGGAAAAATTGGCAGGTAAAATAAGTATCGTGACCAGAATAACAGGGATGATCACCGGTAGAAATCCCTGCCGGAAATCCTGTACCATTTCTTGTTTTTTGCTCAGCACCCTTGCCAGATACATGATCAGGAAGAGTTTTGCCATGTCTGAACTCTGGAAAGTGAGGTTCACGAAAGGAATGGTAAGCCACCTGTTCGCTTCATTCAAGCTTGTTCCTAAAACCAGGGTAACCAGTAATAATGGAAAGGTCAGGAATAATCCTATCTGTGATATCCGGGAATAATAGGTATATTTTATAAGATGAGTAATATACATCAAGGCAAGTCCAAAGCCCAGAATAAGAAAATGTTTTACAAGATAATATTCGGTATTACCATGTTGTTTTTTATACGCGAGCGTCCCCGTACTACTGTAAACTGCCAATAACGAAAAAACACATAGGATCATAATCACGATCCAGATCACTTTATCTCCTCTTATCTCCCTGAAAAATTTTCGCATGACTATATTTGCTTATAGGTTTTTCACTGCTTTCCGAAAAGCCTTTCCCCGTTCTTCGAAATTTTCGAACAGGTCGAAACTTGCGCAAGCCGGAGAAAGTAATACAACATCGTCGCGATCACCCATGAAATATGCAACCTTAACGGCTTCATCCATAGTAATGACGTCGACCATCTGTTTTTCCAGTTCATCAAACGCTTCATGAATCCGGTGATTATCCAGACCAAGACAAACAATTCCTTTCGCAAAACGGCGTACCAGGTGTCGGACAATGCTATAATCGTTGCCGCTTTCAACGCCACCGACGATCCATATCAATGGTTTGGAGATGCTTTCGAGGGCATACCATGTGGCATTGATGTTGGATGACCTTGAATCATTGATAAATTCAATTCCATGAATGACTGCGACCGATTCGAAACGATGTTCCGGCTGTTGAAATCCCGAAAAACTTTCTTTGATGAAATCCTTTCGTATTTCTCTGATCTTCGGTCCAATAGAGGCAACCAAAGAGTCGTATACCGTGGCATGACCCTGTTTTGCCAATGCTTCAAAATTCATCGTCATTATCTTAGTTTGAGTGTAACAATGGATAATACTGCCAGCATGATGCTGACAATAAAAAACCGCAATACGATCTTCGATTCATGGTAACCCAGCACCTGAAAATGGTGATGAAGGGGCGCCATCCTGAATATCCGTTTTCCAGCGCCGTATTTTCTCCTGGTATATTTAAACCACCCCACCTGTAATACAACCGAAAGGTTTTCTGCCAGAAAAACTCCGCAAAAAATGGGTATCAGGATCTCCTTACGGACCATGATGGCAAACACAGCAATAATTCCACCCAATGCAAGGCTTCCGGTGTCGCCCATAAAAACCTGTGCCGGATAGGAATTATACCACAGAAAGCCAATACATGCACCGACGAATGCCGAAATGTAAATCGCCAGTTCACCCGTATTGGGGATATACATGATGTTCAGATAGTTTGCGAAAACGATATTACCCGAAACATAAGCGAATACTCCCAGTGTCAACCCAACAATGGCCGACGTTCCTGTGGCAAGACCATCCAGTCCATCGGTAAGATTAGCTCCGTTGGAAACGGCAATGATGATAAAGATCACAATGGGTATAAATATCAACCAGGTCCATTGCCTGGCTCCTTTCCCCATCCATGAAATCAGATTGCTGTAATCAAATTCATTATTCTTGACAAAAGGAATGGTCGTTTTAGTCGACTTCACAGAACTCTTTGAAAAAATCCGTGTCTTATCCGGTGTTGTCACTCCACCTTCCACATTGAATACATCGACTGTGGGAACATAAGCGGATTGCTGAACCCGTTCGCGAATAACAATATTATCATTGAAATACATGGTAAAGCCAACGATCAGGCCGAGACCGATCTGTCCGAGAATCTTGAGCTTACCCGGTAATCCTTTTTTATCTTTTTTGAATACCTTGATGTAATCATCTAGAAATCCGATAAATCCCAACCATACGGTGGCCATCAGGACCAGGATAATATAAATATTGTGCAACTTGGCAAACAACAGAGATGGGATCAGGATAGCGGCCAGGATGATCAAACCTCCCATGGTTGGAGTGCCTTGTTTCTGGGTTTGTCCCTCAAGTCCCAAGTCGCGGATTGATTCACCCACTTGTTTTTTATGTAAAAAATTAACCAATCGTTTCCCGATAATCATGGTGATGAACAAGGACGTAATCAGCGCTGCAGCTGCTCTGAACGAGATATATTGAAATACCCCGGCACCTGGAAAATCAAAAGCTGTATGCAGCCATGTGAACAGATAATACAACATAGGCTTACGGTTTTATCGGGTTTACATCCATGAAGATATCCTGAAGTATTTCCTTATCATCAAAATGATGTCTGATACCTTTGATCTCCTGGTAATTTTCATGTCCTTTTCCTGCAACCAGGATAATGTCACCGGGCCGCGCCAATGTACATGCGGTTTTTATAGCCTCCCTACGATCCGTTATGATCAAAACCTTTTTGGACTGATGCGCTTCAACTCCTTTATGCATATCAGCCAGAATCGATTCCGGTTCTTCAAACCTTGGGTTATCTGATGTAAGAATCACGATGTCGCTGAGTCTGCATGCGATAGAAGCCATCATGGGCCGCTTGGCTGCATCCCGGTTTCCGCCTGCCCCAATCACTGTGATCAATTGTTCATGATGCCCCCGGATCATGTTGATCGTTTCCAGAACATTCTGAATGGCATCGGGAGTATGTGCGTAATCAACAACTGCTGTTATCCCCTCTGGCGACCTGATATAATTAAACCTGCCCGCAACAGGCTCCATTTGGCTAAGTGAAGTTAGGATACCAGTTTTATCCTGATCAAGCAACACAGCTGCCGCATAAACCGTAAGTAAATTGTAGGCATTGAATACACCGATCAGTTTGAACCAAACCTCAACACCATCAATATTGAGTTGAAGACCATGAAACTGGTTTTCAAGAATCCTGCAACGAAAATCAGCCATCCCGCGAAGACTGTAGGTATATTTTCCGGCCTGAGTGTTCTGCAGCATAACGACCCCATTTTTGTCGTCCTTATTCACCAAGGCAAAAGCATCGGGAGAGAGTTGATCAAAAAATGTTTTCTTGACTTTCAGATAAGTATCAAAAGTTTTATGATAATCGAGATGTTCGTGGGTCAGATTTGTGAAAATGCCTCCACGGAATGTCAATCCTGCAATGCGGTGCTGATCAATGGCATGCGATGATACTTCCATGAAACAATAACTGCAACCGATGTCGGCCATTTGAGCCATAAGTTCATTCAGCCTGATGGGATCGGGAGTCGTATGGGTCGAAGGAAATTCAGTTTCATTGATTTTATTGACGATGGTTGAGATCAGGCCGCAGCCATAACCAAGTGCAAGAAACAAACGATGTAACAGTGTCACTGTCGTCGTTTTTCCGTTCGTCCCGGTTACCCCAATCAGCTGAAGTTTACCGGAAGGGTTTCCGTGATAGTTTGATGCCATTACTCCCAGCGCCATTTTACTGTTTTCCACCTGAATATAACAGACACCATCTTTCAGGATACTTGGAAGAGATTCACAAACAATGGCATTGGCTCCTCCGGTCAGCGCTGAATCAATATAATCATGGCCATCGGATGTAGTCCCCCGGATTGCAAAAAACAGGTTACCCGGAATTACACTACGTGAATCGAAAGTCAATCCGTTTATCGGAATGGCGCTGCTCCCGAATAGACCGAAAGTCCTGAAATCTCCAATAATATCGCGTAGCAACATCAGGCTTGTGATTTTGGTTTATCCTGTTTTAATTGAAGATCAATCACTACCGGCATCCCTTTTTTGATTAGGTATCCGGGCGAAATAGATTGCTTTACCACCGTGCCTTTACCATTGACCAGCACATTCAATCCTTGTTGTTCCAGCAGGAATAAAGCATCTTTAAGTCCCATCCCGATGACATCGGGCATTACCCCCTTTGTAAAACCTTGCGGTGAAAAGATGATCTTATCCTTCGTTATTTCTGGTTTTCCCCATACCGACTTTTGGCCTATCGGCTGCGCATTCATGCCGAGAGAAGTAAAAACTTCTGTTAGCTCTCTCGTTTGTCCCGGATGTGCAGAAGGCAATGGATTTAATGTAGTGTCGTGTGGTAAGGGAATTAAGATATCTGGACGGATGGCATAGAGTTTATCCGATAATTCACGGAAAACCGGAGCTGCAACTGCCCCACCATAATATTTTCCCCTTTTAGGGTTGACGATTACGACGATACATGAATATTTCGGATTATCCGCAGGAAAGTAACCTACAAAAGAACCCTTATATTGTACCTGTTTGGTATCCTGCCTGTACCCTTTGTTATTCGCAGCTATCTGAGCTGTCCCCGTTTTCCCGGCAATTTTATAATAGGGAGACCTGATCCCTGACCCTGTACCCTCTTCTACAACACCTTCAAGCAGGGTTTGGGCATTACGAATAGCTGATGGAGAAACGATCTGCGGATTGATAACTACCGGTTTAAACTTTTGTATAACCTTTCCGTTCCTTCTGATTTCCTGCACAAAGATGGGTTTCATCATAGCGCCATTATTGGCAACTGCATTGTAAAGTGATAAAAGATGAATAGGTGCAAGGGAGATTTCATACCCGATAGACATCCATGGAAGTGATAATGCCGACCAGTATTTGCTTTTGGTATTCTTGATATAGGGGCGGCCCTCTCCGGCAATCTGCAGGTTGAGCGGGCGGTTTATCCCGATCCGGTAAAGACCGTCGATAAATTTCTGTGGAGTGGCTGCATAGGCAGTATAAATCATCCGCGAAGTACCTACGTTTGAGGATTTTTCAAAAACCAGACGTGCCGGAAGTACGCCTAACCCATGATGTGAATCTTCCATTTTGCGACCGGCATAGGTGGTAACCCCTCCTGAACAATTGACCGGGGTTTCAAGGTTTATTTTTCCGTCATCAAGCGCCACCAGGAATGATGCCAGTTTAAAAGTAGATCCGGTTTCTTGACTTTCTCCGATCGCATAGTTGAAGATTTCTTCGTAGGTGCCGTCTTTGGTTCGTCCCAGATTCGCCATCGCCCGCAGGTAACCTGTTTTAACTTCCATCAGGATGACACAACCATGATCAGCGCTATCGGCTATGAGTTCCTTCCGCAGAACTGTTTCTGCAAAATCCTGTAAATTCATATCCAGGGTTGTGATAATATCGTCGCCATTTTGTGGTTCCACTTGGTTTTCAGGATCCACTGGCATCCAGGCCTGACCACCCACCCGGCGCATAAGTCGTTGCCCATTAATACCCTGAAGATTCCTGGAGAACGATCCCTCTAGTCCGACATAAACCTTCTTTTCTCCTTCTCCACTCTCATAGCCAATGATCCGGCGGGCCAACGATTTATAAGGTAATTCCCGCTCATAGCTGGCGACCACGATCAATCCACCCTTGTATTTTCCCCGCCGGAATATGGGAAATTTTCTCAACCTGTTCAAATCGGGGTAAGTAACATCACGCTGTATCAGAAGATAACGCGAATTGTTACGCCGGGCTTCCCAAAGCAAGTCCTTATATTCAGAGGGTGTTTTGTCGTTGAACAGACCGGAAAGACAGATCGCCAGAGAATCGACATTATTCCTGAATACCACATCGGTGATAGAATCGGTGATCACATCCATACGCACTTCGAAAATGGGAACACTAACAGCCAGAAGGGTCCCGTCATTGGAACAGATGTTACCCCTGATCGCTTCCAGTTCCTCCAGGTGGATCTCCTGTTTTAATGCAATAGCCGTGTATTTATTCTTTTCAAACTGTTGGATCATGACAACACGGGCAATGATGAAAAGACCGAACAACAGCACACCCAAATAGACCAGGTAAACGCGGACCAATATGGCTTTTTTAATGTCTTTCATCCTGCTATTCCTGTTTGGTTTTGATTGTTGCCCCGGAATAAAGGATCTTATAGGGTGGCAACATGGTTTCTTTGAGCCCGTACGTTATAGCCTGTTTTGAAATTTCCGACTGTCTGCAACGGAACATCAATACCGATTTGGTCGTGATATACTGATATCTCAACTCTTTCAATTCATTTTTCGTACGTTCTATATCCTTAAATTTCTTTTCTGTGTAGTAGGTATTACCGATGTAAATAATAGCCAGTACAGCAACATAAAACAGGTATGGAAGATTGCCGATCACCCACTCCCGTGTGAGGTAATCGCCACCCAGGAATTCCTTCACTGCTTTCCGGCCTTTCCTGACTTTTCTCACCGGTTTAACAGGATCTTCACTTTGAGGTGGTTTTTCTCCGGCACCATTCGTTTCAACGGTCAAATCAGGATTCAACCAGGAATTGGTTCCATCTGTGTGAGATGATTCAACATATTTCCAGTTATCCTGCATATTTACTTTTTTTCAGCTACTCTTAAGCGGGCGCTGCGGGCCCTGCTGTTTTCCTCAATTTCTGCTTCTGACGGAACGATTGCTTTCCGGGTAATAATCCTTAGCGGGGAAAGTTCATTTCCATAAAAATCTTTTTCGATCACACCTTCGAAATTACCTGACCGGAAATAATTTTTAACCAGTTTATCTTCCAGCGAATGATAAGCGATCACAGCTAATCTTCCTCCAGATTTAAGGCAGCCGGGAGCCTGCTTTAAAAACTCCCGGAGTGCATCCATCTCCTGATTCACTTCAATGCGCAACGCTTGGAAAACCTGTGCCATATATTTGTTCTCTTTTCCCCATGTGGCGCAGGTTTGGGCGATCTCCTTCAGTTCAGCCGTAGTTTCTATAGGCTTTTCTTTCCGGTTTCCAGCTATACAGGAAGCAAGTTTCCGTGCATTTCGGATCTCGCCAAAATTTCTGAACAAATGCGTAAGATCTTCTTCACTATATTGGTTCACGATCTCCCTGGCAGTTTGTTTTTTTTTACGATCCATACGCATGTCAAGCATCCCATTATATCGGGTGGAAAAACCACGATCGGGCTGATCGATCTGGTGGGAAGAGATGCCAAGGTCAGCCAAAATTCCGTCGACCGGCAAGGCCTTGTGCAACATCAGGAAATTGCGGAGGAATCTGAAATTGTGATTAACCATGATCAGACGGGTATCATCGATTCTGTTCCCAAATGCTTCCTCATCCTGGTCAAAAGCAATGAGTTTTCCAGTAGTAAGATTATTCAGAATGGCCTTTGCATGACCTCCGCCACCATATGTAGCATCAACGTAAAAGCCATCGGGACGAATGTCCATGGCTTCAATGCTTTCATTGAGCAGTACACTTTTATGATATATCATCGATGGTGTTGCTTCCGTCTTGTTTTCCCATCACTTTTTCAGCCAACTGGGCAAAGTCTTCAGGTTCCTTCGACAACAATTGAAGGTAAGTCGATTTATTCCAGACCTCAATCCTGTCGGAATAGGCAAACAAAACGACCTCCTTTTCAATCGCTGCAAAACCCAGCAATGACTTCGGCAATAATAACCGGTTCTGGCTGTCCAGCATCAACTCTGTCGCGCCATTGTAAAAGAATCGGACAAACCGGCGGTTATCACGTACGAAAAGGTTCAACTTGTTGATGTTTCCGGTGGTTTCCTTCCATACGTTATAGGGATATAACACAAGGCACCCCTCAAATCCACGATTGATCACGAATTTGTCCTGTGCATCCTGACTAATCTGTTTCTTAAGAGCAGCTGGCAGGATGATGCGGCTTTTTTCGTCGAGCCGGCATTCAAATTCACCGATCAGGTTTGTTGTCGACACTTATTATTTTTTCGAGTGTAAATATAGATATAAATCTCCACTTTTCTCCACCTCTCTCCACTTGTTAATAACTTTTTTTCAATCCGAAAAAAGTTGTGTGTTCATAGTTCGCTGGAAATTGTTATCCTGCATCCTGTATCCTGCATCCTGTATCCTGCATCGGGAGCGAAGCGACTTTTATCCAGAAAATTGAAAATGGGATCAGGGATGACTGATAACCAGTTTCCGGAAAGTGGAACCGATCCTGATCAGATAGATTCCATCGGGAATATGAGCGGAATCGATGAGGATATGCTCCGACAATGGGACTTCCAGAAGAGTACGGCCAAAAATGTCAAGCATCAATAGCGTTTGAATAGATTCGGACGAAGATGTGGAATGGATAGTATTGGATAGGTGATAGGAGTTAGGTGATAAGATATTGTGGAAAGTGGAATTTTGACTGGCTGGCAGGGGTTGCTTTGTAAATTCAATATATATTTTATTGTCCGCGGGATTTGGAAAGATGAGGAAATCATTTTCATCATTAGAACATACCGGATCGATTCCTGGAATAATTTGCGCAGGTGGTTTAGCGCTGATATAATTTAATCCGCCACAAAAATTTCCCACAATCAGGTCAAATTTTGTTTGGTCACTTAAATGGGCTATTGTACCGGATGAGCGCCAGCCGAAAGCGGTATCAGCCGGGATTGCGCCAGTAAGGAGATAAAGATCCGTGGAGGTGGCAAATTTTCCCTCCAGATTCCCGTCGATTGATTCGAAATAATACAATCTGCCTTCATCAGAACCCACCAGAAGCCGAGTACTACCATCGGGTAACCGGAAAAAAAACGGGTTACTGTACCCATCATTGGAGATGTGATAATTGGTTACATTGATTTTCCCGAGACTATCTGTGACAAAGGTGAAAAGTGGATTTTGAGGAGTTCCCTGATTAATATAATAGTTCAGATTTCCTTTACGCTCCCCGATGATCAATTCCGGGAAACCGTCCTTATTCAAATCAAAAAGTTGCGGGGTACTGTATGTACCGGTTTTGATCTGCTGATAATTGCGGTGGGCCTCTCCGAATTCAGGGATGTCGCCTGTTCCTCCGGAATTGGGAAAGAAAATAAGGGATCCATCGGCATTTCCGATTAAAAGGTCTGTCAGACCATCTCCGTTGAGGTCACCGAAGGCAGGATAAACACCCTGGAGGTGAAGTCGCGAAATTCCGGCAATATCGTCTGTAACATATTCAAAGACAGGCGAGGAACTGGTTCCTGTATTTTTAAAATATGCTATGCGCGATGTATACACCGAATGAAGCACTCCCTGGAAATAATAGGATGAATCGTAAAATCCGTAATTGCCGACAAACAAATCGGTAAGACCGTCACCGTCAAAATCATATAAAACCGGGAAGGAGTTCGATCCGAAGTCCATCATTTCATTGCGGAACAACCGGTCGGTTTGAAATTGAAAAAAAGGGTGATTGACGCTTCCTGTATTTTTATAAAACCAGATACAATTATAATTATCGGAAATGTATAAATTCGGATCAAAGGGCGAAATCACCAAATCCTGTAAACCATCATTATTCAGATCCAGCAAAGAGGCTGCCGGAAAAGAAAAAAGTTTCACAGGTCGCGAATTGGAAGGAAAGGTGGTATCCTGATCTACCATGAAAGCCGTATCGACAGAACCACCATTGATCAAGGCTATCAATCCGGGGAAATCAACATCTCCCAAGATGAGGTCCTTCAGCCCATCGTTATTCAGGTCGGTGGCAAGCATGGTTGAACCAGTGTGTTTTGGCCCAGGGAGCGGAATTCTTGTCCGTTCATTTCCGGATCCGGAAAAGTAGTCCCAGGCATCCAACATTTCATTCCCATCCTCTTCAGATTCTTTCCTCCATTTTGACGCGATCTCCGGAACGAAGCTTTGGGAAGGACAAATTGCATTAAGCTGAATATGATTTCCCCCTTCACTCTCTTTGAATTTACCCCAGCAATGATCGCTGAGGCGATAATCTAAGCTGTCGCAGTTCCCGTATCTCTCCATCGATAAATTTTTATGATACTCAACGTAGGAGCCAAGTCCGAAAAATGTCAGTAAATCCAAATCGCCATCGCCGTCAATATCGGCCAATGCTGGGTAATCGACACTGGTCACGAGGATACCCACCTTCCCGGTGTAATAAAAGGATTCGAGCAAATCGGTCACAAGCTTGAATTTCAGAGCGGTATCGGAGACATTTTGGAACACCCTGACTCCACCGAATCCATAGGTGAAAAGATCCATTTTCCCGTCACAATTAAAATCGGCAGTGATCACCCAATCGTGCATTTCTGGTAGTTTCGCGGCATATTCCGGAGCAAAGGAATAGTCAATCGTGTTGGGCGTTCCATGATTAATAAAGGTTAGTTTACGGTTCCCAAGCCGGTCGAAAATGAGCAGGTCTTCAATGCCATCAAGGTTAAGGTCAAGTGCACAAAACTGGCAGGAATTCAGCCCTCCGGCCCAGGGAAATAGTAGGTGGGAAAGATCTTCGGATGCAGGATGCAGGATGCAGGATGCAGGATGCAGGATGGATACTGGATAAATCGTAAATCGTAAATCGTAAATCAAATGGCTGGATGCATTCTTGGAAAGGGTAATAAACAAGATAGACATGAATGTGATTGCAAGGCGAATTTTCATAGTAACACAAAAGTATTAAAATTTTAGCTACTTTTGGTTTTGAAACCATGGAACTACGCTCGTTTGAAGATGTCTGCAAATCATTATAAAGCGGTTGATCATTATGAATGGTCTTTTATCTTTCATCCTGCATCCTGCATCCTGTATCTTTCATTTTTAATTCTTTATCCATAATTTGCCTTATTATGTCTCGAATTCTTGTAATCGACGATGAAAAAAGCATCCGGAATACACTGCGGGAGATCCTAGAGTACGAAAAATACCAGGTTGACGATGCTGCCGATGGGATAGAGGGTGTCCGGCTGGCAAAGGAGAACAAATACGATATCATCCTTTGCGACATTAAAATGCCGAAAATGGACGGAATGGAAGTTCTGAATCAGCTTACCAGTATAACCGATGCCCCTGTCATCATGATTTCCGGTCATGGCACTATTGACACAGCGGTTGAAGCCATCAAAATCGGGGCATACGATTATATTTCGAAACCCCTTGATCTGAACCGGTTACTGGTAACCCTGCGCAATGCCCGGACGAGGACTGCACTGTTGGATGAAACCCGCCAACTACGGCAAAAGATCGAATCAAGTTATGCTATGATTGGCGAATCTGAAGTTATGCTGCAAATCCGGCAAATGATTGCCAAAGTTGCGCCAACTGAAGCCCGTGTGCTGATCACCGGTGAAAACGGGACCGGAAAGGAGCTTGTTGCCCGGCATCTTCATGCGCTGAGTCACCGTGCCAATGGCCCATTTGTGGAAGTCAACTGTGCTGCGATCCCTGCTGAATTGATCGAAAGTAATTTGTTCGGGCACGAAAAAGGTTCATTCACTTCGGCCATCAAACAACATAAAGGCGATTTCGAACAAGCAAATGGAGGAACCTTGTTCCTCGACGAGATCGGTGATATGAGTCTTTCGGCCCAATCAAAGGTATTGCGCGCCCTTCAGGAAAATAAAATCACGCGGGTTGGCGGAGAAAAGGAGATCATGGTTGATGTGCGGGTCATTGCCGCGACCAATAAAAATATCCGTGAGGAGATCCGCAATAAAACATTCCGTGAAGATCTTTATCATCGGCTCAGTGTAATTATCATTGATGTTCCGCCGTTAACTCAAAGGCTTGACGACATACCCTTGCTTGTCGGACACTTTATAAATGATTATTGTCAAAGTATGGGAAAAGCCCCGACGGAAATCGCCCCGGAAGCCATAAGTGAACTAAAAACGATCCGATGGACCGGCAATATCCGTGAACTTAAAAATGTCGTGGAACGCTTGGTAATACTTAGTGACGGAACGATCACCGCAGAAGAAGTAAAACGTTATACCGTGTGATCAAGGTATCTTATGCATCTTGATTATTTTACTTGTTTAATTTAGTCGCCAATCGTTATTTAAATGAGATAAATCCCAAGGGTTGCAATCCTTTTTATTCATCAATTGTGGAGCTGGAGGGATTCGAACCCTCGTCCAAACAAGTAGCAAAAATGCTTTCTACATGCTTAGTGTCTGGTTGATTGTCGGGTTCCGGCTGGTCCGACACACACCTACCGGATCCGTAGTTCCTTTATTTTCGCCATGACAGCGGAACAATGCCCTGACTATCTCAACCTTTTCGATGCCTCATCCGGAACACCGTTGAGAAGGGTTTCCCGGGAGACAAGACGCGCTTAATTTCTAAAATTAAGCAGCCAGTCTGTATGAATAATTGTCGCCGTTTATAGGCTGTGTGAACTGACTTTTTACGAGGTCGGCGCACGAGGACTCGGCATGCTAACAATTCCACTTCCTTGCTGTCAAAACCGGTCAGCCCCGGAAATTCCTGCAAAGATACAAAAATTTACCCCATCTCCCGTCACTTTTCTCCTATCTACGATCTCCCATTACTATCTCCAATCCCCCTTCACCTATCTCCAATCATTTATCCCCTCCGCCAGGTTCAAAATAGTATTTACAAATGCAGAAACGTCATATTTAGTGCTGAAAATCTTATAAAGTTCCGCCAAGATTGGGAAATGTTCAGCTACATTCATTTTTTTCGAGATCTCCGAATAAAAAACATTCACAGCTGTTTTCCCTTCCAGCACCAGGTCATGCGAAACATGTTTTGTAAAAAAACCTTTTCCAATCAACAGTCCCAGGGTTCGGTTCCGGCTCAGGTCGTTAAGAGCGGTCAGGGCAAAATCACCATATCCGCAATAGTTGAAAAGGGTTTCTTCCTTTCCACCAAAATAATGCAAAACATGTCGCATTTCACGAAATGCTTTGGTTAGAATTAAAAACCGGAGATTGGGAGAATTGAATTGTGCATCCACAATGCCCATCACCACGGCATAAATATTTTTCAGGATGCTGAGAATCTCCACTCCCTGGCAGTCGGAAGAGTAATCGAAGTAAATGTTGGTTTCCCGGAAAAGAAAGGGAATGCCGGATGCCGGATGTTGGATACTGGATGCTGGATACTGGATGCCGGATGCTGGTTGATTGACAATGGAAGAGGAATAAGTTTCATATCCGAGGGTAAAACCGGTTGGGGATTGATTGATGATTTCCCTGGCAAATCCGGGGCCTTTGAGTGTGCATACCGGATTAGGAAAAGCGTCACGGATGCACTGGAACACGGTTTTGTGTTCTGCTCCAAAACCTTTAGCCAGGTTGACAAGAAGCGTCTTCGGGGGAATATGATTTTTGATTTTTTTCAGGTAATCCATCACGGCCTCCGAGGGAATAGCCAGGAAAAGGATATCGTATTCTTCCAATAAACGATCATCTGATGATGCCGTCAACCTGGGACGAAGACGAATGGTGGGAAAATACTTTGAGTTGATGTGTTTGGTGTTAATGTCCTCCACGACCTGGGGTTCAATCGAGTGAAGCAGGACAGGAGATTCAGCGTTCCCTGCCAGGATATTTCCAAGCGCGGTACCGATTGCTCCTGCCCCTATAAACGCAAGATGCGGTTGTCGATTTTCCATACTGTTCATGCTTTCTTTATTGGAAAAAGAATTTTAAAACAGGCGCCATCCGTATTGCTGATTTTCAATTCGGCTTCCACCTGTTGTACAAGGATATTTATAATTTGCGATCCCATGGTTTGCTTAGTTCTGGATGAAAAATCAGGTGGCAGGCCAATGCCATCATCATGGATAGTAACACTCCATTTATCAAGCTCATCAGCTTTTAATAATACCCAGACATTTCCGGAAAGCTTTCCCCGGAATGCATATTTATAGGCATTGGTTATCAGTTCATTCACGATTAATCCAAGGGGTAATGCCATTTCAATAGCCATGATGCAGGGATCAATATCGGTATGCAGTGTGATCCTGTCATTCTTGAATGCCGATGAAATGATCATAGAAAGGTTTTTCAGGTAATCGCCAAAAGGTATGACATGAATACCCTTGCCAAGATAAAGTTGTTCGTGTACCAGCGACATGGTGCGCACCCTCAGCTGAAGATCGGCAAAAGACCGGTCCAGTATGGGATCATGATTCAAACTTCGTTGCATATCCATCAGGCTGAAAAGTATGGCAAAATTATTTTTAACCCGGTTATGGATTTCATTCAGGAGTATTTCTTTTTGCCTTTCATTTTCCGAAATGAACTCTTCATGTTTTTTCCGCTCCGAAATATCACGGATAACCGATATTACCTCATTTAATTTACCTGTATTGCAATCAAAAATCGGATTCACATTGCTTTCGGCCCAGAAAGTTGTTCCATCTTTTCGAAGTGCTTTAAAGGTATACCGGACTGGCTTTTTAAGTTGTTTCATCACCGTCAGCCGCTCCTTTACATGAGCATGAGAAGACGGATCAACCAGATCGAAGGGTTTTTTATTGACCATTTCATAAGATTCAAAGCCAAAGAGTTTTTTACAGGAAGGGCTCACATAGATACGGTTCATGTCTCCGTCGAGCAACGAAATTACGTCCACAAGGTTTTCTGCCAGAAAACGGTAACGCTCTTCACTCTGCCGCATGAGTATTTCGGCCTCAGTACGTTCCACTATCTCTGTTTTTAATTGGTCATTCAGGAATCCAAGGGCGATTCTTTTTTTTCGGGTATTATTCAATAAATTAGTGATAAAAAGAGTGAAAAAGAAAATGACCAGGAACCCAATTTCAAACGAAATGGTTTCGATTCTCCGATTGCGAAATTGTATATTCTTCAGGGTGTTTTCCTGTTTCAGCAGTTCGTTATTATATTCCATTTCAGTAATCAGCCAATTGGTATTCAGGATGTTGATTTCCGATTTGTTCATTTCGACAATCGACTTTTGATTGAACTCCTGGTATTTTTGAAACGCGATAAAGGCGTTTTTATAGTTGTTCACCTTTCGGTAAAATTCATATAATTGTTTGTAAGCATAGGCTTTCAAGCAAGAATTCGAACCTGTTTCCAAAATCTTTATTCCGCTTATAAAATAATAAAGTGAAGAATCATACTTGTTCATAGCTAATAAAACCTTCCCCAAGTTGATCATCGATTGACCTAATAGGTCCTTCCTTCCGAATTTTTCACGAATATGAAGCGCACGAAGGCTGTATTCAAGTTCTTTCGGAAGATCACCCATGAGCATGTATACGTGTGCAATACGGGTATATATGATTCCAACATTAGCATGATTACCGGTTTTTGAGAACATTTCCAGTGCATTATTATAATATGCAATAGCCTGGAAATATTCACCCAGCTTTTGACATGCATCACCTATTTGCCGGTAACAGATGCCCTGCCATCTTTGTTTTTTACTTTTTATAAAGTAAACGATAGAAAACAACCCATCTCGCTTTGATTGTTGGAAATTCCCTGTAGTAAAAAAATAATTCGTGCGGGAATAAAATATCAGACCAAGATCTTCCGGATCGTGGGTCCTAAGTGCCACTTTGTAGCCCAGACGAATATGTTCCATGGATTTCGCCGTATCATTTAGCCGTAAAAAAAGAGAGGAAAGAGTAACATGGGTATTGATATATTCCGGCATTAAATTATTTTTCAGGTGCAGTTCCAGGTTGGAGAAAAGAATTTCAAAAGCTTTCAAAAAATTATCGTGGGTAGCATAGTATGTTACAATTCCCATTAACGCTTCCTGTTGTCCTTTTAAATAATGGATGGAAACAGCGCGTTTCAGTATTTCTTGTGAGAGGAGATAACTGGTATCAATGTTGAAGTCGTAATAATATTCAATAAGCGGGATCAAGGAATCAATTTTCCTGACCTCATTATGGTAAACGGTTGAATCGGATTTTTTGTCAGCGTATGAAACATCTATTCCAGCGACAAGTCCTGAAATGAACAGAAATGCAACTACTAAATTCTTTTGCTGAAGATGCATATGGTTTCTCACTAATACTTGCAAAATTAGAAAATTAAAAACAGTAGAAATTTCTTGGGTTATATTCTTACTTTTGTCATCATTTTTTAAATTTTTGGTGGAAGAGATCTTTGCAGGATTGATTTTTGGGTGAACAATGGATGATGAATAGGAATTCTATATTCCTTAATTAGATGGATCAAGACAATTACAAATACGTATATCAACAAAGGAAAGAGATGCTTGATTTCGTTCCGGAATCTTGTAGGAAGATATTGGAAGTCGGATGTGGTGATGGATCTTTTTCAATGCAGCTGAAAGAACGGATAGGAGCAGAAATTTGGGGTATTGAATGGCATCAGGAATCGGCGGATATTGCTGCAAAAAGCCTCGATAATGTGATCTGTGGCGATTTTTTAGAATTGATAGATTCAAATGAAATCCCTTCAGAGTTTTTCGAATGTATCGTTCTTAATGATACCCTGGAACATTTTCCCTATCATGATAAGGTATTACTAAAAATCAAGAAGTTATTGACACCTAATGGCTATGTTGTAACCTCTCTACCTAATTTTAGAAACGTAGGTAATTTGTGGGAGATCATGATCAACAAAGATTTCAATTACAAGCCCTCTGGTATCCTTGACTATTCTCATTTTAGGTTTTTTACCATGAAAAGTATTATAAACCTCTTTGAGGAAACTGGTTATAATGTTATCAAATGCCAAGGAATCAATCCAACAAAAAGTATAAAAGTTAAGATATTTAACCTCCTGGCATTCAATTTCTTTTCAGATATTTTTTATATGCATATCGCCACTCTGGCAAGGTTAAAATAATTCCCAACATCATGCCTCTATTGGTGTCAATTATCACTCCAACGTATAATCACCAGACATATATCGCTGAATGTATTCAATCAGTTCTTGAACAATCTTTTTCGCAATGGGAGATGATAATTATTGACGATGGGAGTACTGATTTTACTGTAAAAATAGCCAATGATTACGCAAGTAAAGATTCCCGGATAAATGTTATTACTCAGGAAAATATAGGCATATTCAGACTTTGTGAAACATACAACCGGGCGCTTGGAATTGCAGAAGGAAAATATATTGCCATTCTGGAAGGTGATGATTTTTGGGAATCTGATAAACTTGAATATCAGGTTGAAGTGCTAGAGTCGGATCCTGATATGATTTTAAGTTGGGGACAAGCGAAAAACATTAGCTCGGATAAGAAAACAGTGTATAACATCTGTCCGGATGTGAATTCTGAAGAGTTTAAATATTTTAATAACAATCCTGTCGGTGCTATCTTAAACATTCTTCTATATAAAGATAGTATTCCGGCACTGACAGTGATGGTCCGCAAAGATGCCTTAATAAAGTTAGGCGGTTTTCTTCAGTTTAATGGAATGCCAACAATTGATATCCCGACATTATTGCAGCTTTCACTTGTTGGAAAATTCGGTTTTATCCCTCAACCTTTAGGATGTTGGCGCAATTATGCCGGACAAGCGACGAAAGTTTATCCTGCCGTTTTGATTGAAGGATATTTTAACCTTGTAAAGGAATTTCTAGCATCCAATAGTGAAAATCCATTTGTTAAAACAATAAATCCGAAAATTATTTTTTCGTTCTTTCAAAGGAAATTAATTGTTGCTTACTCACGTGCCGGAAGATTCAAATTGATAAGAAAAGAGTTTTCTGGTGCACGGCGAGATTATATTCAGTCTATTCACCTTCCGGGAGGCGAATATCTGTGGAAATTAAGATCTTTGACGGGATTATTATTCAGCTTGTTTCATCTCGATATTGAATGGTTTGCCCGGTTGTTAAAACGACCAACTTATAATGAATAAAATTCTCATCCTGTTAATGGTTCATATACATTTTACTCTCAATTTCTGTTGGAATATTATTAGTAGTAAGGAATAAAAAATCATTTCCTGACAATTCTTATTTTGACCATGCCAAACAAACTTATTTATATCTTTTCTAATTTATCTTCATTCGTTGAGAAGGACCTCGATATTTTTAAAACTCAGTATTCAGTTTGTTGCTTCCAGTTTCTTCCCAAACATAAATGGATGACACCATGGTTTTTTCTTAAGGAGTTGTTTTTTCTGCTTATACAGATACCATCAAATCCGATAATTATTATTCAGTTTGGAGGATACCATTCCTTAATCCCTGTGGTGTTATCTAAAATATTTAATCGGCCATCAATAATAATCCCAGGGGGTACTGACTGTGTTTCGTTTCCTTCGATTGGCTATGGAAACCTGAGAAAACCTCTGCTTAGGTGGTTTACCCTTAAGAGTTTCAGAATGGCTTCCTTATTAATACCACCAAGCAAAGAATTGATGGAATATACCTATACTTATCAGGATTCTGATTTTCCAAAGCAGGGGTACAAGTATTTTGATTCTGCAAATGTTACACCGGTTGAAATTGTATACAATGGCATTTCAACGGATCGGTTTTACCCATATGATGGAATAGAGCGTGACAAAGTCTCATTTTTAACAATATGTTCAAACCTTGATAAAAGAAATTACTTATTAAAAGGGATCGATTTGTTTTTTGAAGCTGCAAAAATGTTCCCTGATTTTCATTTTCTTCTTGTTGGGAAACTGTCTCCGGGTTTTCGGATAAATAAAACAGACAACCTCGTTCATCTACAATCATTACCTCATACAGATTTACCAAAATTAATGTCGGGCTTCCAATTTTATTGCCAGTTGTCATTTTCAGAAGGATTTGGAATTGCCTTAGCTGAAGCAATGGCCTGTGGTTGTGTACCGATCGTGAGTAAAGTAGGTATGATGGATCAGATTGTTGGCGACAGCGGATTCGTATTGGAAAAACATGATCCCGGTTTATTGAAACAAATTATTGAATATGCTGTTAAGGCCGATATTAAATGGCTTTCACAAAAAGCAAGAGAACAAATTGTAAAATCTTTTACTGAAGAGAAACGTTCGTTACAACTACTGAACACCATTTCTAGTCATGTAAATCATTATTCTTCGCATTAATTTCTATTAGTGAGGTGTTGTGTCTATTATCGCAGCAGAGTTACTGTTCCCTTTGTGGTATATATTTGAGCAGCGGGTTCATTAAATTGATAAGTAGCGATAAATACATAGACCCCATCTGCACATTTCTTTCCGTTGAAAGATCCGTCCCAACCGGGTTCGATTTCATTAGTTTCATACAATTTTTCCCCCCATCTATTGTAAATCAGCATATTGAATTGTAAAACAGATTTCCCGACTGGGTGAAATGTGTCATTAAGCCCATCGTTGTTTGGTGTAAAAACATTGGGGAACCAAATTAATGGTGGACATCCGATCATTGTTATACTGTCACCGGTATTGCATCCGTCCTTGGTGACCACAACCCAATACAGACCGGGTTCGGTTACATAATAAACCGAGTCAATGGAACCATCCTGCCACCGGTATAATCCATCCGGGACATAAGCGTTTAGTATTATAACATTGTTGCAAATAACCGAATCAACACCTAAATCAACTGGGATGCGTGTTTTAAAGGTAAGATTTGTCTTTATTATACTATCGCAGACGCGCGGACGGAAAATGGTATCGTAGTATATTCCCGGGGTTGACTGCCATGCACCACCGGCGTAATATTTAAAGCCATAACAAACATTTGTATCTACAACTGTTTGGGGAATTGGTGGTTTGAAAACGATGTTTATTGAATCCTTTGCTACACACTGGTTTTGAGTCACCTGAACCAAATATTTACCAGATACGATGGCAATATATACAGAATCTGTCGATCCATCCTGCCATAGATATTTTCCTCCGGGCACGTAAGCATTAAGTACAATAATATTCCCACAAACTGTTGTATCTACTCCTAGGTCAACCGGAATACGATGTTTAAAAGTAAGATTTGTCATTATTATACTATCGCAAGCGTTTGGTCGGGGAATTGTATCATAATATGTACCAGGTTCAGATTGCCATTCACCTCCAGCATAGTACAAAGATCCAAAGCAAACAACGGTATCCACAACTGTTTGTACCATACCTGGTATAACAACAATGCTTTTACATACCGAAGTCTGGTCTGGTAATCCTTCATTGACAATAAGTTGGATGTTATAGGTCCCCGGTTCGTTGTAAGAAAAGGGCGGGGGATTGAACTGGATGGAAGAAGGAATGGAGGCATTGTTGCAAGGAGGGAAAATAATCCGGGTAAGCGTACCGTTATCACGGTTGGTGATATATGCATAAAGGGTGTCGTTCTGTCTGAAGATCTCTGAAAAACTGTGCGGGCGGGCAAGTCCCCCGATATTTCCCAGTATCGTTCCTGTGACCGTTCCTGTAATACCTGCCGGGAACGTAAGTTTGCCCAATTCACCATTCACGAGATAGTTGGTCCAGTAGCCAACAGTTGATTCACAATCACGGAGAAGGGTAAATCCGATAGCGTTGCTAAAACCGCCAGGGTTACCTAGGTTGACTCCGGTTGGAGTATTCAGCAAGGAATTCCCAAAAGTGATTCGTGCAAGGGTATTCCCACCGGCCATCACCAAGCCATACCACCCCCCATTTTCTTGTACGAGGCATATGGCACCGGGAATAGAAAAGCCGGCAATATTACCAAAATCAGTCATCACAGGAATGTTTGACAGGCTAGACCCGAAATTGAACCTAACCATTTTATTCCCGAATGAATTGATTGCAAATCCAAGCCAGGTATTCCCTTCTTTGATGATCACCAAACCGTGTAACATATTTAACCCTGTATAAGGAAGACTCGTCGCCGTAGGTATATTCCAGAGTGATGTGTTAAAGTTCAGCCTGACAAGTTTAGTGTCGCTGCATACAAACCCGAACCATTGTCCATTATCTTCTTTTACCTGGATACCTTCCTGGTTAAAGGTGATCTCACCAAATGTTCCCAGGTTTGTCCAGTTTACCGGGTTGTTCTTAAAACTGGTACCATGAAAATACCGTACTACACCGACACCTTGGCAACTCACAAATGAAAAACATTCTGTATTTTGTTTAACTAAAGTTAGATAGGTGGGGATATTTAAAAGATTGCCCGGATTGCCGATATTAACTCCTAATGGATTCTGATTGACATCGCCTGAACAGAAATTCCAGTACCAGGTACTACCACCTACAGTTTGATTGATAATGTTCACGCTTGCCCCGACACATATAGTATCCGCCACGGCAAAATCCGCAGTGATGTTGAAGGGTTGCGGCAACACCACAATACTTTTGCATACCGCAGTTTGGTCGGGCATCCCTTCATTGACAATAAGCTGAATATTATAAGTCCCCGGCTCGTTATATGAAAAGGATGGTGGATTGAACAGGGTGGAAGAGGGGACTGAGGCATTGTTGCAAGGAAAGAAAATAAGCCGGGTAAGCGTATTATTATCACGATTGGTAATATATGTATACAGAGTGTCGTTCTGTCTAAAAATCTCCGAGAAACTATGCGGACGGGCAAGTCCCCCGATATTTCCCAGTACTGTTCCCGTAACGGTTCCTGTAATACCTGCCGGGAATGTGAGTTTGCCCAACTCGCCATTCACAAGATAGTTTGTCCAATAACCAATTGTCGATTCGCAATCACGGAGTAAGGTCAGTCCACCCGCAAAATATAAACCTCCGGGATTACCAAGGTTTATACCGGTTGGATAATTTAACAAGGAATTTCCAAAGGTAATCCGCGAAAGGGTATTGTCAGCTGCCAATACTAGGGCGTACCAATTGAAGTTTTCCTCTACAAGACAGATAGCACCTGGGGAAGAAAAACCAGCAATATTTCCGAAATCAGTCATGACCGGAAGATTTGCAAGGCTGGTCCCGAAATTGAATCGCACCATCTTGTTCCCGTTTGCACAGGTTGCAAAACCAAGCCAGGTAGTGCCTTCCTTTATCATCGCAAATCCGTGCAGCATGTTCAGCCCGCTAAAGAGGAGATCATTGGCCGTTGGGGTATTCCACAACGAAGCGCCGAAGTTCAACCTTACAAGTTTGTCGTCGCTGCATACAAACCCAAACCATTGACCATTGTCCTCCTTCACCTGTATCCCTTCCTGGTTGATAGAAATCGTTCCAAAGTCACCCAAGTTGGTACACGAGACAGGATTGTTTTTAAAACTCGCCCCATGAAAATACCTAATTATACCGGTTCCCTGGCAACTGATGAAGGAGAAGCATTCATTACCTTGTTTAACAAGTGTAATATAGGTTGGAACAGATAGTAACCCTCCGGGATTTCCAATGTTTATACCTTCAGGGTTGTAGTTGATGTTGCCCGAACAGAAGTTCCAATAGTAAGTGCTTCCGTTCGTGGTTGTATTCGTTATTGTAATGGGTGATCCAACATAAGCTGTGTCGGGACACAGAAAGTCTACAGTAGGAAATGGAATAGCTGTCTTGGACCAAAGAAGAGTAGGAGGCAGGGTGGCACACAATGAACCCAACAATTGCCACATAAATATTTTAAGATCTTTTATTCGTTTGTATTTCATACTAAATTTCCAAATATAGAATTAAAAGGAAAAACCATTCATTAAAGGATACTCGCACATTAAATGGCTGTCCCGTTCTCCCACAACCTTTTCAAATCTGATATCAGATTTATTATGATGATGTTATTCACAAAGTAAAAGTAATTATTTTTTTAATCCCGGAATGTAAAAATCAAAAATTCAAAATAGGGGGATATAACATATTCTAATTGAGTTCAGATGTATAAGAACGGGGATTCATCTCAATTGCAATATCCACAAAATCACTCAGATTCGCAGTTTTGATGGTTGATAAATGGAATTGTTTACCTTTGGTCACATGGTCGATTTAAAATACGTTGAATTCGCCACTAAGGCAAAATTGCGCTAGGATATGCCTGCATTCACCATTTTAACCACTACTTTTAATCACCAGAAGTATCTTGGAGCGTGCATTGCCTCTGTCCGTGCCCAGACATTCCCCGACTGGGAAATGATCATTCTCGACGATGGAAGTACTGACGGCACCAGGGATATTGCCCGGCAATGGGAAGAAAAAGATAGCCGGATCCACTTTTACCGACAGGAAAACCAGGGGATTGTAACCCAGACGGGAACCAATAACAAGGGACTCTCCATCTCACGCGGCAGATACATTTCCATCATGAAGGGCGATGACCTTTGGGAACCTCAAAAACTCCACCGGCAATATATAGTTATGGAGGAAGATCCGGAGGTCGTGGTGACCTGGGGGCGTACCCGGGCGTTTCTTGCCGAAACATTGAAGATCCAGAACATTTCACCCGCAGAAGACATCACAATTCCCCTTACTTGGCGGAACCGGCCAACCGGCATAATCCTGAATGCATTGTACCTCGAAAATATGATCCCGGCGGTTACTATCACTATCCGGAAAACGGCGCTCGAAGCTATCGGTGGATTCAAACAAGTGCCTGATTTTCCAACCACCGATCTGCCAACACTCGCCGATCTTGCCCTCCAGGGAGCGTTTTTCTTCGATGACCATGTCCTAGGTCAGTGGCGGTTATACAGCAACCAGGCAACAAAAACGTACCCCGTCAAAATAGTTCACCAACGACGGAAATTTGTCCTGGATCATATCGCTTCACTTGATCCTGCCGTCAAAAGAAATGTGACCCTTACCACCGGAAAGATAAACCGACATTTTAAAAACCAGTTAATGATTGCTTATACAACTTCCGGCCGTTACCGGTTAATTCGCGGTGAGTTCACCGATGCAAGGAAGGATTATCTGAAGGCGATATTCTATCCTTTGATTGGAAATCCAGGGTGGCGGTTACGCGCAATAATCGGGTACCTTTACAGTTTATTTCATTGGAACGTGAAAGGATTCTCCCGCAAACTTGATAAGGTATCATACAAATAATGCATGATCTCCAGACAATTTTTTAAATCTTCCATTATATATTCACTGGTCGGTGCACTGCCTTATACAACAGGCGTGATCCTGATCCCGTTCTTTACTAGCAGACTTACCCCGGAGCAGTTTGGTGTAAATGCCCTGTACCTCACCTTTATGTATTTCGTACAGGTTCTTTCCACTTTCGGACTCGATACTTATATTGGGATCAATTATTTTGAACACAAAGACGACAAACGGCGCCTTCGTGAATTTATCGGTACCGTACTCATGGTTCTGATTGTGATTGCCACCCTGATGACATTTTTATTGTTTATCAGCGGAAACGCCATATTCCACCTGGTTTTCAGCGAATCAACAGTCATGCAGTTCTTCCCTTTCGGATTGATCACTGTTTTTTCAGCTTTTTTCAACGGGGTGTTCAAGTCTTACTCGAGTCTGTTGATAAACCAGCAACGCCCTGAACGGTTTTTCTGGCTGAATTTATCGAATTTCGTTTTGACCCTTGGGGCCTCCCTTGTCCTCTTGTACCAGTTTCCTTATACACTTTATGGTCCGATCGTTGGTCGCCTGATCCCGGCCATTGTATCGGGGTTATTGTCAGTATTGATGATCCTGCGGGAATTCGGGATTACTTTCCGCCGTGATTTCCTGCATGGAATGTGGTTCTTCTGTGCTCCAATGGTCGTTTATGCCGTCATGGTTTGGATTGTCAATTATATCGATCGTTATGTGATCGTTCATTTCATGGTCAATCCAACTTATGTGGGGATTTTCGATATAGCGGTAAAGCTGACCCTCGGAATTGAGTTATTACAGGTAGGGCTGGCCAATACCATGCATCCGAAGATTTATACGATCTGGAAGGACGGCAATCTGAATGAGAGCACTCCCGAAGTGAACCGCTATTACAACGGAATTACCGCCATCACTTTGCTTGTTATTCCCATGGTGGTCATTGCGATTCCGTTGCTGGTCCCGTTAGTGATTAAAAATCCCCTTTATTACCAAGGATTTGCTTTCCTGATGATATTAACTCTTGGTTTTGCCACCCGGCCTTGGTTCTATCTATACCTTGCACCGCTCTTTTTTTTCAAGAAAACAAAAGTATTGCCCAAAGTATTTTTCATTTCGGCTGCTTTCCAGGTGATCGTCAGCAGTTTGCTGGTTTGGAAATTCGGATTGATGGGGGCGGTGTGGTCGAATTTCCTGGTAAAACCGGTTCAGGCTTTATTCCTGTATTTCGAGAGCCGGAAAATATTCCGGTTCAAATTGAATAACTGGAAAATCTTTTATCTCCCTTTTATCTTTATCGCTGTTGTGATTGTTTGTCAGTTTTTCACCAACGAACGGAATCTGCTGTGGATTGCCACAGGCCAGTTGGTTTTGAGCTCTATTATGGTTTTCTTTACCTACCGGAAGGAGTTGGTGTCATTATTCCTGCAACTATTCCGGCGCTAAAAATTGGGACTCTAGTGGAAACTCCGGTAAGGATATCACATCGCAGCTGCGTCTTGAGCCGCACAACCATACCGTACAACCGAATCTCACGCCAAGGCGGGTTCTTGAATTACGAATGAGGAATTAGGAATGATGAGTCAATTAATATTTACGAATTGTCTAAGAGAACGTACTATTGTGAATCCAAAATTTCCAAATTCTTAATTGTATTTTATCCAGTATCCAGCATCCAACATCCTGCATAGTGCATCGTGCATCTTGCATCGGGAGCGAAGCGACCTTATCTGCGAACGAAGTGAGCTCATTATGAGCGTAGCGAACTTTCATCCCCGTTTTGCATGGAAAATCGAGGCATTGAGCTCAAAACCAATCAGGAGGCTTATGGAATTGATATAGATCCAAACCAGTACGATCATTAGGGTTGCAAGGGATCCATAAATGGCATTGTATCTGGAAAAATTATCGACATAAAAATTGAAACCAAGGGTTGTGATCAGGATCAGCAGGGTGGCGAGCATAGATCCGGCTGAAATGAATCGAAAATGTTTACGGCGGGCCGGAGCAAGGTAATAAACAATGGAAATGGCCATCAACAGTAATAAAAGAATGATCAGCCAGCGCAGAATTTCCAATACCGTAACGAGGAAAAAGCTGTTATCAATACTATCCGACAATATCCACCGCAGTAATTCCGAACCAAAAGTGATCAATCCAATGGCGATAATCAGCAGGAAACTGATAATGAAAACAATAAATGATGACATTAAATATTGTTTAACGCTGGAACGGGTTTCCAGGTCGTGGTAAGTGTTGTTAAAAGCATCGATAAGGCTGTTAACTCCATTGGTCGAAAAATAGAGGGTCAGGATCAGGTTGATGATCAACAGGCTGCTCCGTGGCCTGGTCACAATGTCAATTATTGTCCCTTTAACAGTTTCGTAAGTGGTACCAGGCAGGAAATCCTTAATCAGTAACAATAACGATTGCTGGAAATTTTCGATGGGTATGAATGGAATGATACTAAACAAAAAAATCAGGAACGGAAAGATAGCCAGAAATAATGAAAATGAAATCGCTGCTGCACGGGTCGTGATATAACCCTGCGACAGACCATTGTAAAAAAAAATGGTGACATCGTATAGCGAAACACCTTCGAATCCCGGTAGCACGATCCTCTTTGAATGGCGTAAAACCCGGACCAAAAGGGGAAATGCCAGAATTTTATCGATTAACGATGATTTAAAACTCAAAATGACTAAATCTGTGTTTTAAAAATATTTTTAAGAAATATCAGCATTAAGTGCTCAGTATTCGGAATCCAGAACCCCGCATCCTGCATCCTGCATCCTATATCCTGTATCCTGTATCCTGTATCCTGCATCCAGTATCCTGTATCCTGTATCCTGCATCCTGCATCCAGTATCCAGCATTAGCGAACGTAGTGAGCTCATCGTGAGCGCAGCGAACTTTCATCCAGCCTTCAGACTCATATCCAGACTTCTGATCTGATGGGTTAGGGCTCCCATTGAGATAAAATCGACGCCGGTTCCGGCATAATCACGTACGTTTTCTTCGGTAATTCCGCCACTGGCTTCGGTTTCATATCGATCACCGATGTGCAGCACCGCTTCTTTCATCTCCTCCACCGTGAAATTATCCAGCATAATACGATCCACATGTCCATGATCGAGCGCCTGTTGCAACTCTGTGAAATTCCTGACTTCAATTTCGATTTTTAATTGTTTTCCTGATCTCTTTAAATAATCTTGGATACTGTCGATTGCATTGGTAATACCTCCGGCATAATCCACATGGTTATCTTTGATCATGATCATGTCAAATAAACCCATCCTGTGATTTAAACCACCGCCGGTACGTACAGCATATTTTTCAAGTTCGCGCAAAAGGGGAGTCGTTTTTCGTGTATCCAGGATGCGTGCGTGGAGTCCTTCAATTTTTTTTACAACCCGGTTGGTTGCTGTTGCAATTCCGCTCATCCGCTGCATAAAATTCAGAACCAGCCGCTCCGATTGCAGGATGGAAGCAGTTCTACCGGTAACCGTGAATGCAATGTCACCCTTTTGTATCTGGTCACCATCCCGCAGATATATGTTTAACTGTAAAGAGGGATCTACCTTGTGAAAAACTTTGATGGCAACATCTACACCGCATAAAATACCCGTGTCTTTGATCAGCAATTTCGCAGTACCCAAAGCATCACCGGGAATTGTAGCTAACGTGGTGTGATCCCCGTCACCGATGTCTTCGGCCAAGGCCCGATCGATGATTTCGTCAATTGTCATGCTGGTTTCATTATTTGTCAGATAGGGGATGGGAGATAGGGGATAGGCGATATTTGATGTAACTAAGAGTTTTGAATTGTTATTATCTCCTATCTCCTATCTTTTATCTCCAATCATAAGGCGTTTTCAAGGATTTTCCTGCATCTGCATTTGATGCACAAGATTCTGACCGTTCACCGTCTTGATCAGGAAATAGACCCGAAAAGTTTTACCTCCGGCTTCGAGACTGCCGATCGAATACCGGGAACCATCGGATGAGGAACCCTGGTTAGTTACCTTGAATGTTTTCACCGGATTTTTTGTAAAAAATTCTTTGAGGATCTGGCCCGCCTGGGCTTTACTGTATGTATCATCATATCCGGGTAAGGTTAGATCAACCATGGTATTGAAAAATTTGGTTAAATCCGCAGCATTCCCAGCCTGGATGGCGGTAGCCACTTGCTTCGCAGTTTCATCGGGACCGGCTGCAAACCCCCAAAAATAGGAAATGAACAATACAGAGATGAAAAATGTACGAATACGGGATCCCGTATCCAGCATCCAGAATCCAGGATCCATGATCCATGATCCCGAACGCAGTGAGCCCTTATCTTTTTTTTTCATACCCTCTTTTTGACAAAAATACGAAAACTTTTCCCGAAACTTCTCATATTTGCAACAAATTATGAAGGTCCGTCTGATTGTTATCGGAAAAACAGAAGAAGCGTGGCTCCGGTCGGGAATCCATGAATATGAAATGCGGATAAAACATTATCTTCCATTTGAGATCATTGAAATCCCAGCCTTGAAAAATGCCGCTACCCTCTCCAATGCCGAACAAAACCTGCGCGAATCCGAAATGATCAGCAAACAGATTTTACCGGACGATGTGCTGGTACTCCTTGATGAGAAGGGCGAAGACATGCGTTCTATTGAATTCGCAACCTTTCTGAATAAACAATTTTCAGCAGGCGGTAAGAACCTGATTTTCACTATTGGCGGTCCTTTTGGGTTTGACCCCGATCTGAAAAAAAGAGCCCGGTTTATACTTTCCCTTAGCAAAATGACGTTTTCCCATCAGATGGTTAGACTTTTCTTTACCGAACAGCTTTATCGCGCACTGACAATCCTGCGCGGCGAATCCTATCATCATGACTAAATCCCTCCAGTTTTTTTCATTAACATTTTTTTAACGGAATGGTTAACAAATATTAACAACAATAGATGTAGAGCATTTTTTCATTTGTATAAATTTGCACCCTCAAAAATTAAATATCATGGTTGAAACCGACATCAAAGAATTAAACGAACGGATCCAGAAAGAAAGCGCGTTTGTGGATATGATGACGATGGAAATGCACAAGGTGATCATCGGTCAAAAACAGATGATCGAAAGGTTGCTGATCGGGCTCCTGGCCAATGGACACATCCTGCTGGAAGGTGTTCCAGGATTGGCCAAAACCCTGGCCATTAAATCGTTAGCTCATTGTATCGAAGCCAAATTCAGCCGGATCCAATTTACTCCCGACCTGCTCCCTGCCGATTTGTTGGGTACATTGATCTACAGTCAGAAGAAAGAGGAGTTCAAAGTACGGAAAGGACCCATTTTCGCCAACTTTGTCCTAGCCGACGAAATAAACAGGAGCCCGGCCAAGGTGCAAAGCGCCTTACTCGAAGCAATGCAGGAACGCCAGGTGACCATTGGTGACGAGACTTTCATGCTTCCGGAACCCTTTCTGGTACTGGCCACAGAAAACCCGATCGAACAGGAAGGGACCTATCCGTTGCCCGAGGCCCAGGTCGACCGCTTTATGCTAAAGGTGGTCATCGGTTATCCTGATAAAAAAGAGGAAAAACTAATCATCCGGCAGAATATCGGCAATGATACTTTTCAAACAAATGCTGTCGTGAAACCAGAAGATATCCTGCGTGCCCGTGCCATCACCCGTGAAGTGTATCTCGACGAAAAAATTGAAAACTATATTACCGATATCGTCTTTGCTAGCCGTTTCCCGGCGGAATATAAACTGAAAAAATTCGAAGGCCTGATCAGCTACGGAGGTTCACCCCGGGCTAGTATTTATCTGGCACTGGCTTCTAAGGCATACGCCTTCATCAAACGACGCGGTTATGTTATTCCCGAAGATATCCGTGCCGTTGCACACGATGTCCTCCGCCACCGCATTGGTCTCACGTACGAAGCTGAAGCCGAAAATATCACAACGGAAGATATTGTCAATGAAATTCTGAATACTGTTGAAGTACCATAAGAGATGGTGAGATGGTGAGTTTGTGGGATGGTGAGTAAGAAAATATTTAGCTCATCAGCTCACCAGTTCGCCAGCTCGCCAGTTCACAAACTAGAGAAATGGAATCCGCCGAGCTATTTAAGAAAGTTCGTAAGATCGAGATCAAAACCCGGGGTCTGAGCAACCAGATCTTTTCGGGGCAGTACCACTCTGTCTTTAAAGGACGCGGAATGGCATTTTCAGAAGTGCGGGAATACCAGCCGGGCGACGATATCCGGAGCATCGACTGGAACGTTACCGCCCGGTTTAACCATCCTTATGTCAAAATTTTTGATGAGGAAAGGGAACTTACAGTAATGCTGCTTATCGATGTCAGCGCCTCTAACCAATTCGGAACCCGGAAAACCATCAAGCAGGAACTCATTACTGAGATTGCTGCCGTACTGGCCTTCAGCGCGATCCAGAACAATGATAAAGTGGGTGTGATCTTCTTCAGTAAAACTGTCGAAAAATATATCCCACCAAAGAAAGGCACTACGCACATTCTGAGAATTATCCGCGAATTGATTGAATTCCGGCCACAGGAACAGGGAACCAACCTCACCGAACCACTTCGCTTTTTTACCAATGTGATTAAAAAACGGTGTACCGCTTTCCTGCTTAGCGATTTTCTCGACAAGGGTTTCGAAGATGCCATCAAGATTGCCAACAAAAAACATGACTTGATCGCCTTACATATTTTTGATGAACGCGAGACAGAATTGCCTGATGTCGGGTTGATCCGGACCCGGAACGCCGAAACCGGTGAACTCCGCTGGATAGATTCATCCAATATGAATGTTCGCCGGCTATATAATAACTGGTATACCAAACATTTTAGCTACCTGACCGACACCTGGCGGCGTAGCGGCATCGACGTTGCCCGGATCAGGACCGATCAGGATTATATAAAACCATTGATGGGACTTTTTAAAACAAGAGGAGCAAGAAAATAAATTAAGAATTAAAAATTCTTAATAGTTGTTTAAATGAGTTTAAATGAACAGGATCATTGCAGTTATTTGTTTAGTTTTCATTTCTTTTTTGGGATATTCCCAGGAGGTCAATGTTTCGGCTAAACTGGATACCAATGCCATGCTTATCGGCGATCATGTCGGAATTACCCTGAAATATACCGGTCCGGTGAAAGCACAGGTCCTCTGGCCATTCCTGCCCGATACTATACTGGGGAATATCACCGTGATTGGCCGGGGAAAGATCGACACCGCCTTCACCACCGATAAAAAGGCATTCACCCTTACCCAACAACTGAATCTCACTTGCTACGACTCCGGGTTTTATACCATTCCGGAAATTTCTTTCTTATACCGTAACCTTCCGGATACCACCCGTCAGACAGCGAGTACCGAAATGCTTTTACTGGCCGTGCATACCATAAAAGTCGATACTACTCAAGCCATTAAACCGATAAAAAGTCCGTTAAAGGTTCCTATTACTTTTCGTGAGATGCTTCCCTGGATTTTGGGAGCTCTGGCAATTATCGCCCTGATCGCTGTTGTATTGTGGTACATCAGGAAGCGGAAAAGACATGAACCGGTTTTCCAGCTTAAGCCACGGATAAAATTGTTGCCCCACGAACTGGCGATCCAGGAACTCGAAAAACTCAGGGTGAAAAAATTATGGCAGGAAGGAAAAGTCAAGGAATACCATTCTGAACTTACAGAGATCCTTAGGAAATACGTTGAAAACCATTACAATATCCCGGCGCTGGAATTGACTTCCGCTGAACTGACCGAAAATTTATTGAATGATACAGGATGCCCACGGCAGGCGCTTGATAAACTTGGCGATATCCTTATACTAGCCGACTTGGTTAAGTTTGCCAAAGCAAAACCCCTGCCATCCGAAAATGAAGTTTCATTGAATGAAGGAATAGCATTTGTATATGCAACAACCGGAACACCGGCCCTGCCGGAAGAAAGACCTGTGATAAGAGATGGGAGATAAGATTTAATGATTTGAAGATTTGAGAATTTGAGGATTTAATGATTTGAAGATTTGAGAATTTGAAGATTTGAGGATGGAAAAATAGTTTTGACTTTTAAGTTGTAGTTTTGAGATTTGAGTTTTGAATTTTGAATTTTTATAGCATGTTCCACGGCATCACATTTGCGAATCCTGGTTTTCTTTTTTTTCTGGTGCTTATCCCGGCTTTGGTAGCATGGTATTTTTACCGGCAAAAAAGGAACAATGCTGATTTACAGGTGAGCAGTACGGAGGGATTTGAAACATCCTCTCATTCATACCGGCATTACCTCTATCACGGGCTTTATATTTTAAGACTTTTGGCAATTACGCTGTTGATCGTGGCCCTGGCCCGGCCTCAAACCAGCCTAAGCCGTCAGGATATCAGTGTAGAAGGCATCGACCTGGTAATTGCGCTCGACATCAGTGGATCCATGACCGCGATGGATTTCAAACCTGACCGACTTGAAGCAGCCAAAGATGTGGCTATCGAATTTATTGGAGGAAGGCCCAACGACCGCATCGGATTGGTGATCTTCAGCGGTGAAACATTTACCCAGTGTCCGCTCACAACCGACCATGCAGTGCTGAAAAACCTCTTCCATGATATTCACAGTGGCATGATCGATGATGGTACTGCCCTTGGCGACGGACTTGCCACTGCAGTAAACCGCCTCCGTGGAAGCAAAGCCATCAGCAAAGTGATCATCCTGCTTACCGATGGTGTTAGCAATACCGGCGCTGTCGATCCACGCTCAGCAGCCGAGATAGCCAAACTATACGGTATTCGTATCTATACCATTGGGATCGGTACTATGGGTCAGGCCCCCATTCCGGTGCAAACTCCCTTCGGCATTCAGACCCAGATGATGGATGTGAAAATAGACGAACCGTTACTGATGGAGATCGCCAGGATGACCGATGGAAAATATTTCCGCGCTACAAATAATGCAAAATTGCGTGCCATATACCAGGAAATCGATAAGATGGAGAAGTCGAAGATCGACGTCACCGAATTCAGGAAGAAAAATGAGAAATTCTTATCATTAGCCTTAATTTCCTTCATTTTTATCAGTCTGGAAACGTTGCTGAGATATGTCTTTCTTAAGAACATTCCCTGAAAAGGTAGGATTTTAGATGCTAAAGGGATGAAGGATACAGGATGCAAGATACAAGATACAGGAGAGAGGATACAGGATGCAGGATGCAGGATACAAGGTACAGGAAATGAGAGAATACAAGTCGTTTTAACTTTTGAATTTATTTTTGACATTTGATTTTTGACTTTTAAATTTACGTTTGACTTTGAGTTTATAAGATGTTCCGATTCGCACATACATATTATTTCTACCTGCTCGCGCTGATCCCGTTATTCACAGTCATGATGATCTTTTTTCTGATCTGGAAAAAGAAAACCCTCACAAAATATGGCGAATGGGATGTGATAAAACAACTTATACCCGAGTATTCGGTGAGTAAACCGATCCTCAAGTTCATCCTCCTGATGCTGGCTTTTACATCTCTTGTTTTTGCGCTGGCCGATCCGCAAACCGGCTCCCGCCTCGAAAAGGTAAAACGCAAAGGCATCGACCTGATGTTCTGTCTCGATGTTTCCAACTCCATGCTGGCCCAGGATATTAAACCCAATCGCCTCGAACGGGCAAAACAATCGATTTCACGTTTGATCGACAACCTGGAAGGTGACCGCATCGGGATTATCGTCTTTGCCGGAAAAGCCTATACACAGCTTCCCATCACCACCGATTATGCAGCTGCCAAGATGTTTCTTGCTACCATCAATACAGGCATCGTACCTACTCAGGGAACAGCTATTGCCGACGCAATCGATCTTGCCGCCAATAGTTTTGGTGAATCGAAGCACAATAGAGCCATTGTTATTATCACTGATGGGGAGGATCACCAGGGCAGCGTACTGGAACAGGCCGAAGCTATTGCAAAGAAAGGAATAGCCATTTATACGATCGGAATGGGGCTGCCCGAAGGTTCACCTATTCCTCTTTATAACGGCAATGTTCAGATAGGATATAAAAAAGATCGTTCCGGGCAAACCATCATGACCAAACTGGACGAAACATTGTTACAACAGATCGCCAGCTTGGGAAATGGGATATATATTCGGGCCACAACCTCGGAAACGGGCCTTAACAAGATCTTTGACGACATTGGTAAAATACAGAAGAGTGAAATTGAAGAGAAACAATTCAGCGATTATGAAGATCGTTTCCAGTATTTTATAGCGCTGTCACTCTTTTTCCTTTTGCTTGATCTATTTGTGTTTGAAAGGAAAACGCAGTGGCTGAAAAGAATTAGGCCGTTTGAGATAAAGACGTGAGACGAGGGATGAAGGACGAGGGACGAAAGACGAAGGACGAGGGACAAGAAATGCAAAATTGCAAGTATGTTTAATTTCAGAGGTTACTTTTGAATTTGTAAAATGAAAAATCAGATCATATTCATATTGGTTATTCTGCTTGGCTTTCCCTCTTTTGCTCAGAAGGAAAATGCACTTCTTCGTCAGGGGAACCGCAAATTCGATAATGGGAATTTCAAGGAAGCAGAAAAGGACTATCGCAAGGCGCTGGAGCTGAATAAGGAGTCGGTGAAGGGTCAGTTTAACCTTGGCGCTGCTGTCTATAAAAACAACAATTTCGAGGAATCGGCCAAAATTTATAGTAACTTAGCCGGGAAGAACCAGGACCGCGCAATCCAGTCGAAGGTTTTTCATAACCAGGGGAACTCTTTCCTACAATCCAAAGAGTATGATAAAAGTATCCTTGCATATAAAAATGCCCTGATGAACAACCCCAAAGACCTCGATACCAAATATAACCTCGAATATGCGAAAATGATGCTGAAAAAGCAGCAACAGCAGCAGCAACAACAAAATAAAGATAAACAAGATAAAAAGGACCAGCAGGATAAAAAGGATCAAAATAAGGACCAGAATAAAGATAAAAATCAGGAAAAACCGCCCCAGGACCAGAAAAAGATAAGTAAAGACGATGCCGAACGAATGCTCGAAGCTTTGAAGAACGACGAAAAGAAGACCATGCAAAAAGTTAAGAAACAACAAGCCAAAGTGCAGGTTTCAGGAGTGGATAAGGACTGGTAGTAGGATTACAATTAATAATTAACAATGAATAATTAATAATGAGATTACCTGTCATTCGTAATATATTATCTGTTATCCTGTATCCTGTATCCTGCATCCAGTGTCCAGCATCCAGTATCCCTCGTCCCTCGTCCCTCGTCCCTCGTCCCTCGTCCCTCGTCCTTCGTCCCTCGTCCCTCGTCCCTCGTCCCTCGTCCCTCGTCCCTCGTCTTTCGTCCCTCGTCCCTCGTCCCTCGTCCCTCGTCATCCTGTTTCTCTTTGTCTTTTCTGGGTTTGTAACCGGACAGGAAATCCAACTGACCGCCTCCTCCAAACAGTTAGTTGGAGTGGGGGAGACCTTTAATCTTTCCTATGTGCTTAATGGACAGGGAACCGGTTTCCGCGGACCGAACATCCAGGGATTTGAATTACTGAGCGGACCGAATACCAGTACAACCTCCAGTATCCGCTCCATCAACGGCCGCACCAGCATGTCCATTACTTACACCTATTCTTATATCCTTCAGGCCACCCGTGAAGGTACCTTTGAGATTCCCGCCGCGTCTGCTACAGTTGATCATAAAACATACACTTCCAATACCCTCACCATCAAGGTAGTTAAAAACGCCAACGCCGGGAATGCTCAAAATTCATCTTCCGGGAACCGTAATGCTGCTTCTCCTCCCGGTCGTCAGCCAGATGCCGGTTCACAGGGAGCAGGTGTAGGTGTGGGCGATGTTTATGCGAAAGCATTCGCTTCCAATACGAATCCGCTCCAGGGTGAAGGAATTGTTGTTGTGTATAAGATCTATACGAAAGTACCGATCGCACAGATAAACATAAGCAAGTTATCGTCGTTTTCCGGCTTTTGGTCACAAAACCTGATGAAAGAGAACGATAAACTGCAACAAACAACCCAGGTCATCAATGGGGAACAATATGTTGTAGCCGATATCCGGAAAATTGCTCTTTTCTCACTCAAAAGTGGCCGCCTGGTGATCGATCCGCTTGAACTCGAATGTGTTGCGCAGGTACGCAAGCAAACCCGGACACGTACGGGGGATCCTTTTTTCGATGACTTTTTCAATGATTCCTTCTTCAATAACAATATCGCCAATGTAGAAAAAAACCTGAAATCGAACCCATTGGTTATCAATGTTCAACCCCTCCCTGAAACTGGCAAACCAGTTGATTTTAGCGGCGCCGTCGGCAATTTCACCTTCCATTCAGAGATCGATAAAACACGGCTGAAAACCAATGAGACAGTCACCCTGAAATGCAGCATAAGTGGTCAGGGAAACATTCAGCTAATCGATAAATTGAATATTAACTTTCCTCCCGATTTCGAGACCTATGATCCCAAGGTGACCAGCGATGTGCAAACCACAGCTGCTGGTGTTTCAGGTACACAAACCTTTGAATACTTGTTGATCCCCCGGAAACCGGGTAAATTTACCATCAAACCGGTAACCTTCACGTATTTCGATGTAAGCAAAAAACGCTATATTTCAGTTAGCAGCCCGGCTTATAACCTGGATATTGAAAAAGGAAGCGGTGATGCGTCGACAATGGTTACTTACTCCGGCGCCAATAAAGAAGATATTCAATATATCGGAAGCGATATCCGGCATATAAAAGATAAACACTTTGCTCTTTCACCACTTGGATACCGCTTTTTTGCCTCCACCGGTTTCTTACTCCTGCTAATCATCCCGCTGTTACTCTTTATTATTTTTCTGATTCTCTGGCGCAGGATGGCTGCCCGTCGTAGCGATATTCAACTCATGAAAAACCTCAAAGCGACCAAGATTGCACGGAAACGACTTGCAAAAGCCGAGCAATTTCAGAAAACCGGCAACCAGGAATCTTTCTATGTGGAAATATCCCAGGCGCTCTGGGGTTATCTAAGCGATAAATTCAGCATCCCGCTGTCCGACCTCAGCATCGATTCAGTCCAGGATGCTCTGGAACGTAAAAATGTAAACGAGCAGATCATCAATCAGTTTATTGACACTTTACACAATACTGATTTCGCCCGCTTTGCCCCAGGTGAAAAAACCGTAAATATGGAACGGACTTACAACCAGGCACTGGAAATCATCAGCAAGATTGAAAGGGAGCTGAGATGAAATGAATTAACAATTAATGATTATTAATTATTAATTGTTAATTATTAATTTGTAACAAGTTATGAGATTAATAGCAATTTTTTTGTATTTGTTATTTGTATCACTGGCGGTCAGTGCTGGGGAAGAAGAAGTGCTTATTGTTAAAGCGAACAGAGCCTATTCGGCCGGTGCATATACCAATGCAACGGATACTTATAAGAAAGTGGTTGCACTGGGATGGGAGTCGCCTGAGTTATACTACAATATGGGGAATGCCTTTTTTAAACTTAACGATTTTGCCAATGCCATTCTCTGGTACGAAAGGGCAAAACGGCTTGATCCGGGAAATGAAGATATTGACTTTAATCTTAAAGTTGCCAATAATAAAATCGCCGATAAAATTGAACCGCTCCCCGAACTCTTTTATAAACGCTGGTTTTTTGCCCTGGTTCAACTTTTCCCTATCGATACATGGGCATGGATAGGAATCGTATTATTTATCGCCGCTCTCGCATGCGGAACAATATACCTGGTATCACATGTGCTTTTCTTTCGTAAAATCGGATTTTGGGCGGGTTTGACAATGCTTTTCCTGGCTCTGATTTCATTATCGTTCTCGTGGTCAGGTTACAGTGTTCAGCAATCGACCCGCGAAGCCATTGTGTTTGCCCCTACCATCACTGTGAAAAGTTCACCTGATGATAAGAGTACCGATCTTTTTGTCGTTCACGAAGGAACCAAGGTCAGACTGCTCGACAACATCAGTGGTTGGTATGAGATTAAAATTGCCAATGGCAGCGTCGGATGGCTGCCCTCCGGTAGCCTGGAAAAAATATAAGCCCACCGGTCAACAAATCCGTTTGCCCTTTCGCCCGCTCGCCCTGAAAATACCGCCCTTATTTTTTTTTTGGAGAATAAAGTTTTTCACTTATATTTGTTCGTTTGAAAACAACAGCTTTTCATGTTTTCTTATCCTTATGATCTCTAGGATTTTAGAGAATATTGAAACAAGAAACATAATAAAAACGAATAATATGAAAAAAAGACTTTTACCATTCGGCTTCATCACGGCTTTATTTTCAATGTGCTTGCTAAGTTTTTCTACGTTGTCGATGGCTGCACTGCCCGGGAATCCGGATTCAGATAAGAATGATGTCTCTGGTTGGTTACAAAGCCTCCGGGTTAACCAGCATACCGGGACTGTTAATCCTCTTGATGTTCAAAAAGCCCGTCAACAAGCTGATGCACTTCGTACCAAAGCGTCTGCCGGATTAAACCTCAACTGGCAGTCTATGGGCCCGGATAATTTTACCGGCCCGGTCTGGAGTGTGATCTATGACAATACCGACCCGACCTATTCACGCCTGATAGCAGGTGCAGCCTCTGGTGGTATATGGAAATCGAACAACAACGGCATTACCTGGGTAAAGATGGATGTTGCCGATAACCAAATACTCAAGGTCTCTTCACTTGTTCAAACGAATACCGGTACTGTATATGCAGCAACCGGGATCTCAACCTGTCAGAATAACCGTTTTCAGGGTTCCGGCCTCTACCGTTCTGAAAACGGCGGGATGTTTTCCCTTGTTCCGGGAACCTTTGGCAATCCCGACTGGGAAAGCGTTACCAAATTAGCCATTGATACTAGAAACAACCATCTTTATGCTTCCACCTCCACGGGTTTGTTATACAGTGAAAATGGCAATGACTGGACTAAAATCAAAAGCGGTTATGCCATGGATGTTACTGTTGGACCTGATGGTACAATTCTTACTGCTATAGGTGATTCAGGATATATTGCCCCGGGTGGCGACATCACATTATTCAGGAATATCCATATAGGGAAAGATTCCATTCCGGCAGGCAATATCGGTTGGATGGTATTCGCCATCGCTCCTTCCGATCCCAATATGATGTATGCCAGCCTGTCCAAATTAACGGACGGTAAACTCAAAGGTGTATACGCATCCGCAGATAAGGGTGTCTCATGGTACCTGATCATGCCAAACAATCCAACATTCGAGCCTTTTAATGGGGAAGGGTGTTATGCCATGACGCTTATCGTGCATCCCAACGATCCATCCCAGATTTTTCTCGGTGGACTCAATATGTGGAAAGGGGTCCGCTATCAACCTACCGGATACTATAACTGGGAACAGGTTAGTTTTGGAGATCAGGCGATTACCAATATCCAATATGCTCCCCTTTACCATCACAACTATTTCTTCCGTCAGAACGGGTTCGCCCAGTTGGCCATGGCGACTGATGGCGGTGTTACCATCGCTACCTTAGGGGTACAAGAAATCACCTATCAGACAATTAATAAAAGTCTTGCCATAAGCCAGTTTTCCAGCGTTGCCTATTCGTCACAAAAATATTTCGTCATGGGCGGCGGTGTCAGGATCGGAACTCTTGGGTTGGGTTATTTTTACCCGCGGCTGACCAATAACATCTCCGACGGATATCAAATGTGGCGCGACAATAATACTATACAACCGGCAAATTTCGGCGGGACTGGCGGTACTTGCGAATGGTCTTCCATCGACCCCAACTTTGCCGTATTTTCGAAATTCAAAGGCGATTCGGCTATACGCCGTCAAGACTTACGTGATTTAGCCTATGGCAATGCCTTTTTGATGAAGATCGATACCGTACTTTCAGCCCACATTCCCATGCGTATCTGGGAAAGTTTTACTTTTAACGCTACGCACGACAGCGTTAAAATCTATGCACGGGTAAAACCAATTCCAGCCGATACGACGCTATGGATCGAGAGCGCGAATAATAAATTCCGTTTCCCGTATGTCACCACTGAACCTATTCCCATAGGCGACAGCCTCACCGTTGCTGATCCCATCGCCAACCGATATTTCCGGTATGGTTCCAAAGATGGATATAGGGGGATTTATATGACCAAGGACATGCTCAAAATGGAAAAAGATCCTTTGTACTTCCAGCTTTTTATCGATGAAAGTTATGATGATCCATTCACCACACTATCGGTATCCGCTGACCTGAATACACTGTGGGCCGGATCAAGTGCAGGCCGCCTGGTGCGCATTTCCGGTCTTATCAATGCATATGATTCCGCTAGCGCCAATATAGGCAGTTCGCAATGCGTGCTTACCAACACCCTCTTTACCGACATGCCGTTTGCCGGAAGGACCATCACAGCCATTGCAATAAATCCGAATAACAGCAACCAGATAATGGTAACCCTCGGAAATTATGGAAATACTGATTATGTATACCTTACACAGAATGGTAATGACCCTGCACCTGTATTTACTTCGATCCAGGACGACCTACCCCAAATGCCAGTCTATACCGGGATCATTGAATTACATGGAGATAATACCGCCATCATCGGTACCGATGTAGGGGTTTTCAGTACCAATAATCTCTCCTCCGGTAGTCCCAACTGGCTTCCCGACATGCTTAACATCGGTGACGTGGCTGTCACAGAAATACGTCAGCAGGTTATCCGCGATTACCATGTCGAAAACTGGGGGATGATATATCTCTCCTCCTTCGGTCGCGGCTTGTGGATGGAATCTTCCTACTGGGCTCCTGTAGGAATCGATCCTGAACCGGGAAAAATAACCACCTCCGGATCCCTGAAACTGATCCCCAATCCTGTTAAAGACAACCTGAAGCTCACATTCAACAATATAACTGCAGGTAATGTAATGGTTTATATTTATGATCTCACCGGACGCACCGTGCTCAGCGCCACCCTGGGAAACCACGAACGGGGTACCGTTACCGCAACAATCAACATAAACAACCTCCCTGCCGGAACCTATATGGTGAAAGCAGGAAACACTTACGCTAAAATGGTTAAAATTTAACCGGACCTTCGGTTCACATAAAAAAAGCTGATTCATCAAATCAGCTTTTTTTTATCCAGCATCCAGCATCCAGCATCCACCTAACCCCCTGACCCCACTCCTCAAAGAGAGGGGAAAATCCTGCATCCTGCATCCTGTATCCTGCATCGTGAGCGTAGAGAACTGGCTTCTAGCTGAGAGACTTTTTAAAATCCTGCAGAACCCGAATATCTTTATCGGTAATATAACCGATTTCTACCGCTTTCTGGATGAGGTGATCATAATCGGTCAGGGTAATCAGCGTGCAGTCAGCTTCGATAAATGCTTTCTCTGATTTCAGGAGATTATAAGTAAAGATAGCCACCATCCCTTTGATCTGGCAACCGGCTTCTTTCAGAGCTTGTACTGCTCCAAGGCTTGATCCCCCGGTAGAAATAAGGTCCTCAACTACAACCACACGCTGTCGGTCGCGGATCTCCCCTTCGATCTGGTTTGTTAACCCATGTTCTTTTTTACTGGTGCGGACATACGCAAAAGGTAATCCCAGCTCCTGGGCAACCAACGCTCCCTGTGCAATGCCTCCGGTTGCAACCCCAGCAATGGCTTCAGGCTGGAAACCGTTTTCTTCAATCGCTTTAACAAAATTCTGACGGATAAAAGTCCTGATCTCCGGGTACGAAAGGGTGATACGATTATCACAGTAAATAGGCGATTTGATGCCCGATGCCCAGGTAAAAAGGTTTTTAGGACTAAGTTTAACTGCATTGATTTTCAGCAGTAATTCGGCGGTTTTAAATGCAATGTCTTTGTTATATATCATATGATTATTTTCTGAATGTTTTGCAAAGATAATAAAAGATTTTCACTTCCAAAGCAGCTACGGCCAGGAGCTTCGATGGGAAAATTGAATCGTAGCTATGTGTAGGTATGTAAGTTGAAAAATCACATCGTGCATGCTTGTCGGAATTTCACTATAAAAATTTCAATGTGGCTGCGTCTCGAGCCGCACGGCCATACCGCACGACCGAAGTTCTCGCCAAAGCCACTTTTGCAACATTTCACCTCCGTATAATATTTATCCGGCATCAAGCATCCTAATATCCGGCATCAAGAGCGTAGCGACCTTGCATCCTGAATCAGGAGCGTAGCGACCCTGCATCCTGCATCCAGTATCCAGTATCGGAGCGAAGCGACCCTTTATCCAACATCCAGCATCCAACATCAGGAGCGAAGCGACCCTTTATCCAACATCCAGCATCCAGCATCAAGAGCGAAGCGACTTTGCATCCTGAATCAGGAGCAAAGCGACCCTGCATCCGACCGACATTATTTGTACATTTGCGCGCAATCTGACGATTTCATGAAAATCTTTCTCAACGACCGGTCAATACTCATTTCAGAGCTTCCCCCGCAAGCTGTTTCGCCTTCCGATATGATCATCAACTTTGAGTCACCGGAACAGCTTAAAAGAGCCTACGATGAATTTGAGCGGTATGATAAATGGAGAAAGTTTTTCATTATTGACCCATTGATTTCAGACAGAAACCGGCTTTTTGCACATGAAGCGTTTTCCGCAATGTTTAAAAGGGTAGATGCTGCCGGAGGAATGGTAAAAAATGAGAGAGGTGAATATTTATTTATCCACCGGCTTGGTTTTTGGGACCTTCCTAAGGGAAAAATCGATGTAAAGGATATCCAGGATGCATTGGCCCATCCGGATTCCTCTCAGTCTGAGCCCGGATTTTCCATCCCCGATATCCAACAACACGATTTGCAGTATATCCGGCATCCTGCGTCCGGCATTCCTGCTCTACCTGTTGGCTGGGAATATCCGGCTTCGGCACGTCTTGCTGCCATCCGCGAAGTAAAGGAGGAAACCGGATTGAAATCGGTGACTATCATCCATGAAATGTTATGTACCTGGCATATCTATACCCGCAAAGAAAAGCGGTTCCTGAAAAGAACTTATTGGTTTGCTATGGAAGCCGATTCCAGCCAACCCTTAAAGCCTCAGGCAAGTGAAGGGATCTTCCTGGCAAAGTGGACCTCGCCAAAAGGAATTCACTGTATCCTTACCCATACCTACGATTCGATCAGAGAGCTGATCTTGGAAGAAATTTTCTGATTTGCGCTTCGGTTGTAAGTTAACATCGCGGCGGGACTCCGGTGAAAATATTGCAACGTGGCTGTGCCTCGAGCCGCACAACCTTACCGCACAACAAAAACTCCCGCCAAAACTGCTTTTGCAACATCCCTACCTCCGTAAACTATATTTTATCCGGAATCCTGCATCCTGCATCGGGAGCGAAGCGACCTTTATCCTGCATCCTGGATCGGGAGCAAAGCGACCTTGCATCCTGCATCTATTTCTCCACTTCATCCGCCTGGAAACGAAATCCAAGCCGTTTACCGGTACTGATCGAAAAGGCATCGAGGGTGGTTTGCATTTCTCCTGCAGTCACCTCCTTGATATTTTCGTAAGGTGGCGTAAGCAAATCAAAATTAAGGGTATAGAGAATCGATGAATGGAGGATGTTCTTCACCGATTTATCATCGAGAATACTGTAAGGAAAATTGTTGTACAAAAGGCCGACTTCCCGCTTTCCTTCAATAAAATAATGCCGTTCACGGTTCACGAATAATCGACCGATGCAATATCCCACATCATTGGTTCGGTGGTACTTAAATGAATCAGCCAGGAAATTGAAGATGTGAATAATCCCGCAATAAGACCGGGTTTTATCTTCCTTGATATAGGCAGTCTTCATTACTTCATGATCGCGCGGGATATCAAAAACATTGGAATGCATGAAAAAGATGAGGATATCACTACCGAATTTCAACCGGAATTCAAACTGTCCACGGTCTTTGTATGAAAAAGGTAAAGGGTATTTCGCTTTATCAATGATAGCGTGGTTTTTTGTTATCAGAGATTCCCCTGCTGACTTGAACGCGTTAAATACTTCGAGCGTGGTGTGGTAAACATCCTGTTTCAGGCTACCTTTCCGGATGATCGCATCGATTAGCGACTTGGTCGTATTGTCTGGAACCTTCATAATTGAAAGATTGATGATCCACAAATTTAATGAAAAATCAATGAATAAGTTAGTAAAAAAACAAGTCATAATACGCTTGTTTTTTTTGGTCACAGATGCTCATTATAGAACTTTTCTTTTTGTTCTTTTTGAAACTTGACTAAAGTTAATATCTTTATCTCTTTAACCCGTTATAGATATTCCGGGGAGTTATATATTTCAGATTGTGAAATCGATCGGATTGTTATTTGTCGTTATCTTCCTCTGCAAACCCAGTATTGCCCAGCATAAGATCATATCCGGAGACAGCCTCCTGTTGTTCGAAAATTCATTGAAGAAAATAAAAGACAAAATTAATTTTACCGTGATTCCAGGCCCCGTTTATAATTCCTCAACAAGGTTGGGATTTGCGGTTATCCCTATGCTGGTGTACAACCTGGATAAAATAGATAAGGCATCTCCGCCCTCTTCCACTGCAGCGTTGTTCTATTTTGATTTTTACGGGAGCTGGATGGTTGCAACAAGGCAAAACTTATTCTGGGATAAAAATAAGTGGCGGGCGATCATTACATTTGGGTTTGGTGACCTGAAGTCAAAATTTTATGGCATCCGGAAAGATTCTACTGTGATCAATAACAATAAGGGAAATTATGTATGGATGTCGGATCAGACTTTGTCCTTCACGGCAACCTGTTACCGGAAAATCGTGAGCGGGTTATATGGAGGGCTTGAATTTGCTTATGGTACCATTACACAAAAAGGCAGAGATTCGGCAGCTTCGGCAAAAATGCGTAATGACAGCGTATTGGTGGGCAGTGAGATCCAGAGTATGCTTTCCCCGACCTTTGTGTGGGATAACCGGAACAACATCTTCTGGAGTACACAAGGCTATTATGCGATGCTTAATTTCAGGAATTTCGATCATATATTTTTCAGTTCACGCGATTTTTTGGTCATTGAGACCTTTTTAAATGGGTACCATTGTTTATTAAAAAATAGTAACCGGCTTACACTAGCATGGCGGTTTTATCTCCTTGGTTGTTGGGGTGATGTACCTTATAACCAGCTTGCAAATTACGGCAAAGGTGATGGTTTCAGGGGATATACCGGTGGGAAATATGTGAATCGGTCAAAGGTGAGTATCCAAGCTGAATTGCGGTATGATATCTGGAAATTCATTGCCGTCGGCGGTTTTCTGGGTAACGGTAAAGCATTCGGCAATATCGCTGAATTCGGTCAATCGGTCTGGCTTCCTTCTGGTGGTGTTGCACTTTATCTGAATGTGGTCCCATCCAGAAATTTAAGGGCCTATATCAATTTCGCGATAGCCCGCCAGGACTATGGTGTTTACGTTGGGCTAGGTCAAGCTTTCTGAGTCCAAAAACCCCGGTCACATCTTTTTTCACTCTCCCGTAAAAGATAAACCCTGTAAAGTGTTGGTTTACAGGGTTTAAATATGATTTTGGGTAGCCCGTAGGGGAATCGAACCCCTGATTTCCAGGATGAAAACCTGGCGTCCTAACCGACTAGACGAACGGGCCAATTTCGTTTTGGGAGCGCAAAAGTACAAATTTATTTTTTGCCCTGCAAGTAAAATTTTCCATCAGGCGATATCGGTTATCCTTCATCATTGCAGGGTGTTTGAACTCCGGTTGGGATATTACAACGCAACTGACGGTGGTGTCGGTTAAAGATCACATCGTGGCGGGACACTGGTTGGGATACTCCAACCATACCGCACAACCAAATCTCTCTCTAAGGTTGTTTATGTGAGACTCCGGTAGGATTTTGCATCACGGCTGTTTCTCGAGCCGCACGACCCTGCCGCACGACCTAGGTTCTAGTCAAGGCCACTTTTACAACATTTTCACCCTGTGAATATTTTTATCCTGCATCCTGCATCCAGTATCGGGAGCGGAGCGACCATTATCCAGCATCCTGCATCGTGAGCGAAGCGAACTTTTATCCAGTATCCAGGATCTTGTATCCTGCATCAGCGAGCGGAGCGAACCTGCATCCTGGATCTTGCATTGGGAGTGAAGCGACCTTTTATCCAACATCCAGTGTCACTAAAATTCTTATTTGACTTTTTAGTTCCACGGATGAAGAAGATCTTTTACTCCTTATAATGAACATTTTATCACATTGGTTAAAACGTCCAGTCTGGATTTATTTTCATCAATAAACGATTTCATCACACATTGCCTGTGTGAACTGGACACTGAATATATAAAAACCTGATTGGACAATAGTCATATCATATTGCTCGTAAACCCCGTTAAAGGTCGTTCCAAATTTGTAAGTATCACCCAGAATCATATTATACAGTGTTGAATTACCATTTACCATATATCCGCTCAACCAGGGTCCATTTCTTGTAATATTTTTATAATAGTAACCCAGAGAGGGATAAACAGTATCGTTCGGAGATGATGGGCAATAACCATTTAATTTAACTACTACGCTGTCCGAAGGAGGGAGTTGAGGTGGTGTAAGTTCAAAATCATAAGTTCCGGAACAAAGGTCGTTGACAAGTTGGGCGCCGATAGTTGTATTATACCAATAATCCCTGGCTTCAATAACTACCGGAATCCCTGAGGAAACTCTCCAAAATTGGACGGTTTCCCCAATAAGTACCATGGTTCCACTTCCGGTACCTCCCCCGAACATACCAGAACCCCAATGATTTCTACTGTCGTCCAATAAAACACCATCAGATTGACGATGAATTAAAAAATAGCATCCAACCGGATATCCAGCCGGATATGTATTGCTGATGAAATGCAGTTGACAGCCATACTCACAATATCCGTCACCCCATCCCCAATCCCAGTTCCAATAAGAAAGGTGTGAGAAAAAACCATTAACAATATAGCTCCCGTTTTGATTATAAATGATCATTTGCCCCTCATAATTCCATTGGCCTGTAGATGGTTCATAACTCCACAAAGGAATCTCGTCTCCGACCTGAATTGTGGTATTTGTTACCGGATTGTAGGTTTGCAAGGGCACCTCGATACATACCTGAATTTGATTATTTTCAAAGGATTTTGCTTTTCTTCCGGAACCATCTGTCATTTCGATAGCAACAAATCCTGCCGAATAAAACATAACATCCTTTTCAACACCATTTTGAACAACATTGGCCATCAATCCGCCGGGGAAACATTGTATTGATTCATCGTCAATATTATTGAAATATACCATGGTTGTTGTTATATTTCCTTCAAGAGGTGTCCCTGAAGCATCTTTTATAATTGTATTCTGGGGAATTGTCAAGACAGCTTTTGTATTGGTGGTAGCAACAACAGGGGTTGTAATTAGCACTGTACTATTCACCACTCCATGATCAACCGTTAAGTCAGTATTGACGATGGAAGCTATTCCTTTTGACGGATTGGAGATTTCAACCATCTGAACCTGAATTGAACCATGTGATTCGGAAACAATATTCATAGGAACCGATGTAGATACATATCCCTCTGCTTCGGCTACTATTGTGAATTTAAACGGATTAGCCGGAGTCGGTTTAACCGACTTTTCAATGCCCAAGGTCATAAATCCCCTTGCAGAATAGTAGGAAGACTGGGTAACACCACTAATGTCATGCACCTGGTTTGCGTTGGCACCAAAAATTTGCACACGTACTTTTTTGACGTCCTCATAACCGATGGGAATTTGTGTTTTAGCATTCAAAAAGATAATGTTAACAGTGGTTTTATAAGGGTCAAGTTTAATGACAACAGATGAATTATCACCTACTTTATCACAGGCAGTAAAGGAAAAGTATGCTAACATCATAAGGATGAAAAAAAACCTTTTCTTAAAAAATATATTTGATTTCATGGATAAATGTTTTAATGGTTTTTAAACCGGATCCTTTTGAATCCTACGCAACTATTTATCTTTTATATTTCCACTATTTAGACTTGATTATGGAGAAAACCACGTTAAGTTATAAACCTCCTTTCAAAAACTTAACTTTCAGTAGTAAATTAATTTTATCATCATTATGAATTCCGAAATATAGCAAATATTTTAGTAAAAGTCAAGTAATTTGGAAAATGGATTAAAAATAGACAATAACATAACAAATTGTAATATTGTAGATTAACTTTTCCGTTCACTTACGCTTAAATCACTTTGAAATGATAACCTGATTTTCTTATTTTAAATCGATATCGGCGATCATTTCATTTTTCCGGAGTACTGCGACCCTGATTTGCAATTTTTGTCTTTGATCTTACCGAAAAAAGAAGTAATTTTGATTTAAAGATCAGGATTAAATGACAGAACCTTTGTCTGAATTGCCGTCACGATATTTTGGGATGTTGACTTTAAGCAGCTCAATCTGATAAAATCAAGACGCATAATTATTGAGTGCATTTTTACATTGGGGAGCCGTTCGGAGATGAAAAATTTGATCCGTTTCTACGGGAAAGAAAATGTAATAAAAACCCTGATCAACCTGAATTATATCGATCCAAAAAATTTGAATTTCCTGTCCGTGATTTTCCGGATTCCCAAAAAAACTTTAAATGCTGTCTTCGTCCCCAGTCGACCCTCAAATACTGGAGTTAATTAAGAGGTGTATTACATCGCAGCTATGTCTCGAGTCGCACTGACATGCCTCACGACCTAAGTTCTAGTCAAGGCCACTTTTGCAACATTTTAACCCCGAGAATATTTTTATCCTGCATTCTGCATCCTGCATCCTGTATCCTGTATAGGGAGCGAAGCGACCTTTTATCCTAATTTTTTATTATCTTTGCATTCTAATATATTATACCAAGTAGCGTAACGCCATGTGGCGTAATGCTGAAAAGCGTAATTCTAAAGATATGATTGACAATCCATTTAGTTATGGAAAGACGGTGGATGATCCGTTTTTCTATGATCGAAAAAAAGAACTGGAAGAGATTAAATTATCCATGCGAAATGCAACGAATCAAATTATGTATTCGCCACGACGGATCGGAAAATCTTCACTTGTGATCAAAGCATTGAAAGATCTTGAAGCCGAAGGCCATCCAACGGTATATATAGACTTTTTTAAAGTGTCGTCGCGGGAAAAGTTTATTGAGTTATACACCCGTGAACTTATGCGTCCGATGTCAAACTGGACAAAGGGTTTAAAACGGATCCAGGGATTGATCCGCGGAATTCAACCTGCAATGGGACTGGATCAAGCCGGGTTGCCTGAGCTAAGGCTTTCCATTGATCCATTGCAGACGGCCAGAGCATTTGAAGATGTTATTAACATACCCGCAAATTCAAAACATGACAAATGCTGGATCGTGGTATTTGACGAATTCCAGGAGATTGAAAAATTAAATGGTGAATCGTTTGAGAAAGAGTTAAGGGCAAGTTTTCAGCATCACCGGAATGCCAGTTATGTTTTTCTTGGAAGTCAGCGGCATATGCTTTTAAATATTTTTTCGCGAAAGGACAGGGCCTTTTTTAATTTCGGGAAGTTATTTCAGTTAGAGAAACCTTCAGAAGAGGAATCGATGGTGTTTATTGAGAATCGTTTCAGGGTGGGAGGGTATCCTGTTTCAGAAAAACTAATCCGACAGATTCTTGAACAGACCCGTAATATTCCTTACTATTTGCAATATCTGAGCGCTGAAATCTGGGAAAGCGCGAGATTATCCTCCAGTGATCCTGATGTGATTTACCCGCAAGCGCTTGAGCGACTGTTGATTAACCAGACCGATTATTTCCATGGAATTCGTAATCAGTTGACGGCCTTCCAGGTAAGGTTATTATCTGCTATTGCTTGGAATGGTTTTGGTTCGTATGAGACGACTTTCTTACAGAAATACCGTCTTTTTCCGACTTCAAGTATCCAGAAAGCATACAAACGGATGACGGACCTCGACATCCTTGAAAAACAAACCAATCAATATTGCATTTCCGATCCGTTTTTTGAACTATGGTTGAAACAACAATCATGACGATTTACGGTTTACGATTTTTCAGCACCGACCTTGAAGGAAATCCGGTGGGATGTTGCATCGCAGCTCCAGAGAATGTTGGTTGAAAGTTCATATCGCGGCTGCATGTCGGGACTTCGGTGGGTATATCGCATTGTTGTTGCGGGGTAGTCGATTAAAGATTACGACGCAATGGGATTCCGGTGAAAATATTGCAACTGGCTGCGTCTCGAGCCACACCGCCATACCGCACAACCAAAGCTCTCGCCAAAGTCGCTTTTGTGATCTTTCAACCTCCTTTAATATTATTTATCCAGTATCAAGTATCCTGTATCCTGAATCCTGTATCCTGTATCCTGTATCCTGTATCCTGGATCGTGAGCGAAGCGAACATTCACCCAGTATCAGGGTTTTTTATCCGACTCGCTCCCCGCAAAATGAAACAGAATGGCAAACAAAATGAAATTAATTGCTGAGAAATACCAGAGATGAGGTGCTTTACCCAAAAATTGGGTGCCAAAAATTGCCAATATAATTCCAATCAGCATTAGAGCTGTCGCAATAATTGAAAACACGCAAGTTAAGGGTTTGAATACATTTTTCATGGTCTTTGATTTTTGGTTTAATAACAAAATTAAACAGTTTTCCTGAAAAATAACATTCAGATTAAAATTTAATAGTCGACCACTACATTACATTCTTCCGGATAACTTTTGTTCCTCTCGGTCCGAACAGAAAAAATGATGTGTTAGGGATATTTATATCTCGTTTTATTTCTATCATATCTGCAAAATTAGACCATTTTTGCATAATAATCAATTATTCTTCGACCTTATTTTAATATCAAATGGTCTTCCTAGTGTTTAGATCTTACCGGTGGTATGGTTACTCCGGTGGGGATATTCCAACGCAGCTGGGTCTCGAGCCGCACAACCAAAGCTCTCTCCAAGGCTTCTTAGACAGCATCCCCATCTCCGAGAACAATTTTTATCCAGCATCCAGTATCCAAGATCAGCGAGTACTACGAGCTTTCATCCTGCATCAGAAAAATTCTTATTTTTGATCTTTCTAATTTCCCCGGATGAAGAGAATAATTATACTTCTTACTCTGATTATTTTAACCGTATTGGCGCATGCCCAAGTTGTTTATGAAGATATCAACAATACGGGTATTTATGATTTCCTGGATGAACTGGCAAACAATAAGGTCATCGAACTGAATTCGGTAGTGAAACCATATTCCCGAATTTATATTACGAAAAAACTAATGGAAGCAGAGAAACAATTAATAATTAATAATGAAGAATTAAAAATTAGGGTTAATAAGCGACAGGTTAAGGAATTGCATTTTTATTTGCAGGACTTCCTGCCGGAATATCGAATATTGATCAACGAATTTAGAATATTGAACGAAAAAAAAGAAGATATATCCAGAATACGAGATACGGCAATCCAATTCGTCCCTCGTCCTTCGTCCCTCGTCCCTCGTAATTACGACCACAAACTGGGATTCCTTTTCAAGAAGAATCAGGACTTTGCTGTGTCATTAAATCCCCTGGCGTTTCAGTACCAGGACCGGTTGTTCACTTTATCGGTGAGACCGATTTTGGGGTTTTCATACATGGCAAATGAAAACAGCAATATGTACCACCGTTACTGGGGCGCTTCGGGATTTATGTATATCAGGAAATACTTCGGGGGATATGCCAGTCTGAGAGATAATTATGCGACCCAATTATTGGTACAACCTCAATATTTGACCCTTGGAACCGGAGGGATATATAAGGTTAATGAAGGAGGAAGAACGGGGGGCGACTGGTCGGAGATGCGGGGCGGGATCAGTGTTTCATGGAAATGGGGCTCCTTTGGCTTGATGAAGGATTTTTTTACTTGGGGGAACAACTATCACGGATCAAATATTTTCTCGGACCATGCGCCTTCATTTCCTTATATCCAACTGCATATCAACCCGGTGAAGTGGTTCGATTTCTATTATATCCATGGATGGCTTGCAAGTAAGGTAGTCGACAGCTCCCGGAGTTATTGGATCGGCGATGAATACCGGATTGTTTATCACAGCAAATACATCGCGGCTAACATGTTTACTTTCACCCCGGTGAAAAGGTTAAATATCTCCTTCGGAAATTCTATCATATACAGTGGCGATATCAATCTGGGTTTTCTCATTCCCTTCATGTTCTTCAAATCGGTCGACCACTCCTCCTATTTCAATAACAATGCAGGATCGAATGCCCAAATGTTTATCGATATCAGCAGCCGGCAGATCAAACATCTTCATCTGTATGTGACCCTATTCATCGATGAATTAAAGACCTCCAGGATCTTCAAGAAAGATGAAAACAATTTCACATCTTGGAAATTTGGGTTCAGGTTGAGCGATTTTCCGGTCCGCAATCTTTCAATAACATCAGAGTACACACGTACTCAGCCGATGGCCTATAAGCATTACCTGCAGATTACAGATTTTACTTCCAATTTGTATAATATGGGAAATTGGATGCGTGACAACTCGCAAGAGATCTATATCGCACTTGCCTGGAAGCCCATACGAGGATTACTGTTTAACGGCTCTCTTACTCTGGCCGAACATGGCGATGATGTGGCTTATGATAGCAATAAAGGTTACGATGTGACCAAGATTCCTTTCATGAAAAATAAAACCTGGGAAGACCAGGAAATTACGTTCCTTGCACGGTACGAGCTGGTCAGTAATATATATTTATGGCTGCAATACATGAATACAAACAGGAGGGGAGATGTGCGGTATGGACCGGAAATCCTGCATGGGAAGACAAATACAGTCATGGCAGGAATGAATGTTGGATTCTAAATGAGATGGGAGATAGGAGATAGAAGATGCCTGCAAGCAATGAACCTAGGCATTGCAGTAATCATTTTAAATAATTACCGCCTATTTTGCGGATATAATTGTGGTTGCGAAGAATAATAGATATATTTGACGCATAAGGTGTGGGAAATGTACAAATATATACATCAACTGAAGAATTGGCCTCAGTTTACCTGGAATAATGACGATTTGCTTTATCTGCTTGGGAAAGTTCGTAATCTGCAAGGGAAATTGGTTGGCAGAATGGAAGCTCTTGGCTTTGACCTGCGAAAAGAGGCCGTATTGGAAACGATTACCCTGGACGTGATAAAATCAACAGAAATTGAAGGTGAAATATTAAACCCTGAGCAGGTTCGTTCTTCATTAGCCCGGCGATTAGGAATGAACATTTCAGGTTTGGTCCCGTCAGACAGGAACGTAGATGGAATAGTAGACATGATGATGGATGCTGCACAACAATTTAACAATCCACTGACTTCAGATAGATTATTTGACTGGTATTCAGGATTATTCCCAACAGGTAGAAGCGGGAACTATCGAATTACAGCCGGTGCATGGCGTAAGGACTCTACCGGGCCTATGCAAATTGTTTCCGGCGCCATCGGAAAAGAAAAAGTACACTTTCAGGCTCCGGATGCAAGAAGGCTTGAAAGAAAAATGAGTGCATTTATTGACTGGTTTAATCAGATCGAAAACGTTGACCTGGTAATAAAAGCAGGTGTAGCCCATCTCTGGTTTGTAACCATTCACCCATTCGATGATGGAAATGGAAAACTGGCCCGTGCATTGGCAGACATGCTACTGGCCAGGGCCGACGGCAGTTCTCAACGATTTTATAGTATGTCGGCTCAAATAAGACTGGAACGAAAAGGATATTATGACATCCTTAAAAAAACACAAAAAGGGAACCTTGATATAACTGATTGGTTGAAATGGTTTCTGAATTGTCTGTTGAATGCACTTAACTCAACTGAAACAATTCTCGCTAAAGTTCTTTTTAAGGCACAATTCTGGATTAAACATACTTCAACAGCTTTGAATGACAGACAAAAGCTGATACTCAATAAACTTTTAGACGGTTTCACCGGAAAATTGACGACCTCAAAATGGGCAAAAATTACAAAGTGCTCAGCCGATACTGTATTACGGGATATTCAGGATTTAATAACGAAGGGGATGTTACGTAAAGAGCCTTCTGGTGGAAGAAGCACAAATTACGGATTACTTGAAGGGGAAGGGAGATGGAAGATAGGAGATAGGAGATAGGAGATAGGAGATAGGAGATTGCGGAAAATAACGAAGATAATTGGAATTGAATTATTCCGGAAATAAATTTTACATGAATAAGGTTTATAAAAAGTTAAAGTTTTTTTACCAGGATCCGGGTTACCGCCAGGTTCGGGGAGTATTATGGTTTGTGGTGATCACATTGGGGATCCATTATTCTTACCGGTTCTGGGCCCAAAACTTTCATTACTGGCCCATACAGTTGTGGATGAATGATATGACCCGTGCCATGGCTACATTGGTTTTTGATCAGAGTGTTTGGGTGAACCGTCATCTCCTGAATATAAGTATGACCTTTACGGGTCAGTGTATGTGGTTTGACAATGGTAGCGGAATCAGCATCAATTCAAGTTGCTCCGGCGATAAGCAAATTATACAGTTCGCCTTGCTGATGCTGCTTTATCCCGGTCCCTGGAAACACAAACTATGGTTCATTCCCATGGGGATGATTATTGTTCATTTAACCAATATACTCAGAATTGTTTTGCTTTCGGTGATAAGCAACTTTGAACCTCAATGGATGAAAATCGCACACGACACGGTGCTGAGGGCTATGTTCTACGTAGTGATCTTTGCCCTGTGGGTTTGGTGGGTGGAAAGGGTCGGGAAAAGTGATAGGAGAGAAGTGATAGGAGAGAAGAGATAGGAAAGAATAATATCCAGCATCCAGTATCCAGTATCGGAGCGAAGCGACCCTTCATCCAGTATCCATTATCCGGATTCAGAAGAACCATTTCAGGAATTTATAGCCAAGGAGGCTTAGGTTATATAGGGGTTTATTGTTGACGTATTGCCAGCGGCCGAAATTGACGACTTCTCCGCCGAATTGGGTTTTAAAGTCGCGGACGCCATAGGGCTGATGGGGACTGCCCATGCCCATGAAATCAAAGTACTGGAATTTATTCCTGATAGCGAAATCAATACCGCCCCAGGTAGCAAGAACCCCCGGATAGAGTTGTTTTAATTCATCACGCAGGCTGCAGATGTACCATTCATAAACCGTATTTTCGCCCGAGAAGGGACAAACCATTCCTCCGATCACTTTGTCTTTGTATTTAACAACCAGGATAACTCCCTTGCCTTCCTTCTGAAGTAAGTAGTAGAAATTTTTAAAGACCAAAAAAGGAAGGAGCGGCTTTTTAACCTTGGTCTTATAAAGATCTTGCAGCAGGCTGTATAGTTCTGTCACTTCGGAAATATCTGTAGCGGGTCGAATGATGGTTCCATTTTCGAGCCCACGGCGGATTTGCCGTTGTTTGGCTGGTTTGATAGAGGTAAAAACAGTTGTTTCGTGATTAACCGGAAGTAAATCATTCAGGTGATCATGCCAGGTAAAACCATTTTGTTCAAACACTTTTGTATCATTGCCCCAAGCATGGAGGTTGCGGATCTCCACAAAAACAGTCTCACCCGGAATATTTTGTTTCAAACCATCCAGCAAGGCATTCAGTATAATTGTCCTATCCGGATTAGATGCAGAAATGACAGGACCTGCCAGAATGAGAATACGCTGAAAGGAAATGTGATAGATACGCTCGTTAATGATCAATGCCAATATGGTCCCGATAATTTCGTTTTTCGGGTTTTCTGCAAACAGAATTAAAGGTTTGTAATTTTTACAACCTTTATAAATAGAAAGAAAATCAGGGGATTGAAAGAAATTTCCATGGGTATGCTGCCTGAGGAATGCAACCCATTTAGTCTCTGCTACATAAGACAAAGGTTCCCGGATTAAACGAATAGATACTTCAGACATTACCGGTACTTGACTTTATTGAAGCTTTAATGGAAACGAGGGGGCGTCGGTGCGTAGTTTGCATCGCATCTGTGGGTCGGGGAGTAGGTTGAAAAATCACATCACTGCTGTGTGCCGAGCCGCACAAAGCAGCCCACTTACATTTAATACCGAAAGGTTTCAACAATTACGGCACATACTTTTTTTGATGTTTCATTATCCAGTTCACCCATTTTTTTTCCGAGCCGGGTTTTGTCGAGACATCTTATCTGGTCGATCGCTAATTGTCCTCTTTTCCCATGGAACTGACAATCAATCCGGGTAGGATAGGGTTTTAAGGCGATGGTTAAAGGCACAACAACAACTGTATTCAGGTAATTGTTGACTTCATCTGGAGAAACGATGAGACAAGGCCTGATTTTGTTAATTTCAGAACCAATTGTCGGATTAAGTTCTGCATTCCGGATATCAAATCTTTTTACCATATCCATTCCGAATTGTCAAATTCATTTTCGATATTTTCAAAAGTATCGTTATCCGGAATATCGGTTTTATTTGCACTAGCGAAGAGTTTCTCCCAATTTTCCCTCGGTTTATCCTCATATACCGGGATAAACAGCAGATTACCTTCATTTTCCAGAATGTTGAACCTCCTGACCACTCCAAGTTTTTTCAGAACCCTTTTGGGAATAATCAGCCCATGTGAATTTCCAATTTTTACCAGTGAAACTTCCATAATATTTTTCATAAATCATGCAAAGATACCATGAATTGTTATAACATATTATAACAATTATCAATTTTATCAGGAAAATCGATAACAAATAATTAAACAGATTATTCAACCTCCTTAAAGTATATTTTACAAGGCCACTTATGCAACATTTTCACCTTTCTGTAATTTAATTTTTTCTTTTTCATTCTTCATCCCTCGTCCTTCGTCCTTCGTCCTTCATTCTTCGTTTTATCTCCTATCACAAGGGCTTTTACCTCGTTTTTGACAGCTTGCTTCAGCGCATAGGCAGTCCATTTCAGAAACTGATCATAATAATGCTCGGGATGGATGCAGATGTACAAGCGGGGTGGAAGCGTTTCCTTTTCAATATCGGTTATGATGGAAGCAGTTGATGTTGGATGATAATTGAATGGGGATTGTACCTTATCCCATTTACTAAACCTGGAACGGTTCCAGCAGCGGCCGGTATCGGTGAGGTAAAGGGTTTGATTGTAATCGATGACAATATATGGATCTCCGGTCAGGCCAAACTCCATGAAATCGGCATTTTTCCACAGATCCAGGTTATTGATGGAGGAGAGGGCGTTGCCATGCATACAGATGCTTTTAACTTCAGTACTGGAGCGGAAACCGGCAAGTGTTTCGGAAAAACTTTCCATGGCCAGGGACAAATTTCCTTTATGTTCGGCCAGGTCGTTGTAGTGATATCCAATGTCGTGCTCGCTTTCTGAAACCGTCCTGATGAGTTTTATATGGGAGGGATTTTTCGGCGGGCGGAAGTAGAAGGTGGATTTTATTCCAAGTTTTTTTTCAAGTTTGGAGAATTTTTCGATTCTGTTGGTGTACCGATCGATATCGTGACGGAGGAAAATGCTTTTCTTTGAGTTTTGAGCCATAAATTCCTCCAGACTCAAGAAAATGTATTCTTTTTTTATGAGGGCCTCATGAAAAGTTTGATAACTTGTTATCGTGAAATCAAGTAAGTGAGGTACTTAGTTAGTGGAAATACCTGAGGCAAAATCGATTTTCTTAACGCAAATTTCATACGGCGGAACAAATTTTACTTGCGATAAGTGATGAGTGTAAAATATCTATGTAATTTGAAATTATAAATTTCAATTTGCGTACATAATGTTTATATTTGCAGAAAGATATTTATGATGAATGGTTACATTCAGCGGATTAAAGAAGAAGAGATTCTTGATAATCTTGCTCATTTTCCGGCGGTTGCAATTCTGGGACCAAGGCAATGTGGAAAATCCACCCTGGCAAAACACTTGCTTAAAGGAAGAAAGGATACGATTTATCTTGATCTGGAGAATCCATCAGACCGTCAGAAATTATCGGAACCGGAATTATTTTTTTCGATGTATCCTGATAAACTGCTATGCCTTGATGAGATACAGCGTGTTCCGGAACTATTTCCATTATTACGCAGTCTCATCGACAAGAATGAGCGCAACAGCCAATTTCTTATTCTGGGTTCAGCATCCCGTGATCTTCTTCGTCAGAGTTCTGAATCGCTGGCCGGAAGGATTGTTTTTGTTGAGCTTACACCGCTGTTACTAAAGGAACTATCAGACGAAGATCTTGCGGATTTCTGGCTGAAGGGTGGCTTCCCACGAAGTTACCTTGTCAGGGATGAGGCCATCAGTTTCCGTTGGAGGCTGAGTTTTATCAGCACATTCCTGGAGCGCGATCTGGTTTCTCTAGGATTTAATATCCCACCGCTTACTATGCATCGTTTATGGAAAATGTGTGCGAATCAACACGGTCAACTCATCAATCTGTCACAATTCGGTGGCTCACTCGGTATCAGTCATACGACAGTGCGAAAATACCTTGATCTGTTAAAGGAAACATTTATGGTAAGGATCCTTCTTCCGGTGGATACCAATATGAATAAGCGACTGATTAAAGCGCCGAAAATTTATTTACGCGATAATGGTATTTTACATGCCCTGCTTAATATCCATACAAAGAATGAGCTCTTGGGGCATCCCATTATGGGTGCATCATGGGAAGGGCTTGTCATTGAACAAATGATCTCATTATTCGGGGAGGAAGATTCAGGATTTTACCGTACCGCAGGTGGAGCAGAATTGGACCTTGTAGTCAGAAGAGGAAACAGGAAAATCGCCATTGAATGTAAGGCTTCCTTAGCTCCACGGCTTGAAAGAGGTTTTTATCAGGCGATGGACGACTTACAGATTGACGAAGCATGGGTGATTTCTCCCGTTGACAACTCTTATCCGCTGAAAAACAATGTCAGGGTAATGCCACTGGGAGAGGCGATGGACGAGGGGCGATAAACATAAGCTGGATGCTGGATACTGGATGACGGATAAATAATATTACCTTAATCACTTAATACTTATCGGCCAACTACTTGCTCCTAGCCCTCTTGATCAGAATGTTATACATCGCTTTGAAGAAGTACCGGACATCTGAGCGGAAAGGATGTTTTTCATAGGATTTGAGATAATCAAGTTCGTTTTGCTGAATCTCTTCCAGGGTTTTGGGGGTGGGGAACTGGGCATAGTATGGGGGGATCAGGCCGGGTTTGTATTTGATGCGCTTTTCGCGAAGTTCTTGGCAGTAAAGGTTGAAATAATGTTTGCTGAGCGGTCGAACGCCGACCAGGCTCATATTACGGCGGATAAATACATTGAAGAGCATAGGCAATTCATCGATCCAGAATTTCCTCATGAACCTACCGATGGTAGTTACACGGAAATCGTCTTTGAATTTACCTCCCTGTTCCAGGTCGTTTTTCTGATGAATGTAGCCTTGTACATATTCCGCATAGGCATGCATGGTACGGAATTTAAAGACATTGAATTCCTTGCCATCTTTACCAATCCTGTGTAAACGAATCAGGATACCATAGGTAGGATTACAATCAAAACAGGGAAGGTCGATCTTACGACACTTCCAATAGAGGAGGTTCCCGATGGTTTTTTCTTCCATCACTTCGAACCCGCAGGAATAGAGCCGGCCCAGGGTTTCGGTTCGGGACATTACCCGGCTCCGACCCCGGGTAAATAAAAAGTAAATTTTACGGGTCAGTTTCAGTTTCGGGCACACCCGGAAAATGATAAAATCGATAGTGTAAACAAAATAATTGACTACAGGGGGGAATCTTCTAAGGATCTTTCGTTTTCGTAATGAATAGGTTTCGCAACAACCAATCAATATCCCGTTAATGGGTAGTTTTGAATTCACCGTTTCAAAAAATTTGTTGATACGCTGGAGGTCGTTGATGGGATGTAGATTTATAATCCCGGTGTAGAAATCAGACGGGTGATTGATCAGGTTGAACCGGGAAGTAGTAGAGATGAATAGATTCTTCGGGTCGATAACGGTTAAATGATCATTGATCCAGTCAAAAGCCACGGCAGATGATTCTTCAATGACCGACTCGCGGAGCAGTTGGAAATCGCGCGGAAAATCGAGGAATTCCCTTGGAGGGGGGGATGAGATGTGGATTGTTTGTTCCCGGGGTATCTCAAGTCCAATCCAATCTTTAAGAAAAACACTCTGCTGAATGACCTTATATATAACACCAAGAAAAATTTCCAGGATAGTCGCTAGGAATATACTGCCAAATATGGTAAAGCGGGAATACTTGGTAATGTTCAGAAGGACAATGAGGATAGCAACTGCCGCCAGGATGAAAAAATTGCTTAGCACGATGGAAGTCAAAACGGATCTATACCCCATTTCATTATTGAGGTTAAATTTTCCAGTAAACTGAGATATTACCACCCAAAGAAAAATAAATACCAGAAAAGGAGTGAGGTAATAATAGTATACATTATGCAAAACCTGGTCGTGGCGAAGACTAAAGATCAATAAAAAGGAACAAACCACCAGAACTATATCGCTAAAGTAAAAGATAAAACAGGAAGGATGGAGCAATTTCATGCGTTTAGAAAAGATAAATTTGAGTTTAAAGGTACAACATATATCATTATTTTCATGTTTATGATATTACATCTCTTAACCAGGCGTATTAATCCGGCAAAGTCAGAAACAAAGGTATTTTGGGTTCAGGCTGTAGGCTTTATTTTGACTAAGAAAAATCCAGAGCCGATGATAATGCCGGATATATTGGCAATCAGATCGTTAATATTGAATGTTCGCTATGGAAGAAAATATTGGGTTGCTTCGCAAAAGATGGCGAAAAAGAGACCTGAGATCATGAGAAAACTTTTTCTTTGAACATGTTCATCATTCCAGGCGGGATGAGGAAATCCGGATAAGGAAAGCAAAAACCAGGGCAAAAAAAGGATGGCATGCAACAAATAATCGAGCCGTATTTGAACAACGAAAACATGATTGATTGTGGATAAAGTACCATTAATGGGTAAAACACATAAGAGAAAAACTATTATCAGATATGATATAAAAAGATAATTCCAGATTCTTTTGTTTTTGCCGGATATTTCAGTGTTTTCATTTCTAGGATACATCCATAATTGAATGAGGAATTTTTGAATTATAAATTGAATTTAATTTTTTACGTATAGTATGCGTTTGATAATATTTTTTGTGTTTTGAAGGATCAGTTCTTTTGACCAATCGTAAAAATTATTATGCCAGCGTTGAGGGTGGAAAGTCATCATCACTTTTTTCGGGAAAGTACCCGCCTCCAGGGCTTTGATGATATCAAATGTCGAGTGATACCGTGGCCAGGTCAACTCTTCCTTCTTTCTTTGCCCTTCGTCTTTCGAACTTCTCAGTGGTTTGTCACGAACTGAATATTTATCTCCATCCCATCGCCGGCCGGTATCGGTGAGGTAAAAAGTTTTATTAAAATCCAAGTCAAAATAAGGTTCTCCGATTATCCCGAGTTTTTTATAGTCGTATTTGTCCCAGATGGCACGGTTATCGTATTTAGATAATGGACTGCCGTGCATACAAATGGTTTCAATCGGTACAATCTTACGAAATATTTCCAGGTTTCGGCAGAATTCGTCATAGGCGTTGTCGATATTGCCTTTACAGGTATCCATGGTTTCGTAGTGATAGCCGATTTCGTGGCCCATTGAGGCGATTTGTTTAATTACGGACTCATTATAGCTTTGTGGAACCACTCTGAAATAGTATGTGCCAACTGTCCCCAAGCTGTATTGAATTTTAGAAAAAGCCAGAGTGTTTTGCTTAATGGCGTCGACGTCGTGACGAAAGACTGCTATTCGATGGAATTCGTATTTCTCAGGTTTCATGTTAAAGGATGTAAATTGCCAGTTTGAACTATATTCTTTAAATGTTCGAAATAGAAAATTCTGTGTTTGCAGAACTTTGATCAATTTTGGGTATGTTGTTATTGAAAAATCCATTGAAGAAAGGAATGACGCCTGTTTCTGCAGCGGCTTTGAAAAACGAATATAGATCTAAAAATAAAAAGCCGATTTAAATTCAATCAACTTGCTAAGTATTTATCAAGTATTAAACTCAATTTTTCTTGTAATGTTCTTACATATGTAAGATTAAAGTCTTGTTTTTTGCATAGTATCTCTTTGGTCCGTTTTAAAAATTTATCAGGTGTTGAATAATAAATCCCTTGATGGTCATCACCCAGAAAAGTCATCACGCTACCATATTCTGTTGTCAGAACTGGGATTCCACATGCTCTGGCTTCTAGGATTGACAAGGGTAGGCCGATAGAACCAGCTTCAAATGTAACTGGAAAAACATACAGGTCTGATAATTGATAAATCTCTTCAATTTTGGGAATATATCCATCAAGAATTATAATACCTCTTTGTTCCAGTTTTTCCTTCAAATGAATTTCTTTTGGAGCATCAATGGGTGTTGAACTGCTGCCTATGATCACCACTTGGTTGTCATCTGTTTGCAGCGGGATGAGACTGTCAAGGTTTCTTCCCCAATTAATGTGCCCTACGTGAGCAATAATGTTTTTATCCTCAGGAAGTTTGTATTGTCTTCTAAGATCAGTTTTTATTTTAGCACTTTTAATCGGAGTGAACCGATAAAGATCCGTGTGTAATGGAATCAAGCTGCTGTTTAATGCCATACTTTGCATTGTTTTAAGTACTTCAGGCGAAGGTGTCAAAACAACATCAGTTTTGAGTTTTCTAATAATAAATTTTTTAAATGGAGATAAGGATTTCGGTTGCATGCTTATCATCAAACATTTCGCAGCTGGCTGAAAATACTTAAGCATATTTAATCTAACAAAACTTGGTAAGGTAGCAGATGAAGAAGGAAGATAAAATATGATATTTGGATTGTGCGACTTGAGTAACGATCTAATCTTCTTGTCAAGAAATATTCTGTTCGTATTTATCTGATATAATTTTAACTCTTTAGAATGTATCTCTTTGCCATACTTGCAAATCCCGATAGTATCATATCGTCGGGATAGTTCTCGAAAAAAAAAACTTGCCGCATTTTTTATGCCTTCATCCAAAGGCAATGTCAAATCTTCTGTTATGTAAAGAACACGCATGTAATTATTTATAACAAAATGAAACGATTTTATATCCAGAAAACTTTTCAGGGTATTTCCCGAAGAATTTTGAAAGCGCGAAAGTGCTAACCTTGCTGTTAACCTCCTGTATATCTCCAATATTATCAATTATCATTAATTTTTTATTTTCGGTAATGCACTGTTCATACAGTGATAATTTGATATCCAAATCTAATTTCTTTTCATCTGTGCCTCTTGTTATTATTGTATCTACCGGAACATCCAAAAAGAAAGTAACATCTGGTTTTGGTGATAAGGTTTGTAGGAATCTATATACAAACCTAATTGTAGTGTTACTTCTGCTCGTGCTCTCCATATCAACAATGGCATCATGGATGTATCTGTCTGCTATTACTACCTTTCCTGTTAATAGCCGTAAGCGAATTTTGAAAAAATAATAAAGAATAAGATCAATCACATTTAATAGACGCCAAAACGAATAGATAGGTGATTGTTTTTTTGTTGAAGAAATGAAGGTCGAACGGCTCTTTTGTGTTTTAACTAAAAGATGTAAAAATTTTAAAATGAGACTCGTTAACAGCATTGAACCCGGCCTGCTCCACACAATACTTGTTTGAATATCACAAGTACTAAATGCCTTTTGTAACAGTCTGATATGTTGAGACTTTCCAGAACCATCAAGGCCACTGAATGCAATTAAACAATTGGGATGATTTTTAATCGATAATTTAAGATGGATAAACCTGTCTATAAGTCCTCCCAAAACCTGATAGTAACGTCCTAATTTATTACCAAAAGCAGGATCTCTTAACTCTCTTATTATTGTATGTCGCCTAATCCAGAAATGTGGTATTCTGAAAGGCATCTTGACCGGTCGCTTCAGTATATCATCGTTTATTTTCTTTGAAATCCACTTGTCTTTTTCAATAGATTGTTTTGCGCGGTCAAGAATGTCAGATGGAATTAGTTCTGTGCCAAATAAATCATGATACAGGAAATTAAAAATAATAAAAGCGGAAAAGAGGCTTTTCTCCCAAAAGCATTCTGATGCGGTCTGAATAATATACTCCCAGTCAATTGATTTGCATTCAATGCTTTTTTTTATGGCAAGTAAATCAAAAATTTTAATGATATGATCTTCTAGAAAACAATGTGCTGTATTTGTTAAAATGCAGTCTTCAAATCCCGGATAATTAATTGTGGGTTTTGAAAAGTCGGTTTGATAATAATCCCATATATGTTCATTATTATCAAAGGGAACCACCCAACAAACCCTTTCATGCAAATGTATCGGTACTATTATTTTATCACCACGAAATTTCCGATAAAATTCCTTATGAGCTTCTTGAATGTTCCGTAAATTCACATACCCCATTTGGATAAGTACTTCTCCTGCTTTCTTGAAGTGCTTTGTCTGAACCAATACATCCAAATTATCGCTCATTGAGGGGAACAATCCGGTAGATTTATGAAATAAATATTCTATTTCATACTTATCCCATTCTTTTTTTATTAACAGGAAATCATTTTCCCATTGCGTTTTACGATTCAATTCATCAAGGTATGCTTGTTTAAATTCTGTTGATTCAAAAAAGCATTCAAATAATTGACCATTTCTATCGTTTGCAAGTTCAACTAGAGAAATTTTATTTTTTTTGAAGCAGGTCAAAATTTGCTGAAAATCCTTGCTTTCAAAATTGACAGAATTGTGCGTCAGAATATTTATTGCATTATGCTGGATTTTATGCATTTTTTCGGATTAATGCTTTATAAATATCCATTATTCTATCATTGAGTCTTTTCACATCATATTGCTCGGCATGGGAGCGGATATCTAATTTGCGGTTCGCTGATAATACAGTCAGTATTTTTTCTGCAAAGTCTGAAATATCTCTTTTGGCCAGGTAACATCCTTCGATTGGTTCAATAACCTCCGTAACATCGCCAACATGAACAGAGACTATCGGTAAATCCGAGGCCAACGCTTCCTTAATTACTGTTGGACTCCCTTCGTAATGAGAGCAGAAAGCAAATACATCTGCACTGCCCATTATTTTCGGTATCGAGTCGTAAGCAACCTCTCCAAGGAATAACACATCATTCAAACCTAGATTATTTACTTTCTCTTTCAATATTGCTTCTTCTCTTCCTTTTCCAACGATGATCAACTTTGATTGTTTGCAATTTTCTTTCACAATTCTATACGCGTCAATAAGGAAACCTATATTTTTTTCTGATTCTAAACGTCCAACAAAAAGTACAATCTTATCCTCCTGGCTTAGATTGTTTTCTTTTCTGAATTCATTGGTAAAACTTGGTTTGAATTTTTCAAAGTCTATCCCAATCGGGATTACTTTTAATTTGTTTTTAATAAATGGGTATCTTGATGAATAATACTGACCGGTATGTTTATCAACAGCTATTAAAATCGAAACTCTTTGAAACACCCATTTTTGAATAATTGAGTAGATAATCCCATATACTTTTCCTTTTTTGTCAAATATCGCCAAATCATGAGCTCCATGAAGTGTACAAATTGAATTTATAGTTTTTTGCATTATAAAAAAAGGAAACAAAATGTCGGGTCGTTGAGCATGAATAATGCAATCTTTCTCAAAAACCAATTTAGGAATGATACGGAATAAATTAAGAATATACTTTACATTGGAAGCATCTTTTTGGCTTACAACCGGTACAAATTTGGAAAAATGGTTTGGGTTGGAAATATCTAGAGGTTCATCACTTCCCAGTAAAACTGTCGAAACATTTTGGGCCATCAAATGTCTTGATAAATTTATCACATATGTCATTATTCCTCCGGATGAATCCCGGTTAGGGGTCTCATTCTCTGCAAAGTATATTCTCATCCCTATTTGATAAAATCTCTAATATGTTTAAGAATGACCATTGTCGTATCCTCCCATTGGTTAAGTATTCTATCATGAGTTATCTTTTCAGTGTTTTTTTTAATATCCTTGTCCAGCAAAATATCAATTGCAGCTAAAACCTCATCTGTTTTTTCTCTCATAATCATACATCCAGATTCAATAAAATCAGAGTTCATTGCCATGATACGACCTCCTGTATATAGCGTGGGAACACCCTGCAGGCATGACTCCCTTGCAAGCGTATCACCAGAAGAGATGACAAACCGTGAATACTTGATCAGTGAGTAAATGTCTTCAACTGGTTCTTCTAAAATAATACAATCTTTTTCAAATCGGGAAACAAACTTCTTGTTTTCAAGTGAAAGGACAATTTTAAAGCCCTTGTTCACTAAAAGTTCAATGATTTGCTGTATTTTAGGATTTTCTTTTTGATAGTTCAGACTAACATTGGCAATTTCTCTAATAAAAATATACTTATCAACCTCTAAATTGAATTTATTTAGCACATCTGGGTTAGGTTGAAAATAATCAGGATGCAGATATGCAAGTTCTTTAAAACCATGGAATTTGAATATATTTTTCTTATTTATCTTTATAAAATCTGGCATTATATGCCTGGTCGCAAATAGATTGGCATGATAAAAAGGTATTTTGTATTCTGCATCATCCTCAAATGCAAGATAAGGGATTCGATTAACCCATGATGCTATTGCATTTGTTGGGCCAAAACATACTGATAGATCAATATGCTTTCGCTTTTGAAAAATAAGGAATCTATAATCACGGAGCAATTGACCAATAACCTTACGGATAAAATTTCTTTTATGAGTTCCTATACAAATGGGATCAAATTGACCTAGTTCATAATGAACAATTCTGCCCAACAGCCCCCTTTCACGATAAGTTAGTATAATGGAGTGACCCTCTTTAGCTAATTGCTGAGTAGCATTCTTAAAAAAGTTTACGTCTACAGGATGATTTAAGTCAAACAGTATATTCATTTTATCTTATTGGTGATTTGAAATCTAATAATAGTGTGATCATGTGATGCGACATAGATTTCGTTGTTCATTCTATATTTTCGACATCATTTTTACTCCAATTGTTCCAATTTTGTACATAATCGGATTGAGTATTTTCAAGTAGCGTCCATACTCAACCAAATTGCCTCCAAATTGCACCTTATAGTCTCTTACACCATATTCCTGATCTGGTTTTCCGGCACCCATAAGGTCTACCGTGGGAATCTGGCTATTTATGGCATATTCTATTACCCCTTTAATAGCCAAATGTGTTGGAAATACTTTTTTATCGTAATTACGAATCCCAGCATAATATAATGTATTAATTGATAATTTGGGATATTGTATGCAGAAGCAACCACCAATGATTTTGCCATTGTGTTGCACAATAAATACTTTTCCAATTGAACTCGCATAGAGTTTTTCGAAATAATCAACATCCGGAAGGGGTAATTTTACCCTTGACGAATAAAGCGATTTAAGAATATCAAACAATTTATAAACCTCTTCCACATTCGATGCTTCCTTTACTAATGCGCCGGCTTTAATTGAAAGACTAATTTCTCGACGGCGATTGTACTTCATTTTCAATAATAAATCGTTTAATTTGAAGTCTCTTAATTCCATTTTTATATTGCAATAGGGAACATATTTCCAGGTACTTTCTTTATACTCTTCACAAAATGGTTTATAATCAAACAGATTACGCGTTTCTAAATAAATAAGCTTGTTTTTGTAGCATACATAAAGATGTTTTAAGAGTATTCTTAGCGCTACTTTGCCTGTATCACTTTCCTCGATTAATGGTCCTCCATATATAATTCCACGTTTGGAGAAAAAACCTTTTAGGCCATGTTCTTTATGGATTGTTACTACCACCAATGCAACAATTATATCCTTTTCAATTATGCTAAAAACCTCAGCTGATAAGCCCTCAACTGAATTGAAAAACTGATAAAACTCAGGAGTTTGAAATGGTGATGTGAAACTATTATTTTTCAAAAATTTAGTCCAACTTTTAATATCGATGTGTTCATTTGCAATTATTTGCATTTGGCCTGAATTTGCTTAGTTGATCCTTATCAATTCACTTTTTTTGTTCGTTCAATAGCGTTGGATATTTACCCACGAAAAATAAAAAATAAAATTTCTTCTCGTTTTATTCTCATCCATATCCTCAGGTTGTAAGCTGCACTGCAGTGGCCAATAATGTATTGATTTGTTCTCCAGCCGTGCCTTTAAGATAATTTCTAAGCATCCTGTGATCATGTTTCAGATGTGTGATAAGTCCTTCAATTCCAGCCCCGGACCGAGATATCGGTGGTCCTTCCATTTTAAAGGGAACCTGCCGTATTGATCCAACAGCCGGTTGACGTTTTTATGTTCCTCTTCAAATACCCCAATTGATGCTTAATCGCTTTGTGGATTTGTTTCTTTGACTTGATTTTCAACTCGGCCGTTTTCAGATAATTTTCCCGGGCAACCTCACGGGAAGTCCTTGGTTTGACACCATGAAGTTCGGAGTCAAACAATTTATCGATCAACTCTTCCGATTTCTCCCGGGCGTCATTCAGAAGGTTCAGATCAGCAGGATAGGCAATGTCTTTCAGGCATGCGGTTGCGTCCGTGATCAGCCTGCCTTTGTGCGGTAAGGTTGTCTCTGTTGTTGCCTGCTGCAGGAATGCTGAACCAGTGTCCGGCATAGTGTCATCCAGTTCGTTTGAATCGCTGGAAATTCCCGAAGGTTGTTCAGGTTTGGTATGCGATAACCCAAGTATTTTCTCATTGATGGAATTGATCTGTTCGATGCCCAATCGCTTACGGAATTCTACAAACAGAGAAGGATCGAACGGCTGTTCTGTGCTGAAACTGCTGTAGCCAATGAAGTACTGCATATACATGTTTTCCTGTATCAGCATCACGGTTTCCCTATCACTGGTATTACAGATGTGTTTCAGGAGCATCGCTCCGATCGCAACCCTTGAGTTGATCCCATCTGCCCCCACGTTACTGTTTTGCATGCCATGCTCATAGGTGCTTACCAAAACATCCCAGGGAATCTTCTTCGCCAGAACTACCCATCGGTTATTTGGATCCAATAGTTGTGAAAACGGACTCTCAAATCCTACCAAGGTAAATTGATTTGGACTAACATAAGGATGTTTTGATGCACGGATTTTTTGTGCCTTTGCCATATTTCTTTGCACTTTTTACTTCGTAAATATAGCTATAATCATTGAATAGTGTGGCTTCCAGATAAAATCAGCAGACCCTTTGCGCCATGCAAAGCCTGTGAAAGGGGAATAAACTGTTCATTGAAACCTTTCGAAGAAACCCAACAGGTAACCAATCCTGTCCGGTAAAGATTAGCCATCAGCCGGAAACGAGTCTTGCGTAGTAGACAGAGATGCCTGCACGAAGCGTAGACAGCGATTGCAAAAGCCTTGTGAAAGAGCCTCGTAATAATGATTTATCGACGGAGTTTTCGTAGTAGGGTCTACGGGAATAGCACCGAAAGCACGACAAAAAGACAAGTGCCAAGGTCTGTCCGGGGTATGACAACAAAGCAAATGTAAAGCGGGTTTCACGGGAACATGGGAGAGCCTCCTGTTTCCTTGACGAAACGAAACCAGAAATAGGGCAACTGGTCGACCCAAGCCCAGGTATGCCGGAGGCGTCTCACAGCCGATATAAGCGAAACACTGAGACACGTCAGGGTATCCGATACGAGCGAAGAGCGAAGTTAAGAAACGAACAGAGGCAGTCTTAGCGCCTTCATAGTACCGCTTGAAAGCCGGTGAACTTATCCCAAGGAACCGGTGAGTAGGGAAGGGAGTGCGCCGGGTTATGGAATCGGTTTTGAGAAACACTAAAATGTGCATAGGAACAAATGAATGTGTTAACGAAACAGAATCGAATAGCAGAAATTGCTAAGAAATACCAGGACAAGACTTTGGTATCCTTGCATCACCATATGGATATGGACTGGATGCAGGAAGCCTATAAGAGGATCAAACCAAAAACAAGTCCGGGTGTTGATGGCCAGACTTTGGTAATGTATGAGGAAAATCTTGAACATAATCTTCAGGATTTACTTGAACGTGCGAAATCGGGGAGGTACGTTGCTCCACCGGTCAAACGGGTATACATTCCCAAAGGTGATGGGCGGGAACAACGTCCCATTGGTATCCCCACGGTAGAAGATCGTATTCTGCAAAGAGCGGTATTGCAGGCACTGGAGCCAGTATTTGAGACAGATTTTTTCGACTTCTCGTACGGATTTCGACCGCGCAAGTCGCAGCATGAGGCGGTGGACTATTTATGGAAGCAAATCTATCAACAGAATATCGGGTGGATAATCGATATCGACATCCGTAAATTCTTTGATACGATGGATCATCTGTAAACGGCAAATAACAATGCAAGTTTTCGGCAAATAAGGATGTAAGAAATCGGCAAATAAGAATGCAAGGTCCTTCCTTCGTTAACTTCCCATTTTAAAGAAAAAAGAAAAAAAAGCAAGGGTTGCAGCTCAACTTGACCATGGTCAAGTTGAGCTGCAAAAAACCTAACATTTAGTCTGACTTTTGGTCTTTTAACCAAACCTGTCAGACATGAATAAAAAAATTGAACACCGATGGATTATGTATTATGAGATACTAAATCAACAATGGAACGGAAAGACGCCCTCCCAGATCGCGGAGTATCTGGTGATGGACACCCGGACTGTAAAAAAGTATTTGGCTATGAGCGAAAAGGAGTATGAGGCTTCTCTGGAAAGTCAATCGAGGAGAACGAAAAAACTGGCTTCCTATGAAGACTTTGTCAAAGGACGACTGGAGCTATGTCCCGAAGCTTCTTCGGCCCAGGTCCACGACTGGCTTAAGGAACACTATCCGTTGTTTCCCAAGGCCAGTATCAGAACGGTATACGACTTTGTCTTGTTTGTCCGGCAGAAACATAACCTGGTTAAGGTCTTTACTTCACGGCACTACCAGCAGGTTGAAGAACTTCCTTATGGAGATCAGGCCCAGGTTGATTTTGGAGAGTATAATATGAGCGATGTCGATGGTCATCGTAAGAAGGTTTACTTCCTGGCACTGGTCTTATCACGCTCTCGATACAAGATGGTCTGTTTCTTGGATCATCCCTTTACTGCCTCATCAGCTATCGAAGCCCATGAAATGGCGTTTACTTACATCGAGGGCTATCCCCGGGAACTGGTCTATGATCAGGATAAAGTCTTGCTGGCGAACGAAAACAAAGGCGATGTGGTGTTAACCGAAGCATTCCGGGCTTACGGCCAGAGCCGGCCATTTAAGATCCGGTTCTGTCGCAAGAATGATCCCCAGAGCAAAGGAAAAATAGAAAACGTGATCAAATACATCAAGTACAATTTTCTCAGGGGCCGGCTGTATCATGAGGTGTTTGTTTTGAATGACCAGGCCCTGGATTGGCTTAGCCGAACGGCCAATGCCAAAGAACATTCTACGACCCATAAAATCCCTGCACTGGAATGGATGATTGAAAAGGCCCACCTGATCCCTCTGCAACCTGCCTTGTTCAATACCTCCCCTCGAAGGATATATGCCGTGAGTAAAGATAACGTGATCCATTATCAAGGCAGTACCTACTCGGTTCCCATCGGAACCTACCAGGGAGCTAAAACAGAAGTACGGCTTGAGCAGAGGGGCGACATCCTGATCCTAAGCGATACCAGTGGTAAGGAGATTATCCAACACCCGGTATCGTATATCAAAGGCACACAGGTCCGCCATAAAACGCATTACCGGGATCATAGCCTAAGCGTGAATAAACTGATCGATCAGGTGGCTTCACGCTTTACCGATCAGCAGAAAGCACACAGCTACCTCGATAAGGTTCATCTTCAGTTCCCCCGTTATGCCAGAGATCAAATGCAGATCATCGAACAAGCAGCGAAGAAATATCCCAGACAGGACATGGATCTTGCTTTGGAATATTGTCTGGAGAACCATCTGGAGAAAGCAGCTGACTTTGAACCGGTATTACTGGCCCTACGAGAACAGCAGCAAATAGGCGAAGGACCTATCGCTAATAATGAACCTTGTTTACAAAATCCAAAGTACAAAATCCAACCTCATACCAGCAGTATATC